>JBMTIM010000046.1:0-23445 GCA_049437325.1 Acidimicrobiales bacterium
CGAGCTGAGATTCGTGGTCCGAGCCCGCGGCTCGGCGAGCACACTCGCGAGGTGATGACCGACCTGGGCCTGGACGACTCGACGATCGACGCGCTCCACGAAGCGGGCGTGGTGAAATCGATCGACGACTAACCGGGGTTGCGCTCTGCCCTGTTCTGTTCGCGGCGGCGCAAGAACTGCTCACGAGTGTTGACATGGGGGTACGGCTCGTCGGGCACCGGGATCCCAAGCCGATCGCAGATCGGCCCCCATCCGTCGCCGGGCTCGTAAACGAGCAGCCGATCTGCCGGCACGGTGTTGACGACTCGCTCGTTGTGGCGGCGAGCCGCCTCGATCGTCACGTCGCGATCGGCCCAGTTCGGCGTGAATTCGTTGCGAATTGCGTGCCACATTCGCTCGAACTCGAGGGCTTCGGTGCTTCCGTCATTGTCGGTGTCAGGAAGAATCGTCGACGATGCGCTCTCGTACCAGCGATCGAGTGGACGGTGACTGAGCAGGACAAGCGCATCGGGGAACGCGTTGCTCAATTGCTCCCAGAATGCTGCGCCGGGCCAATCGACGATGGCGTCGAAGTCGCCCAACAGTGCCTGCCAATCAACGGACTCGCCGGTCGCAGCTCGGTACCAGGCATCAACGTGGCCCGCCGCACCGACCTCCATCATGTGATAGCACCGTGCGTCCAGCAACCGTTCGAGCGCAAACTTGAGCGAGAGCGTTCCGGTCCGGCCGAGCCCGGCCCCCACGACCTTCATCGCTTCATCCGCATCGCCGCAAATGCGCCCCCATCGGTGAGTGCCTTGCGAACCGGGCGCAGCAGCTCGAGGAGCCGCTGCGTGTCGACGGCGCCGATCGCCTCGACCAGCGGGAGCGACGCCGTGTCGGTGATGTGCTCGATCTCCTCGCGAAACGCTCTGCCGTCATCGGTGAAGGTGCCACCATCATCGAACAATCCGCGAGCTTGCAAACGCTCGATCCCCGCCTCGTAAGCCTTCTCGCTCCACGGTCGGGTGGCCTTGAGCGCTGCGAGCGGAACCTGACCGGTCGCTGCGTGGAGCAGGAGCGCTTCGACCGGGTCGACTGCAGCAGCAACCAATGCGGCGATGTGGACATCACCTCGCCATTCGCGGAGGATCGTGATGCGTTGCCAGAGTCGTTCCCAGGCATCTTCAGGTTCGGGAACCGCGCGATTGCCTGCTGCGAGTGGCCGTCCGGCGTCTTCGATGCCGTCGATGATTCGCCGGGTGAGTGCCGAGGCCTCGGTGATGTCATCAGCGTCGAGTGCCGGGCCGGCGAGTGTGCGGAGTGCACGACCGGCAGCCCGCATGCGAGCCGTCTGGATTGCAGCCGGTGACGCGATCGACCAGGCGTCGGGGATCGCCACCTCGACCATGAAGGGGGGAAAGTTGAAGAACGTCGCAACCACCACCTCCGCCGGGACGGACCCCAGTGCTGCAGCTCGGCTGGCGAAGTAGTGGTGTGATGCCGGAAGGTGGAGCGCCTCGTATTCCTCGGTCGCTTCGGGCGCGAAGTAGATGAAGCCGTGGATTGGCGCCACCATTCGGTTGAGTTTGGCGGTCAGTTCGAGAGTCGTCACGGATCGACTTATTCGCTCCAGGCCTTCAGCTTCTCGAACGTCGCCAGCGAGTCGGGACCGACGGCGTTGACATTGAGGTGGGTGACACCGACCTCTTTGAACACCTGGAGCCGCTCACGCACGTAGCCCTCGTCACCGATCAACGCCGAGAGGTCGATGTATTCCTCGGGCACGGCGGCCATCGCCTCGGCCCGTTTGCCCGACAGGAAGAGATCTTGGATCTCCTCGGCTTCCTGCACCCAGCCGTAGCGCTTGAAAAGGTCGTTGTAGAAGTTCTTGCCCTTTGCGCCCATCCCGCCGACGTAGAAGCCGATCAGGCCCCGTGCCTGGTCGCGCGCTTCTTGGATGTGGTCACCCGTGCCGATTGCGACGAAGCCACCGGCGATGATCTCGAGTGGTTTCTTGTCCGGATCGCGTTTGGCGGCTCCGGCGGCGAGCGCATCACCCCAGACGTCCTGGAAGCGGTCGGGGACGAAATGGATGGTCTGCCAGATGTCGGCGACCTCGGCGGTGAGTTCGACGTTCTTCGGACCGATCGAGGCAATACCGATGCGGATGTCGTTGGCGGGCGGGCGGTCCATGAACCGGATCGGCTTGCCGAGCCCGGTACCGCCCTCGAACGGGAGTTTGTACGACGAGCCGTCGTGGGTGAGCTTGTCACCGCTCCACACCTTGCGACAGATCTCGATGGTGTCTCGGGTCCGCGCCATCGGCTTGTCGAACGGCACGCCGTGCCAGCCCTCGATGACCTGCGGACCGGACGTGCCGAGGCCGAGAATGAACCGGCCACCCGACAGGGCGTCGAGCGTTGCGGCCGTCTGCGCAATGAGGGCCGGGCTGCGGGAGTACAGCGGGATGATCCCGGTCATCAACTCGACCCGCTCGGTCTTGGCGGCGATGTAGCCGAGGGTGGAGATGAGGTCGTAGCCGTAGATCTCTGCACCCCACAGCAGGTCGACACCTGCCGACTCGAGATCCTGTGCCTGCTGCGCAAGGCGCTGCGGGTCGCCGTTGAAGCCAATCGTCGTGCTGATTTTCATGGGCCCATACTGGCCGAGTACGGGGGCCGGGCGCGAACCGTCAGTCGAGTTCTGCGGCGAACCAAGGACGGAGTGACTCGATCATCGCGTCAGGGAAGCGAACCGGTTTGCCGTCGTTGGTGATCAGAGCCGCACGAAGCTCCTGCGTCGCAATGACGTCGTCGTTGCGCATGATGCGCTGTCGCCACGTCGACGTGACACGCCGGAACTCGAGGATCTCGGTCTCGACGACCAGGTCGTCGAGTTCCTCGGCCATCCCGAGGAACTTGGTGTGGATCTCCGACACCACGATCGAATGGCCATCGGCCCGCATCCGGCCGAGCGAGACCCCTGCCTCCATCAGCAGTTCGACTCGTGCTGCCTCGAAGTACGAGATGTACACGGCGTGGTTGACGTGGTTGTACGGATCGAGCTCACCGAAGCGAACCCGGATGTTCATCTCGTGCACGGTCATCGTTCGGTGAGTGTAGGGCCAGCGACTCGCGCGGTAGGTTCCGAACCATGGCTGGGGGACTTGTCGGGCTTTTGGACGACGTGGCGGCGCTGGCGAAGCTCGCAGCCGCTTCGATCGATGATGTGGGAGCGGCGGCGGGCCGCGCGTCGGTGAAGGCCGCTGGCCTGATGGTCGACGACACCGCCGTGACGCCGACCTATGTGCAAGGGATCGCGGCAGAGCGAGAACTCCCGATCATCAAGCGCATCGCGAAGGGATCGATTCGCAACAAAGTGCTGTTCATTCTGCCGGCGGCTCTGATCCTCAGCGAGTTCCTCCCCACGATGGTGGAGCTCATCTTGATCGCTGGCGGCACGTTCCTGTGTTTCGAGGGAGCACACAAGATCATCCATGCGATACGGGGTGATGATCACGATCACGATGTCCCGGCTGCGGTCAAGGGGCCCGACGCCGAGGAGTCAACGGTCAGCGGAGCGATCCGCACCGACCTCATCTTGTCGGGTGAGATCATGGTCATCGCGCTGAAGGAAGTGATCGAGGAGCCCTTCGTCACCCGGGGGGCGGTGCTCGTCGTGGTCGCCGTGCTGGTGACCGTTGTCGTCTTTGGCCTCGTGGCGCTGATCGTCAAGATGGACGATGTCGGGTTGATGATGACCCAGCAGGAATCCGAGCGGTCGAAACGGATCGGCCGTGGGCTGGTGCATGCCATGCCGAACGTCCTGACGTTCCTCACCGTGGTGGGTACTGCAGCGATGCTCTGGGTGGGTGGTCACATTCTCGTCGCCGGAGCCCACGAACTCGGGTGGGATTGGCCCTACGACGTCATCCACGACGCAGAGGCACAGGTGGAAGATCTCGGAGGTATCGGTGGCTTCCTGGCCTGGCTCGTCAACACCGCCATCTCGGCCGTCGTCGGACTCGCCTGGGGTTGTGCCGCCATGTTCGTGGCGTCCCTCCTGCCCTTCGGCACGACGAACGCCGCCGAGCACGAGGCTGTGGTCGAGTAGGGGACGCTCACCTCGGGGGCTGGGTTCCTCTCAGCGACCAGGTGGGGGCGGAAGGATCTGCCGCAACTCGTCGACGGTCACGCCCAGTGCGGCGGCTGCGTCGTCGAGCGGCTCACCTGGCGGTGGTAGGAGGTCGACGAGTTCTGCCTCGGTCACGCCCAGGGCCGCTGCGGCGTCGGCGAGATCGGGTGCGTCAGGCGGGCGGTCATCGCCCGGTGCCGGTCGGCCCACGTCGCCCTCGACGTTGCCCATGAGACAACGAGGGATATACGGGTAGTCGGCGGTGACGAGGTAGGCGTAGTTGCCGTCGATGAAGGTCCCGTTGCACTCGTCGAGGTCACCGGATCCGTCGATGAAGACCCAGTCACCCACGTAGGTTCCGTCTGCCACGGTCCCTTCGAGGTCCACGGACACTCCGGCCCGGCCGGTGTGGACACAATTGGTTCCCGAGCGGACGTCGTCGGTCAGGCCATAGCTGGATGCGTATGCGTCGGAAACCGATGCGTAGATGAGGTGCCCGTCGGCGGCAAACCCGACGAGTACAAGATCGTCGCCCTGGTCGAAGGCGTCGACCAGCAGGTCGGACCGGCCGTGGTAGTGGTACTTGCCGCCGGGCTGCACGTGGGCGTTGTTCATGTCGAGGCCCAAGTCGAGGAAGTCCTGGAGTGCCTCGATGCGGTAGGTCTCACCGTTGGCGCAGGTCGCGGTTTCGGCGGTGCCTGGTTCCATCGAAACGCCGTTGAGTGCCACTCCCGGTACGCGGGTAGGAGTGACGGTGCCGAGGTAGACGGGCGCGGTGGTGAACTCGTACGACAGCGTCTGTTCGGCGATCGTGTGTGGATTGCCGTCGTTGGGGAACTCGCCGGACCGATGGTTCGGGAGCGCATTGGCCATCATCGTGCGGACACCATTCGCAATGCTCACGGTGACCTCGGTGCCGAACACCTCATCGACGAGGACGTAGTCGCCGAGGAAGTCGATACCCGTGAGGGTGTCCGATTTGCTTGCGTCGTGCCCGTGCTCCGTCTCGTTGCTCGCCGGTGCTGCCGGGACGCTGGTGGATGCGTCCAGTACCTCCTCTGCGGGCCCGGCAGGAACACCTGGCGACTCACTGCAGCCGGCGCCGAGCGCAATGAGGCACGCGCCGAGGATGCCGAGTCGGGCCTTGCAGCAGCGAGGTGAAGGCGAGATCACCTACTGATCATGTCGCGGCACGGTAAGAGATCCGTTGCAGGACTGCCACCGGGGCACCGCAGAAGCGTGCAGTCATCGCATTCCCTCGGCAATGATCACGAAATGTTGCAATGTCCGGTCTTTTGGACCAATGTGCATCTCATGCCGGCGACACCGCTCGATCGGGATCATCCGCTCCCGCTCTGGGCCCAACTCGAAGCGGACCTTCGGCGCCGGATCGACAACGGCGAATTCACCGATGGACGGTTCCCGACCGACCTGAACCTCACCACCGACTATGAGGTCAGTCGCCACACTGTCCGAGAAGCGATCCGGCAACTCAACAAGACCGGCATGCTGAAGCGAGAACGGGGCCGGGGCACCGTCATCAACCGCAGTGAGTTCGAGCAACCACTCGGCGCGCTCTACAGCCTGTTCCAATCGATCGAAGCGACCGGGACGGAACAGACGAGTGAGGTCCTGCAACTCGATGTGGTGACCGACTCGATCGCCGCTGCACACCTCGAACTCCACGGGGACACCGAGTTCGTCCTGCTCGCCCGTCTGCGGCGAGCCGGTGACGCCCCGCTTGCGGTCGATCGCGCCTGGATACCGCTCACGTATGGGGCACCCCTCCTCGACGTCGACTGGTCGCACACGGCGCTGTACGCCGAGATGCGTCGGATCGGCGCCCCCACGCCCACCGCCGGGTGGGAGCGTCTGACGCCTGTCGTCCCGGTCCCGGCCGATCGCACCCTGCTCGAACTTCGCCCAGGTGTTGCTGCTTTCAGTCTCGAGCGACTCGGCACGTTCGACGGCAAGCCGGTCGAATGGCGAACCACCCTGATTCGCGGTGACCGGTACCGCTTCGTCAGCGAATGGTCCGCCGACGGTGTTGCTGGCACACTTCGCCCACAGAGCTAGTTCGGAGCGATTTCGAAGATCGTTTCGATCTCGGTGGCGATGTCGAACGGCAGTTCGGCCATGCCAACAGCTGAACGGGTGTGCACCCCGGCCTCACCGAACACCTCGTGGAACAGTTCGGAGCAGCCATTGATCACTGCGGGAGTGTTGGTGAAACCCGGTGCACAGTTCACCATCCCGAACACCTTCACAACCCGCGTGATGCGATCGAGCGAGCCGAGCTCGACGCGAGCAGCAGCGAGAAGTTGCAGGCCGGTCAAGCGCGCTGCGTGTTTCGCAGTGTCGAGATCGACGTCGGTACCGACCTTGCCGGTGATCATCGAACCGTCCGCGGCAACGGGTCCGTGGCCTCCAACGTGCAGGAGTCCACCGCTGATCACTGCCGAGACGTACAGGCCGGCGGGGGGCATGGGCGTCGGGAGCTCGATGCCGGCGGCAGCGAGGCGAGCTTCGTGTGACATGACGCCCGAGCGTAGTCTCGGTGACGTTGGTCGATCAGTGGAGGAGCAGGCAATGGAAGTCGTCAACGAGGTGATGCCGACCGATCGGCAGCGTCTCGCCGAGATGATGGAGCCCGGCCCGGACGGGCCGATCTACATGGTCAACCTGCTGCGCTTCAAGCCAGCGGCCGAATACGAAGACGGCCGCGAAACCACCCTCTCCGGTCGGGAGGCGTACAACCTCTACGGCCAAGCGGTCAGCCAGATCATCCAGGACTACGACGGCGAGATCATGTTCGTCGGTGACGTCACCTTCCTGTCGCTCGGACAGGTCGAAGATCTCTGGGACGAGGTGGCGATCGCCAAGTACCCGAGTCGAGGTGCCCTGCTCGCCATGTCGTCCTCACCGGAGTGGCAGGCCGCCGCCGTGCACCGAAGCGCCGGGCTGGCCGGACAGCTCAACATCGAGACCGTCGGCGGCTTCTTCTCGTGAACGACGTGCGCGTCGGTGTGACGCCGCCCTGGGACCTCGGCCGTGTGTCGGCCGAGGATCAGCGCCGTCGGCTCGCTGCCGTTGCCGATGCCGGTATCGATCACATTTTCACGGCCGACCATGTCAGCTTCGTGGGAGGGGCGGGGATCGACGGTCCGGTGCGCCTCGCTGCGATCGGTGGGATGGAGCCTCGTCTCGGGTTGTACCTCGGTGTGTTCCTGTTGTCACTTCGTCATCCGCTCGTGGCCGCTCGCCAGGTCGCCTCGCTGGCCGAGATGGCCCCGGGACGGGTCACCATCGGCGTAGGGGTCGGGGGTGAGGACCGGCACGAGTTCGAGGTCTGCGAGATCGACCCTGCGACGCGCGGTCGTCGAACCGACGCTGCCCTTGCCATCGTTCGTCGGCTGCTCGACGGCGAGACCGTCGACGGCGACGGAACGTTCTACGAGTTCGCCGATGCGTTGATTCGTCCGATACCGGAACCGCGGGTTGCGTTCACGGTCGGCGGCCGCAGTGATGCTGCCATCGATCGGGCCGCTCGCCTCGGTGATGGATGGCTCGCCTCGTGGTGCTCCGTCGGCCGTTTCACTGCGGGTGTGGCGATGACCGAACAGCTCGGTGCCGAACGGAACGTCGACTGGCAGCACGGGTTGCAGATCTGGGCGGGTATCGGCGACGACCGAGCCGAAGCGCGGGGCTATGTGGCGGACGGCATGCAGGCCTTCTACGGCATCCCGTTCGAGGCGTTCGAGAAGTACACGCCAATGGGAACAGCCGATGACATCGCCGACTTCCTGATGCCCTATGTGGAGGCTGGCGCCAAGGTGATCAACGTGTCACCGTGCGGGCCAACCCGCGAGGCCGAGGCCGAGGTGATGGGTCTGGTCGCAGAACGGCTTCGGCTGGGCTGAACAACAGGGTTCACTCGAGCTCGTCGAGGAGTGCCCGGGCGAGCGGCGGCAGCTCGATGCCGGTCGGCCAGACAGCTCGTAGATCCCGACCGATGCTGAGGCCGGGTGTCTCGATCTCGACGAGTTGACCACCGGCCACCTCGGCGGCGATCGCAAGCCGGCTGATCACCGTGGGAGCGTTGCCCTGGACGACTGCGGCGCGAACGGCAGAGGTGGAGCCCAACTCGAGGACAGCACCAGGTTCGCCGAGTCCGAGGTCGCTCAGCGCCGTCTCGAGCGCTTCACGGGTGCCGGAACCGGCTTCCCGCGTGACCAGCGGGGTCGCAGCGAGCGCCTCGACGGGCACGGATTTGCGTTCGGCCCATGGGTGGCTTGGGGCCACGACCGTGACGAGTTCGTCGTGGCCAACCACCAGTTCCTCCAACCCGAACAATTCCGACGGTGTCTCGATGAACCCGAGATCGGCCCCACCATGGCGGAGCCGATCGATGACGGTCGTCGAGTTGGCGACCTCGAGTGCGATCGAGTCCCGAGGATGCGCCCGCGAGAAACGGTCGAGCCATCGGGGAAGGAGGTATTCCGCAATCGTGAAGCTCGCCGCGATGCGGAGACGACCGACCTGCTCGGCCTGAAACGCCGAAAGCCCGGCACTGAGCTGATGAGCCGCGCGGAGTATCCCCTCGGCCCAGCCCGCCACGACCACTCCGGCGTCGGTCGGAACCGACCCACCGGGGCTGCGGTCGAGAAGCCGAAGATCGAGTTGTCGCTCGAGGTGTTTGATGCGGCTGCTGGCCGACGGTTGGGTGATCCCGTGGGCGTCTGCAGCGCGTGACACGCTTCCGAGTTCGACGACCGACACGAACAGATCGAGTGATGCCAGATCCGGAAACATCGGCGGCAGGGGCATAGGGAGAGTCTATGTCAGGCGCCGAGGACGGAGCCTCTACGGTCAGACGATGAGCGTCGACACCATGAAGGCATCCGCGGCGACCGATGTCAGGAGTGCTGCAGGAGTCCTGACATCGGTCTCGCACGAACTCTGGAAGCACCCGGAACTGGCGTTCGAAGAGGAACATGCCGCCAAGGTGTGCGTCGAGGCGCTGAGCGATGCCGGGTTCGACGTGACCACCGGTGTTGCCGGCCTCGACACGTCGTTCGTCGCCGAATACGGCAGTGGATCGCTGGTGGTCGGGATCTGTGCCGAACTCGATGCGCTCCCGGGGGTCGGCCACGCCTGCGGGCACAACATCATCGCCGCCTCCGGCGTCGGCGCCGGTATCGGTTTGGCTCGTGTCGCCGACGAGGCCGGCATCACCATTCGGGTACTGGGGACCCCGGCCGAAGAGGGGGGAGGCGGCAAGATCATCATGCTGGAGGACGGCGTCTTCGACGGACTCCACCTGGCGATGATGATCCATCCTGCGCCGATGGAGTCCGACGTCTTCCCGACCCTCGCCGCGACCGAATGCGAGTACCACATGCACGGCAAGTCAGCGCACTCGTCGCTCGCCCCCCACGAAGGAATCAACGCAGCCGACGCCATCACGGTGGCCCAAGTGGGGATCGGTCTGCTTCGCCAACACCTGCTCCCAGGTGACCAGATCCATGGCATCGTCACCGATGGAGGCGATGCACCGAACATCGTCCCGTCGCATTCGACCGCCCGCTACATCGTGCGAGCCCCGGCCGTCGCAGATCTCGAACGGCTGCAGGGGCGGGTCCACCGGTGTTTCGAGGCGGGGGCGCTGGCGACGGGTGCAACCCTTGCGATCGAGGATCATGGCCCGCCATACACCGAGTTCGAGCACGATGAGGAACTCGCCCTGCTCTACCGGACGAACGCCGAGGGATTGGGTCGCTCGTTTGCCCCGCGACCCCGGCAGGGCGCAGCGTCGACCGACATGGCGAACGTCTCGCTCCTGCTACCGACGATTCATCCGAGCCTGGGACTCGACTGTGCCCCGGCGGTAAACCATCAACCGGAGTTCACGCAGCACTGCAAGACCGACGATGCCGATGAGGCGATGCTGCACGGCGCCATTGCCATGGCCCAGACGTGCATCGATGCCGCTGCGCTCGGCCCCGTCCGGGAGCGTCTCTTGGCCAACGACACCACCTATGGCGGCCGCGGCATGGACTACCCCTGGCGATTCTGACGAGATCGGACCGTTGCCTCAGGCCAACAGGAAGCCGAGCCGAACCGTGTAGCCGGTCATGACGGTCCAAAAGAGCATGGCAAAGCGGCGCTCCCCGCTCCGATTGTTGAAGGTCGAACCCGTCCACGTGCCGAGCGCCATCAACGGCACGGCGGCCAACGCAAGCAGCACCGACTGTCGACCCAGCAACTCGGCTTCGGCAAAGATCGCAGTCTTGGTGGCATCGCCTGCGAACGAGGCCAGCGATGCAGCCCCGACGAAATGGCGTCGATCGAGGTCGAGGTTGCGGATCGCAACGCCCTTCAGTGGGCCCGACGTTCCCGAGAATCCCGACGTTGCCCCTGAGGCGAACGACAACAGGGGCGCAAAACCGGCCCGAGCCAACCGCAGTTCGTAGCGTTCAGCGATCAGCGTCGCCCCGAACATTGCCACCACACCGAGCGTCACGACCCAGTCGGGCGCCGCAACCAGCAGGGTCGAGCCCACCGCTGCGCCAAGGATCAGCAGCAACACGACACCGGCGGCGGCGCGTATGGGCAACGTGCGGCGGTAGGCCGCGATCTTCAAGACGTTGTTGCTCGCCAAGAGGAGCGCCGCGAGCGCAATGCCCTCCTTGGACCCGAGGAAGACCACGAGCGTCGGCACGAGCACCAGCGAGCCACCCAACCCGGCCGACGCCGACACGGCGAAGGACAGGTAGACGAGCAGGAGTACGCCGAGCAGAGCGAGGAGTTCCACGGAGGGGAACGCCTAGGCGTCGACGACGTCGACACCGAGCGCGCCGAGTGCATCGTTGAGCGCTGCGAGATCGCCGGCGATGAGTTCGTCGAGGACCGAGAGGTGTGGATCCATCTCCCCGGAGAGCTTTTCGAACACGGCGTACGACTGCGCCGTGGGCTTCGCGTCGGCGCTGGCGACCACCGGGACGAGGTCGGCGAGCTTCTCCCACAGTTGTTCGCGGTAGTTGAGGCTGTCGCCCTCCGATGCCAGATCGGGTTGCACGAGCTTTCGTTCGATCGCATCGATCTTGTCGGAAAGTTCTCGGGCGCCGGAAGCAGCGTCGCCCCCGCCGTCGATCTCGTCGAGTCGTCCGGCCCAGCCGCCCAGCATCGTCTTGAGGGTGCGGCACCGGTTGATCGCAGTGGTCACCTCCGACAGCCGATCTCGGATCTGCATCTGGAGCGCGAACTGCGCCTCGAGATCTTCGATGCTGGTGTCGATGCGCGGGTCGAGCAGGAGCGTGAATGGCTGGGTCTGTGAGAAGTCGCCGATGTCGAGTCGGACCGAATAGTCACCGGGAAGGGTGAGCGGCCCGGCCGGCCGACCGTGGAAGTCCGTGTCATTCATCTTCGGACCCTCGGGGTGACGCATGCTCCACCAGAATTCGTTCATCCCGGTGTCGGCCGTGCAGTAGAAGCCCTCACGGTCCTCTTTTTCGGCCGGAATGTCGCTGTGGAACGAATCGATTTCGGTCCCGTCGGCATCGAGCACCGTGAGACGAACGGTCTCCTCCGTACCCTCCGGCACGAAATAGGTGAACCGAACGCCGTGGCGGAGATCGTCGCCGGCATCGAGCATCCGCTTCGTCTTGTGACCGGTGTCGTGTTCGTCGACGTAGAACGTGGCGTTCTGACCGATGGTGACGTGGTAGTTCTTGCCGCCGGGTCGACCCCAGAAGCCGGCGAACAGGTGCTCCGGGGAGCGGATCGTGTCGGCCGGCTTCATGAGCGCCGGGGTCGCCGTGTCAGACAGATCCGCAGCCTGATGGACCTGGGACACATCGTCGAGGATCCAGAACGATCTGCCGTGCGTGGCGACGATCATGTCGCCGTGCTTGAGCACGAGGTCGTAGACCGGGGTCACCGGCAGGTTCGACTGCAGCGGTTGCCAGTTGGCGCCGTCGTCGACCGACACGTGAAGGCCCATCTCGGTGCCGACGTACAGCGTCCCCTCCCGAGCGGGGTCCTCGCGAACAACCCGGCAGTATTCGCGTTCGGGGATGCCGTCGGTGATGAGGGTCCAGCTCTGTCCGAGATCGGACGTCTTGTAGACGTAGGGAGCGTAGTCACCCTCTTTGTGGCGGGCGACGGTCATGTAGACGGTGCCCTGGTTGTGGGGCGACTCTGCCAGCATCGTGACCTGGGAGTTGGCCGGCAGACCGTCGGGTGTCACGTCCGTCCAGTTCTCGCCATCGTCGGTGGTGACGTGCACCAGTCCGTCGTCGGAGCCCGTCATCATCACGCCCGGCTGATGGGCCGAAAGCATGAGCGAGAAGATGGTGGCGTACATCTCGGCGCCGGCGGTGTCCATCGTCAGCGGACCGGACACACCCATCGTGTCCGGGTCGGCCCGGGTGAGGTCGGGGCTGATCGGCTCCCAGCTGTTGCCCTCGTCGGTCGATCGGAACAACCGGTTGCCCGCTGCGTAGAGCGTGTTCGGGTCGTGCGGCGAGAACATGATCGGGTAGGTCCATTGGAAGCGAACCTCGGCGGTGTTGCCGTCGAGGTACCGCTCCGGCCACACGCTCACGAGCTGGATCTGTTTGCTGCGATGGTCGTATCGCTGCAGCGCATCACCACCTCCCGGCGAGGAACCGATCGCGCCGACGTAGACGATGTTGGGATCGCCCGGCTTGACTGCCACGTAGCCGGACTCGGCGGTTCCGGGTGGGTAGCAGTCGGCCCAGTTGATCGCGCCTTTCCCCGTGCGGCTGGGCACGGCGATCGACGAATTGTCCTGCTGCGAGCCGTAGACGAGGTACGGGTATTGGTCGTCGACGTCGACGTGATAAAGCTGCGCAGTTGGCTGGTTGTAGATCGACGACCACGTCTTGGAGCCGTTGAGCGACACCCACGCCCCTCCGTCGTCACAGCCGATCATGCGGTCGGTGTCGTTCGGGTCGATCCACAGTTCGTGGTTGTCGCCGTGCGGGGTGCTCATCTCGGTGTAGTTGGCGCCACCGTCGATCGACTTCCATGCCTTCATGTTCATCACGAAGACGGTGTCGGGGTCGGTTGGATGCGCGGTGACGTGCATGTAGTACCAGGGCCGCCAGCACAGGGCTGCCTTGCCCGAGACCTTCTCCCACGTGTCACCGAAATCGTCGGATCGGTACATGCCGCGCTTGCGGTACTCGGCCTCGACGAGCGCAAAGACGCGACCGTGCTGCGCGGGTGACGCGGCGACCCCGATCTTGCCGACCGTGCCCTCGGGCATCCCTTTGTTGCACGTCAGCTCGGTCCAGGTGTCACCGCCGTCGGTCGACCGCCACAGGCCTGAACCCGGCCCGCCGGAGTTGATCGACCAGAAGTTGCGCCGTGCCTCCCAGGTCGAGGCGTAGAGGATGCGCGGGTTGTTGGGATCGATCGAGAGGTCGACCGCTCCGGCCGATTCGCTCACGTGCAGGACAAGATCCCAGTTGTCGCCTCCGTCGGTCGAGCGGTAGACCCCCCGCTCCGGGTTGTCCTTGGACATGTGGCCGAGTGCAGCCACGTAGACGGTGTCGGGGTCGTGAGGGTGGACGCGCACTGCGCCGATGTGGCGGGACTCGGGCAGACCTACTTGGGGCCTTGGGCCACCCGGGCCGCGCGACCGGTACACGCCGTCACCATGGCTGACGTCGATACGGATCGTGGCTTCGCCGGTTCCTGCATAGATGACGTTGTGATCCGACGGCGCGACAGCGAGCGCACCGATCGACCCGCTCGTGAGTTGACCGTCGGTGATGCACTCCCAATAGGTCCCTGCATCCTCGGTCTTCCAGACGCCACCTGCGCATGCCCCGAAGTAGAAGACGTTGCGATCGATCGGATCCGCAGCGACGGCAACCACCCGACCGCCGCGGGTCGGGCCGATGCAGCGGTACGTGACCTGGCCGAGAAATGACGGGTCGATGGGCATTCGGGTTCTCCTTTTCGAGAGGTTGGCAGACCGTACAGGCCAACGGGTCAGCGGTTGAAATGCATGAAGAACGCGCGTCCAGAGGTGACCATGACATAGGCGAACACCACGCTTGCGATGAAGGGGATGTTGTCGTTGTAGCGGCAGAATTCACTCGGGTCCCGGGTGCAGCGAGTCTCGGTCACATCGGCGGTCAACGACAGACCGGCAACGGCAGCGAGCGACACGACGAACCAGATCGCGATGCGCCGGAACTTCTTGTGTCCGACCTTGTAGCGGTACCTGACGTAGGCGGCTCCGCCGAGGGCGACGACCATGACCCCGCCCGACCAGAGGAGATGTTCGAGGAACTCTGCTTGCGTGACCACGACGTGACACTAGAGGTCGGCCACCGGCCCACCGCCCCCCGATCTCAGCTGAGGAGCAGCTTCTCGATGCGGCGGGCTGCGACGGTGGTACCGGACACACCCAAGACGACGAGGACTGCAGCGTGTGCGAGCAGCGACGCGTTCCAGACCCCAAGGTTGGCCGCCCGTACGAGTTCGACACCGTGATAGAGCGGACTGAGGTTCACCACCCATGACCAGTCGCCGTACGCCGAGACCGGATAGAAGGTCGCCGAGAACAGGAAAAGCGGAAGCGTGGCGGCCGGGACGTATTCGAAGTCGGCCCAACTCCGCATGTAGGTCGTGGCCGCCATACCGAGCGAGGCGAAGGTGTAGCCGATGAGGGCGGCGACCGGCACGGCCATCATGATCCAGGCAGACTCGACCATTCCCAACGCTGCCATGGTGACCAGGAAGGCGACGGCGTAGAGCATGCCGCGCAGGACGGCCCAGCCGATCTCACCGACGGCGACATCGGCGGCCGTGAGCGGCGTGGTCAGCAAGGCGTCGTAGAGCTTCGACGCCTTCCATTTGTGGAAGATGTTCATCGTCGAATCGAAGATGGCTCCGTTCATCGCCGCAGCAGCGAGCAGGCCCGGCGCGACGAACTCGTCATAGGCGACCGAGCGGCCGGAGATGTCGACGTCGCCGACGAGTTCGCTGAGCCCGACGCGAATCGACAGCAGGAACAGCATCGGTTCGAACAGCCCACTGAGGATGATGATCCAGTTGTGGCGGTACACCATGGCACTGCGTTCGATCAGACGCTGGGGACGCCGAACGTCACGCCAGACGGCAGCTGTGGTGGTGACGAGGCTCATGGGCACCGCCTCATTGCGTGCATGAGGCTCATGGGCACCGCCTCATTGCGTGCATGAGGCTCATGGGCGTAGCCGCCGATCGAACACGATCGTGCAGGCGATCCAGCCAGCTGCGATGTAGAGCCCGAGAACGCCGACATGGCCGAGGGCAGAGCCGACGTCGAGCCCACCGAGCACGAGTCCGCGGCAGAGTTCGATTGCGTGCCACAGCGGCGTGAACCAGGCGACGGTCTCGAGCGCTCGAGGCAGTTGCTCGACGGGATAGAAGGCACCGCCGAACAAGAACATCGGCATCACGACGAATCGCAGGATCGCCGGGAAGGTGTTGTCGACGTCGCGCGATCCGGTCCACGCCGCGATCGGCATCGCGAACGCAAGCCCGCACAGCACCGCTGCCGGGACGGCCCCGACGAGCCCGAGCGATCGAGTGCTGGGGAAGAGGGCCAAGACGCACGCAACGCCGCTCGAGGTGATGAGGGCCCGACCTCCGAACGTGAGCAGGAAGGCGGTTGCGAGGTCGCGAGGTTCCAGTGGCGTGCCGATCATTCCTCGGAACGCATTCGACCAACGGAAACCGTCCATCGTCGGCCAGAGGGCCTCCTGGCTGGTGTTGAACATCGTTGTCGTCGCCAGGAGGGCGGTTGCGTAGAAGGCGAAGTACGACACGTCGCCGAGGATCTCGGCCCGACCACCGCCGTCGTCGACGAGAGAACCGACGCCGACCCCCACGCCGACGAGGTAGAGGAAGGGTTGGACGAATGCGCCGATGACGTTCTCGCGCCAGATCCGGCGATAGAGCAGCAGCTCTCGCTCGGCGATGCGGACGGCGGCAGGCGTAGCCATGGGTCAGTCGACCAGCGTCCGGCCGGTGAGACGCAAGAAGACATCTTCGAGACTGCTGCGCCGAACGAGCGCGCTGTCCGGGACGATGTTGCGGTTGCGCAAGGTTGCCAGCGAACCCTCACCGTCGGCGGTGTAGACGAGCAGTCGGTCGGGGAGTTCCTCGACCCGCTCGCCGACTGCGGTTGCATCGGCAACGTGGTCGGCGTTGCGGCCGCGGCCGAACCGAAGCTCGAGCACCTCACGGGTGGCATAGGTGGTGATGAGTGATTGCGGGCTGCCCTCGGCCACGATGTGACCACCATCCATGACCACGAGTCGATCGCACAGCTGCTCGGCCTCGTCCATGTAGTGGGTGGTGAGTACGAGCGTTCGGCCCTGCTCTTTCAGCTGGTAGAGCCGATCCCACAGGACGTGACGGGCTTGCGGGTCGAGGCCGGTGGTCGGCTCGTCGAGGATCAACACGTCGGGGTCGTTGATGAGTGACCGCGCAATCGACACCCGACGCTTTTGTCCACCCGACAGTGGCTCGACCTTGGAGTCGGATCGCTCTCGGAGTTGGACGAACTCGAGCAGATCGGCCGCCCGGGCGCGTGCCTCGCTGCGGTCGATGTCGAAGTACCGGGCGTAGATGAGGAGGTTCTCGGCAACGGTCAACTCGTTGTCGAGCTGATCCATCTGCGGCACCACGCCGAGTCGGGCCCGGATTGCCCGTCCGTCATGGCGGGGATCGAGCCCGAACAGGTGGAGATCACCCGCAGTCGGGGGCGAGACGCAGCCGATCATCCGCATCGTCGAGGTCTTCCCGGCGCCGTTGGGGCCGAGAAAACCGAATGCTTCGCCAGGGTTCACGGTGAAATCGATCCCGTCAACGGCAACGAGGTCACCGAAGCGTTTGACAAGGCCTGTCGCAGCAATGACGCCTTCGTGCATTCAGATGACCGTAATCAACATCGTTCGAAGGTTGCTATTGGGGGCCGACTCGTGATCAACTCTGGGGCTTCCGCGCTAACGTGCGCGGGTTCTGGGTGAACGATGCACTGGAGGAGAGTCCGTTGAGCGCTGACGCAGTTCTCGATGTCTCGGGACTCACCACCCGTTTCAGCACGCCTGACGGGGTGGTTCACGCCGTCAACGACGTCAGTTTCGAACTGCGCGCCGGGGAGTTCCTCGGTGTCGTCGGCGAGAGTGGGTCGGGCAAGAGCGTCACGATGATGTCGTTGCTCAAGCTGATCCCGATGCCACCCGGTCACATCGACGCCGGAGTTGCGGACTTCGGTGGCGACGACCTCCTGTCGATCGACGCCGCTGCCTTGCGGACGATTCGCGGAGGGCAGATCGGGTTCATCTTCCAAGATCCGATGACGTCGCTGAACCCGGTGCTCACGGTCGGAAAGCAGCTGTGTGAGCCGGTCATGTTGCACACGGGTGCCGATCGCAAAGGTGCCAAGGCCCGAGCGATCGAGTTGCTCGACCTTGTGGGTATTCCCGACGCGGCCCAGCGGTTCAAGAACTACCCACACGAGCTGTCCGGAGGTATGCGGCAGCGAGTGATGATCGCCATGGCACTCGCCTGCGAGCCGAAGGTGATCATCGCCGACGAGCCGACGACGGCACTCGATGTGACGATCCAGGCCCAGATCATCGATTTGGTCAAGGACCTTCGGGAGAAGCTCAACACGGCGGTGATCTGGATCACCCACGATCTCGGTGTCGTCGCCGGCCTCGCCGATCGGGTGATCGTGATGTATGGCGGCCGGATCGTCGAGCAATCGCCGGTCGCCGAGCTCTATGCACGTCCGGAACACCCCTACACCCAAGGTCTGCTCAACTCCGTCCCTCGAATCGATCAGAAGGGTGGCGAGCTCACCTCGATTCCGGGCCAGCCGCCGTCATTGTTGTCCGAGCCGACGGGTTGCTCGTTCGCACCCCGCTGTCCGTACGCCTTCGATCGATGCCTGATCGAGACTCCTCGCCTTGCTGCGGTCGACGCCGCAGGTGAGCATCTCTCGGCCTGTTTCTGGGACACGGCGCAAGGAAGGGAGCGCACGTGACGGAAACGATGAACGCCCCGACGCAGGCCTCTGACGGTGCATCGTCGGGTGCCCCGATCCTCGAGGTCACCGACCTCAAGAAGCACTTTCCGATCATGAAGGGCCTCGTTCGTCGCAAGGTCGGCGACGTCCGTGCGGTCGACGGCATCTCGTTTCAGATCCGCAAGGGCGAGACACTGGGCCTCGTCGGCGAGTCGGGTTGTGGCAAGTCGACGACTGGCCGGGTCATCCTGCAACTCGACCGCGCCACGGAAGGGTCGGTCAAGTACGAGGGTGAAGAGCTCGTTGGGAAGAGCACGAGCCAGATGCGTGGCCTTCGTCCCAACATGCAGATGGTTTTTCAGGATCCGCACGCTTCGCTGAATCCGCGGATGACGGTGGCGTCGATCATCGAGGAGCCACTGATCGAGCACCGCTTCGGTGACCGGGCCGAGCGTCTTGCCTGGATCGAGGAACTGCTCGGACTTGTCGGTCTGTCGCCCACCCACGCCAACCGGTATCCCCACGAATTCTCCGGCGGGCAACGCCAGCGCATCGGCATCGCTCGGGCCATTGCGCTCAACCCGGATTTCGTGGTGTGCGACGAGCCGATTGCGGCGCTCGATGTCTCGATTCAAGCCCAGGTGGTCAACCTGCTCGAGCGGCTCCAAGACGAGCTCAACCTGACCTATCTCTTCATCTCCCACGATCTTTCGATGGTCCGGCATCTCGCAGACCGCGTGGCGGTCATGTACCTCGGCCGTATGGTCGAGCTCGCACCGGTCGATGCGCTCTACGAGTCGCCACAGCACCCGTACACCCAAGCGCTCCACTCGGCTGTGCCGGTGCCGAACCCGGTCGTCGAATTCGGTCGCGAGCGCATCATTCTCAAGGGTGACATCCCGAGTCCGGCCAACCCGCCGTCGGGTTGTTCGTTCCACACCCGCTGTCCGATTGCCACCGCGGAGTGCGCCGAGCGCGTGCCGGAGTGGCGTGAGACCAACCCGGGGCATTGGGTTGCGTGTCACCTTGTCTGAGTTTTCTACCCGTTCTCGGGGCTGCTATCGGGCCGATGGTCCGCTAGCGTCTGTCCCTACCTTCGCGGCCCGTCCGGGCCTCGATACCAACACCCACTGGAGGGATTTATGAGTTGGAAGCGACTCATCGCTCTGTTTGCGGTACTGGCCTTGCTTGCCGGTGCATGTGGAGACGATGACGACGGCGCAACCGACGGTGACACCACCGCCGATGACAGCGCCGATGACAGCGCCGATGACAGCGGCGACGACACTGGCGACGGCGCACAAGACGCCGACAACGAAGGCGCCGATGACAGCGACGCCCCCGAGGGCACCGTTGCTGGCTCGGGCGGCGAGCTCCTGCTGCTGCAGTGGCAGGCTCCGTCACAGGCCAACCCGTACCTGTCGAGTGGTACCAAGGACTTGCTTGCCAGCTCGCTCGTGCTCGAGCCGCTGGCCGAGGTCGGCCCCGATGGTGCGCTGTACCCGGCCCTTGCCTCCGAGATCCCGACTGCGGGTAATGGCGGCCTGAGTGCCGACGGCCTGACGATCACCTGGAACTTGCGTGATGACGTTCTGTGGTCCGATGGCACGCCGTTCACCGCCGCCGACGTGATCTTCACGTACGAATACTGCCTCGACGAGGCCACCGGCTGTGCATCCGACACGATCCTCGAGATTGCGTCGATTGTCGCCAATGACGACTACAGCGTGACGGTGACGTTCAACGAACCGCAGCCCTACCCGTACAAGTTCGGCGTCGGTTACACCGGCCCGATGCTCCAGAGGGCCCAGATGGAGCCCTGCATCGGTGCAGCGGCTGTGTCCTGCTCCGATCAGAACTTCTCTCCTGTGGGAACTGGTCCGTACGTGGTCACCGAGCTGCGTCCGGAAGACACCGTGACCTACGCCATGAACGAGAACTACCGCGGCATCGCCGACGGGAAGCCCTTCTTCGGGACCGTCACCATCAAGGGTGGCGGCGACGCCGAGTCGGCAGCTCGTTCGGTCCTCGAGGTCGATGAAGCCGACTACGCCTGGAACCTCCAGGTCGCTCCGGAAGTCCTCGCCCCGATGGAAGCCGCCGGGTTCGGTCGCCTTGCGTCCGGCTTCACGGCCAACGTCGAGCACATCAACCTGAACCAGACGGACCCGTACGCGGATCCGCCGTCGGAGGGGACCCCGCACCCGCTGTTCGTCGACAACCCCGACCTGCACCGTGCCCTCTCGATTGCGATCAACCGTGATGCGCTCGTTGCTGTCGGTTACGGCCCCGCCGGTCGTCCGACCTGCAACATCTGGCCGGTTGGTGAGCAGAACAGCACCAACAACGACTTCTGCCTCACCCAGGACACCGACGGCGCCAACGCGCTGCTCGACGGTCTGGGTTACCTCGACACCGATGGTGACGGTATTCGTGAGGCTGAGGGCTTTGGTCCGCTCGAATTCGACTACATCACGTCCACCAACGGTGTGCGTCAGTCGAACCAGGAGCTCATTGCTGCCGACTGGGCGGCTATCGGCGTGAAGGCAAACATGCTGAACGTCGACGCAAGCCTGTTCTTCGACGGTACTTGCGCCAGTGACGACTGCATCTGGAAGTTCTTCTACCCGATGGAGATGTTCACGAACGGTTCGTCGAGCCCGTACGCCGCTGCGTACCTGTCTGGCTGGACCACCCAGGAGATCCCGACGTCCGCAAACAGCTGGGGTACGAGCAACATGCCGCGTCACAGCTCTGCGGAGTATGACGCGCTGAACGAAGAGGCGAAGGTCACGGCTCTCGACGATCCTCGGTACACCGAGATCATCATCGAGATGAATGACATCCTCTCCACCTCTGCCGTCATTCCGCTAATCCACCGTGCGAGCGCCTCTGCCTGGGGCCTCGACATCAAGGGAACGGGCGATCTGAACGCCTGGGATAGCGAGTACTGGAACATCGAGGATTGGTACCGCGGCTGATCCTGAGATGAGTTGATGTCGGGCGGGGGCCTGCGGGCCCCCACCCGAGTCAGCTTTGCGGTGAATCTGGAAGAGGCTTTTCACCCGATGCTTCAATACATCTTTCGCCGGCTGGCGCTCTCGATCCCGACCCTGATCGCGATCAGTTTGGTCGTCTTCGGGCTTCTCGATCTCGCGCCTGGCGATCCGACAAGCCAGCTTCCCCTCACCATCCCGATGGAGATGCGGGAGAACATCCGCGAGTCCCTTGGGTTCAACGACCCCTTCATCATTCGTTGGTTGAATTGGCTCGAGTTGATGATGGTCAACGAACCGATCCATTTGATCGACAGCAAGGTCGGTGTGTGCCTCTCCGACATGTGGGGCAGCGACTGCGCCACTGCCGACCGCATCATTTCCTGGCAGTCTCGGTCACCGGCGCTCGATACGGTCTACGAACGTCTGCCCCAGACCGTCTGGACACTCGGGCTCGGTCTCCTCTTCGGCGTGATCATTGCCGTTCCGATCGGCACCCTTCAGGCGTACCGCCAGTACAGCTGGTTCGACAACATCGGCACTGTGGTCACCATGCTCGGCTACTCGGTGCCCGTCTTCGTGATCGGTCCGATCTTCATCTGGCTGTTCTCGGTGCAGAATCAGTGGCTCCCGACCTTCTACACGACCACGCACGATGTGCAGTGGTCGAGTTGGTCGAGCATCTGGTTCCAGATCAAGCAGTTGCTCATGCCGGTCACCGTGCTGACGCTGTTCAACGCAGCCACGTTCGGTCGGTTCGCTCGTGCCTCCGTGCTCGAGAATCTCAACGAGGGATATGTTCGCACTGCGCGAGCCAAGGGGCTGAGCGAAGCGGTGGTGATGAACCGTCACGTCGTGCGCAACAGCCTCATTCCGGTCGTCACCTTGCTCGCCCTCTCGATTCCGGGCATCTTCTCCGGGGCGATCATCACCGAGAACATTTTCCGGATCAACGGTCTCGGGCAGTTACTGCTGCTCTCGATCGGTCAGAACGACCTCCCGATGGTCCAGTCGCTGGTCTTCATTTTTGCTGCCTTGACCGTTCTGTTCAACATCGTGGCCGATGTCCTGTACGGCGTCCTCGACCCCCGGATCCGCTATGACTGATCAGCAAGCACCCTCCGAATCCCGTACCGACGCGGCGCTTGACAGCGGTACGAAGGCTGCCAACGAACTCGGTGAGTTCCGGTCGCTCAAGGCCGATGTCTGGCGTCAGTTCCGTCGCCACAAGGGCGCCATGGGTGGCGTGATCCTGCTCACGCTGGTGGTCGGCGGTTGTCTGCTCGGCCCACCTCTGATGGGCTTCGACACCGCAACACCCGATGTTGCCAATGCAAACCGGGGTGCGTTCGACTGGCCCCATCTCTTCGGCACCGACAACCTCGGCCGAGATGCCTTCGCCCGAGCACTGCTCGGCGGCCGAATCTCGCTCGCCGTTGGCTTTGTCGCCATGGCGGTGTCGATCATCGTCGGCGTGCTGATCGGGGTGTTTGCCGGCTACTTCCGCTGGCTCGACTCGCCACTGATGCGACTCACCGACCTCTTCTTGTCGCTGCCGCTGCTCCCGATCCTGCTCGTGACGGTCGTGCTGTTCCGCGACCCGGTGCAAGACCGGCTTGGCGACAACCTCGGCATCTTCGTGTTGATGGTTGCCATCATCGGCGGAACGAGTTGGATGTCGACCGCCCGTATCGTTCGGGGTGAGGTGCTGTCGATCAAGCAGGAGGAATTCATCCTCGCCAGTCGCAGCATCGGCACGCGGCCGTGGGTGATCATCATGAAGCACGTCGTGCCCAACGTCATGAGTCCGGTCATCGTCGCGGCGTCGCTCGGCATCGCCGTGGCGATCCTCACCGAGTCGGCGGTGTCGTTCCTCGGTCTCGGGTTTCCACTCGACCTGCCGACGTGGGGCAAATTGCTCGATGAAGCCAAGGACCGCATTTCGCTCAACGTGTGGCTGACCATCGGCCCAGGCATCTTGCTGTCGGCCACCGTGATGAGCGTCAACCTGATCGGTGACGGGCTTCGTGACGCCCTCGATCCCCAGGGCCGCAGCAAGGGCTGATAGCGACACGTCATAGGGTTCCCCTATGGCCCTATAGAGAGGTTCCCTCTATCCCCCCGCTCGGACATCACCGATCATGAGGGGGTGACACGACTGGGGTTCCTCCTCGACAGCGACAGTTGCATCGGCTGTCATGCCTGCACCGTCGCGTGCAAGAGCGAGCACGATGTGCCGCTCGGCGTCAATCGCACCTGGGTCAAGTACATCGA
>JBMTIM010000047.1:0-22442 GCA_049437325.1 Acidimicrobiales bacterium
AGGTAGTACGAGTACGAAAACGTCGGCCAGTCGAATCCGAAACGCACCGCCGTGATCAGATGCAGCGAGGCAAAGAGCGTGACCGCATCGATCACGTACAGGAAGCGAAAGCCCCCCGCCTGCAGACGCAGCAACACCGCTCGAGCGGGAGACGCTTCGGTCACGGCAGGGGACATGAGAGGAGGAGGCATCTGTGCAACGGTGGATCCGGCCGACCGGCCGGAATGCCCGAGGATAGTGCGCCCCCCCTCCCCGCCCACCGACGTTGCCTGCGCGTCGATCGGCAACGCTACGCTCACCAGACCGTGAGTTCCCTGGAAGTATCGCCTCGTCTGTGTGTCGTCATGCCGTGTTTCAACGAGCAGGCGACCATCGTCGAGATCGTCGATCGGGTGCTCGCCAGCCCCCACACCGCAGAGTTGATCATCGTCGACGACGGCTCGACCGACGGCACCCGTGACGTCCTCGCTGACATCGATGATCCACGGGTCGAGATCCTGTTGCAGGCAACCAACCAGGGCAAAGGAGCTGCGATCCGACGCGGATTCGCCGAGGCAACAGCCGAGTTCGTAATCGTGCAGGACGCCGACCTCGAATACGACCCGGTCGACTACGACCTGATGATGGAACCCCTCCTCCTCGACCGGGCCGACGTGGTGTTCGGCTCACGCTTCCAATCGGGGCGGCCTAGACGAGTCTTGTATTTCTGGCACTCGGTCGGCAACCGACTCCTCACCTTGCTGTCGAACATGTTCACCGACCTCAACCTCACCGACATGGAGACGTGCTACAAGGCGTTCCGGCGCGATGTCATCCAGTCGATCGATCTCGAGCAGGAGCGGTTCGGGATCGAACCGGAGATCACTGCGAAGGTGGCAGCCGGCGGGTGGCGAGTCTGGGAGGTCGGGATTTCGTACTCGGGTCGAACCTACGCAGAGGGCAAGAAGATCGGCTGGCGCGACGGTGTGCAGGCAGTGTTCTGCATCGTCAAGTACGGCATACGTACGCGCGGTTCCTGAGCCGACCTGCACCGCTTCTGCGCAACGCGCCCGCAACGCCGTCTCCCGAGCGGAACGTCACGACGAGTCGAGGGACGAGTCAGTACCGGTCAACTCAGTACCGGTCAACTCAGAACCCAATCCGGGACCTCCTCACTGGCCCAGGCACTGCGGCTGTGGGCGAGGCGCCAGATGAACGTGAAGGTCTGTTCTCGGGAGGCATACAGGTTCGGGGAGAAGGTCGTGCTCGACGTGCCGGTGGTGATCCCCCATCGAACCATCCATCCGACGGCGTCGGTGTAGTACTGCCCCGATGCCACATCGGAGAAGTTCGGAGGAGGTGCATCGGGAGTTCCGACCGCCTTCCAGAGCAACGTTGCAATTTGAGCCCGGTTGACCAAGTCATTGGGCGAGAACGTCGTTGGGGTGGTACCGGTGGTGATGCCTCGCTCGAAGAGCCAGGCGACAGCATCGGCGTAGAAGCTGCCGGCCGGGACATCGACGAACGGCGCCGGGGCGCTTGGAGGAGGCCTGTCGAAGAGACGCCAGATGACGGCCGCGATCTCGGCCCGCGTCATCGAGCGGTCGTGGCCGAACACTCCCCCACCGATTCCCTGCGACACGCCAGTGGCCTTCGCCCAATCGACCGCGACCTGGGAGAAGGCCGACCCCGAATCGACGAACGGCTGGAAGCCAACAGCAGCCGCCAATCGTGGTTCGGCGTAGCGCCCGACGACCTCGCTTCGCTCGAATCGCGGAACCGATGTGCCCGTCGAGGAGAGCAACCCGACAAGCCGCGCCGTCGACCATGAGGGGTGCGCCTCTGCCAACACTGCGAGCGCGCCGGCAACGTGCGGCACAGCCATCGAGCTGCCCGTCTTCTCGGCGAATCCAGACGGATCCTCTGCGGTGGTGACGGCCGACACGATCGAACGGCCCGGAGCGACGAAGTCGAGATCGCCCTCGTACCCGGTGAACTCACTGACGATGCGCCCCGAGTCCGTCGGTTCGGATGAGCCGACGGCCACGATCCCGGGCAGGCACCCCGGGTAGGCGACCGCAGTGAAGGGCCCGTTTCCGGACGCCGCGATGACTGCGATGTCGAGTGCGGCGAGCCGAGCGACGGCCGCGGACATGTCGGGGTCCACGCACGGATTCTTGAACGTGCCAAGACTCATGTTCACCGCAACGATGTCGTGATCGGCGGCGATCGAAGCCACGTGATCGAGCGCAGCAAGCAGGCCGGCTGAGCCGATCAATCCGTTCTCGGCCATGACTCGGATGGCGATGACCGTCGCATCCGGTGCAACCCCGGGCCTGCTCGCATCGCGTGACGCCACGATGCCGGCGACGTGGGTTCCGTGGGCGCAGCGCACTGCCGAGAAAACGCAGGGGGCAGCACTGCCAGATCCGATGCTCGAGTTCCGACCAGACTCTGGGCAAACCCCGCCGGCGGTGCCCTGCAGAAAGCACGCCTCGTGGACAACAGCCCCGGCCAGCGCAGGGTGCGATTTTTCGACACCCGAATCGATGACCACGACGGAACGTCCTGCCCCGGTGAATCCGAGAGCGGCGGTGACGTCGGACTCGATGACCCGGGTGGACTCCGAGAGCAACGGGGTGAGCCCGATGCTCGGTCGGGCAGCTGCCACCCCGGGCAGCAAACCGAGCTCATGGACGTCACGCTCGGAGGCAACGATGACGCGTCCGACCTCGCGCAGAAGCCCGACGACTTCCACCCCCTCGGTCGACAACGTCGCAGCGAGTCCGTCGATGTCGTCGGGCTGCTCCGGTGTCAGGACGAAGGTTCCCATCCCCGTGGATCCGGCTGTCTCCGCTGCGCTCGCCTGCGGTGATCCGGCGGCGAGCGGCAACGCCGAGAGCGACAACGACAGGACGGAGACGGCGACAACGGACGGGAAGAAACGCACGCAGCGAGGTTACCCACGCAGCCGAGGTGTCTGTCTGGAACCGGACCAGCCTGTGATGACGCCATTTCCGGTCGGCGGTCCGCTAGCGTCTCGTCGTCCGGTGCGGGCGGTCCGCTGACGGAGAAACATGCAGTTTCGGCCCTCACTTCCACGAATTGTTGCCCTGAGCCTCGTTGCGTTCGGGCTCGTCTTCACCGCTGCCGGTCCTGCCAACGCCGACCACGACACGACGTACATCACCTTCGAGGGTGGTGGCTTCGGTCATGGTGTCGGCATGAGCCAATTCGGTGCCCTGGGACGCGCCGAAGCCGGCTATTCGGCCGAGGACATCCTGGCCTTCTACTTCGACGGCACGACGGTCGAGGATCGTGGTGCGGAACTCGACGAGTTCCTCGGCCAAGGCATCCGAGTGCGTCTCAGCCCCGCCTATCAGTCCTTCGATCGTCCCGACGGTGTCACAGTCACGGCGCGAGACGGCGCGCTCCTGACGGTTCGGTTCGACGACGAGAACGTGCACACCGCGAACTCCATCTACCTCGAGCAGGCGGGCCAGATCGGCGGGTCGTCCAATGCCGTCACCGATGACGACGACGAGTGGTACTGGATCGTCAAACTCGACGGCTCGGACGAGGACGTCTGCGTGGGATGCATCGCACGCAGCGCGACGATCGAGCGTCCGGAGGGTGCCATCATCGACATCGTCGACGACGTCGGTTCCCAGGGTGCACACGATGCGGGTGACCTCACGTTGGTCGGCCGCGACACGGCGACCGGATCGACACCCGACTCGGTCTTCGTGGTGCTGCAGCTGCCCTTGGAGGACTACCTCCAAGGGATCGACGAGGTACCGCCCGACTGGCCCGACGAAGCGCTCCAAGCCCAGGCGATCGCGGCCCGCAGCTACGCCGTTGCCCAGGCGATCTCTCGCCGAAACGGACTGACGCTCGATGATCCGGCATACGACGGTTGGACCTTCGACGTGTTCGACAGCGTCCAAGATCAGGTCTACGACGGCTACGAGGACCGCAACGGCAACGCCATCGAATACGAGTCGCGACTCGCTGCGACCTTGGCGACTGCGGGCCACGTGGTCGTCTACGACAACGCCATCGTCCGAACCTTCTACAGTTCGTCGAACGGTGGCTACACGGCAGCGTCGGAGGATCCGTTCGACAATCCCGAGCCCTTCCACATCGCCAAACCCGATCCGTTCGATGCAGCGCTTGACGGCGACGGCATCCCACAGAATCCGTTCCCGTTCCGACAGTTCTCCTACACACGTGACGCCCTGAGTCGCTGGTTCGCCCGCGACAACTTCGGTGTCGGAATCGTGCAATCCATCACCTTCAACGATCCGGTGCCGTCCGGTCGCATCAATGACATCACGGCGACCATTGTCGGTTCGGACTATCCGAGTGGTCGTGTCGTGAGCGGAAGCAGAGTCCGGTGGGCGATCGTGAACGGCTGTCAGGAGGACGCTGCCAATCCCGGTATCGACTTCGACTGTGAGGATTATCCGCGATCGAGCCACCTTCGTCTCGCTCCACCACCGATCGAACCGTTCGACGATGTGCCGCTCGACCATTGGGCAGCCGACGGCATCTACTGGTCGGCGACCGAGGGAATCACAGCCGATGTCGGCGACAACTTCTTCGCCCCTGCCCGCCAGATGGACCGCGCAGAGGTCGCGACGTTCATCTGGGGGTTCTGGGACGCACCACAACCAACACAACCGCTCGAGTTCAGTGATGTGGATCCCGAAGCCGAGTACGCCACCGCAATTTCGTGGATGGCGAGCCAGAAGATCACGCTCGGGGTCAACGAAACCGACTTTGCGCCCGACCGAATCGTCACCCGTTGGGAATGGGCCAAGTTCCTCTGGCGGCTGGCCGGCAAACCACGAGCGCCGATCGACGAACGATTCACCGACATTGCGCCGTGGGATGCTGCCGCCGTGCACTGGATGCTGAACCACGGCATCACCAAGGGCACCACGGCGACGACGTTCTCCCCGGACAATCCGGTGACCCGAGCCGAGGCAGCAACCTTCCTGTACCGACTCGCTGCCAAGCCCGAGGCATTCGCGCCCGGTAGTTCCCTGCCGTCCACGATGAGACGGTGACTGTTGCGCTGATCCGGTCGCCGACCCCTGCGGTGCGCGATCAGCCCAGTTCGGTGAGCAACTCCGACAGCGCAGCTTCATAGGGCCGCAGCGCTGTGCCGCCCACCGCCCGCCACGCAACGTTGTCGAGGACGGAGTTGGCGGGGCGCAACGCAGGCCGAGGTGGCTGGAGATCGGCCGTGGCGATCGGCTCGATCCGGCCTGGGTCCGCACCGGTCTGGCGGGCGATTTCCTGCACGAACTCGAACCAGGTCACAGCTCCGGCATTGGTCACGTGAAACAGACCGGGGAGACGTTCCAGGGCCAGATCGGCTACGACAACTGCCAGATCCCGGGTGAACGTCGGTGACCCTCGTTGATCGTCGACGAACCGCACGGGGCCGGGACGCTTCAGCAGGCGCAGCGCGGTTCGAACGACGTTCTGGCCATGCGCGCCTGCCAGCCACGCCGTCCGAACGATCGTGCTGTGCTCCCCGGCGAGTTCTTCACCTCGAAGCTTGGAGCGTCCGTAGGCTGACGAGGGATTCGGGCGGTCGCTCTCGGTGTAGGGCCCGTCCTTTCGGCCGTCGAAGACGTAATCGGTCGACAGGGTGACGAAATGGGCACCGATCTCACCGGCAACAGTGGCCAATGCACCGACAGCCAACCCGTTCACCGTCGAGGCCGCTGCCTCACGGCTCTCGCAGCCGTCGACATCGGTGTCAGCAGCCGTATTGACAATGATGCTTGGTCGAATCGACGCGACCACTGCGGCGATGTCACCGGGCACCGACAGGTCGAGTTCCTGTCGACTGGTGGCGACCACCGTCACGCCGCGCCCTTCGAACTCCGACACCAGATCGGTGGCGAGCATCCCGCCTCGCCCGGTGACAAGGATCGTCATGAACCCGCCTTGATCGGCTCCCACCATGCGGCGTTGTCGCGGTACCACCCCACCGTCTTGTCGAGTGCGTCGTCGAAATCCGAGGGCCCAGTCCACCCGAGTGATCGGAGCTTCGACGTGTCGACCGAATACCGCCGATCGTGGCCCAGTCGGTCCTCGACTACTTCGATGGCCGAGAGATCTCGCCCGGTGTGCTCGAGCAGACGAGCGGTGATCTGACGATTCGTGAACTCGTAGCCGGCCCCGACGTTGTAGATCTCGCCCGGGTCTCCGCTTCGCGCCACGAGATCGATCGCCGCACAGTTGTCGGCAACGGGGCACCAGTCGCGCACGTTTTCACCGTCGCCGTAGAGCGGCACCGTCCGGCCGGCCAGGAGGTTTGTGGTGAACAGTGGAATGAGCTTCTCAGGATGCTGATACGGCCCGAAGTTGTTCGTCGAGCGGGTGATCACCACCGGCAAGCCGTAGGTCGAGTGGTAGCTCAGGGCGATGAGGTCGCTCCCCGCCTTCGAGGCACTGTACGGCGACCGTGGGGCCAGCGGATCGGTCTCGACCGACGAGCCCGTCTCGACCGAGCCGTAGACCTCGTCGGTGCTGATGTGAACGAACCGCTCGACCTCGACGTGCTGGGCAACATCACACATCACGTTGGTCCCGCCACAGTTGGTGGCGACGAACGCGTCGGGTCCAACGATTGACCGGTCGACGTGCGATTCTGCCGCAAAGTGGACGACGCGCCGACAGCCACGCATGGCCGTTTGGACGGCGTTGCGATCGGTGATGTCGCCGCATACGAACGTGACCCGTGGGTCGACGAGAAGATCGGACATCGTGCTGCGATGACCGGCGTAGGTCAGGGCGTCGAGGATGACGATCTCGTCATCGGACGAGGCGATCATGTGGCGCACGTAGTTGGATCCGATGAACCCGGCGCCACCGGTGACGAGAACACGCACGTCAGCTGCCCCCACCGGGGTGACGGGGCCGGATCGAGACGGGCAGGTCGACACGCCTCGGATTGGCCTGGTCTCGACCGGAGAGCACCGGGTCGTTCACTCCCCAATCGACATCGATCTCAGGATCGTTCCAGGCGACCCCGAGCTCGTCGTCGGGGTTGTAGTACCCGTCGACGAGATACGACACCGTTGCGTCGGTCAGCGCAGCAAAGCCGTGGCCAACCCCACGGGGGATGTAGATGCCGTCATGGCAGTGCGAGCCGTCGGGCTGTGCGCCGAGATCGGTGGTCCAGCTGCGACCCTCGGTCGGACTTCCCTCCCGCAAGTCGAAGAGTACGACACGAACTGTGCCGGCGGGCACGTACCAGTAGTCGGCCTGATGCAGGTGGAAGTGCAGGCCGACGATCGTTCCGGCGATCCGGTCGCCGCGGTTTGCCTGAACCATCGGCGCCGCATCGGGCAACCACTCCTCTCGGTAGGTCTCGACGAAGAGGCCTCGCGCATCACGATGCACGACCGGTTCGACCCGAAAGGCATCGGTGATCTGAGGAATCGGACGGACCGTGGCCATCACTCGACCTCCACGTGGCAGTTGTCGCCGATCATGACGCGAACGGCACGAGACCGAGCGTTGCCCCGCCGAATGATGGTGTCGCGCCCGATGAGCGAGTCGGTCAGCCGAGGGATGTCGGAGACGACAGCTCCGGGAAGCACAACGGTGTTGTCGACTTCACTGCGCTCGATCCGACAGTTTCGACCGATCGAGCTGTACGGACCGACGTGGGCATCCTCGACAACAGTGTCTTGGCCGATGATGGCAGGACCACGAACCGTCGAGTTCACGACCCGAGCCCCGGGCTCGATCACGACGCGTCCATCGACCGACGACGACGCGTCGACTGCGCCCTCGACCCGACGCTCGAGGGTGTCGAGCACCAGCCGATTGCACTCGAGCAGCGGATCCTTTTTCCCGGTGTCGATCCACCAACCGCTGAGGATCTCGTGGTGAACGACCCGACCACTGTCGAGCAGCGCCTGGATGGCGTCGGTGATCTCGAGTTCCCCTCGCTCGGACGGTTCGAGGTTCTCGATCGCCTCGTGAATCGACGCGTCGAAGAGGTACACACCGACGAGCGCAAGGTCGGACGGGGGATCGTCAGGCTTTTCGACGAGTCCGATCACACGCCCTTCGGTATCGAGGTCGGCGACGCCGAACGACGACGGATCGTTGACCTTGGCAAGGAGGATCTGGGCAGACGGTGCGCCAACCGGCGTTTCGTCACCGTGTGGTGACGGTGCATGGCGTCGTGCGGCATCGAAGCGCTCGACGAACGAGGCGAGCCCCTGCTCGAGCATGTTGTCGCCGAGGTACATCACGAACTCGTCGTCGAGGAGGTACGTGCGTGCGATCAGCACGGCATGGGCAAGGCCGAGCGGCTCGGGCTGCTCGATCCACGTCACCCTCACGCCGAAGTCGCTGCCGTCCCCGACGGCACTGCGGATCTCGTCTCCCGTTGCCGGCGAGATGACGATACCGATGTCGGTGATCCCGGCGTCGGCCATGTCGCGGATGCCGTAGAAGAGGATCGGCTGGTTGGCGATCGGAACCAGCTGCTTGGCACTCGTGTGGGTGATGGGCCGCAGTCGGGTGCCGGCGCCGCCGCTGAGGATCAGACCCTTCATGTCCTCGAAACCTACACCGAAGGCGACATCCGGCCGGCCGCACGATGGCGCCCGAACTCGAACCGCAGCAGCGTTGCGTGGGTCGACGCGCCGACGACCACCGCCGCCAGCAAGCCGATCTCGACCTGAAGAAACGGCGCATCGGCGAATTGCAACGCAATGGGGAAGGTGACGACTGCGGCCACGAAACCCACGATGGCCAGGCGGGTGTGGTCGAGCGCGACGAGGCCGAGCGACAGCGACAGCAGGACCATCAATCCGCCGCCCGATGCAGCCAGAAGGGCGAGGTCACGATGCCCGAGGGTGTGCTCGGCGAACAAGAATTCGACGAGCCACGGCCCCGTGAACGCGATCACAACCGTCGAGACGCCGGCCACGACGAACACTGCCCCGACCAGGCGCAATTGGACCTCCCGGAATCCGTTCATGTCGCCGTCAGCTGCGCTCTTGGTCAGTGCCGGCAACAGCGAGGCTTTCACCGCTTGGAAGAAGAAGAGAGGTATTCGCGAGATGATCAGGCCGTTGAGAAAGACACCGGGGGCTTCTTCCCCGAGTTCGTCACCGATGATCGAAATGGCAACCGGGCCGACATTGAGCAGGAACGCCTCACAGATCGACGTTGCAAGCAGAAGGCCCAGAGCCGGGGTGATCTCGCTCAGATGCGAATCGGGACCGGGGTGCACGAACGGGCGGATCCACCAGACGGCCGCAAGGGTCCCCAGCAGGAAGGCGGCCGCCATGGTCATTGCGTAGATGCCGACAACCTCGACGCCGAGCGCCAAGAGAACAACGGCGATGAGCATACGACTGGCGCCTTCGGCGGCAAAGTAGCGGCCGTACTCGTTGAACTTGTGACGGCCCGAGAGGATGCCGCGACAGAGTTCGGCGATGGCGAAGGCGGCGAGACCGAGCAGGAGCGCAACCAGCAGATCGACCCGGTTGTCGAGCATCCCAGCCAGACCGAGCGGCCACGACACGAGCACCCCGATGAACACCACGGACAGGGCAATGACCCCGACCTTGGCGGCCTGACGAAGCACAGGCGCACTTCCTTCTCCTCGGGAGCCGCGGGCTGCCGTGGCCCTCGCCAGTTCCTGTTCGAGCGGCTGAAAGAGGCCCGGTCCGAGGATGTACACGAGTGCCCAGAGCACGGCGAGACCGCCGTACGCCTGGTCCCCCACCGCCCTGTGGGCGAGCACGAGGAAGCCGTACGTGCTCACACCGTTGATCACGAGTCCGAGCACGATCGGAGTGGTTCCGACCGGCAGCGGGTTGCGGTCACGGAGCTGCGTGATCAGCTGACGGATGGTGGCTCCCAAGGGGTGCGACGGAGGACCGCCTGAGCGTATCGGTGCGCGCCGCAGCGAGCGCGGTTGGCAGCACTCAGCCCGGGCGGAGGGCCGGCATGCAGAGTCCGTCGAGGTCGACCACCTCGACGCGACTGCGGTTCTCCCATCTGACCTCATTGGTCGGATCGATGGTGAGCTTGAATTCCCGGAACGCCATGTCGAGCGCATCGAAGACGAGGAGTCGGCCGATCATCGGCTCACCGATCCCGAGGACGAGTTTGAGTACCTCGAGTGCCTGCAGGCTGCCAATGATGCCCGGGAGCACGCCGAGTACGCCAGCTTCGGCGCACGACGGCGCAAACTCCGGCGGCGGGGCTTCGGGGAGGAGATCTCGGTAGGTGGGGCCATGCCGGGGATCGAACACGCTGACCTGCCCCTCGAAACGAAAGATCGACCCGTGAACCACCGGAATACCGGCCTTGACCGACGCATCGTTGAGGAGGTATCGAGCCGGAAAGTTGTCGGTCCCGTCGACGATCACGTCGTAGCCGTCGATGATCTCCATCACGTTGGCAGCATCGAGTCGGACATCGTGAGTGATGACCGTCACATCGGGATTGAGTGCCTCGATCGCGGCTCGCGCAGAGTCGACCTTTCGCGCTCCAACCTGATCGAGGCGATGGATGATCTGCCGCTGCAGATTCGATGCATCGACCTCGTCCATGTCGACGATCCCGATCGTGCCGACACCGGCTGCTGCGAGATAGAGGGCAACAGGCGAACCGAGGCCACCCGCACCGAGGATGAGCACCCGAGCGTCGAGCAACGCCAGTTGCCCCTGCTCCCCCACCTCAGGAAGCAAGAGGTGCCGTTGATAACGATTTCGTCCTGACGAGTCGAGTGTGCGGGGTGTACTCCACGGTTTGCCGGCATCTTTCCAGCCGTTGAAACCACCATCCATCGACACCACCTCGGTGTACCCGAGGGCGGCGAGCGTCTGCGCAGCGAAGGCCGAGCGGGCGCCGCCGGCACACATCACGACGATGGGCGTGTCACGGTCGCCGATCCGATCCTCGATCGACGTTTCGAGCATGCCACGGGGAAGATGAACCGACCCGGGGATCGCGCCCTGCTCGTACTCGTCGGGTTCGCGAACGTCGAGCAGCACGTGACCTCGATCGAGGAGTGCAGCACCGCCTTCGACGTCGACTTCTCGTATCGACTGCTTCGCATCGCGCAGGAGCTCACGGAACGTGGCCATAGGTTCAGGCTAGGGCGGCGCGCACGATCCTGGGTAGGGCGGTGCTGATACCGGCATTGACCACGACATCGGCGAGCGAGTCCAGTGCGGTCTCCTCGCCGTTGAGAATCACGACTTTCGCCCCGGCCTGCTTGGCGATCGGTACCGTCTCGTTGATCGGGTACACCGCAAGGGTCGTGCCGACGGCAAGGAACAGGTCGCATTCGAACGCCGCCGTCTGGGCCCGGTGCAGATCAGCGGCATCGATCGACTGCCCGAAACTCACGGTGGCCGACTTCAACAGACCACCGCACCTCTCACACGCAGGATCAGGATCGCCCGCTCGAACCCGGTCGAGCACTACCTCGATGTCGTCACGCCACTCACACTCCAGACACATCGCCTTGCGAGTCGTGCCGTGGATCTCGACGACTCGGCCCGGCGATGATCCGGCTCGCTGATGCAACTCGTCGACGTTTTGGGTGATGAGGGTGTGCAACTTTTCGCGTCGTTCAAGTTCGACCAGCGCTCGGTGTCCATTGTTGGGTTCGACATCGGCCCAAAGCTCGCCGGCCGCACGGCGCTGCCAATTCGCCTTTCGGACCTCGGAATCACTGACGTAGTACTGGATGTTCGATGCTCGCTCGGCAGCTGGGTCTCGGGTCCACAACCCCTGGGGGCCGCGAAAGTCCGGAATCCCCGAATCGGTCGAGATGCCCGCACCGGTGAGCACCGAGATTCGCTCGGCCCCGTCGATCAACCGGGTAGCTTCCGCAATGGCAGCCTCGGTTTCATCATGTGCGGTCGATTCCCCCATGGGCGAAGAGTATCCAGCCACGGAGACGTCCATGGCTGAAGGTGGTACGGGACGGGCAATCCACCTCGGTCGCCGGCGCCAATCCGACCAGTGTTGCAGTCACATAGAAAAGCATGATACATACTGAAATGTATTCCACTTCCCCGATTTTGGAGACTCCACGAAGGGGAACGATGACGTTGCAACCGACACTGCCGAGCGATGAGCCGCATCTGACGATGCTCCACATTCGACGCTGGCACGATCCGCTGATCGATGAGCTCGGCCATGACGCTCGGTCGCGCTACGTCGAACGCTTCTGGCTGGGAATCCTCGGGCCGTCCACCACACTGCTGCTTCGGGCGCTCACCGACGAGCTCGACGCCAGCGGAGGCGCAGCCGAAATCAACCTCGGGGATGTTGCCGCACAGCTCGGGATCGGGCACAACGGGGGGCGAAACAGCGCACTTGCCCGATCGCTGCAGCGAGCGTGCCGGTTCGGTGCCGCTCGCGTTGCCGGTCGACAGGAACTGGAGATTCGGCATCGCCTCCCACCACTCAACCGTGCGCAGATCGAACGCCTTCCATCCCGACTGGCGATCGAGCACGTCCGCCTCGTCGACGCGGGCAGAACCGGCTCCGAGCATCGGGCTCGGGCTCGACGGCTTGCCCTGAGCCTCATCGAATGCGGTGACGGATTCGATGAAGCCGAGCGCCAACTCGACCGCTGGAGGGTCCCGGACTCGATTGCGGCAGAAGCGGTGAGCTGGGCGTGGGAACGCCACCGACTCGCCGCAGAGCACAGCCCAGACGCAGCATGACGTCGAAAGGGTCCACTGTGCACGGTTGCTCCACAGGGCCAGGTCGGCAATGGAGCGGCGAGATCGAACGAAAGATTTTCGACAAGAGATGCAGAAAAAAACCTAAGGAACTACGATGTGGGAGCCGAATGTACTTGTATCGGTTCACCACCGCTCGGTGGTGAGAGTCAAAACAGGGAGTCCACCCGAATGATCACCGCCTATCAATTCCTTTCTGCTTGGGTCACGAGTCGTGTTGATGACGACCGCGGGGCCAGCCTCGTCGAGTACGCGCTTCTGGTTGCACTGATCGCCGTTGTGTGCATCGCAGCCGTGACGCTTCTCGGTAGCGCAGCCTCCGAGAAGTTCTCGACCGTCAGCTCGAACCTCGAGTAACCGTGCTGCCTCGGGTAACCGAGCCGCAGCATCACATCTGAACGTTTTGCAACGTCGAACCGCGGCCGATGACGGCCGCCGTTCGTCGGTCTTTACCCCGTTCGCCTGAGGGCAACCCACTCGCATCCGCAGCAGGCGCGCGGATTGCGCACCTCAGGACGGCGTCTGGAAGTTCGAAGCCAAACTCGCCAGCAGTCGTACGCCGAAGCCAGTCCCGCCCTTGCTCCATTCGCCGTCCTCGGCGTCGGTGAACGCCGGACCAGCGATGTCGAGATGCGCCCACGGGATTCCATCACCGACGAACTGCTGAAGAATCAGACCTGCGGTCAGCGCGCCGCCGTGCGGGCCGCCGATGTTCTTCATGTCGGCGATCGCCGAGTCGCACATCTTCATGTAATCGCTGGGAAGTGGGAGGTGCCATACCCGTTCGCCGCTCAGATCCGACGCAGCTTCGATCTGCTCGACCCAGGCATCGCTGTTGCTCATCAGGCCGGCGATCTTAGGGCCGAGCGCGACCATGCACGCGCCGGTGAGCGTGGCCAGGTCGACGATGGCATCGGGCTTTGCCTCCGAGGCGAGCGACAAACCATCGGCGAGAATCAGCCGACCCTCGGCATCGGTGTTGAGCACCTCGATGGTCTTGCCGTTGCGAATCCTCAGCACGTCGCCAGGCCTGGTGGCGTCACCACCGAGCATGTTGTCGGTCATGGGGATCCACGCTCGGACCTTGCAGGGAACCTGCAGATCCCTCAGCACAGACATCGCTCCAATGACCGCCGCAGCGCCACCCATGTCGCACTTCATCGTCATCATTCCCTGGCCGGTCTTGATCGAGAGACCACCGGCATCGAACGTGATGCCCTTGCCGACCAGGGCAAGAAATCCCGTTGCGGTTCCCTTCGGCGTATAGGTCAACTCCACGAGCCGCGGCGGGTTGGTCGACCCTCGGTTCACGCCGAGCAACCCTCCGAGCTTGCCCTTTTTGATGGCGGACTCGTCCCAGATCTTGATGGCGAGACCCTGCGCCTTGGCCATGGCGGCAGTTCGGCGAGCGAAGACAGCAGGTGTCAGCGTGCCACCCGGCTCGTTCACCAGATCGCGAGCAAGCATCTGTCCCCGGGCAATGGCACTCCCCCGATCGCACGCCGCTTGGTTCTTGGCCCCACTTCCACCGGCGATCTCGACGGTCCGAAGCTTCGATGGCGTGCCCTCAGACTTGTAGGTGAGAAAGGTGTATGCGCCGAGCGACAGCCCCTCGACGAGCGCTTCCCGAACACTGCCGCCATCGAGGTCGATGTCTGGCGGTTCGACCCCGATCTTGCCGAAGTGACCGAATCGCCGGGCCACCCCGGCCGCTGTGTTGCGGATCGCCGCTGCATCCACCAGATCGGCGGAGCCAATCCCGACCAAGATCTCGGTTCGCGTCTCGCCAGGAGAGACATGGACGTCTCCCTCCTTGCCGCTGAAGTTTGCTGACCCGAGTTCTGCAACGGTGACGCCACTCAGGCCTGCCTCGACGGCTTCGGTGGTCACCAACCGTATGCGGGCCTTGGTGGCCTTCGGAACACTGCGAACAACCTTGAACGTGATGGGCATGGCGAGATCGTAGCCAGCTGGTCTCAAGACACAGGAACCCGCTCCAACGCAACCGATGTGTGCGCCACCTCAGCAAACCCGTAACGTCACGTGGTGGCTACTACTTCCTCTGCCGTCGAGAGCCCACCAAAGCACTGTATGGGGCGGCGCGAGCTTCTGATCTTCGTCTCGGCAGCAATAGGTCTGATGGCTCTTGCGATCGATGCCATGCTTCCGGCATTCGACGAGATGCGGGAAACGTTCGGCCTCGAGCCGAGTTCGACCCACATCAGCCACACCCTCACGGCCTTCTTCGCCGGAATCGCCATCGCCCAGTTGGCGTGGGGACCGCTGACCGACCGATTCGGCCGCCGCAAGATCCTCTATGCCGGCCTCGCGATCTACGTCGTCGGAGCCGTCGCCTCTGCGCTTGCACCGTCGCTTGGAACGCTCATCGTCACCCGACTGATCTGGGGCATCGGTGCAGGTGGACCTCGCGTTGTTGTCACTGCGATCGTGCGCGACATCTATCTCGGTCAGGAGATGGCCCGCGTCATGTCTCAAGTGATGGCTGTCTTCATCCTGGTTCCCATCGTGGCGCCGTCCCTCGGCGCAGCCATCATGCTCGTCGCCCCCTGGCAGGCGATTTTCTGGCTCTGCGCAGCCGCTGGCCTCGGGCTCGGCCTCTGGGCAATCCGCCTGCCGGAGACCCTGAGCGACGACAACCGACGGCCACTCCGCTTGGCCGAGATGCGCGAAGCAGGGCGCCGCGTTGTGCGAACCCGGGTCACGTTTCGCACCACCATGGCATCCATCGTCATTCAGGGAGCGATGACGCTCTACCTCACCACGAGTGAGGTGATCGTAGGAGAGGTCTACGGTCGCGATTCGTGGTTTCCCTTCGTCTTCGGCGCTATCGCGATCTGTCTCGCCCTCAGCTCGCTGGCCAACGGCCGGCTGGTGACCCGTCTCGGGCTTTCTCGAAGCATCAGCCTGCAGTCCAGGGCAATGACTGCGGTATCGGTTGGGCTGGTGTTGGTCACCACGGTGTTCGAACTGCCGAACTTCTATCTGTTCCACGCAACACTGGCCCTCACCGTCGCGTCGTACATGATGATCTCACCCAATCTGAACGCGGCTGGCATGGTCCCGATGGGAGACATGGCTGGCACGGCATCCTCCGTGATCAGCGCTGCGCGTCTCGGCTTCGGCGCCGTGATCGCCGCCCTCATGACCGGCGCGATCGGTGACTCGCTGAGCAGATTCGCCATCGCCACCGCCGTCTTCGTGACTGCGGCAGCGGCTGTCGCAGCCCACTGTGCCCCGCACGGATTCGAGGAGGACGAGGCGACCAGCGACCTGCATCGCTAGGGCGACAGCAGCACGCGAGCGACGATGTCTTGGCCGAATCCGGTGAGGATCGCCAAGTACATGAGGCCGGTCGCAGCCATGACCGCCGAGTACTGCCGTTCTTTGAGGGCCAACCGACACACGCCGATGAGTGAGACGGTGCCGATCACCGAGGCTACCCAGAACCATCCGAGCAGTCCGTTGTATGCGTCGTCGATGGTTCCGTCGAGGACGGAGAGCATGCCCGTGGGAATCAGGAACACGAGTGTTTCAGGCAGCCAGAGCAGCCCGGCCCACCTGACCTGTTCGAGGATGGGCGCACGGGCCAAACCCGGTTGCACGAGGTACCAGTGCCCAAGAAGCATCGCATCGGACAGCGCTCCCAGAAACAAGGCCGAGGTGATGCCTCGAGCGATGGAGAGCACCTCCACATCCGCCCCCGCCCCCGCTTCCCATGATGCGATCAGGACTGCGATCATGCCGACGATCGCCGAGACGAGATCGAGCACCGGGGGAAACTCGGCTGCGGTCTTGTCGAATCGCTGCTCCTCGCGGTCGATTCCGGTCATCTCGGCAACCCGCTGACTGCGCCGCTCCACCACCTCGCGCTGACCGGCAACACCGGCTGAACGACGAACGATCGAAAAGGCCAACGTCGCAGCGCCGACCGCCATGAATGCGATCGTGCCGATCTCACGCTCCCAGGTCGGCGACGTGATGAAGGCGGCCACCAGTGACCCACCGGCGAGGGCGAGAAACGTCAGGCGCTGCAGCCAGCCGTAGCCGAGTCCGACCTCGCGACGACGTGTCGTGACCCACAGGAACAGCCAGCCGCCTGCGGCCCACTGGAGCAGGACGGTTGCACCGTCGAGTTCGATCATCGACTACCCGAGGACGGCGAGATGGTGATCGACGGTGTTGAGCGGATCGGGCCCGTCATCAGCAGCAACGACGATGTCTTCGAGGCGCATGCCCCACTTGCCGGGAACGTAGATTCCAGGCTCGATCGAAAATGCATTGCCTGCCACCAACGGCGTGGCGTTGCCCTCGACGATGTAGGGATCTTCGTGGGCTTCGACCCCGATGCCGTGGCCGGTGCGATGGATGAAATAGCTGCCGTAGCCGGCGTCGACGATCCGCTGACGGGCCGCCCGATCGACATCTTGTGCAGGTGTACCCACGGTGGCAGCTCGAACCGCTGCCGCCTGAGCTTCATGGAGTACCGCATAGGCCTCGAGGTACTCACGGTCGGGACGGTCGTCGGTCCACACGTTGCGGGTGAGGTCCGAGCAGTAGCCGACACCATCGGCGCCGATCATCGTCCCGCCGAAGTCGCAGAGCACGTTCTCGCCGGGTTGGATGACGCGGTCGCCAGCATGGTGGTGCGGGCTTGCGGCGTTGGGCCCGGACGCCACGATCGCAAAGTTCACGCGGTCGTGACCTTCCTCCACGATCTGGCGACCGAGTTCGGCCGACACCTGCGCCTCGGTCTGACCGACCAGCGCAATAGCACCCGATTGCAGCCGTTCTGCGATGCGATCGACCGCAGCGGCAGCAGCCCGGAGGCGCTCGACCTCCTCGACATCCTTTACTTGGCGGATCGGGCTGGTGATCGTCGATGCCCGGCGAAACGACGAGTTCGGCATCTGCTTGGTGAGGTCGACGAGGAACCCAGCCCACATGTGATCACCGATCGCAACCTCGCAGGCCGGGCCGGCAAGATTGGCGATGATCGCAATCGGATCTTCGGTCTCGCCCCAACCCTTCACCGAGAAAAGTTCGGGCCGCTCGGTGACTCGGGCCGCTTCGAGGCCGGGCAGGACGAGTGTGGCGTCACCGTCGCGGGGCACGACAAGCATCGTGATGCGTTCGAGTGGCATGGCTTCGTAGCCGCAGAAGTATGGGAGGTCACTGCCGACCGAGAGCATCAGCACGTCGACCCCCTCGGCTTCCATCCGGGCTCGGGCCCGCTCGAGACGAGTTGTGAACATGCCATGAGGCTAGACCCGAGCGCTGGCATGCGTACGATCGGTGCATGACTGATCACACGTGGGGCTTTCGAACCCGTGCCCTTCACGCAGGGGCGCGTCCGGACCCGACCACCGGGGCACGGGCGGTCCCGATCTTTCAGACGTCGTCGTACGTCTTCGAGGACACAGACGACGCCGCGGATCTCTTCGCCCTGCAGAAGTACGGGATGATCTACAGCCGGCTGGGGAATCCCACCGTCTCGGCGTTCGAAGAACGGATGGCATCGCTCGACGGTGCACTCGGTGCGGTTGCGGCATCGTCAGGGCATGCGGCTGAATTTCTGGCCGTGACCTCACTCGCCGAGGCAGGCGACCACATCGTGTCGAGTAGTCACCTGTACGGCGGAACGATCACGATGTTCTCCAACACGCTTGCCCGGTTCGGTATCGAGACGACGTTCGTGGACCCGACCGACGTCGACGGCTTTGCAGCCGCTATCCGCCCCGAGACCAAGCTCCTGTTCACCGAGACGATCGGCAACCCATCCGGGGCGATCGCCGACATCGCTGCCCTCGCCGACGTGGCCCACGCCAACGGTGTGCCGCTGGCCATCGACTCCACGTTCTCGACCCCGGCGCTGTGTCGACCGATCGAGTGGGGCGCCGACATCGTGGTTCACTCGGCCACGAAGTTCATCGGCGGTCATGGCACATCGCTTGGAGGCGTCGTGTGCGAAGCCGGCACCTTCGACTGGGGCTCGGGCCGATTTCCCAACATGACCGAGCCAGTCCCGACCTACAACGACCTCCGCTGGTGGGACAATTTCGGTGAGTACTCCTACCTCACCAAGGTCCGCAACGATCACCTCCGCGACATCGGATCCACGCTTGCTCCGATGCATGCATGGCTCTTCCTCCAGGGTCTCGAGACGCTCGATTTTCGCATGGCGGGTCACGTGGCGAACGCCCGCGCCGTCGCTGCGTGGCTTCACGACGACTCGAGGGTCGCCTGGGTCAACTACGCCGGACTCCCCTCGTCGCCGCATCACGAGATGTCGAACAAGTACTTGCCGGCCGGCCCGGGGGCCGTGTTCACCTTCGGCCTCGACGGCGGCCGCGACGCCGGCGCAACATTCATCGAGTCGCTCGAGATGATCAGCCATCTCGCCAACGTCGGTGATGCCAAGACTCTGATCCTTCATCCCGCCTCGACGACGCACTCGCAGTTGTCCGACGAACAGATGGCAGCCGGGTCGGTGACTCCCGACATGGTTCGGATCTCCGTTGGACTCGAAGACCTCGACGACATCCTGTACGACCTCGACCGTGCGCTGGAGAACGCCCATGCCTGAACGCGAACCCATTCCCGGTTGGGAGCCTCCATCGGCCGGGGAACGAAAGCGGATCCTCGACGAGACCCGGTCGATCGCCATCGTCGGCGCGTCGTCGAACCCGGCTCGAGCCAGCAACTTCGTTGCGACCTACCTCCTGAGCTCGTCGGCCGACTACGCGGTCTACCTGGTGAATCCCCGCGAGACCGAGATCCTCGGTCAACCGGTGTATCCGTCGCTGGAGGATCTGCCCGAGGTCCCCGACATGGTGGATGTCTTCCGGCGCTCCGAAGATCTCCCGCCGATCGCTCAGGACGCCGTCGCGATCGGCTCCAAGACGTTCTGGGCCCAGCTCGGCCTCTGGTCGACCGAAGCGGCCCGGATTGCGTCCCATGCCGGTCTCGACGTGGTGATGGATCGCTGCACGAAGATCGAGCACGCCCGGTTCGCAGGCGGCCTTCACCTCGCCGGATTCGACACTGGAGTGATCACCAGCCGCCGTTGATGGACAGTGCGAAACGACACTCCCCCTGTTCACACTGCCCTGTTCCTGCTGCGACCGGAAACGTGAGTGTCACGAGCCCGCAGCAGCGGCTGCGTCTCGGGCGTGATAACTCGACCGGGTGAGCGGACTCGCCTCGACGTGACCGATGCCGAGCGATTCGCCTCGACGTTTCCACTCGGCGAACATCGACGGCTTCCACCAGTTCGCGACCGGAAGATGGTGGGACGTGGGGCGCAGATACTGACCGATGGTCACGATGTCGACCCCGATCGCGGCGAGGTCTCCCATCGTCTGTGTCACCTCGTCGTCGGTCTCTCCCATGCCGACGATGATCGACGACTTGGTGAGCAGTCCCGCCCGTTTGGCCCTGGCGAGCACGGCGAGCGACCGGGCGTAGGATGCCGACGGTCGAACCGCGCGCTGGAGCCGAGCAACGGTCTCGATGTTGTGATTGAAGACGTCCGGCCGGCTGTCGAAAACGGTCTGCAGCGCTGTGGCGTCACCCTTGAAGTCCGACACCAGCACCTCGACTCGACAGGTCGGAACCCGATCGCGGATTGCGTCCACCGTTGCGGCAACCGCCGACGCGCCCCCATCGCGCAGGTCGTCGCGTGCCACCATCGTGACGACGGCGTGTGCGAGTCCCATCCGATCGACGGCCTCGGCAACCCGGGCGGGTTCGTCGGCGTCGACAGCAGCCGGCTTGCGGGTGTCGACAAGGCAAAAGCCACATGCTCTCGTGCAGCGCTCACCCAGAATCATGAACGTGGCCGTGCCGTCGTTCCAACACTCGGAGATGTTGGGGCAGCCTGCTTCCTCGCACACGGTGACGAGGTCGAGGTCACGCATCGTCTTCTTGATCGCTCGATACCCCGGGCCGGTATCGAGCGGAACGCGCATCCATGCGGGTTTGCGTGCCTTCAAGCGAACCGGATCTTCGGATACGCCAGCCTCGGCGAGGCGCCCGAGGAGACGCACCGATGTTCCGTCGGCCTGCTCCCCGAAACCGATGCCCCGCCGCCCCACGGGGGTTCCTGCGCCCTCTCCCCGGGTAAACGGGGCCAGATCGGCGACGGGAACACGCCAGGCAACATCGGCTCGATCGATGGGCTGCCCCTTGCCCCACCGCTGGGCTGCGTTGGCAACCACCACATCGACGACGTCACGCATCGACACCTCGACGCCTTCGGCGGCGATCGACGTCACGGCTTTGTCGGTGATCCCGCACGGCACGATTCGGGAGAACCACTCGAGGTCAGGGTCGACGTTGAGCGAGAAGCCGTGCATCGAGCGCCCCCGCGAGATCCGGACACCGATGGCCGCAATCTTGCGAGGGCGGGTGCCGAGAGGGTCGATCCATACACCGTTGTGGCGGTGGAGCCGTCCGGCCTCGATGCCGAGCTCTGCGAGTGAGTCGATGAGGACCTGCTCGATGCCCTCGACGTAGGCAGCGGTGTCGGCCATGCCCCCACCCCGCTTGCCGGGCACGGTGAGGACCGGGTACCCGACCAACTGTCCAGGACCGTGGTAGGTGATGTCGCCACCCCGGTCGGTGGATGCAACGGCAGCACCCAGTGCCTCGACATCGACGAGCAGGTGATGGCGCGGCGTGCGTTTCGACATCGTCACGACATGGTCGTGTTCGAGGAGCAGGAGGTGATCGCGGTTGCTGTGGTCGCGCAGCTGCTGCTGCAACGCGAAGGCGTCGTCGTATCCGACTCGCCCGAGCCAGCGAACGCGCAGGCCCGACTCGGCGACGGCGGTCCCGGTCAGTTGATCTCCGCTTCCCAGTCGCGACTCTCGATGATCGTTCGGATCCGGTCGAGGAATGCCGCTGCGTACGCACCATCGAATGCACGATGGTCCCAGGCCAGGGCAAGCACACCGACCGAATGGATGGCAATCGATTCGTTGCCGAATTCGTCGGTGACGACGACAGGCTTGCGTTTCACACCATCGGTGCTGAGGATTGCCACCTGGGGCTGATTGATGATCGGGAACTGCATCATCGTGCCGTACTGACCGGCATTGGTGAGGGTGAACGTCCCCCCACTGAGGTCATCGGGGGTGAGCTGTTTGGTGCGGGTGCGATCGGCGACATCTTTGATGTCCCGTGCGATCTGCCGAAGCCGCTTGCCTTCGACCTCTTTGACCACCGGCGCGAGCAGGCCCTCGAAGTCGATGTCGACGGCAACCGCCATGTTGATCGTGTCGTGCACGATCAGGTGATCGCCGGCGAAGCTGGCATTCAGGTGCGGGAAGTCGCGAAGCGCATCGGCAACCGCCCGGGTGATGAACGGAAGGTAGGTCAACGAGAAACCCTCGTCGGATTTCCAGGCCGCACTGCGCTGCTTTCGGACCTGTTCGACACGCTCGTAGTCGACCTCGATCGCCGTGAGAACGTGCGGCGAAGTTGCCTTCGACATCACCATGTGCTCGGCGGTGCGCTTGCGCACGTTGTTGAGCGGAACGAGGTGGTCCCCCGCAGCACGTACCGGTTCAGGCGCCGTGGCGACAACTGGCGGTGCCGCCGCAGAGGGCGCAACAACCGGTTCATCGACCGGCGGTGCCGCCGCAGAGGGCGCAACAACCGGTTCATCGACCGGCGGTGCCGCCG
>JBMTIM010000048.1:0-21210 GCA_049437325.1 Acidimicrobiales bacterium
ATGGACGTCTCCATCAGCGCACGGCACGTGAACATCACGCCGCGACTGGAGGAGGTGATCCAAGAAAAAATCGGCGGGCTCGACAAGTTCCTCCCGGGACTCGATCACGCCGAGGTGCATTTCGACGAGGCACGCAACCCCCGGATCACGGACAAGGAGTCCTGTGAGGTGGTCGTCGAAGGGCATGGGCATCATCTGCGCTGCAAGGTGCACGCCCCCGATCCCTTCAGTGCCGTCGATGTGGCGACCCTGAAGCTCGAACGCCAGATCCGCAAGCTCCGCACCCGCCTCCAGCGGCGTCATCACGGGTCGGGTGAGACGCTGCGCCACATGGATGCACCTTCGCTCGAACAAGAGCCTGGTGCAGAGGTGGGCGACGATGCACCCCAGCCCGAAACAGACGACGAACGGATTCCGGTCATCGTCAAGAGCAAGCGCTTCTATCTGGCGCCCATGAGCGCCGAGGAGGCGGTGCTGAAAATGGACCTGCTCGGCCACGGCTTTTTCTTCTTCATCAACGCCGAGACGAACCGCTCTGCCGTCGTCTACAAGCGCGACGACGGAGACGTGGGCCTCATCGACGAAGCCGGCTGAAGTGCGGCGGGTTTCGGCGACGCGTCCGACCGCCCCAGCGCTTCGCGAGCACAGCAACAGCTGATCGGGCGATCGCCCGCGGTCGGTAGACTACGCCGCACCCATGAGCATCTTCACCCGAGTTCTCCGAAGCGGCGAGGGGCGCAAGCTGAAAGCGCTCGAGGCCTTGGTGCCCGACATCAACGCGCTCGAACCCGAGTTCGAAGTGCTGTCCGATGATGCGCTGCAGGCCAAGACCGGTGAGTTCCGCAGTCGACTCGACCAGGGTGAAGCGGTCGACGATCTCCTGATCGAATCCTTCGCCACCATCCGAGAAGCGGCGAAACGGGTGCTGGGCCAGCGTCACTACGACGTGCAGTTGATCGGCGGTGCCGCACTGCACCTCGGCTGGGTCGCCGAAATGAAGACCGGCGAAGGAAAGACGCTCACCTCGACCCTGCCCATCTACCTCAACGGGGTCACCGGCAAGGGTGTGCACGTCGTGACGGTGAACGACTATCTGGCCAGCCGCGATGCCGAGTGGATGGGCCAGGTCCATCGGTGGATGGGTCTCGACGTGGGTCTGGTGCTTCCCGGCAACCGGGATGCGGCGTTCAAACGTGAGCAGTACGGCGCAGATATCACCTACGGCACCAACAACGAGTTCGGGTTCGACTACCTGCGCGACAACATGGCGATGTCACGCGACAAACAGGTCCAGCGCGGTCACCACTACTGCATCGTCGACGAGATCGACTCGATCCTCATCGACGAGGCCCGCACACCGCTGATCATCTCGGGCAAGGTCGCCGACGCGGCGCAGCTCTACGTCAAGTTCGCATCCATCGCCCGGGGCCTGCGTCGCGATGTCCATTACGAGGTCGACGAAGAAAAGCGCACCGTCGCCCCCCTCGAAGAAGGGGTCCACGCCGTGGAGCGTGCACTCGGTGTCGACAACCTCTATGACCAGGTCTCGGCCAACCTTGTGCACCAACTCCAGGCTGCGCTGCGAGCCAAGGAGCTCTATCGCAAGGACCGCGACTATCTGGTCGACGGCAGCGGAGCCGTCAAGATCATCGACGAGTTCACCGGACGGGTCATGGAGGGTCGCCGCTGGTCCGACGGTCTGCACCAGGCCATCGAGGCCAAGGAAGGGGTGTCGATCAAGGAGGAGAACCAGACCCTCGCCACGATCACCCTCCAGAACTACTACCGCCTGTACGACCGCCTCGCCGGGATGACCGGTACAGCCGAGACCGAGGCATCGGAATTCGTGGCGACCTACGGCCTGCATGTCGTCCCGGTGCCGACCCACAAGCCATTGGCTCGCGCCGATGAGGGCGACCTCATCTACAAGACAGAGGAAGCCAAGTTCAACGCCTGCATCGACGACATCGTCGAACGGTCGGCGAAGGGCCAGCCGGTGCTGGTCGGCACCGTCTCGGTCGAGAAGTCCGAAGTGCTCTCGCGCATGATGGAGAAGCGGGGAGTGATCCACGAGGTGCTCAACGCCAAGCAGCACCATCGGGAGGCCGAGATCGTCACGCAGGCGGGGCGCTTGGGTGCGGTCACCGTCGCCACCAACATGGCCGGCCGTGGTGTCGACATCCTGCTCGGTGGAAATCCCGAAGGGCTCGCCAACCGAGATGTGCGGGCCGAGGGACTCGATCCCACTGCCGACAACGGCCGGAAGCGCTACGAGGACCTGCTCGCCAAGCACAAAGCCACCACCGATGCCGAGCGCCAAGAGGTGCTCTCGCTCGGTGGACTCTATGTGCTCGGCACCGAACGCCATGAGAGTCGTCGAATCGACAACCAGCTGCGCGGTCGATCCGGTCGCCAAGGCGATCCCGGCGAGAGCAGGTTCTACCTGTCGCTCGAAGACGACCTCATGCGCCTCTTCGCCACCGGAGCCATGAGTTGGGTGATGGATCGAGCGCTTCCCGACGATGTGCCAATCGAGGCGAAGATGGTCACCAAAGCGATCGAACGGGCCCAGAACACGGTGGAGGCCCGCAACGCCGAGACCCGCAAGAACGTCCTCAAATACGACGAAGTGATGAACGAGCAGCGCAAGGTCATCTACCGTCGCCGCGACCAGATCCTCGACGGTGCCGATCTGCGCGACGAGGCGCTGGAATACCTCGACGATGCCGTGCGGGGTTCGGTGGGCACCTACTGCGTGTCCGACATCGTGGAGGAATGGGATCTCGATGCGCTGCAGACCGAGATCGCAACCCTCTGGCCGTCCCAACTGAGCGTCGAAGATCTCGAGCAAGCCGACACCCTCGACGAGCTTGCCGACATGCTCTACGACGAGGCGTACGCCCACTACGAAGAACGCGAAGCCGAACTGGGTGAGGAGATCCTGCGCCAGGTCGAGCGTCAAGTGATGTTGCGGATCATCGATCAGCGGTGGCGTCAGCACCTCCGCGAAATGGACTCGTTGCGCGAAGGGATCCATCTCCGGGCGATGGGGCAGAAGGATCCGGCGTCGGAGTGGCAACGCGAAGGCTTCGAGATGTTCGGAATGATGATGCAGGGCATCGCACTCGACTTCGTGAAGTACGTCATGCACGTCCAGGTGGCAGCCAGGCCGGGGGACATGTCCGACGAGCCGAACATCACCGGTGTCACCGAAACCAAGAGTGATGCCAGCTCCGGCGCATCGGCCGCTGCGATCGCCCAAGCCAACGGACCCGCCGTGCAGCAGGCACCCGGGCCGGTGCAGAAGACGCCAGTGGTGAAATCCGAGCTCGAGAAGGTCGGGCGAAACGAGCCCTGTCCGTGCGGGAGCGGTAAGAAGTACAAGGCGTGTCACGGCCGGCCGGGCGCCGACGCCCTCTGACCGACCCGCCCCGACATCATGCAGGACTTCACCGACCAACTGACAGCAATCCGGAAGCGTCTCGACGAAGCGGCCGGTTATCTGCGCATTGCCGAACTCGAAGTGCGACAGCCTCAACTCGAGGTCGAAGCATCGCGGCCCGATCTGTGGGACGACCAGGACAAGGCCCGCAAGGTCACCTCGGAGCTTGCCGCCGTCAACGAAGATCTCGACTTGTTCGGACGGTTGACCGCCGACGTCGACGATGCCGACACCCTCCACGAGATGGCGCGCGAAGAGAACGACGAGTCGCTCGAGCCCGAGATCGCCGAGGCGGTGGCGGCCATCGAGGCCACGTTGGACGAACTCGAGATGCGTTCACTGTTCACCGGTGAGTTCGACGAGGGTGACGCGGTGTGTCAGATCAAGTCCGGCGAGGGTGGCACCGACGCGCAGGACTGGGCCGAGATGTTGATGCGGATGTACAACCGCTGGGCTGACAAACGCGGCTTCGACGTCGAGATCACCGCCGTTTCCGAAGGCACCGAGGCCGGGCTCAGCAATGTCGAGTTCATCCTCAAAGGCCGGCACGCCTACGGGTTGATGCAGTCGGAGCACGGTGTCCACCGACTCGTTCGCATCTCGCCGTTCAACAACGAAGGAAAGCGTCAGACCGCCTTCTCGGCCGTGCAGGTCGCCCCCTTCTTCGAAGAGGTCTCCGACGAGATCGAGATCGACGAAAAAGACCTCCGGATCGACACCTACCGGTCGTCGGGCGCCGGCGGTCAGCACGTCAACGTGACCGACTCGGCGGTGCGCATCACCCACATTCCGACCGGGTTGGTGACGGCCTGTCAGAACGAGCGCAGCCAGCACCAGAACAAAGATCGGGCGATGCAGATGATGGCTGCCAAGCTCCTCGACCTCGAGCGCAAGAAACGAGAGGAAGAGATCGCCGGCATCACCGGAGAGCAACAAAACGTCGGCTTCGGCAGCCAGATCCGCAGCTATGTGATGCAGCCGTATCAAATGGTGAAGGATCTGCGGTCCGAGCACGAGACGGCGCAGGTCGATTCGGTGCTGGGGGGCGACATCGAACCGTTCATGGAAGCCTGGCTGCGGTGGACCCGTGCCCAGACGTCCGATGCCTAGGAGGTACCGATGAGTGATGAACTCCAGATGGTGATGGCGCTCGAGGACGCCCGCGTCACCGCGCTGTGCGAGCAGGATGATGCAACGCTCGACGGTTTGCTCAGCGACTCGATGGTGTACGTGCACTCGACGGGCCTGCTCGACACCAAACAGTCGTTCTTGGAGCACGTCCGCAACGGGCCGATCCAGTACAGGACGTTCGAACGCAGCGATGTGGAGGCGTATGCGGCCGGCGACGCCACGGTCATTGTGCGAGGAGTTGCGGCCGCCGGCATCGAATACGACGGCAAGCCGATCGAGCTGCACTTCCGCTATCTGGCCGTGTGGGTCAAACACGCCGGCGCCTGGCGCTTCGAAGCGTGGCAGTCGTCGACCATCGGCTGAGACCGGAGCGAATCGACATGCCGCAGATTCGAAACGCTGCACTGGTAGCGTCGGGCGTCCGGGCGGTCCAACTGTTCACGGGATTCTCATGATCAAACTCGAGAACGTCACGAAGGTGTACAAGGGCGACAACGTCGCCTTGCGTGACGCCACCCTCGACATCGCCAAGGGTGAGTTCGTTTTTCTGGTCGGTGCCTCGGGGTCAGGCAAGTCGACATTCATCCGCCTGCTCAATCGTGAGGAGATCCCCGAGCACGGCCAGATCTTCGTGGCGGGGAAGGACATCGCGCACCTAGGTGCATGGAAGGTGCCGTACCTTCGCCGCAACATCGGCTACATCTTCCAGGACTTCAAGCTGCTGCCGAACAAGACCGTCGCCGAAAACGTCGCCTTTGCGCTCGAAGTCATCGGCAAGCCGCGTCATGTCATCAAGAAGCAAGTCCCGGCAATCCTCGAGTTGGTCGGGCTCAGCGACAAGATGAACAACCGGCCCGGCGAGCTCTCCGGTGGCGAGCAGCAGCGCGTGTCGATCGCTCGGGCATTCGTGAACCGGCCCCTGATCCTGTTGGCCGACGAGCCGACGGGCAACCTCGACCCGCAGACGTCGGTCGGCATCATGAAGCTTCTCGACCGAATCAACCGCACCGGCACCACCGTCGTCATGGCCACACACGACCGCGGCATCGTCGACACGATGCGTCGCCGGGTGATCGAACTCGACCGGGGAGTGATCGTGCGCGATCAGGCCCGCGGCGTGTACGAGTAGGGAGCGGTCCATGGCGATCTCACCGCTCTACGCAGTGCGTGAAACCGGCGTCAACCTGTGGCGCAACATCCTGCTCAGCACGGCCACGATCATCACGATCGGTGTGTCGTTGCTGATGTTCGGGGCCTTCTTCCTCTTCGACTACGCCGTGGCCAATGCCACCCAGCGCTGGGAGGGTGGAATCGAGTTCGTGGTGTGGATGAACCCCGAGGCCACCGATGAGCAGAACGCAAACATCCTCGACGCGATCACCACCAGCCCCGAGATTCTTGACTACGAGTTCGTCGATCAGGCTGCTGCCTACGAAGAGTTCAAGGAGATCTTCTCCGACACGCCGGAGTTGATCGAAGTGGTCACCCCCGAAGCGATGCCGCCGTCGTATCGGGTGGTGCCGGTCGACCCCGACGCCGATGTCGTCGAAGAGCTCGCTGGTCAGTTCGACGGGCGACCGGGCGTGAAGACGGTCGTGTCGGCCAACGACACGATCCGTGGCATTCAGGATCTGGCCGACCGCGCCGGACTGTTCTTGTTCATCGGCTCGTTCGTGCTGCTCGGCGCGGCAACGCTGCTGATCCTCACCAACATCGTCTCGGCCATCCGCAATCGGGGACCCGAGATCGAGATCATGAAGGTGGTGGGTGCCACCAACTGGTTCATCCGGATCCCGTTCATGCTCGAAGGTGTCGCCCAAGCCGTCGTCGGCGCATTCCTGGCGTGGGTCGGCTTGTGGGCGTTCGATCGATACGTGATCGAGGAGTTCAGCGATCCGGACGGACTCGAGCTGCTGGCCGGGTTCCAGGTGAGCGACAACGAGTTCTTCACCACCAGCATCCTCGTGCTCGCCATCGCGATCGTCGTGTCGATCGTCGGCTCGCTTGTGGCCGTGACCCGTTACCTCGACGCCTAGCGCTGTCGTAGGGTTCGTCCATGAGCGAACCACGAGTGATCCATACCGGTGTCGATTTCGGCGAAGGGCCCCGTTGGCACAACGGCCGGCTCTGGTTCTCGGACTTCCATCGCCATGCCGTGTTCTCGATCGGCGCCGAGGGTGGCGACGAGCGGATCGAGTTCCAACTCGACGGTGAGCAGCCGTCCGGGCTTGGGTGGTTGCCCGATGGCACCATGCTTGTGGTTGCCATGCTCAGCCGAAAGCTCTTGGCCGTGTCGCCCGACGGGACCGTTCGCGATCATGCCGACCTCTCCGACATCGCCACCGCCAACTGCAACGATGTGGTCGTCTCCGCCGACGGGCATGCCTATGTCGGGAACTTCGGCTTCGACCTCGAGAACCAAGCCGAGTTCGCGTCGGCCTACCTTGCCCATGTGACGCCCGACGGTGACGCACGTCGGGTCGAGCATCCGCTCGCCTTTCCCAACGGTTCCGTGATTACCCCCGACGGTTCGACGTTGATCGTCGGGGAGACGTTCGGTGGGCAGTACACGGCCTTCACCCTCGACGAGACCGGTCATCCGGTGGAGCCACGGGTCTGGGCGTCCATCGAGGGATCGCCCGACGGGTGCTGTCTCGACGCCGACGGTGCGATCTGGGTCTCGGATTTCGTCGGCGAACGGTTCGTCCGGCTCCACGAGGACGGCACCATCAGTCGGGAGATCCCGGTCGATGGCGCAGCGGTTGCGTGCATGCTCGGCGGACCCGACGAACGGACCCTGTTCGGCTTCGTCTCGCCGGGCTCGAGCAAGGAAGAGACGGCCGGCCGTGGCCTGACGACCATCATTGCCGTCGACGTCGACGTGCCTCGCGCCGGGCTGCCGTAGCGGGCTTCGCAGCGTTTCGCTCGGCCCGCTAGGTTCGCACGCCATGGCAATCGATTTCACCCTCACCCCCGAACTCGAAGACATACGCGACCGAGTACGGGCGTTTGTCACCGATGTGATCGCACCGAAGGGGGCAGAGATCGACGGTGAAGACGGGCACCCCGGCCTCGACGGACGCGAGCGACTCGATGCCCTGATCGGGATGCGCAAGCAGGCCCACGAAGCAGGGATCTGGTTGCCGCACATGCCTGAGGAATGGGGCGGTATGGGGCTCGGCCATGTCGAGCTCGCCATGGTGCAGGCCGAAGCGGCAAAGAATCGCTACGGCCCCTGGGTGTTCAACTGCCAGGCCCCCGACGAAGGCAACATGCACACGCTGCTGCACTGGGGAACCGACGAACAAAAAGAGAAGTACCTTCGGCCGCTGTGCGAGGGACGCACCTGGTCATGCTTTGCGATGACCGAGCCCGAGGTCGCCGGCTCGGATCCCACCCTGATCCAAACCAAGGGCTATCAGGACGGCGAAGAGTGGGTCATCAACGGCCACAAGTGGTTCATCTCCAATGCCCATCGGGCCAACTTCGCGATCCTGATCGCTCGCACCGAGGACGATCCCGATCTGCCCCAGGCGGCCAATACTGCGTTCCTCATCGATCTCCCGCAGGAGGGATGGACCGAGGTCCGCCAGATCGAAACGATGCATGGCTCGACCGGACACAGCGAGATCCTGATCGAGGATCTGCGCGTCCATGAGCGCCAGATGCTCGGAGGTCGCGGCCAAGGCCACCTGCTCGGGCAGTATCGACTCGGCCCGGCACGCCTTGCCCACTGCATGCGCTGGATCGCACAGGCCGAGACGGCGCTGGACATGATGGTCGGCCGTTCGCTCGACCGGTTCAGTCACGGTTCGATTCTCGCCGAGAAGCAGGGGGTGCAGTGGATGATCGCCGACTCGGCGATGGAGCTGTACCAGTCGAAGTTGATGGTTTTGCACGCCGCCTCGAAGATCGATGCCGCTCACCGAGGCGAGAACGTCGACTTCAAATCCGAGGTGTCGATGGCGAAGCATTTCGTGGCCAACAGCCTCAATCGCATCATCGACCGGGCCATTCAGGTCCACGGCGCGTTGGGCTACTCCACCGACACGCCATTGGCCCACATGTTGCAGCAGGCCCGCTGGGCCCGGTTCGCCGACGGCGCCGACGAGATTCATCAGATGCGTATCGCACAACGCGCCATCGCGGCCTACAAGGACTTCGGTACGACGCGGTCGGCCACGGGCGATCTGCCGGTCTGATGGCCGAGACCGGAGCGGGGGCTGGCCCGTTCGACCTGACCGGCAAGATCGCACTCGTCACCGGTGGGGGACGCGGGCTGGGACGGGAGATGACGGAAGCGTTCGCCCGACACGGCGCCGACGTCATCATCGCGAGTCGAAAGCTCGATGTCCTCGAACAGGCGGCGGCCGAGATCGCCGACGCCACCGGCCGCACGATCACCCCGATGCAGTGTCACGTCGGTCAGTGGGATGCGCTCGGTGTCCTGGCCGACGAGGTGTACGAGCGGTTCGGTCGGGTCGACGTGCTCGTCAACAATGCCGGGATGTCACCGCTGTATGAGTCGCCGAGTGCGGTCACCGAAGACCTCTGGCGCAAGGTCATCGACGTGAACCTCACCGGGCCGTGGCGGCTGTCGGCGCTCATCGGTGAACGGATGCAGCGAGCGGGTAGCGGCTCGATCATCAATGTGTCGTCGACGGCATCTGTTGCGCCGTCCGCCGCCGAGCTGCCCTACGGCGCCGCGAAGGCAGGGATCAACAACATGACGGCAGGACTCGCCAAGACGTTCGCACCCGAGGTCCGGGTGAACTGTTTGATGCCCGGTCCGTTCGCAACCGACATCAGCAAGGCATGGCATCCGAAGGTCTTCGAGCACTTCAAGACGGCGGTGCCGTTACAGCGAGCGGGCGAGCCGCACGAGATCGTCGGCGCCGCGTTGCTGCTGGCCAGTGACGCCGGCTCATACATCACCGGTTCGATCATCCGACTCGACGGCGGCGTGTCGGGGATCGCAGGAAATGGCTGACGAACAGCCGGTCGATCCCTCGATCGTCGATCGCGACATTCTGTGCACCTGGATGGACGAACGAGGGTTGGGGTCCGGTCCACTCGAACGGTTCGAGGCGATTGCCGGGGGTACGCAGAACCTCCTGTTGCGCTTCGATCGTGACGGCCGAACCTATGTGCTGCGGCGTCCCCCCGAACACAAGCGTGCGAACTCCGACGAGACGATGCGTCGAGAGGCGCGTGTCCTCGGCGCACTGGCGGGTTCGGACGTACCCCATCCCGCCCTCATCGCCGCCGAATCCGACGAGCGCGTGCTCGGCGCAGCGTTCTATCTGATGGAACCGATCGACGGGTTCCAGGCAACGTCCGGGCTCCCGGCCCTCCACGCCGGCGACCCAGCCGTCCGCCACGCCATGGGATTCTCGTTCGTCGATGCGCTCCTGTCGCTTCATGCCGTCGATTCCGAGACCGGGATACTCGACGGGTTCGGCAAGCCTGATGGGTATCTGGAGCGGCAGGTTCCCCGTTGGCAGGCCCAACTCGACAGCTACCACGAACTCGACGGCTATCCCGGACCTGCCCTGCCGCATCTCGCCGACATCCAGGCCTTTCTCGAGCAAAACCGTCCGGATCCCTCGCCGACCGGGATCATCCATGGCGACTATCACCTCGGCAACGTCATGTTTCGCCATGATCGTGGTGAGATCGCCGCCATCGTCGACTGGGAACTGGCGACCCGAGGCGACCCGCTGATCGATCTCGGGCTTGTCGTGGCGTTCTGGCCCGAGGCCGATGGCGACGCAGGCATGATGTCGGTACAGCCGTGGCACGGTTTTCCAACGATCGACGAACTGGTGCGCCACTACGACGAGCGGTCGCCTCGTTCGATCGACGCCCTCGACTGGTACGCCGTTCTCGCCTGTTACAAGACCGGGATCATTCTCGAGGGAACCCATGCCCGAGCCTTTGCCGGCAAGGCTGCCAAAGCGTTCGGTGATCTGTTGCACACCACGACGATTGGCCTGTTCGAGCGGGCCGGCCGCATCGTCGGGCGGCAGTGATCGATCGTTCGACGGTTCGGACCGATCTGTCTGCCGGTCAGCCGGGCGAGAAGGCGGCGACGGGGCGATCGGTGACGAGCGTCGTCGAGGTCACGGTGATGAGCGTCGCCGGGATCTGAGGATCACCCCCGGCAAGTCGATCGAGCGCCCGATCTTTGTCGGCACCGGTCACGAGAAACAGGCGTTGGTCGGCCCGGTTGAGCAGCGGCGCAGTCATGGTCACCCGCCGAGTGCCGCGGTACAGGCCCGTGACCGTGAGGTCGTCGCTGCAGCGAAGCGCAGGGTCGCCATCGACCAGCGAGGCCGTGTGGCCGTCGTCGCCGAGCCCCAACTGCACGAGGTCGAGGACGACGGGTGACCCGGTGAGCTGCGCCATGGTCGCACGATGGGCGATCAGCGCCGCGGCGAGATCGTCGGCCTCCACCGGCATCGGGTGATAGTCGACCTCGGGTCGCCGTGACACGAGACGTTCTCGGATCATGGTGTCGTTGCGCTCTGGTGCCTGAGCCGGGGCGATGCGTTCGTCGACTTGGAAGAGATGGATCGCCGACCAGTCGATGTCGTCGTGCTCGGCAAGTGCACCAAGGAACCGGGCTGGGGTCGAGCCACCCGAGACCGCCCAGACGAACCGGCCGGTCTGTTCGATTGTTTCCGTCGCACGGTGGGCCACGAACTCGGCTGCTGCCCGGGCAGCGGCTTCGGCATCGGGGGTGGTGATGACGTCGATCGTCATTCGTCCTCAGGCCAGCACCGGCCGGGCGGCAGCATGGTGTCGGCGAGCTGGGGACCCCAACTGCCTCGCTCGTAGGTGTGGATCGGGGCCGATGAGTCGAGCACCCCTTCGACGATTCGCCACGCTTGTTCGACGCTGTCCTGACGAGCGAACAGGCGAGGGTCGCCATCGATCGCATCGCCGATGAGTCGCTCGTACGGATCGGGACCGTCGCCGCCGAGCGCTTCGCCGTAGTCGACGGTGAGATCGAGACTTTCAGCTCTCGTCTCCTGCCCGGGGACTTTCGCCTGCATCGTCATCGAGATGACGTCGTCGGGTTTCATCCGGAAGGTGATGACGTTGGGTGGGGGTGTTCCGGCCGGTGCGAACAGATCTTGCGGCGTCTCCTGCAACACGATGCGCGCCTCGGTGACCGTTTCGGCCATGCCCTTGCCAGCCCGGATGCAGAATGGCACGCCGGCCCATCGCCAGTTGTCGATCCGGAGATCGACTGCAGCAAACGTCTCGGTGGTGGAATCGGGGGCGACGTCGGATTCGTCGAGGTAGCCGTCGTATTGCCCACGGATCACGTTGTCGTCGGTGAGCGGTTGGACTGCTTTGAGCACCTTCACGACCTCGTCGCGCAGCGCGTCGGGGTCCCCGGAGACCGGTGGCTCCATGGCGAGAAGACCGACGATCTGCAAGAGGTGGTTCTGGATGACGTCGCGTATGGCCCCGACCCCGTCGTAGAAGCGTCCCCGTCCTTCGATGCCGTACGACTCGGCCATGGTGACCATCACGCTTGCGACGTGATGGCGATTCCAGATCGGCTCGAGGAGGCTGTTGGCGAAGCGGAACACGAGCAGGTTCTGCACCGGTTCCTTGCCGAGGAAGTGATCGATCCGGAAAATCTGGTCCTCACGGAAGTGACGGTGGAGGATGTCGTTGAGTTCGATTGCGCTGGCGAGATCACGCCCGAACGGTTTCTCGATCACAAGCCGACCCCGTTGGCTCAGACCCACACCGGCGAGCGAGGTCGCCACCGTTTCGAACAGCGACGGTGGAATGGCCATGAAGAACAACGGACGTTGGACGTCCTCGAGTTGCTCGGCGAGGTCGGCGAAGGTTGCGGGATCTTGGTAGTCCCCGTCGACGTGTCGCAGCCGACTGCAGAGCTGGTTGACGGCTGTTTGATCGCGGTCGGCGAGCACGCGGCGAATGTGGGCACACAGGTCGTCGAGCGTCCAGCCGCTTCGGGCCACGCCGACCACAGGGATGTCGAGGCGGCCTTCGACGGTCAGTTCATAGAGCGCAGGGATCAGCTTCTTTTCGGACAGATCACCGGTGATCCCGAACAGGACGAGCGCATCGGCGCGCGTCATCAGGCCTCCTCTGCCGGCTTCTCGTGGTGACCACCGAATTGCATCCGCATGGCCGACAGCGCTTTCCCGGCGTAGTCGAAGTGGTCGCGACTGGCGAAGCGTTCGAACAGCGACGCGGTGATCGTGTGGGCAGGTACCCCGGTGTCGACCGCCGCTTTCACCGTCCAGCGCCCCATGCCGCTGTCCGAGACCCGACCGGTGAACTGTGACAGCTCCGGATCTTCGGCGTAGGCGTTGGCGGTGAGATCGATCAGCCAGCTGTTGATGACACTGCCGCGCCGCCACAGTTCGCTGATCGCAGCAAGATCGAAGTCGTACTGGTAGGCGCGAGGGTCGTCGAGTGGTGCGGTCTCGGCATCGGCCTGGCGTTGCTCGGTACCGGCATCGGCGGCGTCGAGAATTCCCAGGCCCTCGGCGATCGCCGCCATCATCCCGTACTCGATGCCGTTGTGAACCATTTTGACGAAGTGACCTGCGCCGGCTGGACCGCAGTGCAACCACCCGTGTTCGGCCGGCTCCACCTCCCCCGTCCGGTTGGGGGTGCGAGGGACCGAATCGATCGCCGGTGAGATCGAGTCGAACAGCGGCCCCATCGCGTCGACCACGTCGGCTTCACCGCCGACCATGAGACAAAAGCCGCGCTCGAGGCCGTAGACGCCGCCGCTGGTACCGACGTCGACATAGTGCACGCCGTGCTCGGCGAGTCGGTCGGCGCGATCGATGGCGTGGCGGTAGAAGGAATTGCCGCCGTCGATGACGACATCGCCCGGGTCGAGCAACGGGGTCAACTCGTCGATGAGTGAATCGACGAAGTGGACGGGAACCATCAGCCAGACACGCCGCGGCGAGTCGAGCTGCTCGACCAGTGCGGCGAGATCGTCGGCGCCGGTTGCACCTTCGCCGACGAGGTCGGCGACTGCGTCGGCGTGTACGTCGGTGACCACACAGTCATGGCCTGCGGCCATGAGTCGTCGGACAATGTTCGCGCCCATCCGGCCGAGGCCGACCATGGCGAGTTGCATGGGATTCTCCTGGAAACGCCGTTTCCGGGAACCTACTTCGCTCAGTCGCGTTGCGTACCGACTTTGAGCTCGTTGAACGGCACGTTCTTCGAGACATCCACGTCACGGGGCAGACCGAGGACGCGGTCACCGATGATGTTTCGCTGGATCTCGTTGGTGCCACCGGCGATCCCGCCCTGCAGGCTGGTGAGCGCGAAACGGGCCCAGTTGCCCCCGTCACCGTCCCAGGCAACACCGGCCGAGCCGTAGATCTCCATGCCCAGGTCGCGGGCGAAGTTCATGTTGATGGTGCCGATCAGCTTGCCGAGCGAGCCCCCAGGGCCCGGGGTCTTGCCGGCTTGGAGTTCGGCCCGTGTCCGCATCGACACGAGCGAGGCGGTGGTCTCCATGATGTAGAGCTGCATCAGCTGGTCACGGATGACCGGCTCGTCGATGCGGCCGAGTTTGGTGGCGGTCTCGATCAACTGATCGGCAAAGTTGTGCCGAACGCCGCTGGTCGAGCCGGAACCGATCGCAACTCGTTCGTACATCAGCATGGCGGTGGCCATGTTCCAGCCGTTGTTGAGGTCGCCCAGCAGATGGTCGGCCGGGACCTCCACGTCGGTGAAGAAGATCTCGTTGAAGTGCTGGCCGCCGTCGATCTGGTTGATGGGACGGACCTCGACGCCAGGTGCGTGCATGTCGATGATGAACATCGAGATGCCGGCATGCTTGGCGACGGTCGGGTCGGTGCGAGCGATGATGATGCCGTAGTCGCACAGGTGTGCAGTCGTGGTCCAGACCTTTTGGCCGTTGATGACCCACACGTCGCCGTCTCGTTCGGCCTTGGTCTGCAGGCTCGCCACGTCGGATCCGGCGCCGGGTTCGGAGAACATCTGGCACCACACCGTGCGAGCGGCGATCGCGTCGGCCAGGTAGGCGCTCTTTTGCTCGTGGGTGCCGTACTCGCTCAGCATCGGGACGCACATCCCGTGCGAGATCGTGAGCTCAGACGTCATGTTCGGGAACTTGCCGTATTCCTCGCGCCAGATCCGCTCGTGGTGCTTGGTGAGGCCCTGTCCGCCGTAGTCGCTCGAATAGGTGAGGCCGGCGAGACCAGCGTCGGTGAGAGCCCCCTGGAAGGTCTTGGCGTGGTCCATGCGGATCGCACCGCGTGGATCGGGTTGACCGTCGAGGCTGATACCGGTGGCGTGCTCTTCGAGGAACGCCGTGCAGCGGGCGCGGAATTCGTCGGCGTCGGCAGGGGAGAGGGTGTCGGACATCGGTCCTCCGAGAGGCGTGTTAGCGAGCGTTCACATCGTACCGAGCGACCCTGGTGGGGTCGAACCCAGAAGGCAAAATGTGCGACCGGCCCGCAGGTATTCCATTGTGTGGCTGAGTTCGGCGTTCTAGCTCGAGGGCGAGCCGCAGTCGGTGCACTTCACGTCGTCGAGCGGCTCACCCGTGATGAAATCGGTCAACCAGTCAACCCAGCGAACCCCACCCTCTTCCAGTTCGTAGAAGTCCTCGGCCAGCATGGTGGTGTGGTCGTTGCCGGCCGCAATGAAGACCGGCAGGTCGATGCCTGCCTGTTCGATGTAGGCCTCGCTCTCGAGGACGACGTCGAGCACGGTTCCACCGCCGCTCAGGGAGAAGAGGCTGGCGAAACCGGCCTGGACCGAGTCGTAGGCGTCGTCGAAGCGGGCAACGCGGAGGTTGTCGAACTGGTTGACGGCAAGGATGTAGTTGTCGGGAGCACCGAGCGTTGTCACGTCGATGCCATCGGCAACGGACCAGTCGGGGATGCCGTCGGCGATACCCCACTGGGCGTTGAGGAAGCCCATGACGACCGGGTTGGCGCCGTAGCCTCCAGCGCCGTCACCGAGGGCGGCAACATCGGCGTCCGGATACTGCTCGGCGACCAGGCCGGCCACCAGCGGCGCCGGGACGGCGCCCGCCGATGAACCGGTGACGAAGACGTGGGTTGCCCCGGGATGGTTGGCGAGGAGGTGCTCGACCCCTTTGCGGGCGTTGAGGTTGCCGGTGTGGCTGATCGTGACCTCGTCGCTGTAGGTGTGGGCCCGGGTGCCGAGGAAGACGTCGCCGGTGCAGTAGGGCAGGTAGATGACGGACCAGTCGCCCACCGGGTTCTCTGGGTTGTCGAAGTCGAACAGACCGCGCCGGAACCCCCCGCTACGGGCCGCCTCGAGATCGGCCACGATGTCATGGGAGAACGACTGGGCCGGGCCGCCGATCTCGCAGGTTTCGGCCGTGAAACAGGCACCGCCACCCTGGAGAAAGATCACGACCTTGTCGGGATCGCCGGCCCAGGTCAGGTATTGGTAGTCGGAGCCGTCGGCGCAGACACACCCGTCGGCATCGTGAACGACCCATTCGCCGGTGGTTGCCGGCTCGGTCGTCGTCGTGGTGGTCGTGCTCGACTCGGGAACGGTCGTCGGTGCAGCGGTCGTCGGCGTGGCGGTCGTGGTCGACGTCGTGATGGTCGGTTCCGGGGTGGTCGACGTGCTGGTACCGGCGTTGGTCGTGTCGCCCCCGCAGGCGGACGCGATGGCGACGGCGGTCAGCAGGGCAACGGCAAGGCGACGCACAACGGTTCCTCCGAGGGGGGGCAGAGCGGTGACGGTAGCGGGCATCAGCGCATCACCCCAATCGTGTCAGTCGGCTCGAGCGGTGAGGCCGGTGCTGTCCTCTGCGGTCAGCGTAAGTTTCGGTCCCTGGATCTCGAAGCGGAGGGTGGTTCGCCCCAGAACACTCCCGAACGCAACGGCATAGGCGCTGCAGTCGGGAGACGGCGCTGCGGCGAACGTGATGGTGGTGTCGGTCGCCTGATACGCAATGTCGAACGCCTCGCAACCGTCGAAGCCGGTCGCCCGCCCGTCCGAGCCGAAGACGAGGCGAGCGGGCAGGTCGACGGCATAGGCCGTGGCGGCGGTCGGGTCGAAGAACCCGTCGACGGTCCACTCGGTGTCGAGCAGTGACTCGTCGGTCTCGGCCAGTTCGCGATCGAGCAGCTCGATCGTGACCGTCGGCGTTGCCACCGTGAGCGTGTTGGGACCGGTGACAAGCGTCGGCCGACTCGTCAACACGGCACTGATGAATTCGTCTTGCGCGTGTCGCTCGGGTTCACATCCCATCTCGGTCGAAAACAGGCCGTCGATGACCAGAACGTCGTCGTCATCGACGGTGTACGTCCCACCGATGGAGTTGCATCCGGCGTGGACGCCGATCTCACCGGCTTCGAATCGCAGCGAGATGTGGGTGCCATCGACCACGGGTCGATCCTGGCCGTTTTCGGTCACCGACGTAGACCAGAACTCCTTGCCGTTGATGTTGATGCCGGGGGCATCGGTTGTGAGATCGACAGGTTCGCGTTTGCGTTCGCCGCACGCCGCGGCGAGCAGGATGAGTGTCAGGGTGATCGACAGGATTCGCATGGAGGTGTGACGACGGCTCAGCTGCCCTGGTTCCCCTTCTCCTCGGCCAAGTACTCGCACGCGTCTCCGGCAAGCCCCTGCCCGGCTTCGCCGTAGAGGTTGCGGGCAACGTCGACACCGACGGCCTCGAGTTCGTGCAACTCGTCGACGTGGGTTGCAACGGCAGCCAGCGTTGCGTCGGGCAGGTATTCCCGGACCCGGCGGACCGCCTCCATGTTTGCTGCGTGATCGCTCATGGCGAGTACGACCAGGTCGGTGTCGGCCGTGAGGCAGAGCCGCTCCCAGAACTCGGTGTCAAGCGCATCACCTCGCACGACTTTGCGGCCGAGGGGACGTTGCGCTTCGACGTTGTGGTTGTGGCGGTCCACCCCGAGTACGACATCGCCCCGACGCTCTCGTAGTTCGTCATACGCGCCCACACCGATGCGCCCCATGCCGAAGACGATGATCTGGGCTCCACCAGGATCGATCAGTGCGTCGTCAGCGCGAACCGGGGTCCGCCCGATCGCCTGCAATCGGCCGCTCACCCGACCGAAGAGCGTGTAGCGATGGGTGTTGAGCGGTGCTGCGAGCGCAAACGAGATCGAAACGGCGACGGCGATAGCCGCCACCCATCGATCGTCGAGCAGGGCTCGATCGACCCCGACAACGGCGACGATCAAGCCGAACTCGCTGTAGGTCGCAAGACTGGCCGAGGTGTGCCATGCCGTGCGAACGCGATACCGGAACCGGGAGATGAGGTAGACGAAGCCGGCGGTCTTGATCGGTAAGGCGACCAGAACAATGACGGCGATGGCGAGGGAAGCAGCGTCTGGGGTACCGCCGAGTCCAATCGACAAAAAGAACCCGATCAGCAAGATGTCCTTGAATCCGAGCAGTGTCGATGCCAGTTCCTTGCTGCGGGGATGATGGGCGAGGGTGAGGCCGATCAAGAGTGCACCGAGGTCGGGTTTGAGCCCGACCTCTTTGAACATCTGCCCACCGACGCCGACAGCGAGCACGAGGCCGAGCAGCAGCATCAGCTCGCCGTGCCCGGCGTGATCGAGCACCCATCCGTACAGCGGTCGAGCAAGGAGGACCGCAGGGACCACGACGAGGGCCCACGGCGACGGTGCCTCGTCGACGGCGAGGGTGAGGAATATGACGGCAAAGAGGTCTTGTACGACCAGCGTGCCGATCGCAAGGCGGCCCTGAAGCGCGCTGGTTTCATTTCGATCTTCGAGGGCCTTCACGGCGAACACCGTGCTGCAGAACGAGAACGCGAACCCGACGAGCACCGCATCGCCGACTCCGAGGTCGGCGGCGAGGGGGAGCCCGAGGGCACCAAGCCCGAGAAGGAGACACCCAATGGCAAGCGTGGTCAGACCTGCATGGATGGTGGCACCGCCCCAGATCACCGGTCGGGCGAGCGTGCTCGGCTTCAGCTTCAGGCCGATCCCGAACAGCAGCAACAAGATGCCAGCATCGGCGACGTACTGGATTCCCTCGGTGGTTTCGTAGCTGAAGGCGTTGAGGACGAACCCTGCGGCGAGGTAGCCGACGAGGGGTGGAAGCCGAACCAATGAGGCAGCGAACCCGAAGCCGAATGCGACAGCGATCATCCCGACGTCCATGAGGGGAACCTACCGCTGAAGCGCTTCGGGCACGGGCACAGCGCGAATCGGTGAGCTGGGAGGTAGCAATGCTCTGTTCACCACGCAGCAGGTTCGACGGGGCCGCCGACAGAAGCTGCGGCAGAAACGGTGACGTGGTCGGCCGCAGTTGGCCGGAGGCAGGTGTTAGTCGTCGGCGCCTGCCGGTCGAGCGGCCTTTCGAGCTTTGGCGAGTGCTCGGACGACCTGACCGCGATGTTCTTCTTCCCCGACCTCGGCTTCGCGTCCGAGTGCGTTGCCGTTGTTGCCTGCGTCGGCACCGTTGGCGTTTTCGTTGACTTCGGCCCGTGCTTCTGCTGCTCGCTCGAGTCCGCGAAGGCGGTCTTCGTCGAGTCCTCTCGCGCGGTTTGCCTGTCCGGGAGCGAACTCCTTCGCGCGATCGAAACTTTGCATCGTCGCCTCTCGCGCCCGGTCCAGCCCAGAGGCCTCACTCGGCTGAGCGGCAGCGGTATTGACCGACATCAGCAGGGTTGCGACGGCTGTCACTGCGACGAGGCGGTGGCGTCGACGGCTGGTCATCGGGATTCCTCCAGTACATCCTGGTATTCGGGACAGAGCGTAGCAACTGCAGTTCCCAGCAGTGCTCCTGCGAGCGTGGCGGTGTCGTTGTCGATCTCTTCAATCGGCAGGTTCGTGAGGGTTCTGGCGAACTCTGTCAACACATCATCAATCGATGCAGTGTCACCGAGGCGCTCACACATCAGCTGCCCGTTCGCAACGAAGATCTCGGGTGCGTCGAAGGCGGCACCTTCCCAGTCAGTGTCGACGAGCGCCTCATCAACGAGCGCAAGGAACACGACGGCCGGATCGTCGAGAGCAGTCGATGTATCCGTTTCGTCCCCCACGGCTGCGGACGCCTCCCCTGTCGCAGACGTGTCTGTCGCCGTAGAGGTCTCCGACTCGTTCGAGGATCCGAGATCCTCGCCAGTCGCCTCGTCCGCTGCCATTGGCACACCCTCCGGCACCGGCCCACTTGCGCCGCACCCGCTGCCGAGCAAGAGGAGCGCGAAAAACGCAAGCGGACGAATCACACTCTTGTTATCGGCTCGAGAGCCGTGGCCTTGACCTCGCGTACACCGGGATCGACCAGTCGCGGCGAGTCGCGCGGTCAGGGCCAGGCGTTGGCCAGGGCCAGTTCGACGATCCGTACGTGATCGGCTGTGACCTCTGTCGGGGTTGCGTCGGTTGTGTCGCCGTAGAGCAGGCGGAACCAGAGGTAGGAGGCCGCTTCGATGATGAAGGTGCCAGCGTGCCCCATTTGGTCACCGAACAAGCTGCCATCCTGTCCATCGTTGGTTGGGGAGACGAGCTGCCCGACGACGTCAAGCTCTCCGGCTTCGAAGGCTAGGTAGGCCTCAACCGCAGCACGGCCATAGGGAAGGGTGAGGATCTCGGTGTCGGGAAACTCTGCTCGCAGCCCAGCTAAAAGGCCAGCTTCTAACCCGTCAAAGTGGGTTTGCCATCGATCTGCATAGCCGGCGGCGTCCGTGCTCGCTGGGTTTTGCGCCCAGGGCATACCGATGGCGATCGTCGTGTCGGGGTTGTGGCCGATGGCTTCGATGATCCAGTTGCGGTAGCCGTCAGGGCCGGCATAGTTCGGGTGATAGGTCAACACGAGCAAGTCGATGTCGCCTGAGGCGAGATGATCCTGCATCTCCTGACGTCGTGCATCGTTGTTCCACAACGCCTCAGGGGCACCGTTGTCCCCGCCCTCGAACACCAGCCACTGCTCGTGTTCAACAAGACCGGCGTTGATGGCGGACTGCTCGAAGTGTTGGGCAACAGGTCCAAAGAAGCTGTGGCCCGCTGCGAGCGTCTTGTACCCGAGTGTGCCCTCACGTTCGTCGGTAACGACAATGGCCGCCGTGGTGGTACTTGGCGGTGTAGTCGTCGTGGTCGACGTCGGTTGGGCTGTTATGGGCGAGTCGGCTTCGCCGGGTGTTGTCAGCGCCGGATCTTCATCGTCGTGAACGACCTGGGCTTCTTCCTCTGGCTCCAACACAGCGAGCTCGCCGCTATCACCATCGCCTTGCGAACAGGAAGCAAGGCCCGTTGCAAGTAACGCTGTGATCGCCCAACAGGACAGAAGTGAACCGCGAAGAGACAGGAAGCGATCTTAGGCGGCGCTGGCTGAGACGTGAGGCTCGCAATCAAGCAACGGCCCACTACTTCGGCACAGCACTTTCGCAGACGGAAAACAAGGACCCGCAGACCCCGGCGAAGTGCTTCACGAGAAATCGCCAATTTTTCGAGTCCCCCGTGGTGGAGCTGGGTCGTTTGTTCTTGAACCGTTGCCAGACTCTGACGTTGCCGCACATCCGCTTCGGGTACAGGCCGCACCGTGGGCTTACCTGCGGAACTGAGGTGGTGCGAGCGCTTTCGAGCCTGGTCGATCGCGCTGCA
>JBMTIM010000049.1:0-20838 GCA_049437325.1 Acidimicrobiales bacterium
TAGAGCTCGGCGCCGTGGTTGGCGAGCAGTTCCTTGTTGCCGGTCACGACCGGCTTTCCCGCACCCAGGGCGGCGCTGATGAGTTCACGAGCCGGTTCGATGCCGCCGATCAATTCGACGACGAGATCCACATCGGGGTTCTCGACAATCGCTCGTGTGTCGGTCGTGAGCAGATCGGGATTCGAGACATGGTCGCGGTGCTTGGCGACGGAACGCACGGCGATGGCACCGATCCGCAGATCGATCCCCGTTCGGGCCGCGATGACGTCACGTCGTTTGTCGAGCAGGTCGACGAAGGCGGCGCCGACATTTCCGCATCCGAGCAGTCCGATCGTGAGTTGGTTCACGGCGAGGAGCGTAGCGTCGAAGCAACCGGCGGCCGATCAGCGTTCGCAACCCGACCACTGTTCGGAGCCCGGCATGTGGCCGTCCACCCGCCCGTCGATCGAGCGGGGGCGCCGTCCTGTCATGTGTCGAAGCGGGTCAGATCGTCGAAGGTTTGGCGCCGGACGACGAGCCTGGCCTCCCCGTGGCCACCGAACACGACAGGTGGACGGAGCACCATGTTGTAGTTCGAGCCCATGGAGTGGCCGTAGGCACCGGTGACCGGGGTCGCCAGCACATCGCCGACAGCGATGTCGGGTGGTACGAGTCCGTCCCGCACGAGGAGGTCCCCTGACTCACAGTGCTTGCCGACGACCGTCACCGGCTTCGTCCGGTCGGCACCGACTGCGCGGGGGAGGAAGGTCTCGTATCCCGAGCCGTAGAGGACCGGACGCGGATTGTCGCTCATGCCACCGTCGACCGCCACGTAGGTTCGAATACCGGGCAGGTCCTTGATGGTGCCGACCGTGTACACGGTGATCGCAGCGGCCGCCACAATCGAGCGGCCCGGCTCCGCCGTGATGCGAGCGTTGACCCCGGCCTCGGCGCAGGCCTCACGGACGACCCTTCCCCACTCGGTGATCGTCGGCGCCCGTTCGTCCTCGACGTAGGGCACACCAAGTCCACCCCCAACCGACAGTTCCTCGAACTCGTGACCGCGGGCGATCTCACCGATGGCCCCAGCGGCCCTGCCGAGGGAACCGACTGCGAACACCTGACTTCCGATGTGGGCATGAATCCCGACGAGGTCGACCGATACCGCCGAGCGAGCCCGGTCGATTGCCCGCTCCGCAGCACCGGACGACACGCCGAATCCGAACTTCGAGTCGTCCTGGCCCGTCGAGATGTAGTCGTGGGTCTCGGCCTTGATGCCCGGCGTGAGCCGGAGCAGCACCTTCGGCGTGAGGCCGGTTTCGGCATGGATCTGATCGAGCCGGTCGAGTTCGTCGAAACTGTCGACAACGATGCGATGCACCCCTGCCTCGATCCCCATCCGCAGCTCAGCAGGGGACTTGTTGTTGCCATGCAGAACGAGTCGGTCGGCTGGAACGCCTGCTGCGAGCGCAACATGGAGCTCGCCACCGGTGGCGACATCGAGATGCATGCCCTCCTCGTGGGCGAGCTTCGCCATCGCAGCGCACAGGAACGCCTTGGTGGCGTAGGCGACACCAGGGCCGAACGCCGCCACCGCCTCTCGGCAGCGATCGCGAAGCTGCTCTTCGTCATAGAAAAAGGCGGGAGTCCCGAACTCGGTCGCAAGATCGAGGACGTTGCAACCACCGATGTGGAGGACGCCGTCCACGACCTCGGCCGAATCGGGCAGCAGGTGGGTGGGGAGCGGCCGCACGTCCTACATCGACTCCGGAGCTGACACGCCCAGCAGATCGAGCGCAATCTGTAGACCGACCTGTGAGGCTGCGACGAGCGCGAGACGCGCCTGCGTGAGCCCGGCCGACACCCCGTCACCCATCACGTAGCAGTCGTGATAGAAGCCGTGCAACGCAGCAGCCTGCTCCCGTGCCCATGCCGCCACTCGGTGCGGGGCGTTGTCGATGCAGGCGATCCGCACGATGTCGGGAAGCTCTTCCAGGCTCCGCAGCAGTGCGAGTTCCCGTTCGTCGATCAGCAGCGCCACATCGACCGCTTCGAGGGGTACTCGCTCGACACCGGCCTCCACCGCCCGGGCCAGAATCGAACAGATACGAGCATGGGCGTACTGCACGTAGAAGACCGGGTTTTCCATCCCCTTTTTCGCAACCTCGTCGAGATCGAAGGTCTGCCGGGAATCGACCGATTGCATCAGATAGGTGAAGCGGGCTGCGTCGGGTCCGACCTCGGCAATGATGTCGTCGAGATCGATTTGGTTGCCGGACCGACCCGACATCTTCATCGGCTCGCCGTCCTTCACGAAGTCGACCATCTGGGTGATGGCGATCTCCAGTTCGTCAGGATCGTGCCCGAGCAATTGCATCGCGGCCTTCATACGAGCGACATAGCCGTGATGGTCAGCTCCCCAGACGTTGAACAGCAGGTCAGATCGTTCGAACTTGTCACGGTGGTAGGCGATGTCCGGCGTGAGGTAGGTGAGATCGCCGTCGCTCTTGACAAGAACCCGATCCTTGTCGTCGCCGAAATCGGTCGAGCGCAACCACACAGCGCCATCGGTTTCGAAGACCGCCTCGTGCCTCCGCAGGTCGTCCATCGCTGCATCGATTGCTCCGCTGGCCACCAGAGAACGCTCACTGAACCAGATCTCGTGATGGATCCCGAGCGTCTCCAACGTGGCTGCATGGCTCCGCTTGCCGCGTTCGAGACCCCACTCCAGCGGATCGGCGTCGACGGGCATCTCGGCGGCCCACTCGTGGATGTATGCGCCCCGGTACCCATCCTCGGGGATCGGCTCCCCCACCTTCGCCGCGGCCAGAGAGTTGGCGTAGTTGGTCATCTGCACGCCACGGTCGTTGATGTAGGTCTCTCGTGTGACTCGAAACCCGCAGCGCTCCTTGAGTCGGGCGATCGAGTCGCCGTAGCACGCGCCCCGACCATGCCCTGCATGCAAAGGCTTGTTGGGGTTGGCACTGACGAACTCCACGTTCAGGTGGGCACCGCTGCCGAGGTCGGACCGGGCGTAACCGTCGACACCCTCCTCGAGCACCTCCACCAGGACGTTGTGGAGCCAGGAGTCGGCAAGCCGAAAGTTGACAAAGCCGGGTCCGGCGATCTCGACGCCGATGACGTGAGCCGGCAAATCGGCGCTGAGCGCATCGACGAGCGCCTGTCCGAGTTCGCGAGGATTCTTCCCCGCCGACTTGGCGGTGGCGAGCGCCACGTTCGAGGACCAGTCGCCATGATCGAGATTCGCAGGACGCTCCAGCGCGATCTCGTCCGGAAGCGGATCGACGCCGGCGCGACCAAGAGCGTTGCGCAACGCGTCGCGAAGGTGATCTCGTACATCCATGAAGGATCGATGCTACCGCCGCGCCCTCGTTGTCCGAGTGAGGTTTGGCGGTAGGGTGACGCCGCCCTCGCCGGTGGGGGCATGCCCTCGTAGCTCAGCGGATAGAGCATCGGCCTCCGGAGCCGTGTGCGCAGGTTCGAGTCCTGCCGAGGGCGCCGACATGCGCGTTTCGCTCACCGGGTCTCGTCGGCCTGCTCCAGTTCGCCCCCATCGGACCGATGGGTACGGGGGGAGGATCGCGGCGTGACAACCGTCCCACATCGACCGATCCGCCTGGAATGGCGAGACGACACAAGAGCACGCTGGCAGCCGCTCAAGCCGGAGTTCGCAGCGGCCGTCAACGCATTGTCGCTCGGAATGCCCTACGGCGAACCGTACGTGATGAAGGCCGTACGCGACGCGCTCCCTGCGATCGAGGACGACGTGCTCGAGCTCGAGGTCCAGGCCTACCTCAAGCAAGAGCGAGAGCACAGCAAGCAGCATCGGCGGTTCAACGAACTCCTCGTCGCCCAACATCCAGCGCTGCGCCACGTCGAACGGTGGTTGAAATGGAGCTACGGCGTTCTCACCCGCCGCATGGGCCGCAGGTTCGCGATCTCCTACGCCGCCGGTTTCGAGGCAACTGCATTCGCAGCAGCCCGCTGGATGGACAGCAACCGTCACGAACTGTTCCTCGGGGCCGATCCCGAGCCCGCCACCCTCGTGCTCTGGCACCTTGCCGAGGAGGTCGAACACAAGACGGTCGCCCACGACGTCTGGGCCGCAGTCGACGGCAACCGGCTTCGCTATGCCGCTGCCATGGCCGTCTGCTTCACCATGCTCGTCTGGTTCATCTTCTGCGGAGTGGTGGTGCAGTTGACCGCATGGCGTCGGATAGTCAACCCAGTGGCTTGGTTCCGCCTCTGGAAGTGGGGGCTTGGCTTCGCCTTCGAAGTCGTGCCGACGATGGCGGTGACGCTCCTGCGTTCGCACGACCCCCGAAACCAGGCCAATCCGTCGTGGATGCCGCTGTGGCTGTCGGCCTACGACGCCGAGGCGAACACCATCCCGCCGTGGGACGCTCCGCTCGATGCCTACCTGCGCCCCGACCTCACGCCGGAGGCTGCTGCACCGGTTGGGCAGGACGAAGTGCTCGGAGCGTCTGGCGCGTAGGAATCGTCGCCCGCCTGACATCGCAACCGACGACATCGTCGATGACGCACGGCCGCGATGGGCGACGGGTCAGGACGGACGCTGGTCCGGTTGGCGCTCGGGCCACTCCTCCGGCCACGATGCTGCAGACGATCCCGAGGCCCAGGAGACCGACGATGCCAATCAGATCCGTCAGTGAGATGGTCGAGGAGGCCAAGCAACACCTCGACAACCTCGCGCCTGCCGAGGCCAAGCGCCGCGCCGACGAGGAGGGAGCACTCGTGGTCGACATTCGCGATGTCCGCGAGGTACAGCGAACGGGTGCGATGGCGGGGTCGAACCACGCACCCCGCGGCATGCTCGAGTTCTGGTTCGACCCGTCCTCCCCCTATGCCAAGGACGTTTTCCAGGAAGACCGCGAGTTCATCTTGTGCTGCGCGGCCGGCTGGCGATCCGCTCTTGCCGCCAAGACATTGCTCGACATGGGCGTGCCGCGGGTCAGTCATATCGAGACCGGCTTCACCGGGTGGGAATCCGACGGACTCCCGGTTGTGCCCTACGACGAGTTCCGGGGCCGCTAGGTTCGCCCCATGGCCGTCACCGAGTCTGCTCCCCCCGCTGCCAAAGAGCGCTGGACCTACCAGTGGAAGGAACTCCACGACGAGGTCATCACCAGTGGACTCTGTACCGGTTGTGCCGGCTGCGTCATCAGTTGTCCCCACGATGTCATCGGCTACGAACATGAGCCCGGGGCCTACAAACCGTTCCACCTCGAAGAGGAACTCGGTGCATCGGACTGCATCCATGGCCAAAAGGGGTGCACCTCCTGCACTCGGGCGTGCCCTCGGTTCCGTATGTGGGAGCCCGAAGCCGACAGGCACCTCCACGGCCGCGAGCGTGAGCCCGGCGAACTGTCGGGCATCTACTCCGACATCCTCTTGGCCCGGGCCAGCGACGACTTCGTCTACGAGACGGGTCAGGACGGTGGCCTCGTGTCGGCGATGCTCATCTGGCTGCTGGAGAACGACATCATCGACGGAGCGCTCACCTCGGGGGTCGAGAACCTTCCCAACGGTGAACCGGGCTGGAAGGCATTCCCGATGGTTGCGACGAACCGCGAAGAGGTACTCCGCGGTGCGGGCAGTCGCTACACCTACTCGGCGAACACGATGGCATTCGGTGAGGCCAAAGCGAAAGGCCTCGACCGTCTTGCACTTGTCGGTATGAGTTGCCAGACCTCGGTGGCACCGGTGATGTGGCACCGAAAGGTCGGAAAGGTGTCCAAGCCCTTCAAGCTCAATATCGGACTGCTCTGCTCCAAGTCGTTCGACGATGCACTCTTCGACGAACTCTTCGAGGTCAAATACGGCCTGAAGAAGGAGAACATCGCCAAGATGAACATCAAAGGCGTGTTCCAGATCTGGACCAAGGACGGGAAGTACCACGAGATCAATCTCAAGGAGTGCCACGCCTGGACCCGCGAGGGCTGCACCCTCTGCCCCGACTTCGCAGCCGAACACGCCGACATCTCCACCGGAGGTATCGGCAACGAAACCGACTGGACACTCACGATCGTGCGCACCGAACTCGGTCGTGCGGTCATCGACGCCATGGTGAAGGACGGCGTCATCGACACCCGCCCCGGCGACGACGACCCCGGAGCAATCGCACTCATGCACCGGCTCGCCGAGAACAGCAGGAAGCGATGGCCAGAGTGGGCGGCAGGCGAAGCCAGGGTCGGTATCTCGTAGCCGACGAACCCACGGCACCACCTCCACTCGTCGAGATCCGTCCTGTCGGTTCCGGTGGCGGGCGGACCCGACGATGGGTGGCTCGAGGCGACGGGGAGTGCCCGGCGGCTTCGCTATGGTCTCTGGATGGACATCGAATTCTGGGTCGACCCTGCTTGACCGTGGTGCTGGGTGACGGCCCGTTGGGTCGTCGATGAGGTCAAGGACCACCGTGATCTGCACATCACGTGGCAGCCGATCAGTCTGCTGTTGAAGAATCAGCCCCCTGAGGACAGTGCGTACTACGCGGGTGTCCTCGGCACCTACAAGATGCTGCGGGTCATGGAGTCCGTCCGAGCCGCCGAAGGCAACGACGCCGTCTTCTCGCTGTACTGGGAGCTGGGATCCCGCATTCACCACGACGGCCAGCGCGGCGACTTCGACATGGTCGAGATCCTCAAGACGGTCGGCCTGCCCACCTCGCACGCAGAGGCGTTCGAGAGCGACGCCTTCGATGCCGAGATCCAGCGCCGTCACGACGCAGGTCTCGAACTCGTTGGTGACGATGTCGGCACACCCATCATCGCTCTGGACGGCGCCGACGGCACTCGTCAGGGCATCTTCGGCCCGGTCATCACTCGCGTGCCGAGCACGGAGGACAGCCTCACGCTCTGGGATGCCATGGTTGCGATGATGGGCATCGATGGTTTCTGGGAACTCAAACGCACCCGCACCGAGCGGCCCGAGTTCGGCGACCGTCCTTCGTGAGCGACGCACCCACGGTCTGGGACGAACTCGATCGGTCCATCAAAGACCTTCTCCACCCCACGGTGATCGAGGATGCCGAGGATCGCTGTGTCCTGCGGTTCGACCCGCAGCCCGAGTGGACGATCGGCGGCGGTGTCGTGCAGGGCGGCATCGTTGCGGCCATGCTCGACATGGCGATGGCCATGGCCGCGAATGGTCTCTCGACCGCCTCGATCACCGTCGAGATCCTGCGACCGGTGATCGGACCGATCACCTCGACCGGTGTTGTCGACAAGCGTGGTCGCCGTCTCCTTTTTGCCAGTGGTGAACTCCACGACGCCGAGGGCAGGCTCGTCGCTCGCGGCACGCAGACAGCAGTCCCCTACGACTGATGCGGGGTTGGCTTGTCGAGGAGAAGGGATCGGCACGTTTCGTTTCGGATCTGCCCGAACCGGTCCTCCGCACCGGTGAGCTGATCGTCCAGGTCGATGCAGCGGCAGCGAACTTCGCTGATCGGCTCCTCATCGACGGCAAACATCAGATCCGACCCCGGCGGCCCTTCGTCGCCGGACTCGAGGTCGCCGGCACCATCATCGAGTCCGACGCTGTCGACCACCCCGTCGGCTCGATGGTCACCGGACTCGTCGAACCTGGCTCGGGTTGTTGGGCCGAACGGTGCCGCTGCTCGCCCCGAGACATCATGGCGGTTCCCCCCGACCTCGACCCGATCGATGTCGTTGCGATCAACCTCAACGCGCAGACCGTGTGGATCGGGCTGCATCACCGTGCCCAGGTCGAGCCCGGAGAGATCGTCGTGGTTCACGCCGCCGCCGGCGGGATCGGCACGATGGCTGTGCAACTCGCTGTTGCCGCCGGTGCTCGGGTGTTCGCCACCTGCTCGGCAACGAAAATGGCGGTTCCTCGGCGCCTCGGTGCCGAGGTCGTGGTCGACAATCGGTCCGACGACTGGCACAGGATCCTCGCCGAAGCCGCACCCAACGGCGTGGACATCGTGATCGATCCCGTCGGGGGCGACCTGTTCGAACGGTCGCTCAAGCTTCTGCGATTCGAGGGCCGTCTTGTCTCGGTTGGGTTCACGTCGGGCGTGCTGCCCTCGATGGCCGCCAACTATGCGTTGGTCAAGAACCTCTCGCTCATGGGGGTGTTCTGGGAGCCGTACGCCGATCACCGTCGCGACGTCGTCGACCGGGCCGCGACGGAGATCTTCCGGCTCTACCGTGCCGAGGCACTCGATCCCTGCGTGACGGTCATCGACCACATGGAGAACGCACTGACACGAGTCGGCGATGTCGCCGCCGGGCGGACAACCGGCAAGACCGTGCTCGTCTGGGGAGACCAGCGTCGGGGCTGAGCGTCGGCCTGTCTGCCGAGACGAGCGACCAGTTGGCGCTGCTAGAGAACGTCGTCGAGGACCTCGCAGGCGCGCGCCATGTCTTCGGCCGTGTTGTAGTGCACCGCCGAGAGACGGACCACGCCATCGTCGAGGTCGAGTCCGAGGGCCGCGAGCAGTCGATGGGCGTAGAAGTTGCCGTGCCCGCAGGAGATGCGTGCCGCGATCAGCGCGTCGTACACCGATGCCGACGAGCGCTTGGGGGAGTAGAACGAGATGGTTGGGGCACGGACGGCGTGGTCGGGTCTCGGGTCACCGACGACCGTCACATCGCCCTTTGCCGCCAACAGATCGAGCACCGGGGCCATCAGCGTCTCCTCGTGCGTCCCGAAGAGCTCGAAGAGCGCCTTCGCCCGGTCCAGCCGCGCCGGCGCATCGATCCCGTGGGCGGCGGCGACGACGTCGTAGTAGTCCGCCACGCCGGCGGCTGCTCCGATCATGGCGTGATCCGGCCCGGCCGGGGTCAGATAGCCCTCAGGGTGACCTTCCTTGAAATAGTGACCCTGGTTGGCCATCCGCTCCAGCAACGACGCTCGGGTGTACATCAACCCGACGTGCGGTCCGTACGTCTTGTACATCGAGTACAGGTAGATGTCGCAGTCGAGTTCTGTGACATCGACTACGCCGTGGGGGGCATACGACACACCGTCGACCACGATGTGACCACCGACTGCGTGAACTCGATCAGCGATCGCCCGAACTGGGTTGATCGTGGCCGCGATGTTCGATGCATGGCAGACAGCGACGAGCCGAGTGCGCTCGGTGATCATCTCGTCGAGCGCCGAGACGTCGAGCAGCCCAGTGGCCGAATCGACCTGCCACTCCTTGACCGTGATGCCACTGTCGGCGAGCCGGCGCCACGCGCCCTGATTGGCCTCATGGTCCTGATTGGTGACGATGATCTCGTCACCGTCGTTCCAGAGCGGTCGCATCGCCTTGGCGAGCACGTAGGTGTTCTGGCTGGTCGAGGGACCGAAGTGGAGTTCGTGCCCGCCACAGCCGAACAGTTCGGCCATGACGCTTCGCGCCCGTTCCATCGCCTCGGTGGCGACGACGGATGGGCCGAACCCCCAGTTGGGCTGGCATTTGGCGTGGGCGAACAGATCTGCCACAAGGTCGACCACCTGCACCGGGCAGTAGCTGCCCCCGGCATTCTCGAGGTGCGCCCACGGGGCCGTGTCAGGGTTCGCAAAGGATGGAAAGTGCGCGCGAACGACGTCGAGATCGAGGATTGTCATGTCGGGCACGCTAGTACCCCGGTCAGGATCAGGGAGCAGCCCGAGAGACGCAGAGGTTGAGCACGGCCTCGACCTCGGCGGGAATGTCTTCGGGATCGCTTCGCAGACCCGCCTCGAAGTCCTTGAACGCCTGAAAGTCCTGCCCTTCGACAGCATCAGCCACATCGGCGATTCGGGTTCCTTCGACGAACACGCCGCCGAAGATCTCGACGATCTCCACGAATGCACACTCGCAGTAGGCCGCCGCCTGGATCTCGTCGAACTCCAGGTCGCCACCCTCGGCATTCGCTTCGGAACAGGCGCGTATGAAGTTGGTCCGAAGGTTGCCATCGGCATCAGCCTCGGCCCATGTCTCGGGGTCGTTGCTCGAACCACAACTGGCAGCAAGGACCACGACTGCGAACAAGGTCACGACAATGGAGAGGAAACGTTTCTTGGAACCCATGACGGCTGCGAGGTTAGCGCCGGTTCGGTGCGGGCCAACGCCTGCCCGACGCAGACGACGCATGAGGCAGCACCGCCCGGTCGTCGCCCGACCCGGGCGGCGTGTGAAGGCCAGGACAGGACCCACGACGGATCTGGCCCTCCGTCCTCTGGGCGTGGAAGGGCGATCACCCGCTTCCCAATGCGCGAGCGCGGGCAAACACTTCGTCGAGCATGGGCTCGGTCAGCCGACCGGTGAAGGTGTTTTGCTGGCTCACATGAAAGCTGCACAGCAGGGTCTTCCCGTCGGCGAGCGGGACTTCCACGCCATGACCGAACCGGGGCCGGGGTGTGACACCGAGTTCCTGGCAGGCCACCTGGTAGCCGAAGCCACCGAGTACCACGATCACCTTGAGCTTCTCGAGGGTCTCGAGTTCCCGTCGGAAAAACGGACGGCAGGTGTCGCGTTCGACGGTGGTCGGCTTGTTCTCGGGCGGCGCGCACTTGACCGGCGATGTGATCCACGCCCCTGCAAGGGTCAGGCCGTCGCCGGTATCGGTCGACTCCGGCTGGTTGGCGTAGCCGGCCCGGAAAAGGGCCCGATACAACCAATCCCCACTCCGGTCACCGGTGAACATCCGGCCGGTTCGATTGGCGCCATGCGCAGCTGGCGCAAGGCCGACGACGAGGAGATGGGCATCAGGGTCGCCGAAGCCCGGCACACCTCTGGCCCAGTAGTTCTCGTCGGCGTAGGCAGCACGTTTGTCTCGTCCGATCCGCTCGCGCCACTCGACGAGACGCGGGCAGGCCCGACAGTCGCCGACTTCGACCGCCAACGCGGCGAGTCTTCGTTTCCGATCTCGGGAATCCACCTACCGCAGGCTACGTTGAGCGAGCGATGCCACGCCGTTCGACTGTTCCGAAACCCACCCTCGTCCTCTTTGTGCGCCACGGACAGACCCCCACCACCGGGGCGTCGCTCCCTGGGCGAGCACCGAATCTTCACCTCGCCGAGCAGGGTGTCGCCCAAGCCGAAGCTGCCGCCCAGCGGATCGCCCGACTGAACCAGGTCGCAGCCGTCTACGCGTCGCCGATGGAACGTACTCGTGAGACCGCTGCACCGATCGCCAGGGCCCGAAAGCTCCGAGTTCGGCAGGCAAAGGGCCTCATCGAGTGCGACTTCGGCGACTGGACGGGCAGGAAGCTCGCCGACCTCCGCAAGCTCGATGCATGGAGGACCGTGCAGCGGTACCCGAGTGGCTTCCGCTTTCCCGGTGGCGAGTCGTTCGCCGAAATGCAGTCGCGGGCGGTCGATGCCACCCACGAGCTCGTCGCAGCCCACCCAGGCGAGACGATCGTGGCCGTGTCTCACGCCGACATCATCAAGGCGGTCGTTGCCGCCGCCACCGGCACGCATCTCGATCTCTTCCAGCGAATCGTGGTGTCGCCGTGCTCGATCACTGCGATCCTCTACGCCGCCGAGGGCCCGGTCGTTCTCACCGTGAACTCGACGGGTGACGACCTCACGGCACTGGCCCCATCATGACCGAGTCGTACTCCTTCGACGACGTCGAGTTCTTCACCGTCGGCACACTCGGGCCCCGCGGAGAGCGCACGTTCTACCTCCAAGGCCGTGGCGACGGGCAACTGGTGTCGTTCAAGCTCGAGAAACAGCAGGTGATGGCACTGGCCGACTACCTCGACCAGGTCCTCGACGACCTGCCCGAGACCTCGCTGGGTCCACCCCCACCCGACCTGAGCCTTCGTGAACCGGTTGTCTCGGCGTGGACCATCGGTGCCCTCGGTGTGGCATACGCAGACGACGAGGATCGCCTGATCGTGTTGGCCGAAGAGTTCGTGAACGACGAGGACGACGTGAACGAACCGAATCACGCCCGCTTCGTGCTTCGCCGCGAACAGGTCATCGGCCTGATCCATCGCGCCAGGGATGTCGTCTCTGCCGGCCGGGCGCCATGCAGTTATTGCGGTAGCCCCCTCCAGCCCCGCAACGGTGGCTGGTGTGCCTGCAGCAATTAGGGACCGATGAGCAACCCTTTTTCGAGCGACGGCGGCGAGCAATCACCATTCCTCGACCGAGCGCCGATCCCGACCGACGCCGCACTCGACCTACTGCAACACGGTGACATCGAACTCGTCGGCCGGATGCCGTACTCGTCGAACCACACCTTCCTCGTCGAGATCGACGGCGGTGGGCTCCAGGCGCAAGGGATCTACAAGCCGCTCGCTGGTGAGCGGCCCCTGTGGGACTTTCCCGACGGGCTGTATCAACGGGAGGTGGCGGCGTTCGTCACGAGTGAAGCACTCGGCTGGGACGTCGTTCCCCCGACGGTGATTCGCAACGACCTCGCCCATGGCATCGGGTCGCTCCAGCTCTTCATGCCATGCATCTTCGAAGAGCACTATTTCTCGCTTCGAGAAGACACCGACGAGCACGACGATGCGTTCCGACGGATCGCTGCGCTCGACATCGTGATCAACAACACCGATCGGAAAGCGGGGCACTGCATCCTCGGAACAGAGGGAAAGATCTGGGCCATCGATCACGGCGTGGCGTTTCATCACGAATTCAAGCTCCGAACCGTGATCTGGGATTTCGCCGGCGAGCCGATCGACGACGCCCTGTGTGACGACCTGTGGCGCTTCCTCGACGACCTGCCCGCCGAGTTCGGCGAACTGCTCAGTCCGTTCGAGCGGGACGCCCTCGAGACACGAACGACCGCATTGGGCACCGCTCGCCGATTCCCCCACGACGACACCGGCGGACGTCGATATCCCTGGCCCCTCGTCTGACCATCACCACCCCACCTCCAACGCGAGGGCAGGCAAGGTAGCCAAAAAGCCGTGTTTTTCTGCCCAGGTCACACTGTGGTGAAAAAAAGGGCTACCGAAGCCAGCACCGAAAAAGAATCTGTGCTATGGTGGTTACATCACATCGCTTCTCCGGTCGGCCCGGGGAGGCGATGTCTGGTTTTGCGGCCGTTGTCTGTTTTGCGGCCGATGTCTGGCGTCGCGGCTCTGCTTCCATCCTGAGCACTCGCGTCTCTCGCGAGTGGTGTCGGGAGCAAGCCCGACCATCCGCACTCCCCGAAAACAACAGAATCCCCGGCCGAAGGCCGGGGATTCAGACGTCGTTGCGACTGTTGCTCAGCTGTCGTTGCGACTGTTGCTCAGCGACTCTGCAATGCCTCGATCAACTTCGGCATCACCTTGTGCACATCACCCACGATGCCGAGGTCGGCAACGGCGAAGATCGGCGCCTCCGGATCCTTGTTGATCGCAATGATGTTTTTCGACCCCTTCATGCCGACCAGGTGTTGCGTCGCTCCGGAAATGCCGGCGGCGATGTACACCGTGGGTTTCACAACCTTGCCGGTCTGACCCACCTGATAGCTGTAGGGGACCCACCCGGCATCGACAATGGCTCGACTTGCACCCGGAGCGCCGCCAACCGCCTTGGCGAGATCGTCGACCATCACATACGCCTCAGGCGCACCGAGGCCACGGCCGCCCGAGACGACGATGGCGGCCTCGTCGAGTTTGGGGCCATCGGACTCCTCGGCGTGACTGTTCACGACCTTGGCCGCACCGACGGTACCCAGGTCGGGGACCTCGAGGTCTTCGGTGTCGGCCTCCGCACCGCCGACACCTGCTGCCTCGAACGACTTCGGCCGCACAAGAAAGATGCCTGGTTTCCCGGAGGTGTTCTTGGTCTTGACATCGACAGTACCGCCGAACACCGGCTCGGAGCCGATCAAGGTGTCGTCGACCTCCAGTGCAACCACGTTGGTGATCACCGACGTGTCGAGCTTCACCGACAGGCGCCCGGCAACGTCTCGACCGTCCTGGGTCGTACCGAGCAAGAACGCATCGGGAGCCTCGACATCGCCGGATGCGATGGCGGCGGCCACGGCTGATGCAACAGCAACACCCTGGAGTCCACCCTCGAGATCACCGGTGCTGTAGACCGTTTCGGCCCCATGCTCACCGAGCTGCTCGGCGTAGTCGTCACCGTCACCAGCCATGAAGACCTCGACCGTGTCGGCCAGGCTTCGGGCAGCGGCCAGCATCTCGAGCGTGATCGACGCCACGTCGTCGCCGGCGACTTCGCCGAACACCCAGATCTTGTCGAGTCCCATCAGAGCACCTTCAAATCGTCCAGGAAGGCAACGATGCGTTCGTGTGCATCACCTTCGTCTTCGATGACTTCGCCGGCCTCACGAGCAGGAGCGGCTTCGATCGACACGATTTCCTGCCCACCACCGGCCCAACCGACCTGGCTGGCGTCGATACCGAGCGCACCAAGGTCGAGTTCGTCGACCGGCTTGCTCTTCGCTGCCATGATGCCCTTGAAGGACGGATACCGAGGCTCGACCACGCCGGCGGTCACGGACACGAGGGCGGGGAGCGGGCATTCGACCTCGTCGTAGCCCGCTTCGGTCTGACGTTGCACCTTGGCGGCACCCCCGTCGACTGCGACCGACTTTGCGAACGTCACCGACGGCAGGCCGAGGAGTTCGGCGATCTGAGCGGGCACGGTGCCCGTGTACCCGTCGGAGGACTCCGTGGCGGCGAGGACCAGATCCGGCTCTTGCCGAGCGATCGCAGCGGCAAGCACCTTCGCCGTCCCGAGCGCATCAGAACCCTGGAGCGCCTCATCACTCACGATGGTGGCGCTGGCCGCACCCATCGCAAGCGCCGTGCGCAGCCCGCTGACCTCGTTGTTCGGTGCCATCGACACCAGGTGGACTTCGCCGTCCCCGGCTGCGTCGACGAGCTGCAACGCCATTTCGACCCCGTAGGAGTCGGACTCGTCGAGAATGAGCTTCGAGTCCCGCTTGAGCGTCTTGGTCTCGGGGTCGAGCGCACCAGGATCGGCCGGGTCTGGGATCTGCTTCACACAGACAACAACTTTCATAGCCGAGCATTCTGCCAGTCGGGAGTGAGAATGCCTCGTCGGGCGAACCAGATAGTTTGAGCGATCTTGCGGATCTTGTTCATCGTCAACGCCGTCGCTTCATCGGTCACCCGTCGCCGACGCGTCATGATCCACAAGGCGCTGTCGACCGACCACGACGTCACCATCACCGAGACGAGTCGTCGCGGTCATGCCACTCGCCTCGCCCAGTCCGCCGCTCGTGACAACTACGAACTCGTGGTCGTGCTCGGCGGCGACGGCACCTTCAACGAAGCAGCCAACGGCCTTGCCGGCACCGAGACCGCCCTCGGCGTGCTGCCGGGCGGCTCGACGAATGTGTTCGCCCGTATTCTCGGGCTCCCCGACGACTCGGTCGAGGCCGCCGGCGTCTTGCTCGACGCGATCGCCGCCAACCACATCGAGCGGGTGGGTCTGGGCGCGGTCGAAGGCCGCTATTTCCTCTTCCACTGCGGGATCGGTTTCGATGCAGCGGTCGTCGAGCAGGTCGAGCGGCGGGGGCCGTGGAAGCGCTGGGCCGGTCATCCACTCTTCGTGTACGCCGCCGTCGACACATGGCTCCGGCGTATCGATCGAAGCAATCCACCGCTTCGGGTCATCGGGCCCGACGGCACGGAGATCACAACCGGATTCTTCTCGGTGGTCATGAACGCAAATCCCTACACCTACCTCGGCAACCGGTCCCTCGAACTCGTCCCCGGCCTCGGTCTGCGCGATCCGCTCGCTGCGGTCACCCTCGAGAAGCTCGATCTCCGCACGCTCGGCTCGGTCGCCGGCAATGCCATTGCGCATCGAACCCTCGACGGGTCTCCCCACCTCGACATCCGAACCGATCTTCGATCACTCGTGATCGAAGCGGACCCGCCCATTCCCTACCAGGTCGACGGCGATCACCTCGGCGCATCGAGACGCCTCCGATTCACCTGGACGCCGAACCACCTGTCGTTGCTGATGCCGCTCGGGGCCGGGAGCTGAGTCCCACCCCCCTGCCGTTCACGCCGTCGGTGGGTTCCGATGATCGATGATCTGGCGAGCGACGTCGGGGACGTCGGTGCAGATGCCGTCCACACCCTGGCCGACGAGCGCCTCCATGCGTTCGGGGTCGTTCACGGTCCACACGTTGACCCGCAGCCCCTCGTCCTGGGCCCGTTCGACCAGCGTTGCCGTGACGAGCGGATCGTACGGGTGGATCGCCGCCATCTCGTGGGCACAGGCGCGCGCAATCGCCGACGCCGGCTCCCCAATGGCGTAGAGGTACGCGAGTGGAATCGTCGGGTCGACGGCACGCAACCGGTCGAGCGTGTCCATGTTGAACGAGGAGACAAGTGCCCGCTCGGGCCCGAGATAGGCGTGGACGAGGCCGGCGACAGCATCGGACACGAGGTGGTCGGCGTCGTAGTCGGGGTCGGACGGAAGGTTCTTGATCTCGATGTTCACGCCCATGCCGTGACACTCCTCGAGCGCTTCGGCGAGGCTGGGCACGAACGCTGGCAGTTCACCCGAAGTGAGTTGGCTCACCATGCGACCGTCGCCGAGGTGGGCGTCGTGATGGACCACGACGACACCGTCGGCTGTGCGACGAACATCGAGTTCGACCCAGTCGGCTCCCAACTCTCGAGCCATGCGAAACGCAGGGAGCGTGTTCTCCTGCGCGACTTCTCGTGCACCTCGATGCGCGATGACCATGGGGGCCGCTGCCATACCAAGATTCAAGCAGGCCGACATCGCCATCGGGAATACCCCCCAGACAAAAGAGGGGAATGAGAACCTGTTCCAATCCACCCTTGCCAAATCTAGAACCGGTTTCTATTGTGTTGCCGGTTCGGGACGGGGCTCCCGAATCACTCACAATCCAGGGGGTCTTTCCGTGGCGCTCACCGCCGACGCTTTCCAGTCGACCATCGATTGGCGCAAAGATGCACGTTGCCGCGACACGGACCCCGGGCTGTTTTTCCCGGTGGGAACCACCGGTATGGCAATCGAGCAGATCGACATCGCCAAGGCCGTGTGCCTCGAGTGCAACGCCCGGGAGGCGTGCCTCGAATTCGCGCTTTCCACGAACCAGGACACCGGTGTGTGGGGAGGCACCTCCGAGGAGGAACGTCGCGTGATTCGCCGTCGTCGTCGCCAGGAGCGGTCGATGACGAACGCTGCCGGCTGAACGGAAGGTCAAGCCGTCGACGATCCGCCTCGCCGCGGTACCCGAACTTCGACCACGACGCCCCTCGGGGCGACGTCGGAGCCGTGGCGCATCGTGATCGTGCCACCCAGGTCCGAGACGACGAACGTCCGCACGATCGTAAGGCCAAGGCCTGCATCCCGATCGAGCGAAAATCCATCGGCAATGCCCACCCCACCATTGCGCACCCGAACCACTACCGATCGACGGTCCGCCTCGAGATCGATACTGATAGCGGTTTCTTCGGCACCGGAGTGATCGATGGCGTTCTGGACAAGTTCGGCGACAGCGACGGCGAGGGGCATTGCGACCTCGCCGGGCAGTTCACCGACCTCGCCGGTGACCTCGACTCGCACTGGCCGGTCCGGTGAACTCAACCCTTCGGTGACGAGCCGAACAACTCGACCGACGACGGTGTCGAAGTCGACCTCATCGGTCGCATCGGTTGCGAGTGTCTCGTGCACGACCGCAATCGCACCGATTCGGCGGGCACTGTGAGCAACGGCCAACCGAGCCTCATCCGACGCGAGCCGCCGGGCCTGCAGGTGGAGCAGTGACTGAATCGTCTGCAAGTTGTTCTTGACCCGGTGGTGGATCTCTCGAATCGTCGTGTCCTTCGACATCAACAGACGATCACGGCTTCGGAGCTCGCTGACATCCCGCAAGACGGCAAGCACACCGGTGGCCCGCCCGCTCTCGACCAGGGGGTGACACCGGATGACAACACTGAGATCGTCGCTGTGGTCGATCTCGTCGATGGTGCTGTGTCTGGTCGCCAAGGCGCGGCGAACGACCGCATCGTCGACGCCGACCTCGTCGAGCGTGCGTCCGGTGGGATCGGCCCACACCCCGAGTCGGTGGAGCGCCGAGACTGCATTCGGCGACGCAAACGCCACGCGACGCTCCCGGTCGAGCACCAGTACACCGTCGCCAACCCGCGGCTCACGAAACTCGCCGGCCCGTTCCTGTTGTTCCAGCGGGAACGTGCCCTCCTCCACCATCGTGGCGAAGCGACGCCACAGCGTCCGGTACTCGCGCTCGAGACCGGATCGATTGCCGGCCAACCCCGCTTCGGCCTCACGGGTGAGGACAGCGATCGTTTCGCCGTCGTGACGAACCGGCACATGGTCGACAAGAATCTGGCGGGTACCGATCGGCGCTGCGATCCCTTCCTCGACGGTTGGATCCGTGAATCCTCCGGGACCGACAACGGTGATCGGGACCTCGGTTCGAACCCCATCGGTGAACGTTCGCGCCAGCATCCGACGAGCATCCGACGGGACGAAGGTGCCGACAGGGTCGCCTCCGTGAACCGTGCCCGCAGTGGTCGACCGGACATGCCCCAACACGATGAACCGTGATGCGTTGGCGTCGGTAGGCGCGTAGAGCAGCAGGTCGGCAAACGAAAGATCTGCCGGAAGCGACCACGAGCCGAGCAGGCGTTGCAGATGCGCAACCGCCTTCGGGGAAAGTGTCGTGTGCGCCGCCGCCAGTTCGGCGAGGCTCGCCATCAGCCGAGCAGATCAGCCGCTCAGCCGAAGCCGATCGGGTTGTTGCCCTCGGGCCCGAGTTCGACGTAGGAGATGCGCGCTGCTGCGACGGCAACCTCGAGTCCCTTGTCGTCGGTGAGCCACAGTACCGAGGCATCGCCTGCCAGTGCAGCCTCGATCGATGCCTTGAGCCCGGCGCGATCGGTGTCGTCGTCGAGCTTGAGCTGAACCTCACGGGGCGTGTCGGTCACTCCGATGCGGATGTCCACGGTTGCTGTCTCCAGGGGTCGGGTTTGATCAGTTGATCTTGAGTTCGGGATGTGTGCGTTTGCTCGGTGCATGAGCGAGGACCCACTCTGCCATCCCGACGAAGGCCTGTGATGCCTCGTTGGTCGGGTCGACCGCCATGATCGGTCGACCCTGATCAGAACCTTCCCGCATCGGGATGGTCATCGGGACCTGGCCGATGAGATCGACCTCGAGACGGTCGGCGAGATCCTTGCCGCCACCGGCACCGAACAACGGGTACTGCTTGCCGTCGTCGCCGGTGAACCAGGACATGTTCTCGATGACGCCCTTCACCTCGATGTTGACCTGCTGGAACATGAATGCCGAACGCTGCGCGACCTTTTGAGCAGCGGGGTTGGGCGTCGTGACGATGTAGGCCTCGCTGCGCGGCAGGAACTGCGCAAGCGACAGCGAGATGTCGCCGGTGCCGGGTGGGAGGTCGACGAGCAGAACATCCGGCTCGTCCCAGTACACATCGGTGAGGAACTGCTCGAGGGCCTTGTGAAGCATGGGGCCCCGCCAGATGACCGGCTGATCTTCCTGGGCGAAGAATCCCATCGAGATACAGCGAACCCCGTGTGTCTCGGGCGGCACGATCATGTCGTCGATCACGGTGGGCGGATGCTCGACCCCCAGCATCCGAGGAATCGAGAAACCCCACACGTCGGCGTCGACGACTGCGACCGACTTGCCCTGCTGCGCGAGTGCGATCCCGAGGTTGGCAGTGACCGACGACTTGCCAACGCCACCCTTGCCCGATGCGATGAGCAGTGTGCGAGTGCGATTTCCCGCCTCGGCGAACGGGATCGCACGCCCTTCTGCGTGGCCGTGCGCGGTCTGTGAGCCTGCCGTGCTCGCAGGGTCGCCATGGACGAGTTGGCGGACCTGCGCCCGCTGCTCATCGGTCATCACCCCGAAATCGATGGTGACCAGGTTGACGCCGTCGAGCGCCTGCACGGCCTCGGAGACCTCGGTTTGAATCTGATTCCGCAACGGACAACCGGCGATGGTGAGGTCGATGCCGACCTCCACATGTCCGCCGTCGATCACCGTGGATCGCACCATGCCGAGATCGACGATGCTGCGGTGGAGTTCGGGGTCCTGAACCGGGCGCAATGCGTCGATGACAACGGCTTCTGTGACAGACATGGGCAGTGGATCGCCTTCCGGTATTTCTCCTACGGCCATAGGTAGAATACCGGGGTGGATCGAGCGTCACCCATACGGGAGCTGAGTCCGACGGAGTTCGCGTCGACGGTCACTGCCATCACTGCGGCCTTCGGTGACCCGACTCGACGTGACATCTTCCTGTTCGCCCACGAACACGAGGCCGGTGTCACGGCAGCAGATTGCGCAGCACGATTCGATCTGCACGCCAACGTTGCACGTCACCACCTCGACAAGCTGGCGTCCGGTGGCTACCTCGAAGTCGCAGTTGCAAAGTCCGCCGGTGGCGTCGGTCGACCGTCGAAGCGATACCGGGCCACCGAGGACGCCGTGCACCTGGCGGTCGACGTTCGTCAAGACGACATTCTGGTGGCCCTCCTCGGCCGAGCATTGGCGCTCTTGCCCGCCGAGGTTGCCGAGCAGATGGCCGAAGAGGTGGGCCAGGAGTACGGGAAAGCGATGGCAGAATCGCTGGAGCCGGCCGCCACCCATCGTTCGTTCCAAGGTGCGCTCCATGCCGTCGCCGATGCCCTGTCCGCCCACGGATTCGCCGCCCGGGCCGAACAGGTCGACGGCGACGCGCTCCAGATCGTCGCCGAGCCCTGCCCGGGCGGGGCCGGCAGAACCCAGCAGGAGGGCGAAAGCGAGCGCCACCGCGAGCGGCGTGCGACGCACGACGTCAATCCTTGAGGAATCCCCACATCCCGATCGCACTCCCTATCAGGCCGGCGGCCACG
>JBMTIM010000050.1:0-20821 GCA_049437325.1 Acidimicrobiales bacterium
ACGAAAGCGATCGAGGACGCAGGCATCGGTGCCAGTGACATCGACTTCGTCCTGCTTGCCACCTGCACGCCGGATCAAGTCATCCCAGCGACCAGCACCCAGATCACCCGCGGACTCGGTCTCACCTGCGGAAGCATGGACATCAACGCTGCCTGCGCCGGTTTCGCCTACGGCTACGCAGCCGCCTTCGGCCTGATGCTCGCACCGGGTGGCCCCGATCGCGTGCTGGTCGTCGGAGCCGATGCGATGTCGAAGGTCGTCGACTGGACCGACCGGGGAACTGCGATTCTGTTCGGGGATGGTGCCGGTGCCGCCGTACTCGAACGACACGAGCAAGGTGACCTCCTCGGGCAGGACTTCGGCGTCGCAGGCGATCTCCGCGAGATCCTCTACTGCGACCACGCCGACACGATCGTCATGGAAGGCCGCGAAGTCTTCAAACGAGCGGTTCGTGCCGTCACCCAGTCGGTCAAGAATGCACTCGACCAGGCGGGCCTGACCCCCGCCGATATCGACGTGGTCCTTCCTCACCAGGCGAATGTCCGTATCATCGAAGCCGTCTGCAGCCGCCTCGACATCCCGATGGAGAAGACCCACAACGTGCTCGAACACACCGGTAACACCTCGGCTGCGAGCATTCCGCTCGCCATGGCCGCCGCAAACGAGGCCGGGGCGCTTCAACCCGGCAAGATCGTCGTCATGACAGGCTTTGGTGCCGGCATGGCCTGGGGCAGTGTGGTGGTGCGCTGGTGAGCGATCGTGTCGTTCTCGTCACCGGGGGCAACCGAGGGATCGGTCACGCCATCGCCACTCGACTTGCCGCCGCCGGACATCAGGTCGCAATCACCTCGCGTTCGGGCGAGGCCGACGACGCCGACGGCCTCCTCGTGGTGAAGGCCGACGTCACCGATCCAGACTCTGTCGACGCCGCCGTCAGCGAGGTCGAGGAGAAGCTCGGAAACGTCGAGGTTCTCGTGTCGAATGCCGGCATCACGAAGGATGGGCTCATCCTCCGAATGAGCGACGACGAGTTCACAGCGGTCGTCGACGCCAACCTCACGGGCAGCTTTCGTGTTGCGAAACGGGTCTCCAAAGGCATGATGCGCGGGCGGTGGGGCCGGATGATCTTCATCTCGTCGATCTCAGGGCTCGGCGGTCAGCCCGGCCAGGCCAATTATTCGGCGTCGAAAGCCGGCCTGATCGGTATGGCCCGGACATTCGCCAAGGAGTTCTCGTCGAGGGGAATCACCGCCAACGTCGTGTGTCCCGGGCCGATCGTGACCGACATGTTAATGGAACTCTCCGATGAACAACGCGCTGCTTTCGAGCAGGCCGTTCCCATCGGTCGCCTCGGCCAACCCGACGAGATCGCTGCCGCGGTCGAGTTCCTGGCCTCTGAGTCGGCGGGCTACATCACCGGCACGGTTTTGCCGATCGATGGTGGCCTCTCGATGGGTTGATCAGTAGCCTTCGGGACGCCGATACAGGTCTTTCGATCACGCCTCTGCAGCGTGATCTCCGAACCAATGGAGGAATGCAGTGAGTGACAACTTCGACCGTTTCAAGAAGTGTGCCGTCGACGTCTTGAGCGTCGACGAGGCTCAGGTCGTTCCCGATGCGACGTTCGAGTCCCTCGACGCCGACAGTCTCGACCTCGTCGAGCTTGTCATGGCGCTCGAGGAAGAATTCGACGTGAACGTCGAGGAAGAGGAACTCGAGGGCGTCAACACCATCCAAGCCGCCTTCGATCTCGTCACCTCGAAGCTCTGATGCAAGGCCGACGGGTCGCAGTCACCGGCATCGGCGTCGTCGCTCGCGCCGGCATCGGGGCTGAAGCCTTCTGGGACGGTCTACTCGGCGAAGCCCCCGTGGGCTGGCGTCAACTCGTGGATTGGGATCCGTCGCCCTACTTCGACAACCCCAAGGATGCTCGCCGGAGCGATCCGTGCACCCAATACGCCCTCGCTGCGGCTGCCCAGGCACTCCAGATGGCAGGCGGGCTCACCGCCGATCCGGCGCGGCGGGCCACGCTGATCGGCACCGGCGTGGGGGGCATCGGCACGCTGGAAGAGCAGATCGAGGTCCGGCTCAACAAGGGTGAACGACGGGTGTCGCCCTTCCTTGTGCCGATGATGATGGCCAATGCTCCTGCGGCGGCCATCTCGATGAGATACGGGTGGCAGGGGCCGTGCGAGAACACCGTCACTGCCTGTGCCGCCGGCACCCACGCAATCGGGAATGCAGCCCGCATGGTTGCCGACGGCCGCGCCGACGTGGTGATTGCCGGCGGTTCAGAAGCTCCGTTGACACCGACAGCCATCGCTGGATTCAGCAATATGACGGCGTTGTCCAACAGTGGCGTCTCGCGCCCGTTCGACATCGATCGCGACGGGTTCGCCATCTCCGAGGGCTGCGGCATTCTGGTGCTCGAAGAGTGGCACATGGCTGTCGAGCGTGGGGCCACGATTTTTGCAGAACTCATGGGCTCGGCCTCGACCGCCGATGCTCACCACATCACCGCACCGGCACCCGACGGCGCTGGTGCGGTCAACTGCATGCAGCTCGCCATGGAGGACGCAGGGATCACCCCTGATCAGGTCGGCCACATCAATGCGCACGGCACCAGCACCGACAAGAACGACGCGGCTGAAGCTGCCGCTATTGCCAAGGTGTTCGGCACCGACGGAGGGCCGCTCGTCACATCGACGAAGGGCGTCACCGGCCATGCGCTCGGCGCAGCCGGTGCGCTCGAAGCAGTCGCCGTGGTGTTGGCCATACAGAAGGGCCAAGTGCCACCAACTGCGGGACTCGAGAACGTCGATCCCGAACTCCCGGCGCTCAACTTCGTCACCGGCAGCGCCGCCGAATGGGAACCCGCACCGGCCCTGTCGAACAGTTTCGGCTTCGGCGGTCACAACGGCACGATCGTGATCGGTCCCGGCGCGTAACGCCGTTCTTCTCGGTGCGAAGGCTCAGTTCGCAGCGTCAGCGTCGACGATGACAAACATCAGATCGCAACTGACAGCTTCGTTCCCGTCGAGCAGGGCACGGCCGGTTCCTTTGCCGGCGCGCGCCGACAGGCGCGTCATCTCTGCTTCGAGCACAAGCGTGTCACCCGGTCCGACCTGACGACGGAACCGGGCACCGTCGAGACCTCCAAAGAGGGGCAGTCTGCCGTGATACCGCTCATCGGACAGCACCGCAATGGCGCCGACCTGTGCGATCGCTTCGCACATGAGCACGCCGGGCAATGTGGGACGTCCAGGGAAATGCCCGGCGAAGAACGACTCGTCACCGGTGAGGTGCCAGGTTGCAGTCACTCGCTCACCGGGCACCAGGTCGAGCAACTCGTCGACGAACAAGAACGGCGCACGATGCGGGAGGATGTCGTCGGGGCGAGGCAGCATCACCGGCCAGAGGGGTCGACCACGCATCGCAAAGGGGGGCGGCCCCTGCCACCCCCCGCGTTGCGAACTCCGTTCGGAGGAAGGCTCAGGACTTGCCTGCGGCCTTGAGCTTCGAACCGACGCTCACCTTGGTACGGGTGCCAGCCGGGATGTGGACCGGCTCGCCAGTCTGGGGGTTGCGGCCCTCTCGAGCGCTGGTGGCGGCCTTCTCGACCTTCATCCAACCGGTGATGGAAACCTCGTTTCCGGCCGACACCTGACCGGCGATGATGTCGAACATCGCGTCGAGGCAGGCTCCTGCATCCTTCTGGGACACATCAGCCGCTTCGGCCATTGCTGCAACAAGTTCACCCTTGTTCATTTTTCGTCTCCTTGGCTATTCCACGGCGTTCGCGGAGTGGACAAATCACACGCGACCCGATTTCGCGCCCGAAGTCAAGCATTTCCAGCGGATTCAATGCCTTCGCTGCTGCGGAATGACACGGCAGCTGGTGTGCTCGGCACGCACGAGACGCAAACTACAACCGGGGCTCGACCTCTGCGGGGGCATCGGGGGTGTTCCGCATGAAGTCCGCAGATCGCACGAAATACTCGATCAGTGCAGACCGGACCGGCTCGGGTGGCGGTGCTTCCTCCAGGGCGTCGAGCATCGCCCGTAGCCACGCATCCCGGGCGGCAGTGTCGACAGCGAAGGGATTGTGCCGCATCCGCAAGCGCGGATGCCCGCGCTGGTCGCTATAGGTGGTGGGTCCGCCCCAGTACTGGACGAGAAAGAGCGTGAGGCGTTCCTTCGCCCCGGCGAGATCGTTGGGATACATCGGCCGTAGGAGCTCGTCGACTGCAACACGTTCGTAGAACCGTTCCACGAGCCCAGCAAAGAACGTGGTCCCACCCACCGCCTCGTAGACCGTGATGTCTTCGCCCACGGCCGGCACCGTAGCGCCACTCACGACTGCTCCAGGCGCACCCTGCGGCGGCCGCTGTCACCGGCGCGCTGCGGATTGCTAGGTTGCGCGCATGGTGAAGCCGATCGCCAATCCGATGCTGCGCACCACGTTTCGACATGGCGTTGTCGTACCGGCGTGTCCATGAAGCACGCCACAACCGGACGCGCTCGACCACGTATTGGGCTGCTCGGCAACCCCGGTGATCTCTACGGTGGCACGGTCCTCGCCGCCACCATCGACACGTTCGAGACGGTCGTCGACATCAGCCCGACCACCTTCTACGCACCCCCTGCCTTCCTCTCCGACGCAGCCGAGCTGCAGCGTCACGCATTCGAACGAGTTGCGGCCGGACGAGCCGGCTGTGCACTGACGCTGCGCACGGACGTCCCACTCCAGTCGGGCCTCAGCGGCTCGAGTGCGATCCTTGTGGCGACCTTGCGGGCCCTCGACTCGTACTACGGCCTCGCACTCGAACCGCTCGACATCGCACGGGTGGCGTGGGCGGTCGAACGGGACGATCTCGGAATCGTCGCCGGGCCCCAGGACCGGGTGATCCAAGCGCTCGGGGGCCTGCACCTGATGGACTTCAGCGGGCCTGACCCCATCGGCCGTCATCGCCCCATCGACCCCACGCTCGTTCCCCCGCTGATCATCGCCTGGTCGAGTCAACCCGGTCAGCCATCGAATGAGACTCATCGCGCCGTGTGGGAGCAGGTGCAAGCCGGGGATCACACCTTGCGCCGACGATTGCAGGAGTTCGCAACGATCGCCGAGGGGGGCACTGCCGCCCTCGAAGCCGGGGATCACACAACCTTCGCTGATGCTGTCGATGCGAACTTCGACCTCCGGTGCTCGATGTTCAACGTCGACGAGCACGATGTTCACCTCGTCGACATCGCTCGGTCGCTGGGCGGCGCAGCCAAGCTCTGCGGCAGCGGAGGTTCGATTGTCGCACTGGCCCGCCCCGGCAGTGACATCGACCAGATCGGCGATGCCCTCGCTGCAGCAGGAGCGTCAGTCTGCCGCCGCGTTGGAATCGCGTTCGCCCCGTAGGAAGGCGTTGCGGGCCTCGTCACCATGGCCCTGCAGGTTCAGCTCATAGGTGAACCCCTGCTCGTAGCGGTACGAGTCCATCGGTTGGTGATCGATGCCATTCAGCGACGCCTTGGCGGCGCGAATCACTGGGGCGCTCTTCGACGCGATGGTCCCGGCGACGTTGCGAGCGGTGTCGAAAAGCTCGTCGAGCGGAACGACCCGCAACACGGTGCCCCAGTCGAGCAGTTGCTCCGCTGCAACCGGCTCACAGCTGTACAGCATCCAGCGAACATGCTTTTCGGGGACAAGGCGGCGAAGGTGCGTGGCGGCCCCCAGCGCACCGTTGTCGACCTCCGGAAGGCCGAAGCGTGCACCCTCGGCGGCCACCACGACGTCGGCAGATCCGGCGAGGCCGATGCCAGTTCCGAGGCAGAAGTCGTTGACCGCACACACGACGGGGACTGCGCATTCGTAGACCGCCCGAAAGGCCTCGGCACACGCCCGGTTCACCGCAAGGATCCCCTCGTGGCCGGGCATCGTCTGCATCTCCTTGATGTCCACACCTGCGCAGAAGCCTCGTCCGGTTGCCGTGATGATCACGGCACGAACCTCAGGCTGTTGCTTCACCTCGTCGAGGACTTCGGCGATCGTGTACGTGTCGTCGATCGGGAGCGCGTTGACCTTCGGGTTGTCCATCACCAGCTCGAGGACGCCGGCATCGGAGACAGACCGGTGGATCGTCATCGACGCACCAAGACCGACGATCCGTGACCGAACAACCCTTGATTCGCAGTGATGCCAACCCGAGCTCCCTCGACCTGGCGGGCCCCGGCCTGACCACGGAGCTGCCAGACCAGCTCGCACACCTGTGCAATCGCCTGGGCCGGCACCGCCTCGCCGAACGCACCCAGACCCCCCGACGGATTGACGGGGAGCCGGCCACCGATCTCGGTCACACCGTCGCGAAGCAGTTGTTCGGCCTCGCCCTCGGCGCAGAAACCGAGCTGCTCGTACCAGTCGAGTTCGAGCGAACTCGACAGGTCGTAGACCTCGGCGACATCGACGTCGTCAGGGCCGAGACCGGCTTCGGCGTACACTTTGTCACCGATCGACTGCTTGAAGCCGCGGAGCGGCTCGGGAGTCGCACCCGCCGAATCCGTGGCGATGTAGGGCAGATCGATCATCGTGTCGGGGTACGTCGGTGTCACCGTCGACAGACCGCCGATCCGAACAGGATCTCGGTGGCCGAGCGACGCCGCATACTCGAGTGAGCACACGACGAGCGCAGCTCCACCATCGGAGGTGGCACAGATGTCGAGGAGTCGAAGCGGATCGGAAACGACGGGAGACTGCAACACGTCGTCGACGTCGTACTCCTTCGTGAAACGGGCCCGTTCGTTGTGGACCGCATGGCGCGAGTTCTTCACCTTCACCCGGGCAAAGTCCTCGCTGGTTGCGCCATAGAGATCCATGCGGCGCCGGGCGTTCAGACCGAAATACACCGGATTGGTGGCCCCGACGAGTTTGAAGCGCAGCCAATCGAGATCGTCGGGCCGATCGCCTTCGTTGGGCTTCAGGAACCCCTTTGGTGTGGTGTCGGCGCCGACGACAAGCGCCACGTCCGTGGCCCCCGACAGGATCTGACCACGAGCAATCTGGAGTGCCGTCACCCCCGACGCACACGCCGAATAACTCGACGACACCTGAGCGCCGTTGAACCCGAGCGCTCGAGCAAAGGTCGAGCCGGCGACATATCCGGGGTAACCGTTCCGAACGGTGATGGCCCCAGAGATGTACCCGACGTCCTTCCACTCGATGCCGGCTTCGGCGATGGCTTCACGAGCGGCAAACGTGCCGTACTCGACGAAGTTGCGGCCCCATTTGCCCCAGGGATGCATTCCGACACCGATGATTGCCAGATCGTCCATCGTCAACTCCCCTGCCCGTCGCCGACCGGGCGCCACTTCCACACGGTGTACTCGTGCGCATCGTCCTCATGGAGTACGTCGATGCAGAGTTCCATCTCCATACCGATCTCGAGATCGTCGGGTGTGACCCCCTGGGTGCACTGACCGAGGACCACCATCTGCTCCTTTTCGAGCTTGACGGCGGCAATGGTGATCGGTTCGTACGGATCGGTGTTCGACACGAACGGCGGTGGAGGCGCGTAGGAACTCGTCGTGTAGCTCCACACCCTGCCCGTGTTCGACAGCAAGCACTCCTCGAGTTCAGCCCCGACGGCGCCGGGATCACCGCCGGCCATGCCCGACAGATGGGCTGGAAAAAAATACGAGTTCCGATCAGGCACCTTTGCGCCGATCAGGTGGGCAACACCGTCGACCTCGGTGAAGAGGCCATCGACGGCGGGGACACGGGTCTTCGTCACGGAGAGGAACGGTACCGCGCCATGCGGTCGACGGTGAACCCACGAAGTACCGTCGGCCCCATGACCAGCGAGCGCTCGATTTCCTCCTGGGACGACTTCCCCGTCCACCAGACCCCCGAGTTCATCCGGCACGTTGCAACATCGGACCGCAACTTCTACGACCGCTACTACTTCAACATGCACTCGTCCTCCGACGAGTTCTTCGCCATCTTCAGCCTCGGTCAGTACCCGAACCTCGGAACCACCGACGCGTTTCTCGCTGTCACCAAGGACGAGACGCAGCGCATCATGCGGGCCAGCAAGCCGCTCCAGGACCGTAGGGACGTCTCGGTCGGACCACTTCGCATCGAAGTCATCGAGCCGCTCCACACGCTGCGGGTGATCGTCGAACCGAACGATGCCGACATCTCGATGGATGTCACCTGGACCGGCTCGATCCCTGCGATCGAAGAGCCCCGCCAGTACCTTCGCAGCCGCGGAACAGTGGTCTTCGACACCCAGCGATTTGCGCAGCTCGGCCGCTGGGAGGGAACGCTGACCGTTGCCGGCGAGCAGATCGCGATCACGCCCGAACGGTGTGGCGGCAACCGCGACCGCTCGTGGGGCATCCGACCGGTCGGCGAGAAGCAACCCGACGGCATTCGGCAGTCGATCTCGGTCATGCCCGGCATGTGGAACTACATGCCGCACGACTACGGCGACCACTCGATCGTCTACATGTGCCACGAGAAACCCGACGGGACGCGCCCCCTCGAGGAGGCGATTCGGGTCTGGAGCGATCCCTCTCGCCCGGCCGAGTGGCTCGGCCGACCCGAGTGGGAACACGACATGATCAGTGGAAGTCGGCTGTTACGCGGGAGTCGGTTGCACCTTCCCGATGCGCCGGACGGCCCGATCACCATCGACGTCAAACCGCTCATCACCAACTTCATCTCGATCGGGACCGGGTACGGCATCGACGACGACTGGCGTCATGGCATGTGGCAGGGCGAAGACGAGGTCGTGCAGGCGCTCGTCTATGGCGTCGACGAGATCAGGGACCTGGCCCAGTACGGCATCGTGGACTCGGTGGCTGAGTTTCGCTACGGCGACAACGTCGGCTACGGCCTCTACGAACACGGTTTCTTCGGCCCGTTTCCCCTGATGCAACTGCACGAGCGCGGCGACCTTCACCCCTGATCGACCCCTACCATCGAGAAACGATGACGTGTTCGGCGCTTCCCCCACCGCCACCGCGACCTCCGTCGTCGCTTCCCCCGCCTCCGGCGACGCACACCCGACCGGCTCCGTCGAGGTGGAAAGATGGATCTCGCCCTCCTTCGGTGCCGTACCCCGACGCATCGCGTTGGGGACTCGGTGACGCCGCGATCGCCACGCTGATCTTCTTCCTCGCTTCGGTCGGGCTCACGCTGCTGGTGGTGTTCGTCCTCGACACCGATCCACTCGCGGGGCCCTGGTTCCCCATCACCCTGATCGTCCCGCAGCTGTTGCAGCTCCTGTTCGTGATCTGGACGGCCCGCCAACGAGGCAGCGGCCTTGGCATCGATTTCGGGTTCGCGTTCCAACGCAAGGACATCGGGATCGGCGCCATGTTGTTCGTCGTCGCCATGGTTGGTGCAGGCGCCGTCGTGGCTGCGATGGATGTCGTAGGGCTCGAACTCCCGACATCGACTGTCGCCGAATTGACCGAGGACGCAGTCGACGGCGGCAACGCAGCCGAGACCGATGACAGCTCGGGCATCACCCTCTGGGTCGTCTTCGTGGCGGTCCTCGCCGCCACCGCAGTTCCGGTCATCGAGGAGCTCGGGTACCGCGGCCTCTGGTACAGCGCGCTTGCCAAACGGGGACACCCCGAGTGGTGGGCCGTCGTTGCGTCGTCGTTCGTCTTCGCAATCGTGCATCTCGAGCCGGCACGGACACCCATCATCTTCGTGCTCGGATTGGTCCTCGGATGGGGCCGCACGCTCACCAACCGAATTGGAGCGAGCGTCATCGCCCATGGCCTGATCAACGGGATTGCGTTTGTTGCGCTCCTGTCGACGCTCGCCTCGTCCTAGTCGCGCATCGATCATCGATGCGCTGCTAACGTCAGCGTCACGTCGTCTGTCACGGCGGGAGAGTGCTCACCTCGTGTGAGACGCCGAAGGAGCAACCATCCCGGAACCTCTCAGGCACCCCAACCGCCGCGACGTGGGCGTCTCGGGAGAGTGGTGCTCCGTGCATCCGCCGAAGGGGAAAGCCGGCGACGGTGAAGCTCTCAGGCATCCGGACCGAGCGGGAACCAGTACCTCGCCACCCCGGAGTTCTCATGTCCGATATCTCGCACGCCGCACATCCGAGTCATTCACTCGCCGACCATGAGGGCCGGGACCCGTTCGAATCCAGGCATATCGGTCCGACCGCGGCCGATCGCGACCACATGCTCGCCACCGTCGGCGTGGCATCGGTGGCCGACCTGATCGATCGCACCGTGCCGAGCGACATTCGACTCGACCACCCACTCGATCTGCCCGGACCACTCGGCCAACTCGGAGCCCAAGAGGCACTGCGGGACATCGCCAAGGGCAATCGCGACTACGTGTCGCTGATCGGCTTGGGCTACCACGCCACAGTCACTCCACCGGTCATCCGGCGAAACGTCCTCGAGAATCCAGGCTGGTACACGGCCTACACCCCGTACCAACCAGAAATTTCACAGGGTCGACTCGAGGCGTTGTTGAACTTTCAGACGATGGTCATCGAGCTCACCGCAATGGAGGTCGCCAACGCCTCCCTCCTCGACGAACCGACGGCGGCAGCAGAGGCGATGACGATGTTGCACCGTGTCAACAGGGCGAAACCCGGTGACCGGTTCGTGATCGACCAAGCTGCCCATCCCCAGACCATTGCCGTCGTCGAGACCCGGGCTGAACCCATCGGTCTCGAGACCGTCGTCGCCGACCCTCTCGACGCCGATCTCGACGGTGTGTTCGGCGTGCTCGTTCAGTATCCGGGGTCCACGGGCGGTCTTCCGGATCTTGCTGCGATCATCGAACGCGCCCACGAGGCGGGTGCGCTTGTGGCGGTTGCGGCCGATCCGTTGGCGCTCGTGGTGCTCACCCCACCCGGTGAACTCGGAGCCGACGTCGTCATCGGGTCGACCCAGCGCTTCGGGATTCCGTTGGGGTTCGGCGGGCCGCACGCTGCCTACTTCGCAACTCGAGAAGCGTTTCAACGCAGCTTGCCGGGCCGCGTCGTCGGTGTGTCCGTCGACAGCAGGGGGCGTGCTGCGCTTCGCCTTGCCCTGCAAACGCGAGAACAGCACATTCGGCGTGAGAAGGCGACGTCGAACATCTGCACATCGCAGGTGCTTCTTGCCGTGATGGCGTCATTTTTTGCTCTGTACCACGGTCCGGGTGGCCTGCGCGAGATCGCCGGGCGCACCAACCGCTTGGCCGGCATTCTCGCCCTCGGACTCCAACGCGCCGGCATCGAACTCGTGCACGACCACTTCTTCGACACGGTCTGTGTCCGCATACCGGGCCGGGCCGACAAGGTGGTGGCGATGGCGCTTGCCGATGGCATCAATCTGCGTCGACTCGACGGCGACACGGTCGCTGCCAGTCTCGATCAGACCACCGATCGACAGATCGTCGAACGGGTCTGGCGCGCATTCGGGGTGGAAGCCGATCTCGACGGGTTGGAAGCCGAGCATCATGACCCACGGCCACGCCCCCTGGTGCGGAACTCTCCCCCACTCGTGCACCCGGTGTTCGAGGCGTACCACTCCGAGACCGAGCTCGTTCGCTATATGCGCATGCTGGTCAACCGCGACATCGCACTCGACCGGTCCATGATCCCGCTGGGTTCGTGCACGATGAAGCTCAACGCAGCAACCGAGATGGAGCCCGTCAGCTGGCCCGAGTTCGCTGCGATCCATCCCTTCGCTCCAGTGGATCAGACGGTTGGGTATCAGCGCATGATCGATCAACTCGAGCGATGGCTGGTCGAGATCACCGGATACGACGCTGTCTCGCTGCAACCCAACAGTGGTGCGCAGGGTGAACTCGCAGGCTTGCTCGCCATTCGGGCGTACCACCGAAGCCGCAACGACCACGATCGCGACCTCTGTCTGATTCCCTCCTCCGCCCACGGAACCAATGCCGCCTCTGCGGTCATGGCCGGCCTACGGGTTGCCGTCGTCGAGTGTGACGATCGGGGCAACGTCGACGTCGCCCACCTCACCGAGATGGTGGACCAGCACCGTGACGAGTTGGCGGCACTGATGATCACGTACCCGTCGACCCACGGGGTCTTCGAGACCGCGATCCGCACGATCTGTGAGCTGGTCCACGACGCAGGCGGCCAGGTCTATCTCGACGGTGCCAATCTCAATGCCATGGTGGGGCTCGCACAGCCCGGAAGGTTCGGCGCCGATGTCAGCCACCTCAACCTGCACAAGACGTTCTGCATTCCGCACGGTGGTGGTGGTCCCGGTGTCGGGCCCATCGGGGTGCGAGCGCACTTGGCGCCGTTTCTGCCCAACCATCCGCTCAACCCGGTCGCCGGACCACCCACCGGCACTGGGCCGATTGCGGCTGCCCCTTGGGGGTCGGCCGGCATTTTGCCGATCCCGTGGATGTACATCCGTATGATGGGCGGCGACGGACTGCGTCGAGCGACCGAGATGGCGATCCTCAACGCCAATTACGTTGCCGCTCGCCTCGACCCGTTCTTCCCCGTGCTCTACCGAGGCGCCAACGGTTTCGTCGCCCATGAATGCATCCTCGACACGCGTGTGCTCAAAGACGACACCGGAATCACGGTCGACGACATTGCGAAACGACTGATCGACTACGGCTTCCATGCCCCGACGATGTCGTTCCCGGTGGCCGGCACGTTGATGGTGGAGCCGACCGAAAGCGAGTCCCTTGCCGAGATCGACCGGTTCTGCGACGCCATGATCGCCATTCACGATGAGGCAATGCGCGTCAAGGCTGGCGAGTGGCCCGCCGATGACAACCCGCTGGTCAACGCGCCACACCCGGCAGACGACGTGATCGCCGACGACTGGTCGCATGCCTATTCACGCGAGATCGCTGCGCATCCTCGAGCGTTCGATCGAGCGAACAAGTACTGGCCGCCCGTCAGCCGTATCGACGGTGCGGCCGGCGATCGCAACCTCGTGTGCAGTTGCCCGCCTCTCGACACGCTGGCTCATCTCGCCGAGTGAGGATACGCTGAACCAGAACAGGTTCTAGTTTGTAGGAGCGGTCGTTCATGGAATTCGGACTCTTTTTCAACGGCTACCTGCCCGGCCCTGCGGCCCATGACCCTGCGTCGGAACATCTCATGCTCATGCGCGAAGCGCAGTACGCAATTCATGCCGACCGCTTCAACTGGAAGTACACCTGGTTCGGCGAACACCACGCCCTCACCGAGTACAGCCATATGTCTGCCCCGTACCCGTTCATGGGTTTCGTGGCCGGTCAAACCGAACGCATCCATATCGGCTCGGCCATCACATCATTTCCAACGACCAAAGAGCATCCGGTCCGCATCGCCGAGCGCGCCGCGATGATGGACCACCTCACGGAGGGCCGGTTCGAGTTCGGCACCGGACGTGGAGCGGGAAGCCACGAGGTCCGCACCTTCAACGGCACCGAGCTGTCCGAGACCAAGGCCATGTGGGAAGAGGTTGTGCACGAGATCCCCCGCATGTGGGAACAGAAGGACTACCAGCACGACGGAACGCACTTCTCGGTCCCGACGCCCCACAACATCCTCCCGAAGCCCTACGGCAAGGGACACCCACCGATCTGGGTGGCCTGCGGGAACCCGGCCACCTTCGCAAAAGCCGGCTCTCACGGCATCGGCGCCATCGCCTTCAACTTCGAGCCGATCCACAACCTCAAGGGCCGAGTCGAGGCATACAAAGAAGCAGCCGAGAACGTCACCGACCAGATCGGGCAGTACCAGAACAACAACGTGATGATGACCAACGCAGTCATCTGTCTCGAAGATCGTGACGAGGCTCGGGCCATGGCCAAGCGCAACCTGCGCGGCTACCGCGTGACGATGGTCAACCTCTACCACGACTCGATGCCCCAGAGTCCCGATGCAATCGTGTGGCCGCATCCGCGCGATCGCTTCGAACTCGACGACGCCATGCTCGACTTCGCAATCGAGGGTGGCTACATGCTCTGTGGCAACCCCGAAGAAGTGTGCGAGCAGGTGCAGGCCTACCAAGACGTCGGCTGCGACCAACTCGTGTTCGGCACTCCCGACGAGGGCTACAACCACGATCAGGTCATCGAGATGATCGAGTGTTTCGGCAACGGCGTGATTCCGGAGTTCGACAGAGACCCGGTTCATCGCACCACGCGTATGCGCGAGTCCGCCGTTCCACAATTCCCCGTGTTCAACGGTGAGGTCGACCCGGTCGTCACGCAGGCGGTGCCACCGGCATTCCCGATCAGCGTCTGAGCGTCGTCGCTCAGTCGGTGGGAGCGTCGAACTCGCCGATCAGTACTTGCATGTCGCCGAGCGGTCCCCCCGGCGCAAGCACGTGTTCGTAGTAGCGACTGAAGCGCCCCTGCAGCGCAGCGTCGATCTTGGCCTGGTCGTAGTCGATGGTGATGATACTCGGATGGCAGATGGCAGCAGCCGCGTTCCTGCTCGGATCGGCGTAGGCATCGGCCCAGACGACTCCGATCAACCCCTCGCCCCGTTCATCGAGGATCTTCTGAACATGACTGTCCCTGCCTTCGATGGGCGCCACGAGCTCGATCCCGCCGTCCCATGACATGAGGATCTGCACACCGAACCGTGCAGCCTCGTCGTCGTCGGCATGCTGGAAGGTACAGCCGAGCAGCGACTCGAAGTACACCCGTCCCGCCTCCAGATCACGGACCGCCATGACCACCCGATTGACGCCTCGTTCTCTCATCGGTCCCTCGGGAATGCTCGCATGACGACACGCTGCCAGACCGCCGCGTAGGGTGCCAACGTGCTGCCTCGACGGATTCGCTCATTGCTGTTTGCGCCCGCCGTTCGCCCCGACCTGCTGCGCAAGATGCCTGCGACCGGCGCCGACGCGATGGTGATCGATCTCGAGGACGCCACGCCCAGTGACGCAAAAGAGACCGCTCGTGAGGAACTTCGCTCGGCCGTTGCCGACTTGGCGGGCACAACTCCGATTTTCGCTCGCATCAACGACCCATCGACACCCTGGCATCACGACGATCTCGACGCGCTACCCGAAGGACTCGATGCGATCGTCGTGCCGAAAGTCGAGACCGTGCACGGCCTCGATGCGCTCGAACGCGCCCTCGAGGCCCGAGGACTCGACGTGCCCGTCGTCGGCGGGATCGAAACTGCGCTCGGCGTGGCGGACGCCAGAGCACTCCTGTCCCACCGGGTCATCGCGGCCGGGTACTTCGGAGCGGAGGACTTCATCGCCGACATGGGTGGCGTGCGGACCCACTCGAACCACGAGGTCGCCTCGGCCCGGTTGCAGGTCGCACTCGCCGGCCGCCTGGCGCGAGTCTCGGTGATCGACATGATCACCGCCGACTTCACCGACGATGCTCGCTGTCGGCGCGAGTGCGAGGAGGCTCGCGAGATCGGCTACGCCGGAAAGCTCTGTATCCACCCTGCACAGGTTGCGATCGCCAACGAAGCATTCATGCCGTCGATCGAGGAAGTCGAGCGGGCACGTCGACTGCTTGCCGCCTACGACGACGCAAAAGCGACGGGCATCGCCTCCATCGCCTTCGAAGGGCAGATGGTCGACGAGCCGGTGGCTGCCCAGGCCCGAACGGTGATTGCGCAGGCCGAGGGCTAGCCCTCAGTCGGCCGAGCCAACATCAAGGCGTTGCGCACCGAACGACACACGAGCTGCTCATGTTGGTTGAACGCCCGGTGCTCGAACGTCACGATGCCCTGACCGGGGCGTGACGACGATGCACGACGCCGGAGCACCTCTGATTCGACCCGAATCGTGTCGCCGTGAAACAACGGGGCAGGAAACACCGTCTCCTCGAAACCGAGATTGGCGACCGTCGTCCCCAGCGTCGTCTCGTGCACCGAGATCCCCACCACGAGACTGAGGGTGAGCAACGAATTCACCAGTGGGCGGCCGAATTCGGTTTCACGCTCGCAGTAGTCGGCATCGAGGTGCAACCAGGCAGGGTTCATGGTCATCGTCGTGAACCCGATGTTGTCGGCCTCGGTGATCGTCCGACGAATGACGTGCTGGATCACCACACCCTCGTCGAGCTCCTCCAACCACTTGCCTGACACCGGACGATCGGTCACGGTGCGGAGACTACTCCCCGGTCCAAAGGCGGGCACTACGGTGATGCCGTCCATGCGCACCGTCGAACGCACCGTCTGTGACCCGAACTGTCACGCCAACCCGAAGTGTGGCCTCCACGCAACGGTCGAGAACGGTCGCATCGTCGAGATCGGTCCCGCCGACTACCCGATCGAGGGCTTCGAGAACCGGATCTGCCTACTCGGCCGAGCCAGACTCGAACAGCACGAGCATCCGGGACGGTTGACGAAACCACTCAAACGCGTCGGGGCGCGGGGCGCCGGCGAGTGGGAGGAGATCACTTGGGCCGAAGCTGCTCGCTTGTTCGTCACAACCCACAAGCGGATCGCAGCCGACCACGGCGAACGATCGGTCTCGTTCCAGCAGATCTCCGGCGCCTACGGCCTGCTGACCCGCAATTCGCCGGTCCGCTACGCGTCGCTCACCGGCGCCACGGTGATCCGGCCCAGCGGCATCGACTTCGGTGTTGCCAAAGGACTCGAGGCGATGTTCGGGATACCAGCCAACACGTACTTCTCCCCCGGCGGCCATTCCCATGACGACGCCATCAATTCCGAACTCACGATCATCTGGGGCGGGAACCCCGCAGTCACCAAACGTGTCGATCAGGTGGCCCTCCGTCGAGCTCGCAAAGCCGGGACGACGCTGATCTGTATCGACCCGGTCCAAAGCGAGACGGCGAAAATGTCCGACGAGTGGATCTCGCTTCGTCCGGGTAGCGATGGTGCGCTCGCCTGGTCACTCGTTCACCAACTGATCAGCACCAACCGCTTCGACCTCGAGTTCGTGTCAACCCACACGAACCTGCCCTTCCTCCTCGATGCCGAGTCTGCCACCGTGATGTGCCGAGATGCAGAGCCACTCGTCTGGTGCGCAGCCCGTGACACGGCAGTGCCGGTCTCGGCCGCCCGCGAACCGGTACTGCGAGTCGACCGCTCCCTCGACGGTCGGCCGATCGTCTCGGTCTTCAGCGAGATCGAACGGCTGGCCGCCACCTATCCCGCCGATAGGGCCGAGCAACTCACCGGTGTACCCGTCGAGGTCATCACGTCGCTCGCGACCCGCTACATCGAGGCCAACCCTGCTGCGATTCGGATCGGGTATGGCGTGGACCGTTGGTACAGCGCAGATCTGAGTGCGCGTGCGATCGCCATGCTGGCGTGCCTCGGCGGCTACATCGGTATCCCCGGCGGAGGGGTGAGCCTCGAAGGCGGGAACCAGAGCCTTCCGATCAAGACAGCCCGGTTCGCGACGCCAGGGCAACGGCGTCCGGCCCTTCTGAGCATGATGGACGCCGACTCCGCCGTGATCGACGGCACGCCCTATCCGGTGAAGATGACGTGCATCTCACTCGGCAATCCTTTCAACCAGGTGAAACCCAATCGCAACCGGGTCCTCACCGAGCACATCGCCGGACTCGAGTTCATCTGCGTGATCGACCAGTTCATGACCGACACCGCACAATGGGCCGATCTCGTGTTGCCATCCTGCTCGATCTTCGAAAAGGACGACGTCGTGGTGGACCGCTTCGTCCAGTTGCAACAACGCATCGTCGAACCGGTCGGCGAAGCGAAATCCGACTTCGAGATCTTCCGACTGCTCGCCGAGGAATACGGCATCGGTGAACACTTCTCCGAACCTCCGGACGTGTACCTCGACGAGATCCTCGATGGTGACTCGCCGCTGCTCGCCGAGGTGACCATGGAGCGCCTCCGCCGCGAGAAGATCGTGTTCCCGTGGCCCACCAACGATCCGTACGTCGGGTTCCGCGACCTCGTGTTCCCCACACCATCAGGTCGAATCGAGTTCTTCACCGAGCATCTTCGTGCGTACGGCGCCGAACTGCCGTACTTCCGTGAACCGATCGAAGCATCACCGGAACATCCCCTCTTCGAGCGATTCCCGCTCGTACTTTTGTCCTCACACAGCCGCCACCGGATCCACTCGACGTTCGCGAATCTCGAGATGACGAAGCGAAGTGAGCCAGAACCGGTCGTCCGAGTCAGCCCGAGGGATGCTCGGGCCCGCAAGATCCGCGATGGGGAGGTCGTCGAGGTCGTCAACGACCGCGGTCGCGTTGCGATCCGGTGCGCCATCGACGAAACGATCCGAGACGGATGCGTACTCATCCGAGAGGGCCACTGGATCGATGACTTCATCGAGGGCGATCCCTACGGACTCACCCACGACCATCACAGTCCAACGACCGAAAACTACGCCCACTACGACGTGCTGGTCGAGCTTCGACGAATCCCGTAGTTCGTCGCCTGGGCGCGTCGTCTACGCGCGGGGCCGCACCAGATCTTCGGTGATCGGCTCGGAGAACTCGAGCAGACACACGGCTCGTTCCTGCCCGTCGGACACCACCAGCGCGCTGAGATCGACACGGGGCAGATCGGTTCGCTCGGCGAGCGAAGCCAGTGCCCGACCGAACGCCTCAACGCACGTGTCGGATTCGTCACCGATGGCGAACACCTGGGCAAGATGGGCGCGTTGACAGGGCACGCCGTACAGCGCCTCGACCGTGTCGGGAATCGGGCCCCGCACACAGTCACCGACGCGGAGATGGACGGTACCGAGTTCGCCCGCCTCGAGAATCGCTCCGGCCGGCGAACGGGTCGTCTGATCAGCACCGATGGAGCGGCCGCAGCCAACGACGACGAGCCCGACGAGTGCGATGCCTAGCAGCGAGGCCGGCAACGCCCACCGGCGTCTCGGCCTCAGCAACTCGCCCTCACCAGTAGCCTGCGCCCATGCGTTCCCATGACCTCATCATCATCGGTTCCGGCAGCGGCAATTCCATCATCGGCCCCGAACATGATGACATGGACGTCGCAATCGTCGAACGCGGTCTCTTCGGCGGTACATGCCTGAACGTCGGGTGCATCCCATCCAAGATGCTGGTGTACACCGCCGAAATCGCCGAGTTGGCCGCCCACATCGGTCCCAAGCTCGGGATTCACACCGCCTTCACCGGTGCCGATTGGCCAGCGATTCGCGACCGGGTGTTCGATCGGATCGATCCGATCGCGACGGGGGGCGAACAGTACCGCAAGGGTCTCGACAACGTGACCGTGTACCAGCACGACGCACTGTTCACCGGACCCAAGAACATTCGGGTCGGAAACGAAACCATCACCGCCGACAAGATCGTGATCGCAGCCGGTGCGCGCGCCTGGATACCGCCGATCGATGGGCTCGACACCGTCGGCTACCACACCTCAGACACCATCATGCGACTCGACGAGCAGCCGAGGCGACTGGCCGTCCTCGGGGGCGGGTACATCGCCGCCGAACTCGGCAACGTGTTCGGCATGCTCGGTAGCGAGGTGACCTTCATCGTCCGAAGCGATGCCATGCTGCGCAACGAGGACGAGGCCATCTCCGCTGCGTTCACCGAGGCCTACCGGCACAAGTACGACATCCGTTTCCTGACGGGAGTCAGTGCCGCTCGCCGTGACGGTGACGACATCGTGCTCGACCTGTTCCCCAGTAACGAGGAACTCAGAGTCGATGAGGTACTGATCGCCACCGGTCGCATACCCAACGGCGATCAGCTCGACCTTGCTGCCCACGGCTTTGCCCTCGACGAGGGCGGCTACCTGATCACTGATTCACACCTTCGAACCAACATCGACGGTGTCTTCGCACTCGGCGACGTGACCAACCCGGTACAGCTCAAACATGTGGCGAATCATGAGGCAAAGGTCGTACGTCACAATCTTGCCAACCCCGACTCGATGATCGAGGTCGACCACACCGCCATCCCCCACGCCGTGTTCGGCCACCCACAGGTGGCGTCGGTAGGCATGACCGAGCGCGATGCGATCACTGCCGGACTCGATGTGACCTGCCATGTACAGCACTACGGCTCGGCCGCCTACGGCTGGGCGATGGAGGACACCACGAGCATCGTGAAGCTCGTCATGGACTCGACCACTCGCCATCTACTCGGCGCACACATCTGCGGGCCCCAAGCCTCGACGCTCATTCAGCAATTGATTCAGGGCATGGTGTTCGGCCAGACGGTCGACCAGATGGCGACAGGCCAGTACTACATCCACCCTGCGCTGCCCGAGGTCATCGAGCAGGCACTCCTCGAACTGTGAGGGCGCTCGTCACCGGGGTCGGCCGCGGCCTGGGTGCCGCGATCGCGAACGAACTGGCTGCTCGAGGCCTGACTGTCGTCGGCACTGCACGCGGCCCCGTTCCCGCCGATGTCGAACACTCGTGTGCTCACATCGTGCAGCTCGACCTTGCCGACCGTTTGTCGATTGCGGCAGCCGTTGCAGAACTCTGCGCCACAGGTGACTCGATCGACCTGCTCGTCAACAACGCCGGGCTCGACGGCCGAGCGGTCGGCGGCGGTGACCACGACCGCGGCCCGCTCGACATCGATCCTGACGTGTTCATGCGTCAGATCGAGGTCAACACGCTCGGGCCCCTCCTGTTCTCGCGGGGTCTCATCGACCTGCTTCGAGCCGCCGAGGCCCCGAAAGTCGTCAACATCTCGTCCCAGCTCGGGCACCCGGAGGTCGTTCTGCGAGCAGGCCGTGATGTCGGCTACAACGCGTCGAAGGCTGCACTCACGACCACGAGCGCCACACTCGCCCGAGACCTTCCCGGTGTCGTCGTCGTGGCAGTCCACCCCGGGTGGGTTCGAACCGACATGGGTGGGCCCGACGCCGCGCGCGGCGTGGGCGCGTCGGCCCCGCGGCTGGTCGCCGCC
>JBMTIM010000051.1:0-20784 GCA_049437325.1 Acidimicrobiales bacterium
CGCCTCGCAGGCGTCGCGGCCGGTGACGTTTCCGACATGACTGATGTCGATCAGGACCCCTTCGCGATCGAATGCCTCGACCATGCGGTGCCCGGCTCGGGTGAGGCCAGCATCGACCGGTTCGTAGCAGCTCGATCCGAGGTGGTTGGCGATGTTGTAGGTGAGTTGGACGATGCGGATGCCGATATCGGCGAAGATGCCGACCATCTCGGGGTCGTCGCCGATCATCGAGCTGTTCTGAAACCCGAGTACCACACCGAGCACGCCGTCGGCTTTCGCTGCGTGCATGTCGTCGACGGTGCGAACGATTCGAATGATGTCGTCGTTCATTCGGCACAGATGACGAAAGGCCCCGACTCGGGTGAACGTCGCGGCGGTGTCTTCCCACACGCCGACGGTGGCGTGAACGATGTCGATACCACCCGACCGGACCTCTTCGACGACGGCGCGCGACCAGTCGTTGATCTGGAGCCCGTCGATGACCATCGGCGCACCGGTGATGCTCACAGCGACCCTCCTCGTTCGATCAGCTGAGCGCCGGTCTGGTTGACGGTCACGTGTTTCTCCCTCACCGTCGACGCGACCCGCGCGCCCGACTGATCGGAATCTAGCGGTGTAGAACCGCACGGGTCGAAGCTACGTTGTGTTGGTGCCGTCTTCTCCGGCGGTGGAACTCCGCCCGCCCGACACCGTGATGAAGCTCGCCCGACTGGGGTCGTTCCATCAGTCGCGCCTGTCGTTCATGCGGGTCCTGCTTCGCCGACTCGTGCGAGAAAACTGGACCTTCGAGCGCGTACGGTTCGACATCGACCCACCGGGGGTGGGAGTCGCCGTCTACGAGGCCCGTGGCCCGGAGCGCACCTACAGCCTGGTCGCCTTTGCCCATGATCTGGCGGCCGATCAGCGCTCCGATCGGGTGATCGCCCAGGCCTGGGATGCGACTTTCGCCCTTGTGGACGGTGTTGTCGATGCCGCAACGATCGAGCGCCTTGCTGCGAATGTGCCGCTGCAGGAGGCCGGACGGGTGTCCGCGGGTGAGTTGACGCTGTCCCGTGCCAATCGATCGGTGCGCCTGTTCGACCATGTCGTCGACCGGCTCGCTGCCGGCGAGCAACCCGACTCCGTCATGCTCGACGAGGTCGGCTACCTCATGCGCACGACCGCCGTCTACGGATCGGGGAAGTTCGGCCTCGCCGACCGTGAGCGGATCGCCGGCCGTCCTGAACTGGCAGGACCGTTCCAGGCCGAGATGCTGACGGTCTTCTTGATCAGGGCCTTCTCGCTCGACCTCGTGGAGCATCTTGCCAAGCGTCGTTCACCGTCGACCGCCGTTGCGATGGAACCGGCATTGCGGCGAACGCTCGGGGTCGGGAATGCCACCGGGCTTGGCATGGCGCCGTTCGTGATCAATCATCCGTCGCTGTTCAGCAACTGGATCGTCGCACGGGAGACGGCACTCGCGCGGGTTCGGGCACTGCCGGAGGCGGAACTGCACGCACAGGCTCGTTTCCTCGAACTTCTCGAACGGGCACGCCTCAACGCTGCTGGTTGGCGGTCGGTGCACGAGATCCAGGTCGAGAAGGTCGCAACGCTGGTGGCCGACCTCGATGCGCTCGGTGCGGTCGCTCCCGAGATCGTGGCAGGCGCCAAGCCCTGGGATCGCTTGGTTCGCTGGGCGGAAGACTCGCTCGGTCTGGAGGGCCAGGAACAACTCGTGTCGCTCGTGCTCGAACCGTACGGTGCCCTGGTCGACGACCTCGCCACCGAGATGGGCGCCGACGAGGACACCGTCTTCGACATCGATGGCTCCATGACCACCGATGACCTCACGGTGCTGGTCACCGACCTGTACGGCTGGGCGCTTGGGATCGACTGGACCGATTCCGACGAGACGGCACGGGCCTGGTACGTGTCGGAAGACAAACTGGAGCCCCGAATGGGCGAGCGCCACGAGGAGGCCATCGAACCCTACGAATCCCCGCTGGCTCCCGGTCGCGACGCAGCCCGGCTGCACGCCGACTTGGTGGCCTGGGACGGTGAGCCGATAGTCGCTGCGTTCCTGCTGGCCCATCCCGAGCACCGATTCGTGACCCGACGGGTTCAGCAGTCGATTGCCTTCCCGTACGCCGAGATCCGTGAAAATACGATCTCGTCCGATGTCTTGCCGATCGACATGCTTCGCTGCAAGCTCTCGTACTTTGGGGCGACCCACTTCGACCCGAGGTCCGATCGGTGGGTTCGCATCATCATGTTCCGCCACGCTCCGTTCCCGGACGAGCTCGACGGTCTCCGCGAAGCGACTGTCGACGACTGGTGCTATCCGCCGCTCGAGGCGGAACGGACGCGGTGACCGCCCTGGTGCTGTCGTCGAACGAAATCGACGCCATGGCAACAAAGGCGGCCAAGGGTGTGGGGATGCCGTGGGGTCTGGCATCGGACGCCGGTCGGGCGGCCCGGTGGCTCGCCGATCACGGGCTCCCCGGGCCGGAGGTTCTGGCCGACCTTCTCGAGTGGCGTGATGGCCGCCCCCACACGGAGGTTGCCCCTCCCGACGTCGGACTTTCGTGGGTCGACCATCCGACCGTGCTCGACCCTGTCGTGGTCGGCGCAGTGTGTGCCGATCTCCCGGAACGGCTCGTGGCAGGGCGTGCGGAACTCGGCCGGATCCGGCAGCCGCTGCTCCTGGGCGCTGCACTGGCGAGTGTGGCGATCCGCACCCGGACTGCGCTGGTTGCGTCGTGGGGCGACGCAACGCTCGGGGTCGGAGTGGGCGGGGCCACAGGGTGCGGGTCCTTGGGTGTGGTCGAGGCGGTGGTCACCGTCGAGCCCGGCCGTCTCGATGGTGAGCAGCTGACGGCACCGGTCGACGGGTGGCCGGTCGACCCGGCTGCATGGGCTCGCCTCGAGGCGTACGCCCACCGGACCTATGCCCCCGACACCGAAGCATCTCGTCTGCGTGGTGCGGGTGCAGGGCTGATCGACGACTGATCGACCCGAGGCCGGAAACCGCGTCGACTACTCGGCAGCCATTTCGGTCTCTGCGGCGAGTTTGGCGCTCGCTGCGTCGACCCAGAGTCGGACGTTGTCGAGGGATGCTCCGTCGAAGCTCTCACCCGCTTCGTCGACCACATGCACCAGTTCCTCGAGCAGGTGAAGTTCGTGCTCGATCGTCTCGGCATCGAGTTCACCGAACGAGGAGCGCTCGTGATAGACGACCGCAGCGAGTTCCTCCGCTGACAGCCCGCCGCCAAAGCCGCCCATCACGCCGAACGAACCGGCCTCGCGTTGGCCACCGGGGCGATCCGGATCGCCGTACACGCCGTCGACGGCACCAGCCGTGCCGCTGGCGACCCAGTAGACCATCTGGGCAACGCCCTCGTCGGTTGCGGGGAACGTGGCGATCACTTCGCCGCCACTGAGCTGGCGGCCGGTGCCGCCACCACCGGCCCCGCCGTGGCAGCCGGCACACTGGACCCCGTAGGCCTCTCCGCCCTCGAAGGCGAAGCCACCGGTGACCGGCGGGTTCTCGAGGTAGCCGACGTAGTAGATCGCCCAGAACGGCATGAACACCAGCACGGGGATGATCCAGACCGGCACGGTCTTGCGACGAAGCCCGGCTTCGACGTAGGGCGCCACAGGCTCGGGGGCCTTCGGCTCCTCGGGGACGGCAGGGGTCGGGTCCGGTGTCACCGCAGCCGGGACTGCAGCAGCTGGAGCGGCGTCGCCGCCCGTCGAGTCGGGCGCAGGCGCACCGGTCAGGCGAGCGCGTGCCTCGGCTGCTCGCTGTAGGAGGTGCTCGGGTACTTCGGTCACCAGGGTCTCCGCTGGATGGGACGGGCTACAAGAGAAAGAGGTGATGCCACACGAAGGCGCGACAGTCGCCCCCGAGAGGATAGAGGCAGTGTCGCACGTCCAACCAAGCCGGAGCGGAATCCTCGGATGAATTTCCGGCACCGCATTTTGCTTCCCGCCGGATGTCTGGTATCGAAAAACTGCGTGATAAACCTTGCGCCGGACCCGAGGGCGACTGTCCGAAAGGTCTACACTTGTGCATGGATTCACGAAGTCCGTGAACCTGTCCTGCCATCAGGAGTCGAAGCGTGGTCGCTTTCGTGACATCTCTGATCGTCACCGCCGTGGTCGTGGGTGGCATCCTCGCGTATCAGAAACGTCGGCCCGTCGACCAAGTCGTGACCTGGGGCGAGGCGATGGTGGGCTCGCTGGTCGTCTTCTTCCTGATGTTCTGGGTGTACGGCGTTGTTCCGCACCAGTGGCTGACATGGGCCGACAACGAACTCAACTGGCGGGTCGACAAGATCCTGTACGGACCCGGTGAGATCCTGAAGAGCCAGGAAGACGGCGGGTGGTCGCCGATCCGCATCAACTACATCGTGGTGCGTGACCTCATTGCGGTGGGCATCTACATCGTCGCCCTCGGCGGCAACATCTGGATGTGGTCCGCCTGGCAGAAGCGCGGCGAGCAGCAGGCCGACAAGCCGGTCGAGCGAAGCCAGTTCGGTCGCCCGTTGGTGAAAGAGGGGGCAGAGTCGTGACCACGACCGATGCGAACCCTCCGCTTCCGGAGTTCCGAGACGACTACGTCCTTCAGCAGGTCGACGCTGCATGGCTCACCTCGCAGGTCAAGCCGAAGCAGTTCATCCACATCGACCAGTCCGAATGCATCATGTGCGAGGGCTGCGTCGACATCTGCCCGTGGAAGTGCATCCACATGGTGCGCCCCGACGCCGTCGACGAGGCGATCGGAACCGAACTTCCCGGCGACGACCCGAATGACAACGTGATCTTCACGATCGATGATGACGTGTGCACCCGTTGCGCACTCTGTGTCGATCGCTGCCCCACGGGCGTCATCATCCTCGGCAAGATCGGTGATCCTGCCGCAGGTGGCGATGCCCACCAACGAACCAACTCACACGGCTACGGATACGGAATGCGTCTCGGCTGAGCCGAGCACGCGGGAGAAACCAACGTTCAATGGCTACCACCGACGACGAAGTCAAGAAACCACTACCCCAGCGGATGCAGGATCAGATGGCGAACCTCACCGATCAGGTGCAGGGCAGTCAGGCCTGGAACTCCATCTTCCGCCCCGGGTCCATCTTTCGGAAGGGCTACACCGACAGCCCTCGTAATCGCAGTTACGTGATCATGAACTCGGTGCTGTATCACCTGCACCCGGTGAAGGTGAAGCGGCATGCGGTCAAGGTGAGTTACACCCTGTGCCTCGGTGGCCTGAGCTTCTTCCTCTTCATCTTGCTGACGGTCACCGGCATCTTCTTGATGTTCTTCTACCGCCCCACCGCAGCGGCGGCCTGGGATGACATCTACACCCTGCAGAACTCCGTGACCTTTGGGCTCCTAGTGCGAAACATGCATCGATGGGGGGCACACCTCATGGTCTTGACGGTCTTCCTGCACATGGCGCGTGTCTTCTATCACGGCGCCTACAAGCCCCCCCGAGAGTTCAACTGGGTGATCGGTGTCAATCTGCTCCAGTTCACCCTGCTGCTCTCGTTCACCGGCTACCTCCTGCCCTGGGACCAATTGGCGCTCTGGGCGGTCACGGTGGGTACCAACATGATGGGGTACACGCCGGTCTTCGGTGAACAGGTCCGTTTCGTGCTGCTCGGCGGCGTCGAGATCGGCACCGACACCTTGTTGCGTTGGTACGTGCTACACGTCCTGTTGCTTCCGTTCGTGCTCGTCATCTTCATGGCGATCCACTTCTGGCGGGTGCGCAAGGACGGCGGCATTTCAGGTCCGCTCTAGGACGAAGGAGAGACATCGATGACCGAAGTCCCCGAACATCTCCGGAAGCGGGCCGAAGAGGCTCGCGCCAAGGCCGCAGCCGCAAAGGCGGCGGCCGATGCCCCAGCAGAGGCTCCCGCCGAGGAGTTGACAGCCGAGCAACAGGAAGCCGCCAGCAAGATCCCGGCGCATCTGCTCGAGCGATCACGTGCCGCAAAGGCCAAGGCCGAGGGTGGCGACGAGGCTGGTGGTGGCGTCGCAGTTGCCACTGCGCCGACCGCCGCGGCGCCCGTCTCTGCAGCCGGTGGCCCGGTGCCGACCGGTCCGGGTGGTCACACGCAGCGCCTGCTCACCGTCGTCAAGTCCGGCTCGATCCAGGACGTCAAGGCGCTCCCGCAGGACAAGGTCCACACCTGGCCTCACCTGCTCGTGGTCGAGTTCGCTGCTGCGCTGTTCATCACGGCATTCACCCTGATCTTCTCGATCTTCGTCAATGCTCCGCTGCTCGAACTCGCCAACTTCAACGAGACCCCGAACCCCTCGAAGGCGCCGTGGTACTTCCTCGGTCTGCAGGAGCTCCTCACGATGTTCCACCCGATGGTTGCGGGCGTGACCATCCCGGGTATCGGCCTCTTCATTCTCATGTTTGCGCCCTACATCGATCGCAATCCGTCCCCGAAACCCGAAGACCGCAAGTTCGCGATCTCGCTCATGACCGTGCACCTCATGTTCTGGGCCGTGCTCGTGATGATCGGCTCGTTCTTCAGAGGTCCTGGTTTCAACTTCGTCTTCCCGTGGGAAGCCGGCCTGTTCTTCGAGCTCTGATCGAGGAGATACTCCATGGCACTCGCAATCGCCCTCATCGCGCTGGTGGTCCTCGGTGGCCTCGCTGCGCTCGTGACCCTCAAGGGTCGCGATGCCGACGAAGCCGTCGGCGTGTTGTCCAGCGAAACGCGCAAACGGGACCGAGCCTCGACTGTGCTCGGCGACGAGGCGGCGCTGACCGGCAAGCAAGTCGAAAAGGCACAGGTCCTCGAGCGCAAGGCCGCATCGAAAGAGTTGGTGCTCGCTGCACGACAGGCGGCCCCGCCGGCCCCGTACGTGCCGCCGGATCCTGAAGTCATCGGTGTCAGCCGTCGTCAGTTCTTCAACCGGACGATCGTGCTCATGATGCAGATCGGGCTCGGCGGATTCGGCCTGGCGTGCATTGCGTTCCTGTGGCCTCAGCTCGGTGGTGGCTTCGGTTCGGCGATCAAGGTCGGTCTCGTCAGCGACGTGCTGTCCGAGATCCGCAACAGCAACGGCTTCCTGTACCGCGCCGAGGGTCGCATGTGGCTCACGGAGTACCCGAACGGAGCCGTGGAGAAGGCACGGACCACCTACTCCGGCCCGGAACTCGCCGGCATGGAAGCCGGACTTCAGCTCGGCCTCGACGGCGGCATCATCGCGCTCTACCAGAAGTGTCCTCACCTCGGCTGCCGAGTTCCTGAGTGTGTCACCTCACAATGGTTCGAGTGCCCCTGCCACGGTTCGCAGTACAACCGAGTCGGCGAAAAGCGCGGCGGCCCAGCCCCCCGTGGCATGGATCGCTTCGCCATGAGCGTCGATGCGTCGGGTGCCCTCACCGTCGACACCGGTTCAATCATCCAAGGCCCACCGATCGGCACCAACACCACGGGCCAAGAGGCCGAGGGGCCGAACTGCATCGGCCAGTCTTCGCACTAGTAATCACCACTTTCGACCCAGAATCCGAGAAACTCCGTCACGCGCATGTTGCTCGCCGCCTCAACACAACGAACCATCGGCCTCGTCATCTTGGCGATCGTCTTCATCGGTGGACTCGTCTACATCTATTTCAACATCCGTTCGGCCCGAGACGAGATCGGCTCAGAGATCGAGCTTGCTTCCAACCGCAAGCCGTATCTGTCCGACGAGGAACTCGAGGGCAAGAAGCTCGACTTCGCCCTCGGGACCAGCCTCGTGCTGCTCACCATCACTGCGGTCACCCTGCCGCTGTACTGGCTGGGCGAACCAGGTCGTCATGAGGGGCGGGATGTCGACACGTGGCGAATCTTCACCAACCGCGGTGAGGAGATCTACGTCGAGGGGGCCCAGTGCGTCAGTTGTCACGGCTCCGAGGGATCGGGCGGAGCCGTCAGCACGGCCATCACGTCAGCATCGGGCGAATTCATCGCCCAGGTGTCGTGGAAAGCGCCTGCACTGGACACCTTGCTGTCGCGCTATACCGAGGATGAGGTGCTCCACACGCTCAACTATGGCCGCAACGGTGTCATGCCGGCGTGGGGTGGCGGTGGCGGAGGTCCGCTCACCGACCAGCAACTCGAGGAAATCCTCTTCTACATCCGCGACATCCAAATTTCCGAGGAGGAGATCCGCGAGCAGGTCGCCGGCGGTGTCGAGGACGGCGCAAAAGAACTGATCATGGCAACGAGCACCGAGCCATGGGCGGTCGACCTCCGCGCTGCGAGAGCTGCGGCCGACGAGGCCGCCTGGGCTGTCACCCTCATCGCTCGCGACGAGTTCGGGTTCGACTGTGCTGCAGCCGAAGGTGTGCCGGAGTGTGGTGCCGCCGATGCGGCCCGTGACGCGCTTCGGGCATCGACCGATGCGGCGGCCGGGCCGCTGCAGGCTGCGTTCGAGGCGTGGTGGGCTGACGTGCAGGCTGCCCAGCAAACCGCCCGGGACATGGCACTCGCAGCCGACGGGTCCCTCGCCGAAGAGGGCAACGAAGAGCAGTGGCGATTCGCCGCCCTCGAGATCCTGTCGACCCCCGACGCGTTCGAGGGCCAGGCGGCATATCTGCAGTACGGCGAAATCCTGTTTGCGAACGAGGCCGCAGCGGGCACCTACAGCTGCGCCCGCTGCCACACCTACGGCTGGAGCTTCGACGCAACCGGTCCGTACATGCTCGAAACGAACGGCACCGACGAAGCCATTCTCGACGAGTACGTGCAGGGTGGTGGCTTCTTCGGCCCGAACCTCCGAGGCGGGTCGACGCTCGACCAGTTCGAGACGGCCGGTGGTCATGCGTCGTTCATCGAGCGTGGCCAGGCCATCGGCGCGGCGTACGGCCGCGGCGGCTCAGGGGGCAACGGCCAGATGCCCGGGTTCGGCCCGCTCACCGAGTCGAACCCACAGGGGCCGGGCATGGGTCCAGGCTCAGGCGTCGAGTTCCGGTACCCGGCGCTGCTCACCGCTGATCAGATCGATGCGATCGTGGCGTTCGAGAGGACACTCTGATGGAGATGATCGACCTCATCGCAGGTCTCGCCTGGGACCCTGAAATCCGCGGCTTCCTGGCCGTGCTCGCCGGCGCCATCACCTGGATGGGTTCGATCTGGCTCCTGCTCAGCACCAACTCCGGGCCCCGCCTCGGCACCATGCTTGCGCTCGCCGGCTTCTTCGGCTGGATGGCGATCATGGGTTCGATCTGGTGGATCTACGGCATCGGCTGGACCGGTGATGCGCCGACCTGGGGCGAGGTCGAGATTGTCGAAGGCACCGACGACGAGGGCCACTTGACCTACGCCGCACTCGACGAGGCGAACGCCCTGCAGTCCGAGTCGCTGCCCACTGCCCACGAGATCGTGGTCGCGGCTGCAGCCGAAGCAGATGCCGAATTCGGATCGGGCTGGCTCACCTCGGACACCAGCGGCCTGAGCGGCGACGAGGCCAAGCGCCTGATCGAGGTCCAGACCGCCTGGCTCGAGTACGGCATCGTCACCGTCGACAGTCTCACGGCCGATCAGACCGATGGGCTGAGCCAGAGCGAAATCGCCGACCTGGCCGCCGAAGAGCAGGCGAAGAACGAAGCCACCACCAGGTCGGAGCTTGCCGCGGTCGCCCCTGGCCTCATCGATCAGGAATCCGCCGCACTCGGTGGTTGGACCCTGCTCTCGACTGCGGAGGCCGGCGAGGCGCAGGCATCGGCCATTGCGATGATCCTGGAGTCGAACGACTTCTCGTTCGGGACGCAGACCGAGTTCAAACTGCTCGATGCCTTCACGATCGGTGGCAAGAGGGGTCTTCCCGAAGACCCGAGCATGTTGGATCGGGTCTGGACCAAGATCCGACAAACCGCACAGATCACGCACCCCACGCGCTATGGCGTGATTCAGCTGCAACAGGTCACCGAGGAGTCGATCACCAATCTTCCGGGCACCGCTCCGCAGCGACCGGTTGTCGACGCTGCAGAGCCGATCATCTCGGTGGTGATGATCCGTGACCTCGGCAATGTTCGTCTGCGCCCGGCCATGGTCACGATTGGTTCGCTGCTGATCTTCTTCGCTCTCTGCTACATGCTTCATGAACGGGACAAGCTCGTGATGGCGCGGCGGGCCGAGTTCGAAGGGGCGTAAGCCGTGCTGGGCCAGTACCTGCCCCTGCTGGCGCTGTTCGTGCTGGCCTGCTTGTTTGCGGCCGGCAGCTTCGTCGCCTCGGGCCTGCTGGCTCCCCGCAACCCCTCGGCTGCGAAACGCGCCGCCTACGAATGCGGCATCGTCCCGACCAAGGAAACTCCCGAACGGTTCCCGGTGAAGTTCTTCCTGGTTGCGATGATCTTCATCGTCTTCGACATCGAGATCATCTTCTTCTACCCGTATGCGGTCGCCTACGGAGGTTTGGGCTTCTTCGGCCTCGTCGTCATCATGGTGTTCACGTTCGCAGTCTTCGAATCGTTCGTGTACTTGATCTCCAACGGTGCGCTCGAGTGGGGGCCTCTCAAACAGTCCATGGCACCGTCCGGTGCCGTGTCGCCCGGGCGGACCGCAGAGTCGACGATCCGACGCGTCGGCACCGACGGTCGGGAACCCACGCTCGCCGACGGTCGCCGTGAGTCTGGCGAGGCAGCCTGATGAAGATCCCAGGGCTTGGTGATTCTGCGGCCATTGCCGAACAAGGCCTCGAAGGCTTTGAACACAACTTCATCACGGGCAATGTCGAGAACCTGGTGCAATGGGCCCGGGCCCGGAGCCTCTGGCCCGCCACCTTCGGCCTGGCCTGCTGCGCGATCGAGATGATGGCGACCGGAGCAGCTCATTACGACCTGGCCCGCTATGGCATGGAGACCTTCCGTGCATCGCCTCGCCAAGCCGATCTCATGATCGTTGCGGGTCGTGTGAGCCAAAAGATGGCACCGGTGCTGCGCCAGGTCTACGACCAGATGATGGAGCCCAAGTGGGTCATCTCCATGGGGGTGTGTGCCTCGAGCGGCGGCATGTTCAACAACTACGCAATCGTGCAGGGTGTCGATCAAATCGTGCCGGTCGACGTGTATGCGCCGGGTTGCCCACCGGGGCCGGAGACGCTGCTCCATGCGATCTTCACGGTGCACGAGAAGATCCAATCCGGTGAACTCACCCAGCGCCGCAAGGAACACGGCGGCGGTGCCGGTATCACCATCGAGCAGCGCGACGGTCAAACCGCCGGCCTGACGATCGGGGGCTGACGGTGAGCGACGAAGCGGAAATCGCCGAGGAGGCGACGCAAGAGGACGCGGCCGCAGCGAGCACACGATTCGGAATGCTCGACGCAGGTGATGGTGTGCTGCACGCCAGCGTCGACACCTACCTCGCAGGCTGTGCCGAGGCGCGGGCCGACGGCTTCGGTCAGCTGATCGATCTGACTGCAGTCGACTACCTCACCTACGGCGCCCCCCGGAACCTCCCCGACGGTGTCGAGGCCGAACGCTTCGAGGTTGTCACGCAACTCATCAACCACAGCACCCGCGAACGCATCCGCATTCGCACACAGGTGAGTGCCGACGAACCCGTTCTGCCCACCCTGTTCGACCTCTGGCCGGGCGCGGAAAATCTCGAACGAGAGGTCTACGACATGTTCGGGATCGAATTCGCCGACCATCCCGACATGAGCCGAATTCTGATGCCCGAAGAGTGGGTGGGTCATCCACTCCGCAAGGACTACGCCATCGGCTCGATTCCCGTGCAGTTCAAGGCAGCGAGCAACGAGCGATGACGGTCACCGAGAACGACGAGACGATCGACGGCGCCGAGCGTGTCAGGCGCCGAGGTGATGATGCTGCGGTCCTGCGGCTGAGCGAAGCCGAAGCAGCGATGATCGGTGCCGACCCCTCGGCATCCGACGACGAACGAGTCTTGCTCAACATGGGTCCGTCGCACCCGTCGACCCATGGGGTGCTTCGGCTCATGCTCGAGATGGAGGGTGAGACGATCCTGCGCAGCAAGCCGGTCGTCGGCTACCTGCACACCGGCATGGAGAAGCAGGCCGAGCAGCTCACGTTCCTGCAGGGCTGCACCAACGTCACGCGTATGGACTACGCCTCGCCGCTCTTCACCGAGTTGGCGTTCAGCCTTGCCACCGAGAAGCTCCTCGGTATCGACGTCCCCGAGCGTGCGGTGTGGATCCGCATGCTGATGAGCGAACTCAATCGCATGAGTTCACACCTGCTCTTCATGGCGACCAACGGCATGGATCTCGGCGCGGTGTCGATGATGATCTACGGCTGGCGGGAGCGAGAGGAAGTGCTGCGGTTCCTCGAAAAAGTCACCGGTCTCCGCATGAACCACAACTACATCCGGCCGGGTGGCGTGGCAGCCGATCTCCCTGACGGATGGCAGGCCGACGTCGAGCGCCTGCTCGAACTGATTCCGCCGCGCCTCGAGGAATACGACATCCTCATGACCGGTCAGCCGATCTGGCGTGAGCGACTGCAAGGTGTGGGAGTGCTCAACGCCGACGAGGCGCTGGCGTTGTCCGCGACCGGGCCGATCCTGCGTTCCACCGGCTACGCCTGGGACCTTCGTCGCGACGAGCCATACCTCGCCTATCCCGACGTCGACTTCGACGTCATCGTCGGTTCGTTCGGTGACAGCTACGACCGCTATGCGATTCGGCTCAACGAGATCCGCGAGTCGATGCGAATCGTCGAGCAGATTCTCGATCGCATGCCGTCAGGTGATTACCGGATCCAGGACAAGAAGGTCACGCCCCCGCCGCGCGTGCGCATCGACGAATCGATGGAAGCACTCATCCATCACTTCAAGATCTTCACCGAGGGCTTCAAGGTGCCCGAGGGTGAGGCGTACGCAGCGGTGGAGTCCCCGCGTGGTGAACTCGGCGTCTACATGGTGAGTGACGGCAGTTCCACCCCGTACCGAATGCATGTGAGAGGCCCGAGCTACATCAACCTCCAGACCATGCCGCACCTGATGCAGGGGGGTCTGATCGCCGACGGCGTCGCCATCATCTCCAGTGTTGATCCGATCATGGGTGAGGTCGATCGATGAGTTACTTCACCCCAGAGAACCTTGCGATCGCGCACGAGACCATCTCCCGGTACCCGGTTGCGAAGTCGGCGCTCATCCCTCTCCTGCACCTTGCACAGGAACAGGAGGGGTGGGTCACCGATGACGCCATGCGGCAGATCGCCGAACTGACCGACACCACCCCCGCCGAGGTCAAGGGAACCGGTTCGTTCTACGAGATGTTCAAGTTCCATCCGGTGGGCAAGTACCTGGTCAATGTGTGCACCAACCTGTCGTGCCAGCTGCTGGGTGGCGAGGAACTTCTCGCCCACGCAGAGAAGACCCTTGGCGTCAAGGCCGGGGGCACCACAGCCGATGGCATGTTCACGATCGAGGATGTCGAGTGCATTGCGGCGTGCACGGAGGCCCCGTGCCTCCAGGTCAACTACCGATATCGCCTGCGGGTCAGCGACGAAGACTTCGACGGTTTGATCGATGACATCCGCAACGGTCGCGCAGACGACATTCCCGAGCACGGCACGCTCGGCCGCGTGCGTCAACACATCCCGGCCGGGTCCATGGCCGGCATCGTTCCGCCCGAGCAGGCCAACGAACGCCCGGTCTGGTTGGCTCGAAACGACGAGCCGGCGTCCGGTGGAACCGACCAAGGTGAGGAAGCATGAGCCACTTCGTTCCCCACGCGCCCGGCTACGTCGACAACGGTGGCCCCAAGATCGTCACATCACGATTCGAGCACGACGACAGTTTCACCCTCGAGCGGTACGAGGCGACCGACGGCTATGAAGGGTTGCGTCGTGCACTCGACCGCACCCCGGCTCAGGTCCATGACGAGGTCCGCGACGCAACCGTTCTCGGCCGCGGGGGCGCAGGTTTTCCCGCCGGCGTCAAATGGGGCTTCATGCCACCGGGCAAGTTTCCGTACTACCTCGTGGTCAACGGGGATGAGTCCGAGCCGGGAACCTACAAAGACCGACTGCTCATGGAACGCGACCCGCACCAGCTGATCGAGGGTTGTCTCATCACCTGCTATGCGCTCGGTCTCGCCCAGTGCTTCCTCTATGTCCGTGGCGAGATGGCACTCGCGCAGGAACGCCTTGCCCGTGCGCTCAACGACGCCTACGCCAAGGGGTACGTCGGAAAGAACATCCTCGGCACCGAGTTCAGCGTCGACATCACCCTGACCTGGGGTGCAGGGGCGTACATCGTCGGTGAGGAGACGGCGCTCATCGAATCGCTCGAAGGAAATCGCGGCATGCCGCGTCTCAAGCCACCGTACTTCCCGGCGGCGATCGGCCTGTACGGTCAGCCGACGATCGTCAACAACGTGGAGACGCTGAGCAACCTGCCGTGGTTGATGATGAACGGTGCCGAGGCGTACAAGCAGTTCGGCTCGGAGGCCTCACCGGGCACGCGCATGGTGGCGATCTCTGGACATGTGAAACGGCCGGGGGTGTACGAGATCGAGCAGGGCATCACGACATTCCGCGACCTCTTCTACGGTGACGATTTCTGCCAGGGCATCCGCGACGACAACGAGCTGAAGATGTTCGTGCCGGGCGGCGGCTCTGCACCATGGTTCTTCCCGGAGCAACTCGACCTTCCCCTCGAGGGGCGTGTTGTCGGCAGCGAGGGATCGATGCTCGGCTCCGGCGCGATCATGGTGATGGACGAGACCACCGACGCCGTCAAAGCGGCCCTCCGGTTGGTCCGCTTCTACGCCCGCGAGTCGTGCGGCAAATGCACCCCGTGTCGCGAAGGCACCACCTGGGAAGAACGGGTGTTGCAGCGCATCCTCGACGGTGAGGGCCGGCCGAGTGACATCGACATGCTGCTCGACATCGCCGACAACATCAGCCCGGGGCCATACCCTGTGGCAGCCGATCCGACCCAGGGGCTCGATGCTGTTCCGTTCCCGCCGAAACAGACGACGATCTGTCCGCTCGGTCCGTCGTCGGTGGCTCCCATCACCTCGACGATCCGGCGGTTCCGGCACGAGTACGACGCCAAGATCACCAAGCGCGACGCCATTCCGGTCACCGCTGCTGCGATGACCACGGCGCCCGGCAACAGCGAGGGCGGCTGATGACCGACACTCACAGCGACGTCAGCACGGTGTCCGTCACCATCGACGGTGTCGAGATACGAGCCGAGGCCGGTGAGTTGCTGATCGATGCAGCCGAGCGCACCGGCACCTACATCCCGCGGTTCTGCTACCACTCGCGCATGAAGCCGGTCGGCATGTGCCGTATGTGTCTCGTCGAAGTCGACACGGGTCGCGGCCCGGCTCTGCAACCGAGCTGCATGATTCCGGTGGCGGAGGGGATGGTCGTCGACACCGAGTCCGACGCCACCAAGAAAGCGCAGGATGGCGTCCTCGAGTTCCTCCTGATCAATCATCCGCTCGACTGTCCTGTCTGCGACAAGGGTGGTGAGTGTCCGCTCCAGGATCAGACCATGGCCTACGGCCCGGGGGAGTCGCGTTTTGTCGAGGAGAAGCGCCACTTCGAGAAGCCGGTGCCGATCAGCGACACGGTGTATCTCGACCGCGAACGGTGCATTCTGTGCGATCGGTGCACCCGCTTCGCCGACGAGGTCGCCGGCGACACGCTGATCCACTTCATGGACCGGGGAAACAACACCCAGGTCAACACGTTCCCCGACGAGCCATTCGCCTCGTACTTTTCGGGGAACACCGTGCAGATCTGTCCGGTCGGGGCGCTCACGGCCAAGCCGTACCGTTTCAAGGCGCGTCCGTGGGATCTCGAAGAGACGGTTTCCACGGCATGGACCGATTCCGTCGGTTCGCGGGTCACGGTGCAGTCGAGCCGCAATCGGGTGGTACGTCTCCTCGGCGTCGATTCGGATGCGGTCAACTGGGGTTGGCTGTCCGACAAGGAACGGTTCGGGTTCGAGGCGCTCAACGCCGATGCTCGCCTCACGTCACCCCTCGTCCGAGGTGGAAGCGACGAGGATCTGACACCAACCGGTTGGGCTACGGCGCTGAGCCGGATCACCGAGGCGTTGGCCGGCGTCGATCCCGCCCGGATCGGTGTGGTCGGCGGAGCCCGCCTGACGAACGAGTCGCAATACGCCTGGTCGAAGCTCGCCAAGGGAGTGATCGGCACCGACAATGTCGACGCCCAACTCGGGGACGGACTCCCGGCCGCGGCGGTGCTCGGCCTTCCGCGTGCCACGATTGCCGACGCCTGCCGGCCGGGTGGCACGGTCATTCTCCTCGGTCCCGATCCGAAAGAAGATCTCGGTGCCCTGTTCCTGCGGTTGCGTCACGCGGTTGTGAACGATGGGACGACACTCATCGAGTTGACGCCGGCGCGAACCGGTCTCAGCCCGATTGCCGCTCATTCGCTTCACCCAAAGCCGGGTGAGGTCGCTCAGTTGGCCCATGCGTTGGTTGCTGCCCGTGGAGGTACGTCGATCGAAGCGGCGGGTGTGTCGGCGGGTGCGATCGCCGGTGCCGCCAAGGCGATCACTGGACCGGTCACCGTGGTCCTGGGACGTGCCTCGACGGCTGAGTCCGCTGATGCGGTCGTCGACGCCGCGATCGCGCTGGGCTCGATCGACGGGGTCGGCTTCTTGTCGGCGCTGCGCCGGGGCAACGTTCATGGGGCACTCGAAGCCGGGATGGCTCCAGGTTTGCTCCCTGGCCGGCGCACGCTCGCCGATGCCGGGCCGGTCGTCGATGCCTGGGGTTCGGTCCCGGCTGCATCCGGTATGGACACGGCGGCGATGCTTTCGGCTGCCGCCGGTGGTTCGCTCGACGTGCTGGTGCTGCTCGGTGCCGATCCGTTGGCCGACTTCCCCGATCGGGATCTCGCCCAGCGGGCCTTGGCCGAGGTCGGCACGGTCATTGCGATCGAGACCTTGGCCAACGCATCGACCACCGGCTACGCCGATGTCGTGCTCCCGGCTGCAGCTCCGACCGAGTCGGCAGGCACGTTCACCAATCTCGAAGGACGCGTCAGCGTCAGTGCCCAGAAGGTCACGCCCCCGGGCACGGCCCGCGCCGACTGGCAGATCGCAGCGGAGATCGCCGATCGCCTTGGCGGTGATCTCGGTGTCGATTCCGTCGAGAGCATCCGGGCCGAGATGGCGGTGGTCTCGGATGTGCACGCAGCACTCACCGAAGAGGCCCTCGCCGCAGATCCCGTCGACGGGGTCTTGTTGTCGGGAGGATCGGTGCCGCCGCCGACGGCGAGCGAGTCGCTGGCTCCCGCCAACGACGCATACTCGCTCCGTCTCGTCGCCACCCGGCGTATGTACGACAACGGCACGATGGTGCAGGCGTGCCCGGCCAGCTCGGGACTTGCGGCTGCGGTGCAGGTCCGGCTCCATCCGAGCGACTTCGCAAAACTTGGTGTCGAGGCGGGCACGCTCGTGAAGATCGTGTCGGGCAAGGGTGAATTGATGGCTCCGATTGCTGTCGATCCAGGTGTGCCGATGGGCTCTGCTGTCATCCCTGCCAACGCACCGGACGCCAATGCCAACCGGTTGATCGATGTTTCGACCCCGGTCACCGACGTGCGGGTGGAGCGCGCATGATCCTCGGCCAAGATCCGCTGTACGCCGGCGACGTCTGGGGCGCGCTGCCCGTCACCTTGCTGAAGGTGGTTGCTGCGTTTGCGTTCCTGCTGGTGTCGGTGATGCTCAACATCTGGTTCCTCCGCAAAGTCATCTCCGACTTTCAGAACCGTGTCGGCCCCAACATCGCCGGCCCATGGGGCATCCTTCAGACGCTCGCCGATGGCATCAAGCTCTTCTTCAAGGAAGATCTCGTTCCCGACAACGCCGACCGGTTCACGTTCAAGCTTGCGCCGTACCTCTCCTTGGTGCCGGCGTTCCTGACGTTTGCGATCGTTCCGATCGGGGGCGATTTCAATGGCGACGGCAGCCGAGATGGTCTGGTCACGATTCTCGGAAAGGACACCTTCCTGCAGGTTGCCGATCCGCCGATCGGCATCCTCTTCTTTCTTGCGATGTCGTCGCTCGCCATCTACGGCGTCATGCTCGCCGGTTGGAGTTCCGGGTCGAAATATCCGTTGCTCGGCTCGGTCCGGGCATCTGCGCAGATGGTGTCGTACGAGGCCGCTCTCGGGTTGGCGGTTGCGGCCGTGGTGCTCCAGTCCGGGTCGTTGTCGACGCACGACATGGTGTTGTCGCAGAGCGCCGGATTCACCAGCTGGGCGATCTTCACGACCGGGGTGGTGCCCTTCGTCGTCTTCTTCATCGCTGGAACAGCGGAGCTCAACCACCCGCCGTTCGATCTCGTGGAAGCCGAACAGGAGCTCGTCGGTGGCTTCCACACCGAATACTCGTCGATCAGGTTCGCGCTGTTTTTCCTCGCCGAGTTCATGAACCAGATCACGATCGGCGCCATCATCGTCACCTTGTTCCTGGGGGGTCCCCAGGGTCCGTCGCTCTTCCTTCCCGACGGTTGGTGGGTCGGTACCATCTGGTTCTTCCTGAAGCTGTCGTTCTTCCTGTTTGCCTTCGTCTGGATCCGGGCCACGCTGCCCCGTTTCCGCTACGACCAGCTCATGGATCTCGGGTGGAAGTTCCTCATCCCACTGTCGTTGTTCTGGTTGATCCTGCTGTCGGGGCTTCGCATCGGTGACACCAACAACTGGGCCTTCGGGAACTACATCGGTTGGTTCCTGGGTTGGTTCGCTGGAGCTGCCTTCCTCGGCACCCTGCTGTCGATGGCAGTCAACACGGCGCGCGCCGACCGGCTCGCCGAAGCGGCGGAGAAGGAGGCCAGTCGTGGCTGACGGTTCGTACCTCAGGGGCTTCGCGGTCACGTTCAAGAAGCTGTTCGAAGATCGTGTGACCGGCGACTATCGAGGGGGCAAGGCGAAGGAGGGGGCACCGGACGAGAAGCGGGTCAAACCGGAACGGTTCCATGGCCGTCACGTGCTCAACCGGTACGAGGACGGCATGGAAAAATGCATCGGCTGTGAGCTGTGCGCCGGCGTGTGCCCGGCGAAGTGCATTTACGTGCGTGGTGCTGACAATGATCCCGTGGAGCCGACCTCGCCGGGTGAGCGGTTCGGCTATGTCTACGAGATCAACTACCTGCGCTGCATCCACTGCGATCTGTGCGTGGAGGCCTGTCCGACGCAGGCCATCACCGAGTCGAAGTTGTTCGAGTTCTCGTTCACCAATCGCGGCGATGCGATCTACACCAAGGACGAGTTGCTCGTCGGAAGCGATGGGACACCGAAGCAACTCCCCTGGGAAGACTGGCGTCCGGGTGACGACGAACTGACCTCGGGGTGGATGCGGGCGACCTCCCCGGCCGGTGATCACCGCTACGAGGGCGTCGTGCATTGGGCCGGCGAACTCGGCTACGGCGTTCGCGATCCGGAGCCACCACAGAAAGCGTCCTCCGATGGCTGAGTTCGTCACCTTTGCGGTGGCTGCCGCCCTGATCGGCGCCGGCGGGCTGGGCGTCATCACGGCCCGCAATCCCGTGCATTCTGCGCTGTTCCTGATTCAGACGCTGATCGGTGTCGCCATCCTCTTCGTGGTCCAGGATGCGCACTTTCTCGCCGCCGTGCAGGTCGTCGTGTACGCAGGCGCGATCGTCATCCTCTTCCTGTTCGTCATCATGTTGTTGGGGGTCGACAAGGCCGAAGATCTCGGTGTCGAGCCGATCGCCGGGCAAAAGCCGCTTGCCGTCGTCGTCGGTGCTGCACTCGCAGCGTCGGGAATCGTCACGGTCGTGATCGCTGTCGACGGTGCTACCGGCTCGGCTGCTGCGCCCGGCATCGGCGAAAACGCACTTGACAACGGATACACCGACATCGAGCGCATCGGTCGAGTGCTGTTCACCGACTACCTGCTGGCGTTCCAGATCACCGCTGCCCTGTTGACCATCGCCGTCGTGGGGGCAGTCGTGCTCACCCGGACGGTGCGTGCCGACGACATGCTCGACGACCTCGATCCGCTCAGCATGGACGTTGCACCGCTTGCTCCGGCAGGGGCGAACGACGAGCAGCATGCGTCGGCTGACCAACCCGACCACGGGGAGGGTGACTGATGCTGGCCGGAATCGAGCTCACGACCTCGTACTACCTCGTCCTGTCGGCGTTGCTGTTCGCGCTCGGCGCAACCGGGCTCCTGGTGCGGCGCAATCCGCTCGTCATGTTCATGTGCGTCGAACTCATGCTCAACGCCGTCAACGTCTCGTTCGTGGCCTTCGGCACCGATCTCAACGATGTCGGTGGTCAGATGGCGGTGTTCTTCGTTCTCGTGGTTGCTGCGGTGGAGGTCGTCGTCGGCCTCGCCATCGTCGTGGCGATCAACCGGCGCCGGCGAGATGCCACCGCCGATGATGTTGCGATACTCAGGGGTTAGGTGAGGGGCTGACCATGCTCGATGCTGTCTTTTTGATCCCCACCTTCCCACTGCTCGGTGTTCTGGCGATCGTGCTCTGGGGCCGCCGGCTCGGTGAGCCAGCGGCAGGGTGGCTTGCAACCCTGGCGATGGGTGGTTCGTTCGCAGCGGCGTTGCTGACCTTCGTCGGGTTGCGTGCCGAAGCGCCCGAGGAGCGTCGCTTCGTGCAGACGCTGTGGGAATGGGTCCCGGTCGGTGACTTCTCGGTCGATGTCGGGTTCCTGGTCGACCCGCTCTCGATCACGATGACCCTGTTCATCACCGGCGTCGGCGCGCTGATCCATCTGTATTCGATCGGCTACATGCACGGTGACGAGAACTTCTCGAAGTTCTTCCT
>JBMTIM010000052.1:0-19794 GCA_049437325.1 Acidimicrobiales bacterium
TGCATCCGGTTCGAAACGCCGGTCGCGGAGATCGCCCCCGGACGAGTCACGACCGCAGTCGGGGGACACCTCGAGGCCGACCGGGTTGTGGTCGCCACCGAGGGGCCCGGCGCAGCACAGCTCCTCGGACTCGAGCCCGTCGAATCGAACCCTGCGACCTGTGTCTGGTTCGCAGCAGCAGAACCACCCCACCGGCACCGCTATCTGGTGCTCGACGGCACCGGCAACGGCCCGGCCCGCAACATCGCCGTCATGAGCAACGTTGCCCCCGAGTACAGCCCCGACGACACGGCGTTGATCGCAGCAGCGTGTCCCGGTGTCGAGATGGACGACGCGGCGCCCTTGGTGCGCGCGCAACTGCGTGCCATCTGGGGGTCGAGCGTCGACGAGTGGACGCATCTTCGCACCGACGTCATCGTTCACGGCCAACCAGCGCAGCCTCCGGGATTCTCACCGAAGCAGCGTGTGGCGCTGGGCGAGGGATTGTTCGTGTGTGGTGACCATCGCGACACGGCATCGATCCAGGGCGCGTTGTTCTCGGGTCGTCGGTGCGGCGAAGCCGTGCTGGCCAGTCTTGCCTGACCCTGCGAGCACCAGATCACTCGAGCTCGGCATCGTCGACCTCGATGCCGAGATCGGTCTGCAGGTCGAGTCCATGGATCGGGCCTGTTGCGAGTTGGGGTTCTTCCGGTTGCCGATCGACACCGTCACCGCTCGCGTACGAGATGCGGCCTGGTCGACCGCGCTGCAGTTTTTTGCACTGGACGATGACGCAAAGGCCGCACTCGCGTTCCCCGAGCCCGGCTATCCCTACGGCTACTCGCCGTTTCGGGCCGAGACTCTGGCCCGATCGCTCGACGACCGCAACGCAGAACCCGATCTGAAGGAATCCCTGTCGGTCGGACCCGACTGTGGTGGCCCGCGAACGCCACTTCCCGGTGAGGAATGGATCTGCTCGTCGAGTCTGTGGCCCGACGAGGTGCCGGAGCTTCGCGACGCCTGGGTCGCCTACTACCGGGAACTCAGCGATGTTGCCGAACGACTCCTTTGTGTCATGGCGCTCGCCCTCGACCTTCCCGAGACCTACTTCGAGCCATTCGTGGATCGTCCGATCACCTCGATGCGGGCCATCCACTACCCGATTGCGTCGGCATCCGACACCGCACTGCGGGCCGGCGCACACACCGACTACGGAACGTTCACGATCTTGCGTACCGATGACGTCCCCGGGCTCGAGGTGCAGGACCGAGCCGGGCGGTGGCGCGCCATCGCGCCCGACCCCGACTGTTTCGTGGTCAACCTCGGCGACACCATCGCCCAGTGGACCAACGACCGGTGGCGCTCCACGCTGCATCGGGTGGTACCCGGCGCCGCCGAGCGCCACTCGTTCGCCTTCTTCCACATGGCCAATTGGGACGCCCGTATCGAGTGTCTCCCGACCTGCCTGGACCCCGGTTCTGTGCCGAACCACGAGCCGGTCGAGGCCGGCCCGTGGCTCATGCGCAAATTCCAATCGACGGTGTGATCCCTAGCGGCCGATCGTGACTGGGATGGAGGTGAGCTCTTTTTCGGGTGGCTCGAAGTGGGTGAGGTCGATGCCTTCGACCGCCGCCCTGTACTCCTCGAGGGTTGGTGTACGCCCGAGGATCGACGACAGCACGACGACCGGGGTCGATGCCAGCAACGATTCCCCCTTCTTGGTGGCGGAGTCCTTCACCACTCGACCCTGGAAGAGCCGCGTCGACGTCGCCATCACGGTGTCACCCGGCGCAGCCTTCTCCTGGTTGCCCATACAGAGATTGCAACCCGGTCGCTCCAGATAGAGGATGTTCTCGTAGCCGGTTCGGGCAACGCTCTTCGGGTCGGAGTCGTCGAACTCGAAACCGGCGTAGCGGGCCAGCACGTCCCAGTCGCCCTCAGCCTTGAGTTCGTCGACGATGTTGTAGGTCGGCGGAGCGACCACGAGGGGCGCCTTGAACTCGACCGAGCCGTTGGCCTCTTCGAGGTTTCGCAGCATCTTGGCCAAGATCTGCATGTCGCCCTTGTGGACCATGCACGACCCGATGAAGCCCAGATCGACGGCTTTCGAGCCTTCGTAGTACGACAGTTCACGAATGGTGTCGTGCGTGTAGCGCTTCGACGGGTCGTCGTTGTCGACGTCCGGGTCGGCGATCATCGGCTCGTCGATGATGTCGAGGTCGACGGTGAACTCGGCGTAGTACTCGGCGTCGGCATCGGGAGCCAGCGGTGGTTTCTCGCCGGTTCGGATCTCGTCGATACGCCGGTTGGCCTGCGCAACCAGGCCGCCGAGTACCTCGTTGTCGTTGTCCATGCCCTTGTCGATCATGACCTGGATGCGGTCTCGGGCGATCTCGAGCGACTCGATGAGCGTCTCGCTGTCGGAGATGCAGATCGAGGCCTTGGCCTTCATCTCTGCGGTCCAGTCGGTGAACGTGAATGCCTGGTCGGAGGCGAGGGTGCCGATATGCACCTCGATCACTCGGCCCTGGAAGACGTTCTCACCGTCGAACTCCTTGAGCATCTGGGCCTGAGTTGCGTGGACGACGTCCCGGAAGTCCATGTAGGGCTTCATGTCACCTTTGAACGTGACCTTGACCGACTCCGGAATCGGCATCGAGGCCTCGCCGGTGGCAAGGGCAAGAGCGACGGTGCCGGAGTCGGCACCGAACGCCACGCCCTTCGACATGCGGGTGTGGGAGTCGCCACCGATGATGATCGCCCAGTCGTCGACGGTGATGTCGTTCAGGACCTTGTGGATCACGTCGGTCATCGGTGCGTAGCGGCTGTGTGGATCGCGGGCCGTGATCATTCCGAAGTCGCTCATGAACTTCATCAACCGCGGCGTGTTCTCCTGCGCCTTGGCATCCCAGACCGAGGCGGTGTGACAGCCCGACTGGTAGCCGGCATCGACGATCGGTGAGATGACGGTGGATGCCATCATCTCGAGTTCCTGTGAGGTCATCAGACCGGTCGTGTCTTGCGACCCGACGATGTTGACCTCGACTCGGGTGTAGGAACCGGCATGCAGGGTCGCCCCCGACGTGCCGACTGCATTGCGGTTGAAGATCTTTTCGACCGCAGTCAGACCTTGGCCCTCATGGGAGACCTCGGCCGCCGGGGCGTAGACCGCCGGTGCATCGATACCGAGGGTGGCCGCCGCGAAGGTCTGCAGCTTCTTGCCGAAGACGACGGCATAGGAGCCACCTGCCTTCATGAACTCGACCTTTTGGGGTGTGAACGCCGACGAGATGTCCATCAGCTCGGTGCCGTCGGAAGCGAGAAGCTTCTTGGTCCGAGTGTTGATGGTGAGAACGGTGCCGGTGTCGACCGAATAGGTCTGCTCGAGGACGGCTTCGCCGTCGGCGTCGACGATCAGTTCACCGTCGGCGTCGAATTGGGTCACCCAGTTCTGCAGGTCGAGTCCGATCCCGCCGGTGACACCGACGGTGGTGAGAAAGATCGGAGAGATGCCGTTGGTGCCGGCCACGATGGGTGCGTAATTGATGAACGGTACGTACTCGCTCGCCGGTTTGCCGATCCACAGGGCCACGTTGTTGACGCCCGACATGCGCGACGAGCCGACGCCCATCGTGCCCTTCTCGGCGACCAGCATCACCCGCCTGTCGGGGTGCGCAGCTTGAAGATCGAGCAGGGCCTGCTGCTTGGCGGTGTCGTGTTCGAACATCGACTTGCCGTGCAACTCGCGGTCCGAGCGTGAATGGGCGTCGGCCCCCGGGGAGAGCAGATCGGTCGAGATGTCGCCGACCCCGGCAACGAAGGTGACAACCTCGATCTCGTCGTCGATGTCGGCGAGTCCGGTGAAGAACTCGGCGTGGGCGTAGCTCTCCAGCACCTCGGTGACGAGGGCGTTGCCGGCGTGATGGGCTTCCGCAAGCCGTGCCATGTCGGCTTCGTAGAGAAACACCTGGGTCTTGAGCACGTCGGCGGCCTGGCGTGAGATCTCGTCGTCGTCGCCGAGGAGCAGATCGAGCAGTACGTCGATCGATGGGCCGCCCTTCATGTGTGACAGCTGCTCGAAAGCCGATGCGGGGGAGATCCCGTCGATGGTCCGCGTACCGAGGATGATGTCCTTGAGCACCGTTGCCTTCAGGCCGGCTGCACTCGTCGTACCGGGAAGCACGTTGAACACGAAGAAGTCGAGGCAGTCGGCCCGATGCTCGCTGTCTGCGTTCTCCATGTGACCGACGATCTCGGCGAGCAGGTCGGCACCATCGACCGGCTTGGGATGGAGTCCGTGGAGCGCTCGATCGGCACTCTCGCTCAGGTACTCGTCATACAGACTCATGAAAATCCGGACCTCGATTCGGTGCTGCGGTGGACGGGACCGAACCCGCTCCAGCATCGAATTGTAGCCAGCGCCGCCGAGCGCCCCATCGGAGGGAAATGCGGTCGGTCGACCAGTCTTCGACGTGTCAGTGTGACTGCGGCGTCCGGATCGCCATCAGAAAGGCGACCGAGACGAGGCCGGAACTCAGTGCCGTCCACTGGGCGGTCGTATGACCTGCTCGGTCGATGATGGCCCCGAGTGTCGGCGGGCCCAGCAGCCCGCCAACCCCTGCTGCGGTGTAGAGCGCGCCGAGCACACCCCCCATGCCGACCGTGCCGAACCGGTCTGCGATGATCGCAGGCGACAGCGAAATGAACCCGCCGTAGGACACCCCCAGCGTCAGAGCGAAGGCGATCAGGATCGGATAGCTGGTGTCGGCGACGATCCACAGGACAAAGCTCAGCGCCAGGACGAAAAACGCACCGCGATAGAGGCGAAGCAGCCCGAATCGAACAGCGACCGCACCGAACCCGAGACGGCCGGCGACCGATGCCATGCCGATCAGACCGAGGAGAACGGCCGCCGAGCCGGAGCCACCAGTGGTGTCGATGTAGTCGGCCATGAAGACAAAGGGCGTGAAAAGCGCTGCTGACAGGAACACCGTCGACGCATACAGCAACCAGAAGTCGGGGCGGCCCCGCACTGCCTCACGAATCGGCATCGGCTGCTCAGAGCCACCGGGCGGTCGATGGGCGCCGATCGATGCAACGAGCAGCAAGATGCCGGCGGCGACTGCCAAGCCCCGGTAGGCGTTGCGCCAGCCGTGTTCGTCGATGACCAACTCGATCACGGGCACGACGACGAGCGTGCCGACACCGATTCCTGCCACTGCCAGACCGATGGCAAGGGTACGGCCCCGCTCGAACCAGCCGCCGACGGCTGCCACCATCGGGACGTAGCAGCAGGCCACCCCGATACCGACGCCGAGGCCGTAGGTGGCATAGCCCAGCTCGAGCGAACCGACCTCGGCGGTGAGCATGAGACCGGCGAACATCGCCACCGCACCGGCCAGCACCACCGGGCGAGGTCCCACCCGGTCGGCGATCCGGCCGGTGCCCATCCCGATCACGAAGTAGGCGAAGGTCGTGATCGAAAAGAAGAAGGCCGTTTCGGACCGGTCGGTCCCGAACTCGTCGGCCATGGGGCCGAAGAACTCACCGAAGCTGTACGCCACCCCGAACACGGTGAACATCGAGAGGAAGGCCGAGGCCACGACGACCCACGAGCGTGTCGAGTCGAGCTGGTCGGCGGTCACCGGCTGCCGTCCAAGATGACGGTCGAGTCGAGGTAGTCGACGTCGACCAAGTCGGTGCGCGGCGCAACTCGGGCGAGTTCACGACGGATCGGTTCGATGTCGGTCTCGATCGAGAATCCCGGCATCCATCGATCGTGGTGCGTGAGCACGACCTTCTTCGGGTCCAGCAACTCGACTTGCCGCCCGACGAACTCGGCGAGCGATCCCTGCACGGGTTCGCCATCGATGTTGCCGCGACCGGCTGCCCCGATCAACGCCACGTCGGGTCGGAGACTGCGCATGATGCCGGACCAGTGGCCCGACGTGTCCTGAAAAAAGATCGATCCATCCGGGGTGTCGAACACGAACACCAGCGCCCCGCCGTCGCCGCGAGGGCTGTGGCCAGGTGTGCTCGCCGAGAGGTGGTCGACGGTCTCGTCGCCCAGCGTCTGAAACCACTCGTACAGCTCGGCGATCTTCGCTTGCTGCTCGTGCCAGGTGACGCCGAGATCACCGAGACAGACGACATCGGACTGGGCCATCTCGGCCTGCGTCCAGACACACGAGTGCTGGCTCGGGTACACACCGACGGTCACGCCATTGCCGAGATCGATCGTCTCGCCGCCCGCCACGCAGATCATCCGCTCGGCCGAGACACCGGCCTCTTCCATGATTCGAACCGACTCGTAGTTGGCGATCAGGGTCGCATCGGTGTTGGCCATGATCCGTTCGGCGCCCCAGAGGTGATCGAAGTGGGCATGACCGACCACGATCCAGTCGCATTCGTGCACGTCGTCGGCGGTGTAGGTGCGGCCGTCGGGGTGGCGAGGTCCGGCAGCGCTCGGCACCCGGTCGACATAGGCATCGAGCATGATCGTCATCCCTGCGGTCTTCAGAGCAAAGGTGGCGCAGCCATACCAGTCGAGGGTGGTCGTCATGAGCCGGATCCTGACACACCCGCTACCGTCCGGGCATGGCCATCATCGAGGAAATCATCGACATCGACACCGTCGACGGGCCCATGGCCGTCGTTCGCAAGCACCCCGACGGCGGCAGCGACAAACGGGTGGTGATCTTCATGGATGCGCCGGGTATCCGGCCGTCATTGCACGAGTTCGCCGCCCGACTGGCCGACGCGGGCTACGACGTCGCCATGCCCGACCTCTGGCACCGTCATGGCCGATTGATCGGCTACGAACCGGCCGACATCGTCGCCGATCCGAGCCGGCGGGCCCATATCGGTGAAATGCTCGGATCGCTCGACGACGCCGAGGTCCGGACCGATCGCGATGCGGCGCTCGCTGCCGTCGGGTGGCAAGACGGGTCTGCCGGTGTGATCGGGTTCTGTCTCGGTGCTCGCTACGTGCACAAGGCGATGCAGGAGTTGCCCGACCGGTTCGTCGTCGGAGCGATGTGGCACCCGTCGTTCCTCACCGACGACACCGATGCATCGCCGCATCTCACAGTCGATGCGATCGGTGAACTGTGGATCGGTATCGGCGACGCCGACGAGGTCCAGTCGATCGAGATGCACCAGCGGTACTTCGCCGCAGCAAAGGGTCGCGACAACATCACGCTGCGCATCTTCGAGGGAGCCGATCACGGCTACACGTGGCCGGTCAGCCCGAACTATCACGAAGAAGCTGCGACTGTCGGCTGGACCGAGACACTGACCCGGTTCGAGCGTCTGTTGGGCTGAGGACGAGCAGCTCTGGGCAGGTTTGCCGAGCCCTCGCTCACGCAAAGATCATGACCCCGTCGTCGACGGGGACGTCGCCGAGCAGTTCGCGATCGGCCTTGTAGTCCTGGGTGTTGATCCAGGGAGCACGATCTCCCTGTTTCGGGAGCAGCGGCATCATGCGCGTCATGTACCCAGCACTGAAGTCGTCCACCCATGGACGTGGGGGCATGTCGGCGTCGCTCGGTCTGAGTGTCGGTGTGGCAGTCGTCGTTCCCGACGCTGCCATGTGGTTGAGGATCCGACACGCATACGCCGACACGAGGTCGGCCCGCAGCGTCCACGACGCGTTGATGTATCCGAACGTCGACACGAGGTTGGGCAGGTCGCTGTAACCGAACCCTTTGTACGACCAGCGTCTCGAGAAGTCGACATGTTCGCCGTCGACGTCGAAGTCCATCTCGCCGATCGTCACCAACTCGAGACCGGTCGCAGTCACGATGATGTCGGCGTCGAGGTGCTCTCCCGATTCGAGCCGGATCCCGGACGCAGTGAACGAATCGACGATGCCGTTCACGATCTCGGCTCGGCCCTCCTTCATGGCATCGAAGAGATCGGCATCGGGTACGAGGCAGAGGCGCTGATCCCATGGGTCGTAGCGAGGCGTGAAGAACTCGTCGATCTGCTCGTCGGTCAGATGTTTCCGCAGTCGTTTGCGCAGTGCGTTCGCGACCTTGTCGGGATGGGTTCGACTTCGTTTGTAGACCCTGTCGGTCAGGTTGACGTTTTTCGCCCGCGTCAGCCGGTAGGCGAGCTGGGCAGGAAGGATCTTGCGAAGCAGGTTGGCGAGGGGATCCTTCGCCGGTGCCGCCACCATCCAGGTGGGCGAGCGCTGCAACATCGTGACGTGTGCGGCACCGGACGCGGCCAGTGCCGGCACCAGTGTCACCGCAGTGGCACCCGACCCGATGACGACGACGCGCTTGTCGACGTAGTCGAGATCGTCGGGCCACTCCTGCGGATGGACGATCGAACCCCCGAATGCCGCTTCGCCCCGAAAATCAGGCCGGTGTCCACCCCGGTAGCTGTAGTAGCCGGTGCACATGAGCACGAACCCAGCGGTGATCGTCGTGTCGACGCCGCCGGACGTGACCGACAGTGTCCATCGCTTGGCATCGCTGGACCACTGTGCAGCTCGAACGTGGTGGCCGAACCGGATATGGCGGCGGAGGTCGAACTCGTCGACCGTTTCGTCGAGGTAGGCCATGATCGCCGGGCCGTCGGCGATCGCTTCGTCGGCGACCCAAGGCTTGAACGCGAAGCCGAGGGTGTGCATGTCGCTGTCGGATCGGACCCCGGGATAGCGAAAGAGATCCCAGGTGCCGCCGAGGTTCGAGCGGCCCTCGAGAATCGTGAACGTTCGGTCGGGACACATGGTCTGGAGGTGCCATGCCGCGCTGATGCCGCTGATGCCTGCACCGATGACAACCACGTCCCACTGACCACCGTCACCGTCGCGCACTTCGGTCGTTGCAGCGCGAACACGTTCTGGTCGGTCGGGTAGTGCCGTCACCGCTGCACCTTCCAGTACCCACGCACCGTGGTGTGGCCTCGGGGAATCTTGCGGTCGTCGAAGAGGTGCTTGCGGATCGCCTGCATTGCAGCCGCTTCGCCGGCAGCCCAGACGCGGGTCATCTCGTCGATGTCGGTCGCTTCGGCGGCCCGGCGCAGTGTGGCGCCGGGTGCATCGACTGGCGTCTTCACATGCCAGGTCACAGTGGCTCTGGGGTGGCTCGGCAGGTCGAGTCGGGCGCAGTCGTCGACGAGTTCGATGTGCACATCGACACGAACGCCGTGGGCGATGACCCCGAGGAGTTGCTCGATCGCCGGAATGGCGGTCTCGTCGCCGAGCAGCACGTAATGCTCGGCACTCGGTTCGATCGCCTCACCTCGCCCTGGACCGGAAATGGCGCATAGTTCACCGGGAGCAACGGTCTCGGCCCAATCCGCAATCGCCCCGCCGCCATGGCGAACGATGTCGAGCGTCAACCCGTGGTCGTTCAGCGCGACCGGTGTGAAGGTTCGCAGCGCCGGTCGTCGTCCGTCGGCCAGCAGGAACTCGTTGCCGTTCCACGTCGGGATCTCGAACGGCTCCTCGGGCCACGGAACAAGCAGACGGACGCTTGCTGCCGGCTCGGAGATCTCGAGTCCGTCGAGCTGCGTTCCGGCCAGCACGACTCGCATCATGCGTGGCGAACGAGCATGAACATTCGAGACAGCCACTGAACGCAGGGGTGGAGGTTCCCGGCGAAGACGAACCGGCGAGTCGGTCATGCCCGGATCATCGCACGGGCAAGCGGGGGTGACGGCGACCAGCCGTGATCGCCGGTACCGTTGCCGTGTGACCACCGAGCTCTCTGTTTCACCGACCATCGATGATGGTGCCCTCGCACGACTGCGGCGATTCAACCTCGTGATGGGTGCGCTGCACCTGGTGTCGGGGTTGTTCATGTGGCTCTCGAGCAACGACTTCGTGGTCCAGGTCAGCGGGTTCTCACTCAAAGGCCCACCCGGCACGCCACTGGTCGACGGCGAACTGTTCGAGGCGTTCTCGTTGCCGCTGGGAGCGTGGACGGCGGCGTTCTTGCTGATGTCGGCTGTCGCGCACTTTTACATGGGAACCGTGGGCTTCGAGCGTTACTGCCGCGAGTTGCAGGCCGGTCGGAACCGGATCCGCTGGGTCGAGTATTCGTTCTCGGCGACGCTGATGATCCTCCTGATCAGCCTGGTCACCGGGATCACCGACGTCGCTGCGCTGATTGCCATCACCGGCGCCAACGTAGCCATGATCCTCTTCGGATGGCTGATGGAAGTGGTCAACCCGCCGGGTCGTCCGGTCTATTGGTCGCCGTTCTGGTTCGGATGCATTGCCGGGGCAGCACCGTGGGTCGCCATCGCCGTCAGCGTCGCCCTCGGTGTGGCCGAAACCGGAGAGGGTCCGCCCGGTTTCGTGTACGGGATCTTGGTGACGATTTTTGTGCTCTTCAACTGCTTTGCCGTCAACCAGTGGCTGCAGTACCGCGGCAACGGTCGATGGAGCGACTATCTCCACGGCGAGCGCGTCTACATATGGCTGAGTCTTGTCGCCAAGAGCCTGTTGGCCTGGCAGATCTGGGGAAACACCCTGATCGGTTGATGCGGCGTCGGTCGACGTCAGCCGTAGCTGACCCCGAGCCCGGCCTGGGCGTCGGTCTGGATGCCGTAGGGCGGGATCGGATAGCGAAGCCCGTTGCGGCTCAACGCCTCCATGCCGTCGAGTGCCCGGACGAGGTCACCGGGGCGAAGGGCCATCAACATCTCGTCGTCAGGGACGCCGCCGTAGCGCCGTTCGGCATAGCACGGGATCGACAGGCTCGGCTCGCCCGTGGCCAGTGCCCGACCCCAGCTGTCGGCACAGGCGGACTCGCCGACACAGCCCCAGTCGAGTTTCTTGTAACCCGACCACTGCAGCCCGTTGATCAAGATGATCATCTGACCGGGGGTTGCGTACACCAGGCAGATGTCGGGAGGATCGAGTCGCCCGGTCGCCAGCGGCGACACCGCCATGGCCTGGTAGGTGCCGAGCGGGACGACGTCCATCGCCGCCTGATGCTCGGCTGCATCCGACTCGGTCTCGAACCAGACACCGGCCATGTGACGACCCGAGTACCACTCGGCATCCTGAGCCCCGAGGCCGAGCACGGCCTGGCACTGGGAGCCCACCAGATCGGAACCGGTGATGCCGACCGTCCAGTTCAGCCGACTTGCCATCGAGACGATCTGGTCGGCGGTGTGGATATCCGTCGGTCGACGGATCTTCTCGACGGCTTCCATCTCCTCGACCGTCTCGAACATCTTCATACCGATGGGCGTGGTACGGATCCGCAGCAGCCGTTCGAGACGCGCGAGCGTGTTCGGCCAGTCGACGGATCCGTCGGAGGGGCGGATGGAAACGGGTTGACTCACGGGCTACCTGCCTTGTTGACGGCCACCACCAGGCGGTCGATGACCTGGTCGAGGATGTCGGGATACGTGGCGACGTTGAGGCGCACGAACCCGGCTCCACCAGTTCCGAACTCGTCGCCCTCGTTGAGGGCCAGCTTGTGGTCCTCGAGGATCCGTTCGGCCGGCATGTCACCGAGCCCGGTCTGTCGCAGGTCGAGCCAGGTCAAATATCCGGCTTCCGGCGGCCGGTAGCCGACGTGGGGTGCTTCGGCGAGCAAGCGTTGCTCGAGATGGGTTGCATTGGCGGCGATCTGGCGACAGGTCGCCTCGAGCCAGTCCTCGCACTCGTTCCACGCGGTGAAGACCCCCGCCGCGCTCAGCGAACTTGGCCGTCCGATGAGATGGTCCGGGGCAGCCTCGAACGCGGCCTGGGTCGGCCCGTGACCGAAGTGTGCCATCGCACAGCTGAGGCCGGCGAGGTTGAATGCCTTCGAGGCGGCGCCGATCGTGATCGTCCGATCGGCGAGTCGGGGCTCGCGCACCGTTGGCAGGTGTCGGTGAGGGCTGAGCGTGAGATCGGCCCAGACCTCGTCGCTGAACACGATCAGGTCGTGACGCTCGGCAACGTCGGCAATCGCCGCCAGTTCGGCCGGCGTTGTCACCCGGCCGGTCGGGTTGTGGGGTTGGGACAGCAGGATCGCTTTGGGGCGCTCGGCATCACATATCCGAGCGAGATCCTCTGGGTCGAAGGTGCCGTCGGATGCCAGTGGAACCCCGACAACCACCCGCGAGCCGCCCTCGATGACCTTGTGGAAGACGTGATAGACGGGCGTGAAGATGACCACCCCGTCACCGGGTTGAGTCATCAGTTGGAGCACGGCCTCGACGGCATGCAGCGCGCCGGTGAAGTTCCACATCCGTTCGACGTCCAGATCGACGCCGTGCCGACGATGCATCCATCCGTGCCAGACCTCGGGGAGTTGGTCGAGATGGTGGAAGAGATAGCCGAGATCGCCTCGTTCGGCGAGGTCGGAGATCGCCGCCCCGATTCGTGGGTCTGGGGCGAAGTCCATATCGGCGACGAACGCAGGAAGGACGTCGGGACCATATTTGGTCCACTTGATCCCCAGCATCGATCGGAGGCGTTCGATGTCGCTCACGTGAACTCCGGTGCCCGCTTCTCGACGAACGCTGCGATGCCTTCGAGGCCATCGGGTGACGCCATCGCCGTGGTGATCATCTCGGCTTCGAACTCTCCGGCGGTCTCGAGGGAGTGATCCATGCCGTTGTAGATCACCCTTTTGGCGTGCCCGAGTGCCCACGTCGCTCCGCTCGCAAGTTGGGCGGCAAGGTCGATGGCGGTCTGGTCGACATCGTCGTCAGGCACGACGCGGTTGACCAGCCCCCACTGCTCGGCCTCGGTGGCGGACAGGACGCGGTTGGTGAGGGTGAGGTCGAGCGTGCGGCGCAGGCCGATGTGACGAGCGACGAAATAGGACGACGTGCCGTCGGGGGTCACACCGGCCTTGGTGTAGGCCATCGTGTATTTCGCCGACTCGGCCGACACCACGAGGTCGAAGGCGCTCATCAGACTCAGGCCGGCACCGCCGGCAGCACCCCGGACACCGGCCACGAACGGTTTCGGTATCCGATTCATGTGATGGATCGCCGCATGGAAGTCCTGCAACATGACGTGCGCGTTGCGGGCCAGGTCGGTTCCCCAGGCAGCAAATTCCTTGAGGTCTCCACCGCCGCAGAACACCTTGCCTTCGGCGGTCACGGCGACGGCTCTCACGCCGTCGTCGTAGGCGATGTCCATCATCACCGCTTTGAGGTCGCGGCCGAACGCGGGGTTCACCGCATTCGCGCCCTCCGGACGGTTGAAGTGCAGAAGGCCCACGCGGTCGCGGACCTCATAGGTGATGGTCTCGAAATCCATGAACGGCACCGTAGTTCGCAGCGGTTCGGCAGGCCCCATGGCAGAGGTGCTCGGTGTCGAATTCCTCTCGTCGCATCGACATCGATGCGTAGGATGCGCGCCATACGATCACCGAGTTCGGGGAGGGCCACGCATGAAGGTCGGTTTCATCGGTTTGGGCAACGTCGGCGGCAAGCTTGCTGGCTCACTGCTGCGCAACGGGTACGACCTGACGGTCCGAGACCTGGACCGCGACCTCGCACAGTCCTTCGTCGAGCGAGGGGCAGCGTTCGCCGAGTCGCCGAAGCAGATGGCCGAGGCCTGCGACCTCGTCATCACGTGCCTGCCGTCTCCGGCCGCATCCGCTGCGGTCATGGAGGCTGACGACGGATTGCTCGCAGGACTCGGCCCCGGCAAGATTTGGGCGGAGATGTCGACCACCGACGAAGCCGAGGTCAAACGGCTCGGCGCGAAGGTCTCCGCCATCGGGGCATCACCGGTCGATTGTCCGGTGTCGGGTGGCTGTCACCGTGCCGCCACCGGGAACATTGCGATCTTCGCCGGCTGTGACCGTGACGTGTTCGAACGGATGTTGCCGATGCTCACCACCATGGGCCGTCGCATCCTGCACACCGGTGACCTCGGCTCGGCGTCGGTCCTCAAGGTCCTCACCAATTACCTCGCGACAGCGAACCTGCTCACCTGCGCCGAGGCGCTGGTCACCGCGAAGGCGGCGGGAATGGATTTGAACACCACGTACGAGGCCATCCGAATCTCGTCGGGCAACTCGTTCGTCCACGAGACCGAAAGTCAGGTCATTCTCAACGGCAGCCGAGACATCAACTTCACGATGGACCTCGTGGTCAAGGACATCACCCTCTTCCAGCAGGTCGCCGACCGAGCCGGTGTGCCATTGGAGATCAACCCCGTGATGATCGACATCTTCACCGATGGCGTGGAGCGGTACGGCGGGCGTGAGTGGTCTCCCAACATCATCAAGCGATTGGAGGAGGCGACAGGCCTCGAGATCCGCGCTCCGGGATTTCCGGCGGAGATGGTCGACGACGAACCCGAGGCGGTCGGGTTCGAGGTCGTCCCCACGGGAAGGGGTGAGTCCAGCGCCTAGTGCCCGAGTCGGCTGGAGACGAAGTCGGCGATCTCGGCCATCGACACCCGAGCTTCGGGAACCTCGCGATAGAACTCGAAGACGTGCCACATGCCTTCCCAGACGCGGAGCGTGACATCGACTCCGTCGATGCGCATGGCGGTGGCGAGGCGAACGGCATCGGACAGCAGCAGATCTCGGGTCCCGGTCGTCAGGAACGTGGGTGGAAGGCCCGTGAAATCGGCATAGACGGGCGACACGAGAGGGTCGTCGACCGGTGTTTCTCCCCGATAGAGCGACGCCATCTGGACAAGGACGTCATCGGTCAGTACCAGGAATGGGTCACGGTTCGTGAGGTGGCTGTCGCCGGTGAAACCCATGTCGGCCCACGGCGACAGCAACACGAACGCCACAGGGAGCGGGAGGCGAGCGTTTCGGGCTCGTTGGAACAGGGCAAGGGCGAGATTTCCACCGGCCGACTCACCGGCGACGAGGAGATGGGCCGGATCGGTGGTGTCGAGCAAAGCCCGGTACGTCGTCTCGGCACAATCGACCGCTGCCGGGTATGGATGCTCGGGTGCGAGGGGGTAGCGGGGGGCAATGACTCGTACACCGGCCCGGGCTGCCAGTGGTGCGCTGATGACGATGTCCTCCTCCGGTGATCCGACGGTGTGCCCACCGCCGAAGAAGTACAGGACGGTGCCGGGGCCGGTGACACCGGAGGACGGTGTCACCTCGAGACACTCCACACCCCCGACCTCGAGGATGCGTTCACGAACGGAGAACTCGGCCCGCACCGCAGCCATGGAGGGCTCCCATCCCTGTCGAACCGCGGCGCGGACCAGCTCGGCGTTGTCCTCGTCGATGGCGGTCCGGTCGGCGGGCGGGTTGGCGTGGAGCCAGGCCTCGGCTTCGGCACTGACACCCGTTCTCGGGCGGGCGGACGGCGACTGCATGCCCTACAGCTACCATCCACGCCCATGCGGTTGCAGAAACTCGTGGCCCTCGATGTCGAAGGGGTCCTCATCCCGGAGGTGTGGATCAATCTCGCCATCCGAACGGGGATCGACGATCTTCGCCGCACGACCCGTGACGAACCCGACTACGACAAGCTCATGGCGAACCGACTCGAAATCCTCGAACGGGAGGGGGTCGGAATGGCCGATCTGCGCGAGGTGCTCGCCGAGATGGGGCCGCTCGAGGGGGCGAGGGACTTTCTCGATGGACTCCGCAGCAGGTATCAGGTGGTGCTCCTGAGTGACACGTTCGAGCAGTTCGCTTCACCGCTCATGCAACAACTCGGGCAGCCCGTCATCCTGTGTCATCGCCTCGAGGTCCGCAACGACCACATCGTCGACTACGTGCTGCGAATCGACGATCACAAACGGCGTTCCGTCGAGGCGTTCCGCTCGCTCAACTTCGAGGTCGTCGCCGCGGGTGATTCCTACAACGATCTGTCGATGATCCGTGCCGCTCACGCCGGTGCGCTCTTTCGTGCGCCACAAAACGTCATCGACGAACATGCAGATCTGCCCGCATTCACCGACTTCGACGCGTTGCGGCAGTGGATCGATCAGGCCGAGTCGGTCCCGGGGTCCTGACAGTCGGCCAGGGCTGCCACCAGGTTCCACAGTCGGTTCCGGCGATCTGGTGTGTCGGAGCGACGAGTACCGACAAGGCGGTGGATTGGACGGCGACGCCGATCGAGCCAGAACCCTCCGTTGGTTTCGAGCGGCTCACCGTCATCGGCAGCGAGCCAGACGAGTGTGTCGGCACCCTGCTCGGGCGTTCGGAGGATCGGACCCATCACGGTCGCAAACCGGGGCAACGCTGCGTCGACCCCCGGGGTCGACGCCCACCCTGGGTGCAGCGAGTGGAAATGGATACCCCGTGCACCACACCGTTGCGCCCACATCTCGTTGAGCACAACCTGGGCACGTTTCGCCCTCGCATATTGCTCGGTGCCGCGGTACGTGTCGTCGCCCATCTCGAGTTCGTCGACCTGTAACGCTGCGGCGTACATGCCTCCGGACGACATCGTGATCACACGCGACGGAGCGGAGGCCTCGAGTCGGTCCAGGAGCAGGCTGGTCAAGAGGAAGGGTCCGACAACCTGGCTCGCGACCGTCGCCTCGGTGCCGTCAGAGGCCACCTGGCGGGTCGCCGCGAGCGCACCAGCATTGTGGATCACGACATCGAGTCGCTCGTGCATGGTGAGGATGTGGTCCGCCAGATTGCGGACCTGGTCGTGTTCACCCATGTCGGCGGCCCGGTGCGACACCCGGTCGTTGCCGGTGACCGACGTGAGTGCGCGCGCCGTCTCGGCAGTGCGCTCGGGATCACGTCCCACCAGGACGAGGGTGGCGCCACATCGGGCCAGCTGCTCGGCCGCTGCTCGGCCCAGGCCCGATGTCGCTCCGGTCACGACGATCACGCGCCCGCGCAGGTCGTAGCTGTCGAGTGGCTCCCACGCCCCAAGTCGCCGGCGGGTTTCGTAGCCGAAGCGGCTGAAGCTGGTGACCACCGGTAGCTCGATGGCGTTGTCGATGATTCGCGATCTGTTCATGACGTCAAGGCCTTCACTTCTGCAGAATCTTTTGCCCATCAAGGGCGTCGACCAGTCCGGCTGCGGCGCGATCGCCGATCACGCGAAATGCAATCCCGAGGAACGGATTCGCCAGTCCGAGCAAACCGTTGAGCGTGAGCACGGCCTCGTAGGTCACCGTCGAGCCGTTCTCGTCCGCATCGACGGTCATGGTGTCGACCGAGGTGAACGCCCTCGAGCGGGCGTGCGCCACCACACAACGCGGCGCGTCGAAGGACATGACGCAATAGCGAAGCGTCAAGACGCCCACGGGTCTGCGGACATCCACGTCGTATTCGGCGCCGAGGCCGGGCCCGTTGCCTGTGACCTGGAGTGCCTGCGCAACACCGGGATCCCACTGTTCGATGTTGGTGAGATCTGCCATGTAGGCGAACGCGTCGGCGGGGGAGAGGGGGCATCTCACGGTGACGGTGTAGCGGGGCATGGGTTGACCTCCGACCGGGTGACTCGTCTACGGCGACGAGTCAGGGGACGGATGCGACTGGTCACCGCCGGCGGCTGCGAGACGCGCGGCGAGGAGACTCCAGATCACCTTGTGCGGGGGCAGGAGGATCCACCAGTACAGGCGACCGGCAACCCCGCGCGGGTGGAACCTGGCCAGTTGGCGCAACTCGCACCCTCCGTTCGGATTGTCGATGATCCGCCACTCGAGCCAGGCATCGCCGGGAACGAGCATCTCGGCTCGCAGACGCAGCAGAGACGGCGGCTGGTATGCCTCGACGCGAAAGAAGTCGAGTGCGTCGCCGACGCGCAGGTCGTCGGGGTGGCGACGACCCCGCCGCATGCCAACGCCGCCGACCAGCTTGTCGAGCCAGCCCCGAAGCGTCCAGAGGATGTTTGCGGCGTACCAGCCTCGTTCACCTCCGACTCCCGACACGGCAGCAAAAACCGCCTCGGGGGATGCGTCGCTGTGGACGACTTGGATGTTTTGGTAGATCGTGCCGCCCGCCCATTCAGGGTCTTGTGGCATTGGCTGGGCCGGTGTGCGCTCCCGAGCGCTGTCCATCCAACTCGTCTTGATCTCGAGGTCGCCAACGACAGCGAGCGCCCGCTCGATCGCGTGATCGATGGTCAGCGGCTCGTGGTCGATAACAGCCCCGATGTCGCGAGCGGGGTCGACCACGACATCGTTGATCAGGCTGTCGACAAGCGGTCGGGCGAGACCGTAGGGGAGGGGCGTGACGAGGTTCACCCAGTGCGACGACAGGCGCGGCGTGAGCACCGGCACCGGTGCGATCAGGCGGCGTCGAAGGCCGGCGATGTCGGCGTAGCGATGCATCATCTCGCGATAGGTCAAGATGTCGGGTCCGCCGATTTCGTAGATGCGATCCCCCTCGTCGTCGAGATCGAGGACTGCGGCGAGGTGGTGGAGGACGTCGGCGATCGCAATCGGCTGACACTTCGTGGTCGTGACCCAGCGCGGGCAGATCATGGCGGGCAGGACGTCGGCGAGATGACGCAACATCTCGAACGATGCGCTGCCAGACCCGATGATCACGGCAGCGCGCAACTCGGTCACCGGCACCGGTCCGGCGGCGAGGATCTCACCGACCTCGTGGCGACTGGCGAGATGGTCCGACAAGCGGCTCGGATCGTCCTCTCCCAATCCGCCGAGGTACACGATGCGCCCGACACCGGTTGCTGCGGCGGCTGCACAGGTGTTCTCGGCACCTATCCGGTCGGTTTTCTCGAAGTCTCCTGAGAGACCCATCGCATGCACCAGGTAGTACACGGCGTCGATGCCGTCGAGGGCTGCGACCATCGATGCCTCGTCGAGGACGTCGGCCTGGACCACGTCGACCTCGGACCGCCACTCCACGGACGCGAGCTTCTCGGGGGTCCGCACGAGGCATCGAACCTCGTGGCCGGCATCGAGGAGCTTGGGAACGAGACGGCCTCCGACGTAGCCGGTCGAGCCGAGAACAGCCACTCTCACGGTGTTGCCCCTTTCGTTTCTGCAACAAGCATGCCGATCCGGCGGAGCGCAACGCGACACACCGCCAGGTACGGCGCAGCGACCACGGGAACGCCGAACGCAACCTCGCAGGAGTGGTTGCCGAGATCGGTGATGACATGATCGGTTGCGGGAAGTCCCGCGACCCGCCACTTCCAGCGGCGGCCGGGCTCGAACGCAGTGATCTCGAACGGAAGTCGAACACCGGCGAACGTGACCACCGACCCTGTCGTTCCGAGCTCGAGTTCCGGCCCGTCGATCGTGGCAGAACGGACCGAGGGGCCCCAGGTCGGCCAGGCCACGGGGTCGGTCAGGATGGGCCACGCATCGAGGGCCGGAGCCCCGATCACTCGGCTGGTCCACAACGTTCTCATGCGGTCGTCATCTCGGTCACGGACACTCGTCTTCGTTCATCGTGGGTGGTTCCCTCGCTGCACGTTGGCCTCGGCCGGATCGAGACCGAGATGTTCGTACAGGTTTGTTGCGAAGCGATCTCCGGTCGATCGCATCGTTGCACCGATGAGTGCCTCGACCGAACGGCGGGCCAGACCCGGGAGCGGTAGGTCGACTCGCGCAGTGAGGTCGATTGCGACGGTACAGCCTCCGTCGGTCGTTGCCTCGAGCGTGTAGATCCCTTCGATTGCGGCGCGTTCCGTCTTGCCGGGCGGTGGTGCCGGGGTGAATTCGATCCGGCAACCGTCGATGAAGTCCATCCGCTCGGTGAAGGATGCCTGGGCTCGAACGCCCAGCCCTTCGATTCCGTGCAGTGTCCAGCGCCAGTTCGCGCCATCGGGTTCGATCGAGCGCACCAGTGGGGTGAGTTGTGCCAAAACGGTGGGATCGGTCAGGACGCGCCAGATCGAGTCGGGGGGTACCGGCACACAAGACCAGGCAACGGTCCGAGCAGAGAACCAGGTCACAGGGGGAGTACGGGTCGTGGGGGGGGG
>JBMTIM010000053.1:0-18942 GCA_049437325.1 Acidimicrobiales bacterium
GACAACTGGCGGTGCCGCCGCAGAGGGCGCAACAACCGGTTCATCGACCGGCGGTACCACCGCAGAGGGCGCAACAACCGGTTCATCGACCGGCGGTGCCGCCGCAGAGGGCGCAACAACCGGTTCATCGACCGGCGTCGGTGGTGCAGCAGGAACAGTGCTGGGCTTGGCCTGAATGACGGCTTCGACGTCGGCGCGCGTGATCCTGCCGCCGAGCCCGGTACCGACGATCTGCGACACGTCGAGCGCATTGTCACTGATCAGCCGCCGCACCACCGGCGACAAGATCACACCGTCGGGGATGACCTCGTCGACAGCGGCGGACTCGCTGGCCGGAGACGTTGACTCTGGCGGGCTGGGTGGTGTGGGATCGGTGGCCACGGGCTCGGGCGACGGCATCGCAGCGGCCGGTTCTGGCGAATCCACGGCTCGGGGCTCGGAACCAACATCCGGGTCCGACGCAACAGGCTCGTCTGCGTCGCCCACCCGACAGAGGATCTGACCAACCTCGACGACGTCCCCTTCGGCGGCGAGTATCTCGGTCAACACGCCCGCAACCGGGGATGGCACCTCGGAGTCGACCTTGTCAGTGGAGACCTCGAACAGAATCTCGTCCATGGCGACCGGGTCACCAACGTTCTTGAACCACTGCGTGATCGTTCCTTCGGTGACCGTTTCACCCAACTGGGGCATCGTCACGTCTGCCATGGGGATCTCTTTTCTCTTCCGGATGCCGGATCAGCCGTGGAGACCACGGCCGGTGAGCGACAGAACGGTCTCGCCGAACAGTTCGCTCATGGTCGGATGGGGTTGGATGAAGGCTGCGACCTCGTCGACGGTGGCCTCCCAGTTGACGGCAAGGTACCCCTGGCCGAGTTGCTCGGTCACCCACGGACCCACCATATGAACTCCGAGAATCGTCCCGGCCGAACCATCGGGACGTCGTTCGGCGATCACTTTCACGATGCCGTCGGTCTCGCCGACAATCTTTGCCCGCCCGTTGCCGATGAAGTGGTGCTGCGACGTAACGACGTCATAGCCGGCGTCGACTGCGCCCTGCTCGGTGTACCCGGCGAACGCCACTTCGGGGTGGCAGTAGATGCACCACGGGGTGCCGTGGTGGCTGAGCGGAGCGGGCTCTTCACCGAGGATGTCGCGAATTGCAAGCATTCCTTCGGCAAAGGCGACATGGGCGAGTGCCGGAGTTGCGATGATGTCACCGACCGCCCAGACACCAGGCTCCGCAGTTCGACACCGGTCATCCACAACGATGAAACCGCGTTCGTCGAGGCCGACGGCGGTGCCATCGAGGCCCAACAGGTCGGCGAATGGCCGCCTGCCCACCGAAACGATCACCGCCTCGACATCGATCGATTCACCGTCGCCGAAGAACACCGTCGTACCCGAGCCGTCGGTCTTGGGTGAGTGGCCACTGACGTTGACGCCGGTCCTGGTGACGATGCCTCGCTTCTTGAACGAGCGCTGAACGACCTTTGTGGCGTCGGGATCGCAACCCATGAGGATCTGTGGCATCGCCTCGAGCACGGTGACGTCGACACCGAGGTCGCCCATCATCGAGGCGAATTCACACCCGATCGCTCCTCCACCGATAACAACTGCAGACGACGGCAGCGTCGGCATGGAGAGCACCTCGTCCGATGTCATGACGATCCGACCGTCGACCTCGAAGCCAGGGATCGTTCGGGTGACCGATCCGGCTGCCAGGATCACCGCCTTCCCCTGCACAGTCGTGGTGGCGCCGTCGGAGCCAGTGACCGTGACCACCCGGTCGGCGCCGAGAGTTCCGGTACCGTCGTACACAGTGACGGCACGGCGTTCGAGCAGGCCGCTCACGCCCTTGACGAGTTGATCGATGATCGACTGCTTGCGCTGGAGGGTGACGCCCCAGTCGATCGTCGGCGCCGATGCGTTCACGCCGAAGTCGGCTGCGTGCCCGACGGTGCGAAAGACGTGGGCGGTCTCCAGCAACTCCTTCGCCGGTATGCAACCGACGTTGAGGCACGTACCGCCCATCACGTTGTTCTCGACGATGCCGATGTCGAGGCCGATGCCGGCGCCGTAGAGCGCCGCTGCGTAGCCGCCGGGACCGCCCCCGATGACGAGTACGTCGTGGTGTGCGTCCGTCGCACTCACCTCCTCAAGCTGTGATCAATGGTAACCGGGTGTCACCAGAGAATGAGGGCCAGCTGGAAGGCACCGGCGAGGAGAATCACCAAGCCGCACACCAGGGCCAGGAAGATGAGTTGACGAGTGCTCATGAGGGTCCGAGAGGAGGTTGCAGCATCGACATGGTCGTCCATCAGTATGGACCTGTCACGGTCTACTCTGACGCTGTGCTGTCGACGTTGCGCCATGTCTTGATCGCCGCAGCGATCACCACGCTTGGGGTCGGGTGTGGAGGGTCTTCACCTGTGGACGTGGCCACACAGGTCACGGTCGACACCGCTTCGAGCGAACCCGTTGCGTCGGTGGCCGACTCCGGTGCAGCCGCCGACGAGGCAACAGCACCACCCGCCTCCTCACCTGGTGACGACGTGTCCGCCGAGTGGGTTCACGGTTGGACGGGCGATCTCATCGGCGGTGGCCAGATCGACGCCAACGCGCTTGCCGGTCAGGACATCGTCCTGTGGTTCTGGGCACCGTGGTGAAGCACGTGCCGTCGTGAAGCCGGTGCGGTCGCACAGGTGCAGAAACAATTCGAAGGACAGGTCACCATCATCGGTGTCGCAGGCCGAGACGAGCCGAGTGCCATGGCAGCCTTTGTCGACGATCTTGCGGTCGGCGCCTTCCCCCACATCGCCGATGAGGATCTGCAGATCTGGATGCAGTACGACATTCGGAGCCAGCCGTCGTTCGTGTTCATCGACGGAGACGGATCCTTCGAGACGGTGATCGGCGCCATGGGAGAGTCGGGCCTTTCGTCGAAGATCACTGATCTCCTTGCAGCCTGACTCGACGATGATCCCTGCCGACAGCGAAAGCACACAGCGTGAGATATCCACTACAAGGGGTGATGTATTCTCGGCGCGCACATCTGCCGTCGAACTCCGGCAGGGATCGCTCGTGCTCGGAGGGGAGTGAACCACCACCATGGCTTTCCTGACTGATTCGTCCGGACGCTCCGAGGACATCGTTCGTCCGCTGGACCGCAGTGCGCGGGCTGCGGTCACTGCCTTGGCGCGCGCCCTCGAGGTGTTCGATCGCCCTGCGGCTCGGCGCGCCGCCCTTCGCGCCCACCTCGCTGATCGGATCGCATCCGCCGCCGGCATCCCCGTGCAGGATCGTGTTGACGCCATCATCGGATCGATCCTCTCCGAGGTCGGCATCCTGTTGACCCACGCACGCCCTGTCGGCACCGTCGACATCGTCCCCGATCCGGCGAGCGCTGTACTGTCGGCAACGCTGCTCGACCGTCTCCCCGGACTCGAAGGCGCCTCCGACGCAGTCCGCCACCAGTTCGAACGATGGGACGGCTCGGGCGGCCCGCATGGTGCGCGTGGACCCGATATTCCCCTCGCCGCCCGCTTGCTTGCCCTTGCCGCCACGCTGGTGGGACACCCGAACCCCGGGCAAGCACCGAACTGGACAGCGCGTCGAGGCCGGGTCGACGATCTGCTGGGAACTGCGCTCGACCCCGACCTCGGCGCCGCGGCGGCCATCGTCCTCGACGGGGGTGACCCACTGCCGATCACTGTCGAACTCGACGATGTGCTCGAAGGCCTCGATCGTTTCACCACCATCCAACGCGACTCGCCGGTGGAGGCACTCGTGTCCATCGGCGAAGTGGTGCGCGCCGCCGACCGTGTCGACGAGGTGCTCCTCGTCATCGCCGAGCAAGCAAAGCGCTCACTCGGGGCCACCACCGTGTCGATTTGCCGATTCGACCACGAGCAACCCGAGAACCAACGAGTGCAGACCCTGGTCAACGCCGGACCCGGACTCGAAAACGTTCCGGCTGAAGAGTTCCACTCCGATGACGCCCGCCCCGGGCTCAGCAGCCTTCTCACCGGCCAGGGCTTCGTGCGGACGATCCACGACGGCCGAGCCGATGATCGCGGCACCATCTCGCTGCACCGTCGTGGACTCGGCTCCGAGGCAGCGTGGCCGATCATCATCGGTGACGCCATCTGGGGCATCGTCTGGGCCACAACCCGCGACGACGAACCGGTGCTCGACCATGAGCACCTTTCGACGCTTCGACTCGTCTCGACCCATGTGGCCGCAGCCGTCACCCAAGCCCAGCGAATCGCAGAGTTCGAGGAACTTGCGCTGAGCGACCCGCTCACCGGGTTGGGAAACCGACGAGTGTTGGAGGAGAAACTCGAATCGATCTTTCGACGGTCCCCGGTCGATCGCCAGGATGTTGCCCTCATCATGTGCGATGTCGACGGCCTGAAACAGATCAACGACACCGAAGGTCACGCAGCGGGTGACCGCCTGCTCGTCGAGGCGGGTGAGGCGCTGCTCGATGCCGCTTCCCCTGTGTCCAGATCGACGGTGTGCCGGATCGGCGGGGACGAGTTCTGTGTCATCCTCGATGGCGGCGGCATGTTGTCGGCCGAGCCGGTCATGACACGTGCAACTCGACTCTTTGCCGAGTCCGGAGCGGGCCGCTCGCTCTCGTGCGGAATCGCGTTCGCGACACCCGACATCAGCTCACCGGTCGATCTCCTCCGCGTCGCAGACGAAGCTCAGTACGAGGCGAAGCGACGCCGCAAGGGCCTCCCACCCGATACTCCAGCGGTCGCCGAGCTTCCGGCCCTTGCACACCGTCGTCGCATGCACCGCGAACCCTAGGTCGCGAGACCGATCACACGTCAGCGGCGACGTTTGCGCCGCCTGAGCAGCCATCCCCCGAGTTCGCTCAGCACCACTCCTGCTGCGGCCGCCGCCAGAATCACGATCCACAACGGTGCGGATCCGTCGAACACCAGCCATTGCACGGGTGTCGACTCGGTGTTCTGCACGATGAACGCAACAAGCCCGACGGCTACCAACGCAGCCGCAAGCAGCTTCGCGTTGTTGCCGGCCGGTCGCTCACCATCGCCTTGAAGCACGTCGTCGGTCATCGCTGCCCTCCTGCATATCCTCGAACCTGAGCGATCGTAGATCGTGTGAAAGGCTCTGGTCATGCGTGTACTCATCAGCGGATCCACCGGCTTCATCGGCGAGGCTCTCGTCCGCCGTCTGGCCGAACTCGGCCATCAACCGGTTCGACTCGTCCGGTCGACGGCACCCGATGCGACGCCGTCGGTCAGCTGGGATCCGGCCGCTCGGTCCATCGATGCCGGCGCATTGGATGGCATCGACGCTGTGGTGCACCTTGCCGGTGAGAGCATTGCGTCCTCACGATGGACCGATGCCCAGAAAGCACGGATCCTCGACAGTCGGATCGATGGCACCACCACGCTCGCCGACGCAATCACGGCCGCCACCGATCCACCTGGGGTTTTTCTCAGCGGATCGGCGATCGGCCTGTACGGGGATCGGGGTGACGAGCGAATCGACGAGACGAGTTCGGCCGCCGACGACTTCGCCGCTGCCGTCTCTCAGGCCTGGGAGGCCGCAGCCCGCCCGGCGGACACCGACCGCACCCGGGTTGCCTACCTTCGAACCGGCATCGTCCTCGACCCTTCGGGCGGCGCCCTGCGCGAGCAGCTCCCGTTCTTCCGGCTCGGTCTGGGAGGTCGGATCGGCTCGGGACGACAGTGGTTCAGCTGGATCTCGCTGCGCGACGAGGTCGACGCAATCGTGCATCTGCTCGGGGCCGACGACGTGGCCGGCCCGGTCAATCTCACGTCGCCGAATCCGGTCACGAATGCCGAGTTCACCAAGGCGCTCGGATCGGCACTCGGTCGACCGACGATTCTCCCGACACCGCGCCTGGCGCTGTGGGCCCGGCTCGGTCGCGAACTTTCCCGCACCCTCCTCGAAGGTGGCGCCCACGTCTCGCCGAATGTGCTCTTGACCAGCGGCTATCACTTTCAGGATCCCGAGATCGGACCGGCCCTCGACGCCATGCTCGGCTGATCGTCAGGTGCTGACGATCCACACGTCGTCGGGCATCGACTGCTCCAGCCGGGCAACGAGCGCTCCGGTCCGAGGCTCGTCGTGATCCCACACGACGATCGCCTCGGTCGCCACCGTGCGAAGCCAGCCGTTTCGTCGGTCGAGCGCCTGACCGGCGGCCCTGTTGTCTCTCGGTACCTTGTTCTCGAGCCGCACAACTGCTGACGCTTCGGACAGCAACTCACGGAAACGTTGCTGCGTCGCTGCGGGCCACTTGATCTCGGGGTCGGGAAAGGGAAGGACTGCGACATAGGGAAGCTCGGCCTCGGCCGCCGCCTCGGCCCCCAGTGTCTCGGCCCCGAGACGCAGACCGGTGAGAACGACGAGGTGCGGATCGAGTTCGGCCTTGGCGAGGAGGATCTCTGTCAGTTGTCGACGAACCCTGTCGGCGATGGGATTGGCCTCGTATCCGCCGAGCTGTGGAGGCTGTACGCCGGCGATCAGAACAGCCGAACCGCTCGGCTTCCATACGGATGAGTAGGTTCCGTCAGGACCCGGCGTTGCGACCATCGAAGGCGATGCGGCTACCGAGGCCGAGGGGGAACGGCCAGTTCGGGGGTCGAGCTCGTCGGGCGGGCCGAGTTCGTCAGGACGACCGACGCCAGTCCGGCCGATACCGGTCTGGGCTGCTTCGACCGCGAGTCGGTCGGCGATGTCGTTGTATTCATCGCCAGCATGACCCTTCACCCACGTGAACTCGATCTGATCTTCCCGCCTGCGGTAGAGGTCGATCAGCGGTTCCCAGATGTCTCGGTTGGCCACCGGCTCTTTCTTGGCGTTCTTCCAGCCACGCCTGACCCAACCCTTCCACCAGCCGTCGCGAAAGCAGTTCACCACGTAGGTCGAATCCGAGATCACTTCGACCGGACCGTCGAGAGTGCGCAACGCGTCGAGCACAGCCATCAGCTCCATGCGCTGGTTCGTGGTGTCGGCATCGAATCCGTTGGCCCACGGGCCGTCGGGCACGACCCACCCCCACCCTCCCGGGCCGGGATTGCCCCGGCACGCCCCATCCGTGTAAACGACCGTCTTCGCCACGATTGCGACCCTACCCGTGGTTGAATGAAGCAATGATCGATCACTACTCGCGTCAGCTCCCTGACATCGACCCGTCGGAGACCAAGGAGTGGATCGATTCGCTCGATGCCGTGGTGGGAGCGAAGGGCGCTCCACGAGCCCGCTACATCTTGGCGAAGCTTTTGGAGCGCTCCAACGAACTCCAGATCGGGGTGCCCCCCACCACGTCGACGCCCTACATCAACACGATTCCCGCTGAAGAACAGCCGTTTTTCCCCGGTAACGAGGACATCGAGCGGCGGATCCGTGCGTTCATCCGTTGGAACGCCGCTGCGATGGTCATCCGGGCCAACAAGTCTGCTGACGGAATCGGCGGTCACCTGTCGACCTACGCATCCAGTGCCTCGCTCTACGAGGTCGGGTTCAACCATTTCTTCAAGGGCAAGGACGACGGGCTCGCCGGCGACCACGTCTACTACCAGGGCCATGCTGCGCCGGGCGTCTACGCACGTGCCTTCCTCGAGGGTCGCCTGAGCGAGGCAAATCTCGACAACTTCCGCATGGAGATCGGCGGAAACGGCCTGTCGAGCTACCCGCACCCGCGGCTCATGCCACATTTCTGGGAGTACCCCACCGTGTCGATGGGTCTCGGCCCCATCAACTCGATCTATCACGCTCGGTTCAACAAGTACCTCCATCAGCGACGCATCGAAGACACCAGCCAGAGCCAGATCTGGTCCTTCCTCGGCGACGGAGAGTGCGACGAACCCGAGACGCTCGGCGCGATCTCGCTCGCCGGCCGCTCCGATCTCGGCAACCTCAATTGGGTCATCAACTGCAACCTGCAGCGTCTCGACGGTCCGGTGCGTGGCAACGGAAAGATCATTCAGGAACTCGAAGGCGTGTTTCGCGGTGCGGGTTGGAACGTCATCAAGGTCGTCTGGGGTTCAGCCTGGGACGAACTGCTTCATCGTGACGTCGACGGGGTTCTCCTCAACAAGATGAACCAGACGGTCGACGGCGAGTTTCAGCGATACGCAACCGAAGACGGTGCCTACATCCGGGAACACTTTTTCGGCCCCGATCCCCGCCTTCGCAAACTCGTCGAACACCTCAGCGATCGCGACATCGAGCATCTCCCTCGAGGAGGCCACGATTATCAAAAGGTGTACGCCGCCTTCAAACGAGCCTCCGAGATCACCGATCAACCGACGGTCATCCTCGCCAAAACGGTCAAGGGATGGACGCTCGGCGAAGGCTTCGAGGGTCGCAACGCCACCCATCAGATCAAGAAGATGACCAAAAACCAGCTGCTCGAACTCCGAGAGCGACTGAACATGGAAGTCGAGATTCCCGAGGCGAGCCTCGAGGGCGGAATCCCACCATATTTTCGTCCGTCGGAGGACTCCGAGGAGTACCGATACATGGTGCAGCGCCGCACTGCGCTCGACGGTTTCATCCCCAAGCGGGTCGTTCGGGATCGCCGACCACTCAAGGCGCCGTCTGCCGGTCCGTTCCTCGAGCTGCAAAAGGGCAGCTCGGGCCGTGCGGTCTCGACCACCATGGCGTTCACATCACTGTTGCGCGACCTCCTTCGCGACCAGGAGTTCGGTGAGCGGGTGGTACCGATCGTTCCCGATGAGGCGCGCACGTTCGGCATGGACTCGCTCTTTCGGGAATTCAAGATCTACGCCCCCCGGGGCCAGCTCTACGAGCCCGTGGACCATGATCTCTTGCTCTCCTACTCCGAAGCGACCGATGGTCAGTTGCTCGAGGAGGGCATCACCGAGGCGGGCTCCATGGCCTCATGGATTGCCGCAGGCACGAGCTACGCCAACACCGGTGTCCCGATGGTGCCCTTCTACACCTTCTACTCCATGTTCGGCTTCCAGCGGATCGGCGATCTTGCATGGCTCGCTGCGGATGCTCGCACCCGCGGCTTCTTGATGGGGGCCACCTCAGGGCGAACCACGCTCCTCGGCGAGGGTCTCCAGCACCAGGACGGGCACAGCCTGCTGCTCGCCGCCACCATTCCGGCGTGCGAGGCCTACGACCCAGCCTTCGCCTACGAACTCGGCGCCATCGTCGAGGAGGGTCTCGATCGCATGTATCCCGACGGGTCGATCGACGGTGAGGACGTCTTCTATTACATCGCCATCTACAACGAGAATTACGAGCAACCGCCGCGACCCGATCATGTCGACAACCTCGACATCACGTCGGGGCTCTACAAGTTCGATCATGGCCCCGACCTCGGTGCCGATGCGCTTCGGGCCACGATCCTCTTCTCGGGCCCGTCGTACCTTGCGGCCAAGGATGCCCAGCACATCCTCGCTGAGCGCTACGGCATCGGAGCCGAACTCTGGAGTGTGACCTCGTACAAGCGGCTCCGGGAAGATGCCATCGACGTCCAACGTCGCAATCGACTCAACCCGTTGGGTGATCGGCTCGTCCCTCTGGTCACCCGCAAGCTCGAGGACAGCGATGGCCCGATCATCGCCGTGTCCGACTGGATGGGTGCCGTCGTCGGCCAGATCAACCGTTGGACACCGCGCCCCATGTCGGTGCTCGGGACCGACGGTTTCGGGCGTTCCGACACTCGTGAGGCACTCCGGTCGTTCTTCGAGGTCGACGCAACGCACATCGTCGTCACCGTTCTCAACGCGCTTGCCCGCGACGGCGAGATCGAGCGATCGGTGGTCGCCGAGGCAATCGAGCACTTCGGGATCGATCCCGACCGTCCCGATCCGGCTCATCCCGACACCGGGGCCACCACCCTGGGCCGGTGAAACCCGGCACGCTGTGGATCACGGCAGATCCTGAGGTCGACGGGCTCGTCAACTCCGACCCGCTGGCGTTGCTCATCGGGATGCTGCTCGACCAGCAGATCGCGATCGAACTGGCCTTTCGCGGTCCACACCGTCTACGCGAGCGAATGGGCGTTCCGCTCGACGCAACGACGATTGCAATGTGGAACCCCGAGGAGTTCGCAGCCCTGTGCGCCCATCAACCTGCGATCCACCGCTTTCCTGTCGTCATGGCCAGACGCATCCAGGAGTTGTGCAGCCACGTGGCTGACGAGTACGCAGGCCGGCCGGAGCGGATCTGGCAACGCCGCCGCTCGGCCGAGACCGTTGCGGCCAACCTTCGCGCCGTTCCCGGTTTCGGTGATGAAAAGGTCCGGATCTTCCTCGCCGTTCTCGCAAAACGCTTCGGTGTTCGACCGGTCGGCTGGGAGACTGCAGCGGCTCCCTTCGGTGACGCGCTACCCAGGTCGGTTGCCGACATGGGCAGCGCCGAGGATCGCCTCGCTGTGCGCGCTTGGAAGAAGGCCCAAAAGGCCGCGGGAAAGGCGAAGGACGACTAGGCGACGCCGGACAGCGCCGCCCGCTGGCGGTCGAGCCAACCGAGCAGCACCGCGATCGCTCGTGGATCGTGCCGGAGATGGTGTCGGGCACCCTGCACGATCCGGAGATCGGCGGAACCGTGTGCGTCGGCGACTGCTCTGGCATCGAACACCGGCACCGAATCGTCGTCGCTCCCGTGCACGACGAGCAGTTCACGAGGTGACAGACGCGCTGCTGCTTCAGCCGCTCGCACCGAGCGCAGGCCCTCCGACCAGGTCTCGAACGACGCCGGAAAGCGTTCGTCTCGCACGACACCCATTTCTCGGGCCAACAACAACAACTTGCGGGGGTTGCGAGCCCAGTCCTCGAAGTCGGCAGGCGCCGCAACGGCAGCCACCCCACGGATCGATGGATTGGATGCGGCCGCCTCGATCGCCAGTGCTCCTCCCGTCCCGAAGCCCATCAAGAACACGGCATCGACGTCGACCACGGACCGGAGATGGGCAACAGCCCCGTTCAAGTCTCGTAGCCAGCCGTTCAGCGAGAAGTTCCCTTCCGACTCGCCCACACCACGACTCGAGAATGCGAGGGCAACCCAGTCGTGATTGGCTGCAGCGCGGTCGGCAAGTTCGGGGAACGTCGCAGTGGAGTTTGCCCCGCCGCCTGCCTCGGCCGGAAAACCGTGAGCGATCACCAACCCGGGCTGGGCACGCTGGCGGATCTCCGCCGGTGTGGCGAGGTGGCAGGCGAGTTGGAGTCCGTCGACCGAGAAACGCTGTTCCACGCGGTGCTCAGTTGGCCGGTTTGTAGCCGCGGTTGCGGGCCTCGGCCAGCGTGTCGGGCCCGAAACTCATCGCGAACGGGCTCGAGGCGATCTCGTTGATCTTCTCGATCACGGCTTCGTCGGTCGCCTCGTCGACGTCGTAGACCAGCTGTGTACGTTTGTCGCCGATGTAGCGGAAATGCTCGAAACGGTCGTGACGGTCCATGGACCGGAGACTAGCGGGAACACAACAGCCCGAGGCCGAAGCCCCGGGCTGTTGGTTTCGTTTGCTGGAGATCTCGGATCGCGGTCCTGCTGATGCAGGCGACTCAGGTGTGACAAGTTCCCGAACCAACGACCCGAGGGTGGGTGGCTTGAATTCGCCAGGTTTCCAGCGGCTTGAGGCCTAGCGGCCAGCCACCTCCAAGGTCACAAAGGTACTACTAGGAATTTGGACCACCTCCTCTCTCTTGGTCCCCCCAGTGAAGCACATCTCGGGACCCTGTGTGGTCAGTTTCTGTGCCGCGGCAGCTCTCCGGGCCCGCAGCATCTGCAAGGTGAGCTGTCAATCGTCGGTGCCGGGAGTTGCGCCCGGTTCGACCGTTTCCCCTACGGCGCCGATCTCTTGCAGGTACCGCATCTGGAGATCGAGCACGCACACGACGTCGAGCGCATCGATCGCCTCACCGGCCGACAGTGCCGTCGCCACGACCGCATCGACTGCGGCATCGTCCATTGCGACCGATCCTTCACGCACGACGTCGCCGCCTGCGATCGTTTCACCGTGCTCCGACGTTGCGCCAACCGAGGCAAACCAGTCGAGATGCCAACCGAGGATCTGTTCCAATTCTTCGAACGACAGTCGAGCGGTGACCTCGTCGGGCAGTCGGGCCGCAATCCACTCCGATGCTGCACGCAACTCGTACACCGCTGATGGACGCTCCGACTCGAGCTGCGACACCATTCGACCCACGGCGTACAGCGCGATCGTCAGCACGACGACAGCGCCCCCAACGAAGAACACCCAGGCCATACGCAGAAGCGTACGACCTGGGTGCCATCAGTTCTCAGTCGGGACGGTCTGGACCGTCTCGCCCGGTCACCACCGCACTCGGCGGGGTCCTCGCGCGACTGGGTCAGATACCGATTCGCTGCGCCAGGAGCTCGCGATGGTAGGTGGGGTCGCCGAACAGCAGCTCGGAGCTCTTGGCTCGCTTGAAGTACAGATGGGCCGGATGCTCCCACGTGAATCCGATGCCACCATGGATCTGGATGTTTTCCGCTGCGGCATGGAAGTACGCCTCTGAGCAGTAGCTCTTGGCCAGCGACGCGACCGAGGGAAGCTCGTCGTTCATCTCATTGGCGCACCAGCCTGCGTAGTACGCAGCGGACTTGGCCGACTCGACCTCGAGCAACATGTCGGCGCACTTGTGCTTGATCGCTTGGAACGATCCGATCGGGCGACCGAACTGCACACGGACCTTGGCGTATTCGACCGACATGTCGAGACACATCTGCGCACCACCGACCTGTTCGGCGGCGAGCGCCACCGCGGCAAGATCGAGCACGGTGCTGAGCACGTCCCAGCCACCACCGTCGGTGCCGATGAGGGAGCCGTTCGCTCCGTCGAGCACGACCTTGGCCTGCTTGCGGGTCTGGTCCATCGTCGAAAGCGCCGTGGTGGTCACACCGGCACCGGACGGATCGACGGCGAAGAGCGACACGCCGGCATCGGTGCGGGCGGCGACGATCATGAGGTTGGCGGTGTGACCGTCGAGCACATACATCTTCGTGCCCGAGATCGAGTAGCCGTCCCCCGAGGCGGTGGCCTGCGCCGTGATCCCCGACTCGTCCCACTTTCCGTTCTCTTCGGTGAAGGCGAGCGTGGCCCGGGTCTCACCCGACGCAATACCGGGAAGGTGCGCGCTCTTGGCATCCTCGTCGCCGCTGTGCAGCAGCGTGTTGGCAGCGAGCACACAACTCGAGAAATAGGGGGCGCACAGCAGCGCTCGGCCCATCTCCTCGAGCACGACGATCTGTTCGATGAAGCCAAACCCTTGGCCGCCGTATTCCTCTGGAATGGCGAGGGCCTGCAAGCCCATCTGCTCGGCCATCTGGTTCCAGACGGCCTCGTCGAAGCCCTGTTCGGTGTCCATCTGTTCCCGGACTGCCGCCTCGTCCGATTTGTCTTCGAGGAAGCTCCGAACGAAGTCGCGCAACTGGTCTTGTTCTTCAGAGAATGCGAAGTTCATGGTGCGGAATCTAGCGACAGCGAGCAACGTTCGGAGCGTGTAGTGTGTACGCGCATGTACACATCCGTCCGACAGCTCGGCGTCCGGGAACTCAGGGCCGACCTGGCGACACACGTGCGTCGGGCACAGGTCGGAGAGCGCATCATCATCACCGTCGACGGCCACCCTGCGGCGCAACTCGTCCCCATCACGCCGGTCGGCGAACCAACCATCGACGATTTGTCCGCTGCCGGACTTCTGCGGCGTCCCCTACGCGTCGACCGGCCCGACGCGCCGACCGATCTGCCCCTGCTTCCGATAGACATCACAGCCGATGGGGTGCTCGCCGATCTGCGCGGCGACCCGGCTCGACGGCGATGATCCTCGCCCTCGATCCAAGTGCGCTGATCGAGCGGTACGCCGGCGGGCCGCACTGCGCGGTTGTCAACACAGCCATGGCGACCGCCGATGAGTGGGTGATATCGGACCTGGCCCGGGCAGAACTCTTGATGGCCCTCCACAGGCTGGCACCCGATCCCCACACCGCTGGCGAACTCACTGCCGCCGCACGAGCCGACATCGATGCGATGCTCGTCGTTCCGATCGATGATCGAGTACTTGGCCGAGCAGTCGAGATCGGAACGCTGTACAGCCTCCGAACCGTCGATGCTGTGCACCTGGCAGCGCTCGATCGACTGCCTCGCCCCCTGAGCCTTGCGACACTCGACGCTCGTCAGATGTCGGCCGCCGTCTCTCTCGACATCGAAGTGGTGACACCGGTCGAGATCTGAACCCGCGCCAACCGACCCGACTACGGTCGCCCCATGACCGAATCCGGCCCTGCCCTCCCGGCCCACAAACGGCCGTACGACGACACGCCGGTGCACACCGTCGATCTGCCGCCACTCCCGATCCGCGACCGGAATATTCCGGCGGAGGCATGGATCGAGGCGCCACTCGCACTGCTGCAGTCCGGCGACGACATCGGCTCGCCGCGCATTGCCTACAAACGCCGCATCGGGTCCTGGCTGCTCTGGCGGGCCGGCCCTGCCCGAAAGGCGAACTCGCGCTATGTCGCACTCCACGCCGACGACCTCAGCCGAGTGTTCTTCTTCCGTCTCTTCCCCGACGGTTCGGGAGAAGGGATCGGCCCGCGCGGTATCGCCCATGCGCGATTTCGGACCTGGAAGGAGGAATTGCACGAGACCCCCTGACCGGTCGCCACAACAGGCAGGGATCGGACGCACTGCTCCCCGGCCGGCCGGTCCCAACCCACGGGCTACTGTCGGCCCATGAACGAAACACCGTGGCAGGGAGACGTCGTCGGTCTTGTGGAGGCCTTCCGGTCAGGTGAGCGATCACCGATCGAAGAACTGGAAGCGACGCTCACAGCGGTCGACGCCAGTGAACTCAACGCGGTGTGCCATGTCGATGCCGACGCCGCTCGACGCGCTGCAGCGGTAGCCGACGTCTCGCTCCCCTATGGCGGTGTGCCGCTGGCGGTGAAAGAGCTTCTGGCCGTCGGTGGGTGGCCTGCCACCGAGGGATCGATCCCGCTCAAGGACGAGGTGTTCGACGAGGACAGCATCTCCGTGCAACGGCTGAAGGCAGCCGGCGCTATCCCCGCCGTGCAGACGACGTCGAGTGAGTTCGGAGCCACCAACCAGACCACGACCAAACTCCACGGCGCCACTCGCAATCCGTGGCACCTCGAACGTACGCCGGGCGGAAGCTCCGGCGGATCGGCAGCAGGCGTCGCCGGTGGCCTGTTTGCGCTGGCCACCGCCAGTGATGGTGGGGGCTCGATCCGGATCCCAGCCGGCTTCTGCGGTTTGATCGGCCTGAAGTCGACCTTCGGTCGGATCCCCCGAGGGCCTGGCGCGATTTTGGGAAATGCGACCTCGGTCGAGGGAACCGTCAGTCGCAGCGTTCGCGATGCAGCCCGGTATCTCGATGTCACGAACGGGTTCGACGGGCGCGACCCGCGATCGCTTCCTCGGGTGGAGGGCTACGAGACCGGCCTCGGCACCCACCTCGACGACATCGGTTCCCTTCGCGTCGCCATCATTCCCGACCTCAGCTGTGCGGTGATCGGACCCGAGACCGAAGCGGTGGTGGCAGCGGCAGCCGAGGAACTGGTTGCGCTGGCCGGGATGCGACGAGTGGATCTCGAGCTCCGACTCCCGAGCATCATGGGGGTGTGGGGCGCCACTGGCGGGGTGGGGATCCGCAAGTCGCTCGGCGATCGCTGGCCGGACTGTGCCCCCGAACTCGGGGGCGTCGAACGGTACGGCCAGTTTGCAGCCGACACACGGTTCACGATCGACGCCATGGCCCGGGCCGAGACCAGGCGCGCTGCATTCAACGATGCAATGGCTGCGATGTTCGCCGAGGTCGACATCGTGCTCGCAGCCACCAACCCAGCGCCCGCCTTCGACGCCGAGGGCCGTATCCCTCACGTGTTCGAGGGAAGAGAGTCCACCCCTGGCAACAACGGTGCGCTCACTGCGCCCGCCAACATCTACGGCAACCCGGCGATCGCGCTCCCCGCCGGTCGTGCAAGTGACGGCTTACCGATCAGTCTTCAGGTGATGGCTCCCCACTTTCGCGAGGATCTGCTCCTCGATCTTGCCCTGATCTGGGAACGCGAACATCCGGTCGAACTGGCGGTCTAATTAGCACTACGTGCGTAGTGTTAATCATGACCGGAGGCATAGACTTTCGGTCATGTCCGCTCCCCTGTTCGAAATCGAAGGCCTCCACGCCGCCACCGCAGAAGGCGACATCGAGATCCTGCGGGGTGTCGATCTCACCGTCCACGACGGCGAAATCCACGCCCTGATGGGGCCCAATGGTTCGGGCAAGTCGACCCTCGCCAGTGTCCTGCTCGGCAGCCCGGAGTACGAGATCACGGCCGGCACCATCCGGTTCCGCGGCGAGGACATCAGTGAGTGGGATCCGGACCTGCGGGGCAAGGCCGGTATCTTTCTTGCCTTCCAGTATCCCCAGGAGATCCCGGGTGTCTCCGTCATCAACTTCCTCCGGCAGGCGCTGTCGGCCCGCAAGGGAATCGACCTCTCCGTCCTCGAACTTCGCCTCGCGATCATGGAGTGGATGGAGCGTCTCGAGATCGACCCGTCGTTCGGCGAGCGCTACCTCAACGAAGGCTTTTCCGGGGGTGAGAAGAAGCGCAACGAGATTCTTCAGATGGCCATCCTCGAGCCCGAGATGGCCATTCTCGACGAGACCGACTCGGGCCTCGACATCGATGCCCTGCGCATCGTGTCGAACGGTGTCCAGGAGGTCCGCAAGGACCGTCGGCACATGGGCGTTCTCGCCATCACCCACTATCAGCGCCTGCTCGACGAGTTGCGCCCCGATCATGTCCACGTGATCGTCGACGGACGCATCGTCGAATCCGGCGGGATGGAGTTGGCCGAAGAACTCGAGCAGCACGGCTACGAACGGTTCGAGGTGTCGGCGTGAGCGGCATCCCGACCGACATCAAGAACGATTTCCCGATCCTGCACCAGCAGGTCCACGGCAAGCCGCTGATCTACCTCGACTCTGGCAACACGTCACAGAAGCCACGGGCCGTGATCGACGCCATGAGCGACTACTACGAGACGATCAATGCGAACGTCCACCGCGGCTCGTACGAGATCGCCGTGAGAGCCACCGATGCGCTCGAGGGCGCCCGCGCCAAGGTTGCCCGCTTCATCAACGCACCGGCGGTCAGCGAGGTCGTCCTCACCAAAAACGCCACCGAGGCGATGAATCTGCTCGCTCGAAGTTGGGGGACTGCAAACCTCGGACCAGGTGACGCGGTCGTCATCTCCGAGATGGAACACCACGCCAACATCGTGCCGTGGCACATGCTCGCCGCCGAAAAAGGGTTCGAGCTGCGATGGATCCCCGTGACCGCCGACGGCCACCTCGATCTCACCACCCTCGACACGCTGCTCGACGGCGCCAAACTGCTTTCGATCACGGCGATGTCGAATGTGCTCGGCACCCTCAACGACATTCCCCGCCTGGCCGAAGCCGCCCATGCCTGCGGTGCGCTTGTCGCCGTCGACGGCAGCCAGTACGTGCCGCACGTCCCCACCGATGTCCAGGCGATGGGAGCCGACTTCTTGGTGTTCACCGGACACAAGATGCTGGGTCCGATGGGGATCGGGGTCCTGTGGGCCCGCGCCGAGATTCTGGAAGCGATGCCGCCGTTTCTCGGGGGCGGCGAGATGATCCTCAACGTCACGAAGGAGGGCTTCACCACCACCGACATTCCCTGGAAGTTCGAGGCGGGAACACCGATGGTCGCCGAAGCGGTCGGCCTCGGTGCTGCGGTCGACTACCTCGTCGGACTCGGCATGGAACACGTCCGTCGTCACGAGATCGAACTGACTGCGTATGCGCTCCGAACCCTCACCGAGCGCTTCGGCGACACGATCGTCATCCATGGTCCGTCAGAGCCAGCGGAACGAGGCGGTGTGATGTCGTTCGTCTACGGCGAGCCCGATGCCCGGGTGCATCCCCACGACATCGCCCAAGTACTCGATCAGGCCGGCGTGTGCGTTCGCGCCGGCCATCACTGCGCCAAGCCGCTGCTGCAAACGATGCAAGTACCGGCAACGAGCCGTGCGTCCCTCTACGTCTACAACGACGAATCCGACATCGATGCCCTCGCCGATGCCCTCGAGGCATCGAGCGACATCTTCGCCTTCTAGGCTGGGCAACGCTAGGACCACACTGATGCCCGGACTCGACGACCTGTACCGAGAAGTCATTCTCGACCACTATCGCTCGCCCAGAAACCGCGGTGAGCTCGAGACGCCGCCCGCTGTGCGCGCCGAGGGTTTCAACCCGCTGTGCGGCGACGAAATCATCGTTTTCATCGATGTCGACGATGCCGGAGTGATCGCCGACATCGCCATCGGTGGTCAGGGTTGTTCGATCTCACAGGCGGCTGCATCGATGATGTCGGCGGCGGTGAAGGGCAAGACCATCGCCGATGCGCGTCGGTACATCGGGGCGTTCAAGGGCCTGATGAGTATTCACGAGGGCGAGATCGGTGGCGATGGCTCGGAAGCCGAGATCGGCATCACAGCCGACCTCGGTGACAGCCACGGCGTCGAACTCGGCGATCTCGAGGCACTCAAGGGTGTGGTGAAGTTTCCGGTCCGCATCAAATGTGCCACGCTCAGTTGGAACACCCTCGCCGAAGCACTGGCCGAGGCCGAGGCGTCCTGAGCGACGAAGCAGCCGGGTGCACCGGCACGTCATCGCGAACGGCAGCACCATGATCCTCGGCCCGGTCGCTGGACTACCGTCACCGCCGTGACGACTCCGCCGGCCGGTTGGTACGACGACCCCGAGAGCCCCACACACCATCGGTTCTGGGACGGCGCGAACTGGACAGATCATCGCTCACACAAGAACGCCGATCCCCCGATCGAAGCGGCGGTGTCGAGCTCGGCGTGGAACATCTTTCCCG
>JBMTIM010000054.1:0-18863 GCA_049437325.1 Acidimicrobiales bacterium
CGTGGCCACTGGCCACGCCTTTCTTGATTCCGGTGTACACCGACAGTTCGAAAGGGAGTGCCATGGCCGTTGTCGATCGAGTTCGCGAGCTTGTGGCCCCCATCGTCGCCGATGTCGGTGTCGAGCTGTACGACGTCGAGTTCACTGGTGGAATTCTCCGGATCTTGGTCGACGTGGAGGGCGGTATCGACATCGACGCGATCAAGGTGATTTCGCGTCGTTCGAGCCGCTTGCTCGATGATGCCGACCCGATTCCCGGTCGCTACACCCTCGAGGTGTCGAGCCCTGGCCTCGAGCGTCCGTTGCGAACCCGCGACCACTTCGAAGGTGCCATTGGCGAAGTTGTGAAGTTCAAGACACACGTCGAGATCGAAGGACGGCGCCGATTCCAGGGGACGTTGGTCGGTGCAGACGGCGACGGGTTCCGACTCGATCTCGACGGTGCCGAACGGGTCTTCGGGTACGACGACGTCACCAAGGCCAAGACCGTTTTCGAATGGAATCCGACTCCCAAGCCGGGTTCGGGCTCCAAGGACGCAGGTAGCGGTCGCGTCACCCCAGCTCACTCCAACCAGGAGGCCAACCGATGAACCAAGACATGATGGAAGCGCTAGAGGCACTGGCCATCGAACGAGGCATCTCCGTCGATGCCTTGTTCGGTGCGCTCGCCGATGCACTCGAACATGCCTACAAGCGGCTGCCAGATGCCTACGAGTACGCATGGGTGACGATCAACCCTGACACCATAGAGTTTCAGGTTTTTGCCCAGGAGCTCGACGAGGATGGGGAACCGATCGGCGAAGAGTTCGAGGTGACTCCGGACGACTTCGGCAGAATCGCAGCGCAAACCGCTCGTCAAGTCATGACACAGCGCATCCGTGAGGCCGAGCGTGAACTCAAGTACGAGGAGTACGCCGGTCGTGAGGGTGACATCGTGACGGGCATGATTCAGCAGACCGATGCCCGCTACACGCTGCTCGACCTTGGTCGTGTCGAGGCGTTGCTCCCACAGGCCGAGCAGGTGCCGTTCGAACGTCCCGATGGCACCACCCGGATCAAGGCGTACATCGTCGAGGTCCGCAAGACCGCCAAGGGACCGCAGATCGTGGTGAGCCGTACCCATCCCGGTTTGGTGAAGCGCCTCTTCGAGTTGGAGGTTCCCGAGATCGCCGACGGCGTCGTCGAGATCAAGGCGTGCGCTCGCGAAGCGGGGCATCGGACCAAGATTGCAGTGTGGTCGAATGATGCCAATGTCGACCCGGTCGGTGCCTGCGTCGGTGCTCGCGGCGCTCGGGTTCGTCAGGTCGTCAATGAACTTCGGGGCGAGAAGATCGACATCGTGCCGTTCCATGACGACCTACAAGAGTTCGTGACCCGCGCCTTGAGTCCGGCCAAGGTCACCGAGGTTCGACCCGACGAGATGACTGGCGATTGTGACGTGATCGTGCCTGACCATCAACTGAGTCTTGCCATCGGGAAAGAGGGGCAAAATGCCCGCCTTGCCTCGCGTCTCACCGGCTGGGGCATCAACATTAAGTCCGAGACCGACTTTGCCGCAGAGCAGGAGTTCGGTCCGGTCGAATGGGCCGATGGCGAGTGGATCCGCGACCCCGAGACCGGTCAGAACATGTGGCAGCCTGCCGACGGTAGCGAGCCCATTTCTGAGGCGGATTACTACGCCCAAGCTGAAGCAGAGGCGGCTGCCGAGAGTGTCGACGCTGACACCGATGAGGGTGCGACCGACGCCGATCGGACCGATGATGATGCCGAGGACGCCGCTGACGATTCCGTCGGTGCTCGCGACGAAGAGGAGTAGTGCCCGTCCGGACGTGTGTTGCCTGCCGGCAGCGGTTCGAACAGGGCGATCTGGTGCGCCTTCGGGCGTCCAGTGAGGGGCTCGCTGCGGATCATGGACCGGGGCGTGGCGCCTACGTCGGCCCGTCACAGGCATGTCTCGCCCTTGCTGTCGAACGGAAAGCACTCGGCCGGGCCCTGCGAGCGGAGGTGAATGCCCCTGATCTGGCTAGGCTGCGGGATTCGTGGCCAGTTGTGCCTCCCGCGTGCCCGCACGGGGGCGGCTGACACCACGGGTAGCGTGTGAGGCGCTGCTGGACCGTTGATTCAGAAAGACGAAACCACCACGTGCCATCCAAGATCCGCGTCTATGAACTCGCACGAGAGCTGGGCATGACAAATGCTGAGACTCTCGATCTTGCAGAGTCCTTGGGGATCGGGGTCAAAGGCCACTCCTCGAGTATCGAAGACGCACAGGCCGATCGTGTGCGCCGCAAGGCAGAGCGCGAAGGTCTGACTCGCGACGAGCAGCCCGAAGAGCCGAAGCCGGCGAAGAAGGCCACTGCGAAGAAGGCTGCGGCGAAGAAGGCCACGGCGAAGAAGGCTGCGGCGAAGAAGGCCACTGCGAAGAAGGCTGCGACGAAGAAGGCCACTGCGAAGAAGGCCACGGCCAAGAAGGCTGCTGCGCAGACAGCAGAAGCTGTCGAAGTCGAATCGTCTGGGCCAGATACCGAAACGCCGGCTGTCGAGGCCGAACCCGTCGATGTCCCTGCTGCACCGGTGGCCCCAGCCCGCGTGATCTCCTCGAGTGGCAGTGCTGCGCCGCCGAAGCGAGTCGTCGAGGACGTTGCCCCGCCTGCCCCCGCAGCTGCACCGGTGAAGAAGGTCGTCAAGAAGGTTGTCAAGAAGGTCGTCAAGAAGGTCGTCAAGAAGGCACCGACCTCTGGTTCCGGCAAGCCCATTCCACCCCCGCCGCGATCGACCTCCGGCCGTGCAATTCCACCCCCTCCCGGTGGCGTACGTCGCCCGTCAGGCGGGCCTGGCGGTGCGCCGCGCAGCCCGATGCCGCCAAGTGGCGGCCCTCGACGTGGACCTGGCCCGCGCGACAGTGTGCCCGGCGCAGGTGCGCCTGGCCGTGGGGGTCCCGGCGGCGGTCCTGGCGGCCGCGGAGGTCCGGGTGGCCGTGGAGGTCCTGGCGGTCCGGGTGGGCAGCGCCCACGTCGCCGCAAAGGGCGTCGCCGTCGCAACAGCGAAGAGCTCCAGCCGATGGATGCTCCCAGTTACACACCCCAGGATGCACCGGTCCCCGAGGGTGAGATTGTGGTCGAGCGGGCCTCGACTGCGCTCGATCTCGGTCCGAAGGTCAACCGCACTGCCGCTGATGTCATCCGCTTTCTCATGCAGGCCGGCGAGATGGTCACCGCAACGCAGTCGCTGTCGGACGACATGATCGAACTGTTCGCCGCCGAGATCGGCGCAGAGGTACGTCTCGTCGATCCGGGTGAGGAACAAGAGGTCGAACTTCAGAAGCTGCTGGATCTCGACGAGGTCGACGAAGCCGACGATGAGGCGCCGATCCGTCCTCCGGTGATCACCGTGATGGGTCACGTGGATCACGGGAAGACGTTGTTGCTCGACCGCATTCGCAACGCAAACGTCGCCGACGGCGAGGCCGGAGGGATCACGCAGCACATCGGCGCGTACCAAGTGGATCACGGCGGTCAGAAGATCACCTTCATCGACACGCCAGGTCACGCAGCCTTCACGCAAATGCGTGCTCGTGGAGCTGAGTCCACCGATGTCGTGATCCTCATGGTCGCAGCCGACGATGGCGTCATGCCGCAGACGATCGAGGCGATCAATCATGCGAAGGCAGCTGAGGTCCCGATCATCGTTGCCGTCAACAAGATCGACCGTGAGAACGCCGACGTGGACAAGGCCATCGCGGGAGTCGCCGAACACAACCTCGTGCCCGAGGAGTGGGGCGGCGAAACGATCTTCCAACGGATCTCGGCGCTTCAAAACATCGGCATCGAAGAACTCCTCGACCAGATTCTCCTCGTCGCCGAGGTCGAAGACCTCCGGGCTTCGCCCGAGGGCCGTGCCCAGGGCGTCGTCCTCGAGTCGAATCTCGACATTGGCCGGGGCCCTGTCGCCACCGTTTTGGTGCAGAGTGGCACCCTTCGAGTCGGCGATCCCATGGTCGCCGGCGCAGCCTGGGGTCGCGTGCGTGCCCTCATCAACGATCACGGTGAACAGATCAAGGAAGCCGGTCCATCCACGCCGGTGCAGGTCCTTGGTCTGTCCGAGGTGGCTGATGCCGGTCGCGAGTTCGTCGTTGCGCCAAACGAGAAGGTCGCCGGTCGGGTGGCCGATACTCGTGAGCACTGGCAGCGTCAGTCGTCACTCGGTCGCGAAGCCCATGCTCTCGCCGGCGGAGCGAAGCTCGAGGACATCTTCGATCAGATCCAGCGTGGCGAGGCTGCAACGCTCAACCTGATCGTGAAAGCCGACGTCAACGGTTCGCTCGAGGCGGTGACCGAGAGCCTTCGCAAGCTGGAGCGTGACGAAGTCAAGATCGGTTTCGTGCATCGGGGCGTTGGTGGCATCACCGAAAACGACATCCAACTCGCAGCTACATCCAACGCAACCATCATCGGCTACGGCGTTCGGCCCGACCGCAAAGCGCGCGATCTTGCCGACCTCGAAAAGGTCGAGATTCGAACGTACGAGATCATCTACCACCTGCTCGAAGACATCGAGTCGGCGATGGTCGGCCTCCTCGCCCCGACGTTCGAAGAGGTCGTCACCGGCGACGCCGAAGTTCGGGAGATCTTCAGCGTGCCTCGGATCGGCAAGATCGCAGGCTGCTACGTGCTCAACGGTGTGATCACTCGTAATTCGAAGGTCCGTTTCATTCGTGAAGGGACGATCCTCTGGAAGGGCACCGTGCAGTCCCTCAAGCGCTTCAAGGACGACGTCCGTGAAGTGGCTGCAGGCTTCGAATGTGGTATCGGCCTGTCCGACTTCCAGGATCTTCGGGAGGGCGACATCATCGAGACCTACGAGGAGCGCGAGATCGAGCGCACACTCGAAGATCTGAGCTGATGGCGCGACGCAACTCGCGACACAACAGCCGAGGACAGGCCGGAGCGCGAACTGCGAAGGCTGGTGAACGGATCCGGCGCGTTGTGGCCGAAGAACTCGAACTGATCGAGGACGAGCGACTCGACCTCGTGTCGCTCACCGGCGTCGAGGTCGACCGTGATCTCCACCGAGCGGTGGTGTACTTCACCACCTTCGACCGTGACGATGATCCCGCCATCGTGGAAGCGTTCGAGGAGTACCGGGGCAACTTGCGGCATGCGGTGAGTCAGCAGACGTCGTTGCGTCGAGCGCCGGAGCTCGAGTTTCGTGCCGATGACACGCTGCGGTCAGCCGAGCGGATCGAGCGCCTGCTCATGCAGGAAGCGGATCGACCTCCGGTACCCGAGTTGGAGACTGATGACGGTGGCGAAGCGTCCGACTGAGACCGGCCCGCATGGCGTAGCGGTGATCGACAAGCCACAGGGATGGACCAGTCACGATGTTGTTGCAAAGGCGCGCGGCGTGCTCGGGACCCGCAAGATCGGTCATTCCGGCACGCTCGACCCCGATGCCACCGGGGTACTCGTGCTAGGTGTGGGTCGTGCTACCCGGCTCCTGCGGTTCTTGACCGAGCTGTCGAAGAGCTACGACGGTGAGATCGTGCTCGGGACCGAGACGTCGACACTCGACGCCAGCGGTGAGGTCACGGCGGCGCACGACATGAGCTCGGTTCGCGCCGACGAGGTTGTGGCTGCCGCCGAAACGTTGACGGGTGACCTGCTCCAGGTCCCACCGATGGTGTCGGCGATCAAGATCGGTGGCAAGCGGCTCCACGAACTGGCTCGCGAGGGCAAGGAGATCGAGCGACCCCCTCGACCCGTGCACGTCGGTCGCTTCGAGATCGAACCGGTGGAGGGGGAGCGGCTGGTCTACGCCTGTTCGGTCGACTGCTCGTCAGGCACCTATATCCGATCGCTGGCTGCAGACCTCGGCACGGCCCTGGGGGGCGGGGCTCACCTCCGCTCGCTGCGCCGAACAGCAGTCGGTGGCTTCGGACTCGACCAGGCGACCTCCGTCGAAGCCCCGACGCTGCTCCCCGTAGGGGCAGCGGTCGCACACCTCGAGGCGGTTGTTGCCGACGCGGCAACGGCCGTGGCGGTGGGGCACGGTCGTGTGCTTTCCCTCGATGCTTTGGGTGTGTCTGGCGATGGGCCCTGGGCTGTGTTCGACACCGATGGGGAGCTCTTGGCGGTGTACGAGCCACATGCAGGCGAGGGGAAACCGACCGTGGTGATTCCCCGGTAGCGTTTTCTACACATGGAACTCCTCCGTGATCGTCTCGATCAACTCCCCTCGGGCATCTCGGTCGCGTCCACGATCGGGGTGTTCGACGGCGTCCACCTTGGACATCAAGAAGTCTTCCGCCAGGTCCGGTCCACTGCGGACCGTCTCGGCATCAAAACCGCAGTCGTGACCTTCGACGGTCACCCGGCCCATGTCGTGCGTCCCGAGTCGGCACCACTGTTGCTCACCAGCCTCGACCAGAAGCTCGAACTCCTCGAGGAACAGGGTCTCGATTACGCCTATGTCGTCTCCTTCGACGAGGCCCGGGCGGCAACACCTCCCGACGTGTTCATGCAGGAGGTCTTCGTCGATGCATTGCATGCCAGGGCGATCGTGGTGGGAGAGGATTTCCACTTCGGGGTCGGGCGCAGTGGCAACGTCGACGGTCTCACGATGTTCGGTGAGTCGGCCGGATTCGAAGTGCACGCCCTCGAACTGATCCGGCACTCCGACGAGGCTCGCGAACCGGTGTCTTCGACCAAGATCCGTCGAGCATTGGCCGGTGGCGATGTTCGCCGCGCGGCCGAGATGCTCGGCCGCCCCTACGAGGTTCGTGGTGTTGTCACCGCAGGTGACCGACGGGGAACCCAGATCGGCTTTCCCACCGCCAACATCCCCGTGCCGAACATGATGGCCTGGCCCGCAGATGCTGTGTACGGGGGCTGGTGCCGGCGAGAGAACGGCGACGTCTATCCATGCGCAATCAACATCGGACGACGGCCGACATTCTACGAACACGCAGAGCAGTCGCTTCTCGAGGTTCACGTGATCGACTTCGACGGTGACCTCTACGGTGAACAGGTCGACGTCTCGTTCGTCGAGTTCCTTCGGAGTGAACGAAAGTTCAATGGGATCGATCAATTGATCGAGCAACTCAAGGCCGATGTCGACGATGCTCGCGCGTTGCTGGCTGCGTCGGTGTGGCAGCCCGGTCGTTGACCGGGTCCCGGACGGACGACAGCGGGTCGGGGACGGAGAGGAGCTGACGTGTTCACAGGTCTGGTCGAAGAAGTCGGGACGGTTCGGTCCGTGACGCCGGTCGGCAATGGTGCTCGGGTCGAGATTGGCGCTGCCCTCGTCCTGACCGATGTCGAGATGGGTGCATCCATCGCGGTCAACGGGTGTTGTCTGACGGTGGTGGACTGGGGCGATGGATGGTGGGCAGCGGATGCGGTGCCGGAGACGCTGAGCCGCACCAACTTGGGCGCGCTCGGCCCTGGTGACCCAGTGAACCTCGAACGGCCACTGCCGGCCAACGGTCGCTACGGCGGCCACGTCGTACAGGGCCATGTCGATGGCACCGGAGCGGTGCAGCGCATCGAGCAGCTGGATGACGGTTCGTACCTCTTCACCTTTTCGCTTCCTGCCGAACTCGGTGTCTACGTCGTGGAGAAGGGCTCGATCGCCGTCGACGGCATCAGCCTCACGGTTGCCGACGTCACACCGACCACCTTCTCGATCGCAATCATTCCGCACACCCATGCGGTCACGGCGATGGGTCGGCGTCGGGTGGGCGATACCGTCAACGTGGAAGCCGACGTGCTCGCCAAGTACGTCGAACGCCTGGTGCGTCCACCCCAACAGTGATGCAATCCTGCGTCGAGGCAGTAGAGAGGGTCTCGTGAGCAAATCTCCCTTCACCGATGTCGAGACCGCCGCCCAGGTGTTTGCGGCAGGGGAGTACGTGGTGCTCGTCGACGACGACTCACCCGAGGCCACAGGTGCGCTCGCCGGCGCAGCCGAACCGATGACCGCTGAACGGCTCGTGTGGCTCAACCGTCGAACGACCGGGCTGGTGGGTGTCCCGATGACCGTCGAACGAGCGAACGCGCTCGGGCTCGACTTGATGGTCGACGAGGACGTAGCCACCGGACGTGGCGCCTTCACCGTGTCGATCGACCTGATCGAGGGCAACTCGACCGGTTCGTCACCGGCCGATCAGGCCCGGACGATCGCTGCGCTCGCTCGGAGCGACCTTCGGCCCGACCAGTTCGCTCGTCCCGGTCACGTGTTCCCCCTTCGTTCCCGTCCCGGCGGTGTCTTGAAGCGGGCTGGGCACGCCGAAGCAGTGGTGGATCTCTGCACGGTCGCCGGCGTTGCCCGAGTTGGTGTGGTCGCCGACCTTGCCACCGACGCTGGCGAGATGATGAATCTCGCTGCGTCGCAAGCCTTTGCACTCGAACACGGCCTCGCATTGGTGTCCATCGCTGATCTCGTGCGATATCGCAGGCGAAACGAGATCCTTGTCGAGCACTTTGCCGCGGCCCGCCTTCCCACCACGTTCGGCGAGTTCATGGCGCACGCCTATCGATCGGTGGTCGACGGGGAAGAACACGTCGCCTACGTCATGGGTGATGTCGAGGGGGGCGAGCCACCACTCGTACGGGTTCACAGCGAGTGCCTCACCGGAGACATCCTCCATTCCACGCGTTGTGACTGCGGCCCACAGCTTCAGACTGCGCTGCAGAAGATCGCCGAGGAGGGTCGCGGCGTGTTGATCTACCTGCGCGGCCATGAGGGTCGGGGGATCGGCATTGGCCACAAGATGCGCGCGTACGCCTTGCAGGATGAGGGCCTCGACACCGTCGATGCCAACGCAGCGCAGGGCCTTCCCGTCGACAGTCGAGAGTACGGCGTTGGTGCCAACATGCTCGCCGATCTCGGTGTGACTCGGATGCGGATCATGACCAACAATCCGGCAAAACTCACCGGGCTCGACGGGTACGGGCTCGAGATTGTCGAGCGCGTTCCGATCGAGATCCCGCCAAATCCTGAAAACCTGCGCTATCTCCAGACGAAGCGGAACCGGATGGCCCACCAGATCGGTGCCGAACCCGATGTCGGCTGATCGTCAGTTCGACGCAGCGACCTGACCTGTCGGTTTCCTCGAAGCGTAGGTACGGGTCCAGGCATGGTTGAGGCTTCGGTCGGTGATGCGACCCGGGGACCAGCGGCCCCAGATACCGCCCACCACAGCGTGGGTTCGATCGTTCCACGCTGCACACGTCGGTTCGGCCACCCGGCGGACCGCTTGGCGAAGGCCAGAGGTGTGGATCGTGTACCCGGCCCAGACCCCGGGGTAGTCCTTGGTTGACGACACCTCGGTGATCAATCCGGTTGCGTGGCGATACGCCCGGTTGCGGTGCGTGTGGCCGCTGGAGATCACCAGATCCGGGTTGGCCTCGAACAGCGCCGGCAGGAGATCGGCCGTGTCGGATTTTCGGATGCCGGGGGGCCAGATGGTGGGGTACGTCCGGGGTTCGAGATGGTGGTGCGTGAAGATGAGCGCCGGCTGCCCACAATCGACGGCCTGTGCCAGTTGCTCGGCTGATCGGCCCAGTCGGCCATGGTTTCGGCCCGGTACGGTCGAGTCGGCCATGACGAGTGTCACCCCTCCGATGTCGGTAGCGGCGACCGGCTCGGGGAAGAGGTTGCGACGACGAAGTTCGGTGGCGGCGTCGAGCGCGCCGCGTTTGGCGGCCGTGTCGTGGTTGCCGGGCACCGCAAGGACCGGGATATGGACGTCATCGAGCAGTTCGTCGAAGAGGTCCCATTCGTCAGGCATGCCGAGTTCGGTGATGTCACCCTTGATGACGAGGAGCTCCGCACCCCACGCCTGTGCCTCACGAACGGCTGCCCTGGCACAGCGAAGTGGATAGGGTTCGATCCCGGAGGGTTCTCGAAGTTGGCGGATCAGTCCGAAGCCGTCAGCACCGAGGTGAAGGTCGCTGACCGTTGCGATCTTTGCGATCGGCGGACCGGCAAGGGCGTCGAGCGTGGACACCTCGTGCCGCGCAATCGGTCGGCCGTCGAACTCCACGTCGACGGTCGTCTCGGTGCCGGCAACGAAACCTTCGATGTCGACCGCTCCGCAGACGCCGACATCGCCGAGTTCGATCGCGTCCGTACCGCTGCGGTGATGGACTTTGAAACCCAAGCCGCCACTGGAGAGGCCGCGCCACGTGAACTGCACCGCCGTGTCCTCCACCGCGAAGACCTCGGTTGGTGAGAGCGCAGTGAACGGAAACGTCGGCGCGGCGCGCTGTCGAGCAGAGTTCTTGGCCGACGCCATGGATCGACGTTATGACAAATGACCCCTCGTGCGGAGTCAGGCATCAGGAGCGAAGGGAACGGTTGAACTGCTCATGCTCTCGATCCCGGAGCCGAGCATTGATCGCCTGACGCTCGAGGTGCTGTTCGACCTGTTTGCCGGCTTGGGGAATCGGGTGGTCGGCGAGGAAGTCGGCAACCTCGTTCACGAGGTCGGGTTGATCGAGGGCGGTGATGCCCGAGAGCATTCGCGGGATCGAGTTGCTCGGAAAACGGCTGTCGAGATCGGCCCAGTTGTCGCGAACGTAGGCCCAGACGTAACGGTCGACGAACCGATTGTGCATTGCTCGGGCGAGCACATACGGCGCGTCCTGGGTCCGTACCGACCCGTCGCCGATCTCGGTGAGGAGCCGATCGACCAACTCGACCGAAGGAAAGTGTGCAAGGGCCCGAAGGTTGCGGACTTCGCTCTGCGGATCGTCGGCGGATTGCCAGCGGTCGTGGACCATGTCGTAGTCGTCTTCGCCGCCGTTGTGGCTCACGACGGCGAGGGCGGCCGCAGCGAGCGAGGCATCGTTGTGATCGAGCGCCTCGGCTGCTGCAGCGATGACGGTGGGGGACCCGCCCACGGTGCCCAACACCCGCACGAGCGTGGCTCGGAGCTCGCGAGTCCGGTCGCTGTCGTCGGTTGCGGGTTCAGGTCCGATCCTTGCCAAGATCGGCTCGGCGAGCTCTCGCACGGCCGCCTGGAACGTGGGTCGGGTGTCGTCGTCGACGAGTCGATCGAGGCCGTGGAGCCCGGTGCTGATCGCCTGCCAGACGTTGAGATCGTCCTCACCGGCGAAGTGGCGACACAGCCGCAGGAACTCGGCGGCTGTCAGCGAACCGGCGACGCATGCGGCCCATGCATCGTCGACCACACTGTGCCGCTCGGCCGGGCTGAGGTTGGCGGGATCGGGGAGTGCATCGATGGCGATCGCGGTGCGGAGGAAACCACTCGCACCCTCACTCACGGTCAGTGGTGCGTCGGTGATACCGGTGAGCAGCATCGAACGCTGGTCCATGAGCACGGATGTGGTGCCGCCGGAATGACGGATCACCAGCGGGATCGCCCAGGTTCGATCGTCGCCTTTGGACGGGTCGAGCGTGAAGTGATGCTGCTCGAGTCGAAGGCCGTGCGGCGTGACCGTTGCGGTGACGACCGGATGGCCCCCCTGGAAAATCCAGGCGTGCATGAGTGCCTGGACTGGCTGGCCTGAGACGAGTTCGAGTGAGTCCCACAGGTCGGTCGTCTTCGTGTTCTTGTAGGCGTGGGTAGCGATGTAGTGCCGCACGCCATCACGAAACACGTCTGCGCCCAGATACTGCTCGAGCATGCGAACGACCGCTGCGCCCTTTTCGTAGGTGAGGAGATCGAACATGCCCTCGGCGTCCTGGGGGCTGAGGACCGGGTATTCGATCGGCCGAGTCGAGGAGAGGGCATCGACGTCGAAGGCCTGGGCTCGGGCGCGGGCGAACGTGTCCCACACTCGCCAATCCGGTCGGTATGCGTCGCTGCAGCTGGTCTCCATGAAGGTGGCGAAGGCCTCGTTGAGCCAGATGCCTTCCCACCACTGCATGGTGACGAGGTCGCCGAACCACATGTGGGCGAGTTCGTGGTTGATCACGTCGGCAACGACCTGGAGTTCCGGCTGGCTCGCCTCATCGGGGTCGACGAGCAGGAGGACCTCGCGGAAGGTCACGCAGCCAAGATTTTCCATCGCTCCGAACGCAAAGTCGGGGATTGCGATGAGGTCGACCTTGTCGGAGGGGTAGGGGATCGCGAAGTAGTCGGAGAGCCATCCGAGGGCGTGTGCCGCCACATCGAGCGCGAAGCTGGTCAGATGGGCCTGGCCGGGGCGGTGCACCACCCGGACGGGAACCCCGTCGGCATCGATCGGCTCGGTTGCCTCCAACGGTCCGACGACGAAGGCCACGAGATAGGTGCTCATGATCATCGTGGGAGCGAAGCGGACTCGCATGCGGCCATCGGGTTCGGCTCGGCGGTCCACCTCTGCGGTGTTGGAGACAGCCAGGTGCTCGGCGTCGACGATCAGGGTGGTCTCGAAGGTTGCCTTGTACGCGGGTTCGTCCCAGCAGGGGAAGCAGCGTCGGGCATCGGTCGACTGGAACTGGGTGGTCGCAATGGTGTGCTCGACGCCGGCGGCATCGGCGTAGCTCGATCGGTAGAAACCATGGAGTTGGTCATTGAGAAGACCGTCGAACGTGATCGCGACCGTGGCCGGACCGGGGGGCAGCGTCGTGTCGCTGCTGAGGGTCAGTCGTTCGGTCGTCTCGTCGAGGTCGATGCTGACGGTGTGCTCGGTTCCGGCGATGCTGATCGTGGCGGTGTGGATCGTGAGTTCGATCGCATTGAGCACGAGGCGGTCGGTGAGTTCGAGGATCTCCACGTCGATCTCGACCGATCCGGTGAACGTGAACTGGGCGAGGTCAGGGGCCAGCTCGATGCGATAGGCGGAAGGAACGGCAAGGCGGGGAAGGCGAGGATCAGCTGGACTGCTCATCGTGCGAAGGGTACTGCTGGGTCCGGCAACAAGGGCTACGGCGTCGGCGGTGGGGGAGCGGTCGAGAAGGGATGCCAACAGCTGATGTCCATGCGTGCTTTGGCGACGCGAACCGGCTGCACTGTTCAGCGCTAGGGTCCCTTGGTCTGTTGTTCGGCCCGGAGGCACCTGTGCGAGCGAAGCCTGATCTACCCCTCGACGCTGTGGGGGTGGGCAATGCCATCGTTGACGTGATCGCCAACGTCTCGGACGATTTCCTTGTCGAACAGGGCGTGGTCAAGGGAGCGATGACCCTCATCGACGCCGACCGGGCCACGTCGTTGTACGCAGTCATGCCACCGGGAATGGAGGTCTCGGGTGGTTCCGCCGCCAACACGATGGCTGGTATTGCGAGTCTCGGTGGTCGAGCGTCCTACATCGGCAAGGTTCGAGACGATCAGCTGGGCGAGGTGTTTCGCCACGACACGAAGGCGGGCGGCGTTGCGTTCGATGTCCCTGCGGCGACGGTCGGTGAGCCCACGGCCCGATCACTCATTCAGGTGACCCCCGACGGCGAGCGCTCCATGAACACGTTCCTCGGGATCTCGGCGTATCTCAGCCCCACCGATATCGATGAGTCGCTTGTCGAGTCTGCAGCAATCACGTACTGCGAGGGCTACCTCTGGGATCGTCCCGAGGCCAAGGACGCGATTCGTCACGCTATGAAGGTCGCATCCGATGCGGGTCGGATCGTGTCGCTGACGCTCAGCGATTCGTTTTGCGTCGAACGTCATCGAGCCGAATGGCTCGATCTCATCGCCGACCATGTCGATCTCGTGTTCGCCAACGAAGCTGAAGCCTGTTCGATGTTCGAAACCGACGATTTCGACGCCGCAGTGGACGGGCTGGCCGATCTGGTCGAGGTTGCCGCCGTCACACGATCGGCGAAGGGGTCGGTCGTGATGTTCGGGGGCGAGCGAATCGACATCGGGGTCACGCCGGCTGATCATGTCGTCGACGCCACCGGTGCTGGTGATCAGTACGCAGCAGGATTCATCTACGGCCTCTCGATCGGCGCAGACATGCTGCGGTGCGGTGAACTGGGATCCATTGCGGCCGGTGAGGTGATCTCGCACGTGGGAGCGCGGCCTCATGTCGAACTGGCGCAACTGATCCGGGCCCCGCATTCCTGAGCCGAGGGTCGGGTCAGGCCAGACCATCGCCGACGGATCCCCTTGACGAGCCGATAATGATCGTTATCATCGCAGCATGGTGCATCTCGACAGTCCCCGCGTCAGAAGCGACGAACTGACCGACCGACTGCTCCAGGCTGCGATCGACGTCTTCACCGAGCGCGGGATCGAAAGGGCCGGTGTTGCTGCCATCGCTCGTCGCGCCGGTGTCACCACCGGAGCCATTTACAGCCGCTGGCAGGGAAAGCAGGACCTCCTGCTCGACGCGCTCGATGTCGTGCTGGTCCAGCAGGTCGCAGGGCTCTTGGCAGCCGGACCCGAAGCAAGCGCTGCGGACGTGCTCGAGTCGCTCGGTACACACCTGCTCGAGCGCGAGCCTGCGTCGGATGCGCTTCTGCTCGAGGCGATGGTGACTGCGCGTCGCGATCAGGAGTTCCGGGCTCTGTTCAACGCTCGAGTGCTCGACGAAGAGGGACATCTCGCCACCCTGATCGACAACGGCAAGGAGGCCGGCACCATCGATCCGGCGTTGTCGACCGCAGCAATCGTGACGCTCTGCCAGGCGATCTCCTTCGGGTTCGTCGTCCTGGGAGCGATCGAGAAGTCCACTGCTCCCGCTGAGGAGTGGAACACGGTGGTTCACCGGCTCATTCGTGCCGCCCTTCCCGCCCCCATCCCCAACCCTGCCGCAGCCAGCGGCTGATCGGAGTTCCAAGCATGGCCATCACCGACAATCAACAGTCCGGCTCCGCCGGTATGCACGGTCTGACCGGGTACGACGATCCGAACAATGTCGATCGGATCATGGAGATCGCCCAGGCGAATCAGAACAAGGACGAACTGATCCATCTGGTCGAAGACAACGCCGAAGCGATCTTCACCTGGAACTACGACAAGGGTGAGCGCCCGAAGCTCGACAAGCTCTACGAGAAGTCGAAGACGAGTCAGTGGAACGCAACCACCGATCTCGATTGGTCCATCGACGTCGATCCCTACGAGGCGCTCAACCTGCAGGCTGAACTGCAGCTGGATCCGTCGAACATGGAGGACCCGGCGTCACCACTGTTCAACTGGGGGGACAAGGAGTGGCGGGAGTTCGGGCTGCAGTCGGCCAAGTGGCGCCTCAGCCAGTTCCTCCACGGAGAGCAGGGTGCTCTGCTCTGCACAGCCAAGATCGTCGAGACGGTGCCGTGGATCGATGCCAAGTACTACGCAGCCCAGCAGGTCGTCGACGAAGCGCGTCATGTCGAGGTCTTCGCCCGCTACCTCGACGAAAAGCTCGGTGGTGGCTACCAGATCAATGCCCACCTCGGGTTGCTGCTCGACGACATCATCAACGACTCCGAGTGGGACATGACCTATCTCGGAATGCAGATCATGGTCGAGGGTTTGGCACTGGCTGCGTTCGGCTTCATGCACGATCTCACCGAGGAACCGTTGCTCAAGAAGCTCCTTCGCTACGTGATGAGCGACGAGGCCCGACATGTTGCCTTCGGTGTGCTCAGTCTGCAGGAGGTGTATCAGGACATGACCACGGCCGAGATCCAGCATCGGCAGGAGTTCGCGTTCGAAGCGGCGCTCCGCATGCGGGATCGCTTTCTCCAACAGGAGGTGTGGGAGCACATGGGTGTCGACAGCCGGGTCATGACCGAGCGGCTACTCAACGCACCGGAGGAGGCCAAGTTGTTCCAACGCATGCTGTTCTCCAAGATCGTTCCGAACTGCAAGAAGCTGGGTCTGCTCGATGCGGGCGAAGGATGGCTGCGCGACAAGTTCACCGAGATCGGTGTCATCGAGTTCGAGGATCTGCCCGACACCGGTGCGGAGTTCATCGACTACGACCTCGACGAGGAGCGTTTCGAGGAGAAGGCGCAGGCGATGCACGAAACTGCTGCCGCCACGGCGATGGGGACCGACGAGCACTGATCCCATAACCTGCGAGGCCATGGGATACACCTGCTTCGAGATCGAGGAGACGGAGGGCGTCGCCCACCTCATCCTTTCGCGACCCGACGAACTCAACTCGATGATCCCGGCCTTTTGGTCCGAGCTCCCCGAAATCGTCGACGAGCTCAGCGATTCTGGCCGCGCTCGGGTGCTGGTCATCTCCTCGACCGGGAAACACTTCAGCGCCGGCATGGATCTGTCCGTCTTCACCGGCGGCTCGACGATCGCTGACAGCGACGCTGCTGCTCCTGCTCGTGACAGCACCGAGATCGGCCGCCGGCGGGCTGTTCTGCGCAGAAATGTTCTCCACCTCCAGCGGACCTTTTCGTGCCTCGAAGAGGCGCGCATGCCGGTGTTGGTTGCCATCCAGGGTGGCGCTGTCGGGGGAGCGGTCGACATGGTCACTGCGGCCGACTGCCGTTACGCCACCGACGATGCGTGGTTCTGCATCCAGGAGATCAACATCGGCATGACGGCCGATGTCGGCACGCTCCAGCGACTTCCGAAACTGATTCCCGACGGTGTCGTGCGCGAGTTGGCCTACACGGGTGCCCGGATGCCGGCGGCGCGGGCGAAAGAAGTCGGCCTGGTCAACGAGGTCTACCCCGACCAGGGAACGATGCTCGACGCAGTGCACGAGATCGCCGCCCAGATCGCACGCAAGTCGCCACTGGCCATTCAGGGCACGAAAGAATCGATCCTCTATGCCCGTGACCACTCGGTGGCGGAAAGTCTCGACTTCATCTCGCTGTGGCAGACCGGCATGTTCCACCCGGCCGACATGATGGAGTCGTTCGAGGCGCAGGCGGACAACCGCCATCCCGTCTTCGACGATCTCAATGAGCAGCGACGGGGTCTGTGAGCACCGCCAGAGCCGTGGACACCGGTCGTGTCACCGCTCGGCGAGCGTGACGTCGCCGACCTGTACCAGCGTCGCTGCAATCCACCCGCCGAGACCGCCGAAGTCGTCGTCGAGACTCGTCCCGTCCTCCAGCCGGGCCTCGTCGAGTTCGTACGAACCCTCGTAACAGACTTCGATCGCATACTCGGGATCATGGAGATCGACGCCATAGATCGACTCGACCGTGGGTCCTGATCGGGTGAGTGGTTCTCGTCCGATCGATGGTGACTCGAGCGGGAGTGCTTCGAGGACAACTTCTGGGTCGGGCGCAGCAGAGAGCCTCTGGCGTCGGAAGATGATCTCGATCTCGATACGGGGCGGTTCGGTGGACGCTTCGTCCACGTACCAGCTCCGGTAGGCCGCCTGACTCCAGGTCGGCCAGGTACAGGCGATGTCGGCTTGGACCCGTGGCGGAAGACCCTCCCCAGGGAGGCCGTACGACGTCTGCCAGCTGACATCACCGAGGAGGACGTCGGATTGGAAGCGTTCCTCGAAGGCCTGGCGTTCGAGTCGAGCCAACTCGAACGCGTCTCGCAGGGCGCCGATGGCATCGGTGAAGACGTGGTCGAGCATGAGCCCGAGGCTAGTAGCCGAGGTCGATGTCGACGGGTCCGAGGAGATCGTCTCCGGCGATCCAACGGGTCACATTGTCTCGAACCCGGTCGGCGATCAGCGGAAGGCCCATCTCGGCGGTGTTGCCCACATGCGGAGTGATCACACAGTTGTCGAGTTCCCAGAGCGGATGCCCGTCGGGCAGCGGTTCGGGGTCGGTCACGTCGAGCACTGCCCCGCGGATCACACCGTTGCCAAGGGCGGTCACGAGGTCGTCGGTGACGACATGACCACCGCGGCCCACGTTGACGAGGAAGGCGTCGGGGCGCATCGCCGCAAGTGCAGCACTGTCGATGATCCCCGTCGTCGCCTCGGTGAGGGCGAGGGCGACGATCACGGCATCGGCAGCAGCGATCGCCTGGTGCAGGTTGTCGGTCGACATCGTGTGCGATGCGCCGGGATAGGGCGTGTTGCTTCGCCGTACGACCGTCACGTCGCAGTGGAACGGGGCGATCAATTCCATGAACGCATCGGTGATGCCACCTGCACCAAGGATCGTGAGCTTGGCTCCGCGCAGATCGCGGCCCTCCTGACTCTGCCAACTCGACGAGCGGACGTACCGGGGGATCGCCCGAAACGACGTGAGAATCGCCGTGAGGATCCACTCTGCGACAGGAGCTGCGTAGACACCCTTGCCGCAGGTCCAGATGTGATCAGCGTCGAGGTTGTGGGCAAAAGTCTCAATGCCCGCATAGGGCAGCTGGATCCATTCAACCCCCGCGCCAGCGTCGAGGATGGTGCGAAACTCCCCGGCCGCCATCGGGTCGGCGAACATCAGGGCGCTGGCCTGCTCGATTGGCACGACCGTTCCTCCCGCCTGCTCGACTGCCGCCACCATGACGTCGTGCATGGCGGGACGAGTTGCGGGTTCGACGGCGATGAGATGTCGATCCGCCATCAGTCGACCCCGTATTGACGGTCACCGGCGTCGCCAAGTCCGGGCACGATGAAGCCGATCTCGTTGAGATGCGAATCGATCGACGCGGTGACCACTCGATCGACCGCTCCGACCGCACGAACTGCCTCGATGCCCTCCGGTGCGGCAAGCAGGACCACGAGGGTCACCTCGCCCGCCCCTCGATCCCGCGCCTGTGCCGCTGCGTAGTTGGCCGACCCACCGGTTGCGAGCATCGGGTCGAGCAGAAACACCGCCCGCTCGTCGAGTTGCGGGATCGTGTTCATGTAGACCTCGGGTTGCAGCGTCGCTTCGTCTCGTTTGAGGCCGATGAAGCCGGTTTCGGAGTCCGGGAGTGCCTCGAGCGCCGCATCGAGCATGCCGAGCCCGGACCGCAGGATCGGGACGAGGACGGGCTGGTCGACGAGTGCGACCCCTTCGGTGGGGCCCATCGGTGTGTGGAGGGCGATTGTCTCGGTGGGTGCCCCTCGGGGGGG
>JBMTIM010000055.1:0-18186 GCA_049437325.1 Acidimicrobiales bacterium
GACCTCCGGGCTCGACCTCCGGGCTCGACCTCGATCAGTGGTCGATGCGCCGGATGTGGTCCAGCAGGTCGAACTCGAGTTCCGGAACGCGACGTCCGCTCGCAGCCAGCATGATTGCGTCAGTCCGTCCGGTGGTGAAGGCCAATGCCTGGGCAGCGAGACCGATCGCCCACCACGCACAACGCGCTGCGGTCCACCAGTCGAACGCTGGTTGACGGAATGTTCCCCCAGCGGTCTCGTACCCGTCGACGAGGGCATCGAACGCCCCGAACCCTCCGACAGGTCGATCGTCGGCGCCGAACCGCCAGGTTCGCAGGCAGAGCCAGGCCAGGTCCTGCATCGGATCGCTCCGCTGCGCAACCTCCCAGTCGAGCACTGCGATGAGGCCACCGTCGTCCACGACGATGTTGCCGTTGCGGAGATCACCGTGAACGATGGTCGAGTCAACAGGGGCGGGCTCGTTGTCAGCCAGCCACCGCAGCCCGTAACGGATCGCGGGCCTTGGCCGCGCCAAGAGTTCGAGGCGCTCGGTCTGCAACTCGACAAACCGGGTTGGGGTCACCTCTTCGAAGGCCGGTGGCGCCTCGGTCGCAGGAATGGCGTGGAGCGCGGCCAACGCAGCGCCGCACTGGCGGGCCAAGTTGTCGCCTGCATCACGATCGGGGAGTGCACGCAGAATGTGGCGCGGGATCGTTCGGCCTCGGGCCCGTGAGACGATCATGGCGGGTAACCCGATGCCGGGAAGTTCGTCGGTGGCGGCATACACGGTGGGTACTGGGACCCCATGGCGGCCAACGAGCTCGAGCAGCGCCGCCTCGGCAGTGACCGGTCGCGTTTCAACCGCACCGGTGCTGATCTGAGCCACCGCCGACTCGACGCCGGTAGGTCGCTCGAGGTCGACGAAGAGGGTCGAGCGCTGGGCTCCGACCGAAGCCGCACCGGTGATCGTGACCGGGCAACCCGCCAGTTCCGACAGACCGGCGGCAGCAGCGTCAGGTTCCATCGGTGAAGGTGTAGCCGGGCTTGGTGATCTCGGCCCGTCGTGTCACATCGGCGAGCAGGACTGCCAGCGTCTCGGGTGGTGCGTGACCCGATGCGATCAGCTGGTCGAGTTCGGCAGCGAGGTCACCACGTTGGCCGTCGTGGCCGATCAGCGCAGCGAACATGTCGCGATCTGCGCCGGATTCGGCGAGTTCTCGAGCCAGGATCCGGCACAGGTTGGCGACGATCCGAGCTTCGTGCTGCACGCCGTCGTGCAGGGCCGGTACCACGCGGTCGGTCAGTGTGGCAGCCATCGCCTCCAGCAGGGTCACCGCATCCGGATCATCGTGCATGTCAGTCGATCCCTTCGAAGTTCGGCGCGCGTTTCTCGGCGAATGCGGTCATCGCCTCGAGATTGGCCGGGCCGCCCATCAGCTTCGCGAAGGCAGCGTTCTCGCGCGCATGGGCGGCATGGAGCGCGGGCCGCAGGGAAGCCATGATCGTCGCCTTGGTCTCGACGAGTGAGCTGATCGGTTTCGCCGCCAGGGTGTGGGCTGCGGTCATGGTCCGATCCATCAGTTCGTCGGGTTGACAGAGTTCGAATACCAGTCCCATCTCCTTGGCTCGCTCGGCATCGATCCACTCGCTGCTCATCAGAATCCAACTCGCGTTCTGGCGACCGAGCAGGTGCGGGAATGACACACTGCTCGCCAGTTCGGGAGCGACACCAAGTTCGGTGAACGGACATCTGAAGCGGGCGTTGGTCGATGCGAACACCAGGTCTGCGAGTCCGAGAATCGTGACGCCGAACCCGAGCCCGAGTCCGTTCACGGCGAGCACGACCGGCTTCGGAAAGTCGATGAGCGTGCGGCAGAGGCCGGCGAAGCCGTGGTGCTGTTCGGGACCGTCACCGGTTGCCATTGCGGCCATCTCGAAGAGATCTTGGCCCGCCGAGAATGAGTCCTCGCTGCCGGTGAGCACGACAACCGCAATCCTGGGATCGTCTGCTGCTGCGATGAACGCGTCGGTGGTGCCGTCCCACATCGCCGTGTTCATGGCGTTCTTCGCTTCTGGGCGCCGGAACGTGATGGTACGGACCCTGCCGTCGTCGGTGATCTCGATCATCGCCGACCGCCGTCGACCAGGAACTGCTGGGCGGTGCATGCGGCGCCGTCGTCGGCGGCCAAGAACAGCACCATCTGGGCAAACTCCTTGGCGTAGATACGACGCTTGATCGCTTGATCGGCGAGCGTGCCTGCTTCGCCCTCCGGTGACCACCACTTCTCGAGTTGCCGTTCGGTGGCAACCCAGCCCGGCAGGACGGTGTTGACCCGAATACCGTGAGGCCCGAATGTGCGGGCCATCGTCCGAGTGATCCCTTCCACCCCGGACTTCGCAACGGCGTACCCGGGGAAGAAGTCCTCCTGCATCATGTAACTGCTCGAGCCGATATTGATGATCGAGCCGTGCGCTGCCTCGATCATTGCCGGCGCCACCGCCTGGATCGCAAAGAACTGGTGTCTGAGGTTCGTGTTGAGCCGGTCGTCCCAGTAGTCGGGAGTCATCTCGTCCCACGTGTGGCGATCGTCGTTGGCTGCGTTGTTCACCAGCACCGTGAAGTCGCCGATCTCGGCTGCCATCTCTGTGATGGCGGCCTGCATTGCTTCGATGTTGCGCAGGTCCACGATCCGGTGGATCGGAGCATGCGTGGCACCGGCGTCGACGGCACGCGCAACGACCTGGGTTGCCTTGTCCGCCTGGAGATCGAGAAATGCGACCTTTGCCCCCTGGCCTGCCAGCTCCTCGACGATTGCGGCTCCGATGCCGTCGGCCCCTCCCGTCACCAGGCAGGTGCGATCCACCAGTGAGGGGTAACGCGCATAGTCGACATCGGGGGCTGCCGTCGGATCGATCATGAGTCCTCCACTGGTGGGAAGCCGTACACACGGCCAGGGTTGTCGACCAGGATCATGCTCTGCAGCTCAGCGGGAATCCACGCCGTACGCCAATCGTCGAGGTCGGCGATCGCCGGCGGATCGTCCTGGCCTGGGTGCGGCCAGTTGCTGGCCCACAGCAGCCGTTCGGGTGCGACACGGATCAGTTCGTGGATCAGGATCGCAACATCGTCGTGTGGACGGGGGAGGCTCGAGCCCTCGTACGGCGCCGAGAGCTTGACGTGACAGCGCTCGGAATCGATGAGTCGGCGAAGCGCTTTGAAGCCTGGTGATGTGAGGCCTCGAGGCGGCATGAAGCGACCGACGTGATCGATCACGAGGTCGGTCGGGAGGGCGAGCAGTCGATCGACGAGATCAGGGAGATCGTTGCCGTCGAGTTGGAGCTGGATGTGCCAGCCATGCGCAGCGATTGCGGCTGCGGTGGGTTCGAGCTGATCCCAGCCGACGGCACCACCCGGGAGCATGTGGAACCGTGCCCCACGAACGCCGAGTTGGGTGAGGCGCCCGAGCGTGGCCGTCGGTGTCGACGAGTCGAGCACGACGACGGCTCGGGCCTGCTCGCCGAGTTCTGCGAGCGCAGCGAGTTGGCACCGGTTGTCGACGCCATAGGTGGTGGGCTGAACGATGACCACGCGGTCGAGTCCGAGCGCGCGCTGGACCGAGCGATAGTCGGCGATTCCTGCGTTTGGTGGATGGAGCAGTGCACCGGGCGCGCTCGGAAAACGATGGTCGTAGAAATGGATGTGGGTGTCCGTTGCTCCGATCACGGGTGTGTCCAGGCGTGCGGGTTGGCGAGACGAGGCGGTCGCTCACCACGAAGAATTGCGTCGATCTGCTCGACCGAACTGCGCGCCTGTGCGTCGGCGTTCTCCGGTGTGAGGCCGCCGAGGTGGGGCGTGGCGACGACATCGGGTCGAGCTGCGAGGCGGGGGTTCGGTCGCTGGTCAGGCGCCGTGCCGACGTCACAGCCGAATCCGCCGAGATGGCCGCCATCGAGCGCGGTTTCGACGGCGATCTCGTCGACGATTTCACCGCGACTCACGTTGATGAGAACAGCGCCGGGTTGCATCCGACCGATCGCGTCGGCATCGAGCAGATGACGGGTGGCCGGTGTGCTTGCAACCAGTGGGAACACCGCATCGCTGCGTGCGAGGAGCGTTTCGAGATCGACGGTCCGGAACCGGTCCGGGACGTCGGCTTCTGGCTCGCTGACGATCACCTCGAGTCCGACAGCGCGCAGAAGGTCCGCGAGGTACGACCCGATGGCGCCGTAACCGATGATGCCGGCGGTCATGCCGCGCAACTGGCGACCCGACCGCTGCGACGGTTCCCGATTCGAGCGGTAGTCGTGACTGCTGGTGGTGATGTGTCGGGCGGTGTCGATGAGCAGGCCAAGGGCCAGTTCGGCGGTCGATGCCACAAAGCTCTTGTCGGCGTGTCCGACGATCACGCCGTGTGCCGTCGCAGCGACAACATCGATGGTGGAGATGTCGACTGCGGTGCGCAGAAACGCTCGGAGCTCAGGTCGTTCGACGAACAGTTCGGCGTCGCCTGGCGTCGAGCGATGAGCGACGATCACCTCGGTGCCGGTTGTGTGCTCGATCAGCTCTGACGTGGTGAGGTCGCGGTCGAACGGGTTGTGCCGGATCTCGACGCCGAGTGCAGCGAGCTCGGGAAGTGCCCTGCCGTAGTACGCCTCGAGGTCCTCGGAATTGTGGGTCAGGAAGACTCGCAGTGTCATCGATGTCGAGGGTAGTTCTCTGCGCGGTCGGGCTGAGAGCCGGCTCAAGCCCCCGAACTACAGTGCACAGCGATGAAGATCGAATCGCTGCTTCCCCTCGGCAAGCTCGACCCGGGCTTGCGGGAGCCCGACACGCCACTCGATATCCGCGACTTCGCCCGTCTGGCGGGGCTGGCCGAGGAGGTGGGTCTCGATGCAGTGCTCGTCGAGGAAACCAAGGACGATCCCTTTCAGATGATGGCGCTCGGTGCGGCGGCAACAGAGCAGATCCAGTTGGGGACCTCAGTTGCGATGGCGTTTCCCCGCAGCCCGACCGCCACTGCGATGTCGGCGTGGTCGCTGTCGAAACTCAGCGGTGGTCGCTTCATGCTTGGGCTTGGCACCCAGGTACGGGCGCACATCCAGCGCCGTTTCGGCCTCGACTGGTCCGCTCCTGCGCCGTGGATGCGTGACTACATCGGGGCCGTACGAGCGGTCTGGCGGTGCTGGCAGGAGCGCACGCCGCTCGAGTTCACCAGCGATCACTACAACCTCGATCTGATGGTGCCGCTCTTCGATCCGGGACCGATCGACCATCCCGACATTCCGATCCATATCGCAGTGATCGGGCCGAACATGACTGCCATGGCGGGTGAGTGCGCCGACGGCATCCGACTCCATCCGGTGGTCACGCCGAAGTTCATCGACGAAGAGATTCTGCCGAACCTTGCTCGTGGTGCAGCGCGGGTGAATCGTGATGTCGACGAGTGCGAGGTGTGCATCAAACCATTGGTCGGGACCGCTCCCGACGAGAAAACGCTCGATGCAGTGATTCGCACTGTTCGTGCTCGCACTGCGTTCTACCTGTCGACCCCGTCGTATCGACGCGCCTTCGCGATCCATGGTTGGGAGGACCGGGCGCGAGAGGCGAGCGAGTACAGCCGCGAAGGTCGTTGGGACGAGCTGTCCGATCTCGTCGATGACGAGATGTTGCACACCATTGCCACGATCGGCACGTACGACCAGATTGCCCACCGACTCAACGAGCGTTTCGCGGGTCGTGTCGACCGCATCGAGTTCTCGGTGCCGGTCAACACCCCCGACGACGCGGCTGCATTTCGGGAGATTCTCGGCGAACTCGACCGAACCTGATCGGCTGGCGCAGAGTCGTCCCCGTCGCCCTCGAACGGTGCGATGTGATCAGGCGTCGGCGGTGGGTGCTGCGAGCGGCGTCAGGCGCCCACGATGTTGTGTTCGGGGCCGTAGGGGAAGCCGGTGATGTTGTCGACGGTGCCGTCCTCGTTGATGACGAGCACATCGTGCTCTCGGTATCCGCCAGCGCCCGGCTGTCCCTCGGGGATCATCACCATCGGCTCCATCGACACCACCATTCCCGGCTCCAAGACCGTCTCGATGTCTTCGCGCAACTCCACCCCGGCTTCGCGTCCGTAGTAGTGGCAGAGCACGCCGAAGCTGTGGCCGTAGCCGAACGAGCGGTACCTGAGGAGGTCGTACTCGCGGTAGATGTCGTTCAGTGTTGCCGCGATATGTGCGCAGGAGTTCCCGGGTCTGATCAGTTCGAGGCCGGCCTCGTGCACCTCGACGTTGCGATGCCAGATTTCCAGGTGCGCGTCGGAACACGACTCCACGAAGAGGGTGCGCTCGAGTGCCACGTAGTACCCGAACAGCATCGGAAAGCAATTCAACGACAGGATGTCGCCTGGTTCCATAACGCGATTGGTGACCGGATTGTGGGCGCCATCGGTGTTGATGCCTGATTGGAACCAGGTCCAGGTGTCCATCAGTTCGGCGTAGTCGTAGGTCTTGGCGAGTTCGCGCACCATTGTCTGCGTCGATGCAAGCGCAACCTCGTGTTCGGGCACGCCGACAGCGATCGCGTCGCGACAGGCTTCACCGCCGAGGTCTGCGATCGCAGTGAGCTTCTTGATGTGGGCGATTTCTTCTGCCGACTTGATCGTGCGCATCCACATGGTGGGCGTGCCGATGTCGACGAGGTCGACACCTGGGAGGGCCGCCTCGAGTTTCGCCAGCAGGTCGACACTGACGTCGTCGAACTCGATGCCGATGCGTTTCGCACCGGCAGTCTGTGTCTGCACGGCGTGGAAAAAATTGTCTTTGCGCCAGTCGGTGTAGGTGATGTTGTCGCCGTGGGTGAGTCGCCAGGGCTGCCCACCATCGATCCCGGCACTGATCGTGGTGACACCCTCGCCGGCGGAACCGTCGGCTGTGATCACCAGACCGTAGGTACGACCGAACGCGCAGTACAGGAAGCCACTGAAGTAGCAGATGTTGTGGTAGCTCGTCAGCAGCGCAGCATCGATGTCGTGTGCAGCGAGGTGGCTTCGAAGGTTGGTTTGCCGGCGCTCCATCTCGTCGGTGGAGAACGGTCCGGGTGTCTTGTCTCCGTTGTGCCAGGTGACCAGGCGGTCCATGTCGGCGTTCATGTCTCGTCCTCGTGGAGTGGGCGGTGCTCGCCGGAGCATAGGGCGGCCGCCGATCAGCTACCGAGTGGTCCGATGGTCTGGCGAATGAGCGGTACGCCGGGGCGATAGGCGAGGTGGTGATGGCTCGGCGCATCGAGGATGACGGCATGGCCGGCCGACCCGGGGGACAGACGACCGACATCGGTGCGGCGAAGTGCTGCGGCCCCGCCCGTCGTGACCGCTTGGATCGCCTCGTCGATGGTCATGCCCATGTCGCGCACGGCGATGGCGATGCAGAACGAGATCGAGGTCGTGTAGCTCGAGCCCGGGTTGCAATTCGATGCGATGGCAACCGTGACGCCGGCATCGAGCACCCGGCGAGCATCTGCATAGGGTTGCTTCGTCGAGAAGTCCGCTGCGGGAAGGAACGTCGCAACCGTGTCGGAACCGGCGAGGGCGTCGATGTCGTCGTCGGTGAGATAGGTGCAGTGGTCGACCGAGGCGCATCCGCACTCGACGGCGAGCTGCACGCCCGGTCCCGGCTCGAGTTGGTTGCCGTGGAGCCGACCGATCAAGCCCATCGCAGCTCCCGCTTCGAGTACGGTTCGACTCTGATCGGCATCGAACGCGCCTCGTTCACAGAAGGCATCGATCCATTTCGCATGAGGGGCCGCCGCTGCGAGCATGTCGTTGCAGACCAGATCGACATAGTCGTCCGCTCGGCCGACGTACTCCGATGGGACGAGGTGTGCGCCGAGGAACGTGGTCTCGTTGGTGTGGCGCTTCGCAATGTCGAGACTCCGGGCCTCGTCGTCGACGTTGAGTCCATAGCCCGACTTGATCTCGATGGTGGTGGTGCCGGCTCGGTGCGCTTCGGCGAGACGCAGGCGAACCAGCCGGTCGAGTTCGTCGGTGCTGGTGGAGCGAGTCGCCTCCGTCGTCGTCCGGATACCGCCACCGTCGTAGGGCTGGCCTGCCATGCGAGCGGTGAACTCCTCGCTTCGATCCCCGGCAAAAACCAGATGGGTGTGGCTGTCGACGAAGCCGGGAAGCACGCAGGCGCCGTCTGTGTCGATTCGTTCGTCGGCGACCTGGCCGGTGCGACCGACGGAGACGACGTGGCCTGCTTCCACCACGACCGACGCGTCGTGGCATTTGCCGAGTGGCCCTTCGCCCAGCGCGGGATCGTTGGTGATCAGCAGGCCGATGTTGTCGATGACGGTTGCGGTCATGTGAGGAGTTCCTCGATCGATGCTCGAAGTTCGGCTCCCACATCGACACGCCGATGGTGGTGGTCGGCAACGACAGTCGTGCCGTCGACGACGACGGTGCTGATGTCGGCTGTGGTGGCAGCGAAGATGGCCGCCTCGATCGCATGCTCACCCGAGGAGCCCGCAGTGCGTTCGCTGTCGAGTCGGATCGCAACGAGGTCGGCTCGATCGCCGACGGCGAGGCGCCCCGCCGACTGCCAGCCGAGTGCCCGTTGCCCGTTCACCGTCGCCATGGCCAGGAGCTCGGGCGCGGTGTGGAGCCCGCGGCGTTCGCTGCGCAGACGCTCGTGGAGTTCGATCGAGCGGGCTTCGACGAAGTGATCGATGATTGCGTGTGAATCACTTCCGAGGTGGATCGGGATCCCGGCTTCGGCGAAGTCGAGGGTAGGTCCGATGCCGTCTCCCAGATCTCGCTCGGTTGTCGGGCACATGCTCACGGTCGACCCGCTGGACGAGAGGCGCCGTACGTCGTCGGCACAGACATGGGTTGCGTGCACGGCAGTGAAGCCAGGGCCGAGGGCACCCGATCGGTCGAGGACGGTGAGTGGCGTGCCACCGAGGACGGCAAGGCATGCATCGTTTTCTGACCGCTGTTCGCTGACGTGCGCATGCAGCGGTGCGCCGAAGCCACGGGTCGACTCAGCGGCCATGGCGATCGAGTCGGGATCGACTGCCCGGATGCTGTGGATGGCTCCGCCGATCAACTGGTTGGTGCCGGGCGAGAGGTTGTCCACCCGTTGCGCCCACTGCTCCGCATCGGCGTCGGCGTAGCGACGCTGGGGCCCCTCGATCGGCTGATACCCGTCGGCATCGAGACCGCCGTGGAGGTAGAGGGTGTCGAGGAGAGTGATGCGGATGCCTGCGTCTTCGGCCGCAGCCAGAAGTGCGTGGCCCATCTGATTCGGATCGTCGTAGGGCGTGCCGTCAGGCTGATGGTGTACGTAGTGGAACTCACCCACTGCCGTTTGGCCGGCCAACGCCATCTCTGCGAACACCGCTCGAGCGAGGCGATGATAGGTGTCGGGATCGAGGCGGGTCGCAGCGGCGTACATCACGTCGCGCCACGTCCAGAACGAGCCACGATCGGCCTGGGTCCGGGAGCGCAGCACGCGGTGAAAGGCATGGCTGTGGGTGTTCGCCAGTCCGGGAATCGTCAACCCGGCGAGGCGCGTGGCATCAGCCGATGGTGCGGTGTCGGCGTCGATGGCGGTGAAGCGACCGTTGCGGGCGGTGATCGTGACCCCGCGATGGACGGCACCGTCGATTGCTGCGTATTCGCACCACCAACCGGTCACGACCCGACTCGTTCCACGAAGGCGGTGATCCGCTCGACGAATGCATCGCGATGATGCCGCTCGAACTCCGCCCAGGTCGCGAGCGAGGCCGGGTCGGCTCGATCGGTGATCAGCCGCCCGTCGAGGTGGTCGCATTCGTGCTGCCAGGTTCCGGCGGTGAGCCCCCGCTTGATCTCGTCGTGAGCCACACCGTCGCGGTCGAGGTATCGGACCCGAATGTTGACGTGGCGCGAGACGTTGCCTCGCAGCGGAACCGAGAGGCAGCCCTCGTTGATGTCGACCATCTCGTCGTCGAGTGGCTCGATCTCTGGGTTGATCGCCACGGTCAGCGGGAGAGGCGGCTTGTACGGGTAGCGCGGGTTCGACGTGACTTCCATGACCACGACCCGGCGGTGAACTCCGATCTGCGTTGCTGCGAGGCCAGCACCGTTGGCGTTGCGCATCGTCTCGATGAGGTCGTCGACCAACGCCTGCACTTCGGCCGATGCCACCTCCGCCGGGGTGATCGGCTCGGCTACAACGCGGAGTGCGGGGTCGCCGAGTTGGAGGATGGGGTGACTGGTCATCGACGCATCGGTATCCGAAGACCCCGTTCTTGGGCCACATCGATCGCCCGGTCGTACCCGGCATCGACATGGCGCAACACGCCTGTGGCCGGATCGTTGGTGAGGACCCGCTCGAGCTTTGCGGCGGCGAGATCGGTGCCGTCGGCGACCGACACCTGTCCGGCGTGGATCGATCGACCGATCCCGACCCCTCCGCCGTGGTGGAGACTCACCCAGGTTGCGCCCGAGCATGTCGTGACGAGCCCGTTGAGAAGGGGCCAGTCGGCGATGGCATCGGAACCGTCGGCCATGCCTTCGGTCTCTCGATAGGGGGAGGCGACGGAGCCTGAGTCGAGGTGGTCGCGGCCGATGACGACCGGGGCGCTGAGTTCGCCCGACTTCACCATCTCATTGAAGCGAAGGCCGAGGCGGTGCCGTTCGCCGTACCCGAGCCAGCAGATTCGGGCGGGAAGTCCTTGGAACGCCACCCGCTCGCCGGCGAGGCGGATCCAACGGGCCAATGGTTCGTTCTCGGGAAACTCCTCGAGCACAGCTCGATCGGTGGCGGCGATGTCGGCTGGATCTCCCGAAAGTGCAACCCAGCGAAACGGTCCCATGCCTTCGCAGAACAGTGGCCGGATGTAGGCCGGCAGGAACCCGGGGTAATCGAATGCCCGTTCGAAGCCACCGAGCTTCGCTTCGGCGCGAAGGCTGTTGCCGTAGTCGAACACTTCGGCACCGGCGTCCAGGAAACCGACCATTGCCTGACAGTGGGTCGCCATCGCGAGCCGAGCGCGTCGCGTGAACTCCTCGGGATCACGGGTTCGGAGGTCGGCTGCAGCGTCCTGGGAGAGGTCGTTCGGCAGGTAGGACAGCGGGTCGTGGGCCGAGGTCTGGTCGGTGACGATGTCGGCATCGATGCCATCGGCCAGGAGACGGGGAAGCACGTCGGCAGCGTTGCCGAGCAGTCCCACCGACAGCGGGGTACGGTTCGCCTTCGCCTCGGTGACTCGTCGGACGGCGGTCTCGTAGTCGGGAGCGACTTCGTCGAGGTACCGGTGTTCGACGCGGCGGTCGAGCATGTGCTGGTCGACATCGACGATCAGCACCACCCCGTCGTTCATCGTGACTGCAAGTGGCTGTGCCCCTCCCATCCCCCCGGCACCGGCTGTGATCGTCAGTGTGCCGGCGAGACTGCCGCCGAACCGTCGGCGGGCGATCTCGGCGAAACACTCGTAGGTTCCTTGCAGGATGCCCTGGGTGCCGATGTAGATCCACGACCCGGCCGTCATCTGGCCATACATCGTGAGACCCTCGTGCTCCAGTCGTCGGAACTCGTCCCAATTCGCCCAGTCGGGCACAAGGTTCGAGTTTGCAATGATCACCCGGGGCGCCCATTCATGGGTGCGGAGGACGCCGACGGGTTTGCCCGACTGCACGAGCATCGTCTCGTCCTGGTCGAGTGTCCGGAGCGTGTCGAGCATGGCGTGGAAGGCCGGCCACGATCGTGCCGCTCGTCCGGTGCCGCCGTAGACCACGAGTTCGTCGGGGTTCTCGGCGACGGCGGGATCGAGATTGTTCTGCAGCATTCTGAATGCGGCTTCTTGCTGCCATCCCTTGCAGTTGAGATCACTGCCTCGGGGTGCCGAGACGGGGGAGGGAGTACCGATGTTGCCGAATGAACTCATCGGTCTGCTGGTGTCGTTGGGCGCATGCTTGCAGTCTGCGTCGTTCCTTCGTATGGTGTCAATCAATGACACTATTGTCACTCAATGACATTTCTGAGGACGAGGGTCCGTCGATTCCTCGCTCGATCTCCCGTGTCTTCGACCTGCTCGAGACGGTTGTTGCACGGGGTTCCTGCACGCTCACGGAAGCAGCGGGAGATGTCGAACTCACGCCCACCACTGCGCGTCGGTATCTCCAGGCTCTCGTCGCCCGTGGGTACATCGAGCGCACGACCGGTGGCGCATACCGTGTCGGGCCTGCCGTGCGGGTGCTCGCCCGGGCACTCGATGACCGAGACGAGGTCGCAGCACTTGCACGCCGGGCACAGCCTCATCTCGAGCGGCTCGCGTCGACTGTGGGGGAGTCCGTGTATCTCGGCGTCGTCGACGACGACTCGATCGTCTACGTGGCGACCGCCCAGACCGAGCGAGCAATTCGGCACGTCGGGTGGATCGGGCAGCGGCTCCCCCATGAGCACACTGCGATCGGTGCTGCCCTCGCAGCGCCTGGACGGCCGGTGTTTCGCAGCGGTGGACTCGAGGCCGACATCAGCGCTGTGAGCCATGGCCTGCCCGGGGAGTGGGAGGGAACGGCAGCAATCTCGATCGTTGGCCCCACGCACCGATTCGATCAGGCGTCGATCGCTCGTTTCGAGCTTGCATTGACCCAGGCTGTTGGTGCCCTCATCGATGAGCTTCGTCTCGAGGCAGTTCGATGACTGTTGTGCTCGACGGACCGGGGGTCACGATCGACGATGTAGTGGCGGTTGCCCGTGGTGGTGACGAGGTGGCGCTTACCGACGCAGCGATCTCCCGAATGGCGGCAAGCCGAGCGGTGGTCGACCGACTGACCGAGGGCGAGCCCCACTACGGCATCTCCACCGGCTTCGGCGCGCTTGCCACCATTGCGATCCCTCCGGAGCGCCGGCGTGCCCTGCAGGTTGCCCTCGTGCGGTCCCATGCAGCCGGCATGGGTGACCCGGTCGAGGACGAGGTGGTTCGGGCCATGGTATTTCTGCGGGCTCGAAGCCTCGCCCTGGGATACAGCGGGACCCGACCCATCGTCGCCGAAACCATGATCGCCGTGCTGAACGCCGGCATCGCACCGATCGTTCCCGAGTACGGCTCGCTCGGCGCGAGTGGTGATCTTGCACCCCTGTCCCACGCCGCGCTGGCGTTGCTCGGCGAGGGTGAGGTGCGAGTCAACGGGCTGGTCACCTCGGCAGCAGACGCCCTTGCCGCCGCCGGCATCGAACCGCTGCACCTTGTCGAAAAGGAGGGGTTGGCCCTCATCAACGGTACGGACGGGATTCTCGGACAGCTCTGCCTGGCCGTCCACGACGCCGCACGCCTTCTCGAGCAGGCGGATTCGATCGCGGCGCTCACCGTCGAGGGCCTGCTCGCGACCGATGCGCCGTTCGCCGACGACCTGCAGGCGCTGCGCCCTCAGCCTGGTCAGCGGATGTCGGCTGCACATATCCGAGCTGCGCTGGCGGGCTCTCCGATCGTCGCGAGCCATGCCTCACCAGATGACGCTCGGGTGCAGGACGCGTACTCGATCCGCTGCACGCCCGCGGTCCACGGTGCTGTCTACGACACACTCGAGCACTGCTCCCGGATCGCCACCAACGAACTCGGTGCGGCGATCGACAACCCGATGGTGTTGCCTGACGGGCGGGTCGAATCGTGCGGCAACTTCCATGGCGCCCCGCTCGGTTTCGCCGCCGACTTTCTTGCGATTGCCATGGCTGAGGTCGGAGCAATCGCCGAGCGACGCATGGACCGACTGCTCGATCGCACGCGAAGTCACGGGCTGTCACCGTTCCTCGCCCAAGAAGTTGGTGTCGACAGTGGTCTGATGATCGGGCACTACACCGCGGCAGCGCTTGCGTCCGACAACAAGCGCCTTGCAAGCCCGTCGTCGGTCGACTCGCTCCCGACCTCAGGGATGCAGGAAGACCACGTGTCGATGGCGTGGCTGGCGGTTCGCAAACTCCGCAAGGTGATCGACAACGTCCGCCGAATCCTCGCAGTCGAGTACGTCGCAGCCGCTCGGGCCGTCGAGATGCGGGAACCGTTGCAGCCCGGCGACGCAACGGGTGAGATGATCGCTGCGCTGCGCGCCCATGTGCCCGGCATGGGGCCCGATCGCTACTTGGCCCCCGAACTGCATGCGGCCGAATCGCTGCTCAAGGGGTGAAGCGCACCGGCATGCGGCTCGGGCCGAAGATGAAATTCGAACCCATCCATTCCACGGGGCCGGTCGATTCGATGTCGGGAAGTCGGGAAAGGATTTCGCGAAGGATGGCGTCGATCTCGAGTCGGGCGAGGTTGGCCCCCAGGCAGTAGTGCGGGCCCCCACCACCGAAGGCGACGTGCGGATTCGGTGAGCGAGTGATGTCGAATCGCTCGGGCGCATCGAAGACCGCAGGATCGCGGTTTGCGGCGCCGTAGTACATGACGACCTTGTCACCTGCTTCGATCACGTGACCTGCGAGCTCGGTGTCGGTCGTGGCCGTCCGTCGCATGTAGATCACTGGACTGACCCAGCGCAGCATCTCCTCGATCGCCGAGCCCAGGTGGCCATCGATGTCCGAGCGCAGCAACCCGAGTTGGTCGGGATGCTCGAACAGCGCATGGAGACCGCCGCCGACGAGGTTCCTGGTGGTGTCACCGCCGGCGTCGACGAGCAGCATGAACCACAGAAAGAAGTCGATCGCATCGACCGCCTCTCCATCGACTGCGCCGTGTGCGATCAACGAGCCCAGGTCGTCGCTCGGCTGTGCCAGCTTGTCCGCATACGCGGCCTGCGACGACATGAACATGGTGGTGAGGGCATTGCGCCGCTCCTCGCTGCTCACCACCTCTGAGCTGGCATGGATGGTCTCGGTGCAGTGGTAGAGCCGTCGGCTCTCGTCGTGAGAGATACCGAGCATTTCGGCGATCACCAGGCTCGGCATCTCTCCTGCGATATCGGTGACGAAATCACATTCGCCCCGATCGGCGATGCGGTCGACGATTCCGGCGGCGAGTTGCTGGATCCGAGGTCGCAACGCGTTCGCAGCACGAGGGGTGAACTCGCGACTGAGCAGACGACGCATGCGGGTGTGGAGCGGTGGATCGGCGACAAGCATCATCGTGTGATCGTCGAACGGACTCGGCTCGCCGGAACCGTCGCTGATCATGATCGATGGGTGTGACGAGAACGTCTGGTGGTCGCGTCCGACTGCGCGTACGTCGTCGTGCCGGGTGATCGCCCAAAAGCCCGGTCCGTCCGGCTCGGGGTGCCAATAGGCAGGTGCGTGTTCCCGAAGCCACGAGAACTGATCGTGAGGCTGCGTGCCCCGGTACCCGTCAACCGACAGCAGGTCGATCTCCATCGCCGGACCTTATGCGCTTGCGCGTCGAACGGGCTCGCCGTTCCAGTGCGCGTTCCCATCGCCGCTGTCGGCTGCGGCACGCTTTTCGACAGAACGACTGGTTGGCGGTCCGGGCTTCGAACAGTTCGCCGCATCGCCAATAGGCGCAGGCGCGAAGACGTTCGGGATCGGGTTCGTCGAAGTCGTCGGGTTCGTCGGAGATGCCGATCAGTAGAGCATGTCGATCCTCCGTGGTCGGGGAAACGGCGCATGGCGTTTGCATGAGCGACGCCCGCCGTCGACACTCGGTCATGGTTCGACCCACCCGTTTCTGCAATGTGACTGTCTTCGATGGAAGCGGCGCCCCGGGATTCGTCGCCGACGTCGAGATCGACGGCGACCGGATCGTGACCGTCGGTACGGCGACGGGAGTCGAAGCCGACGAGATCGATGGCAGCGGTCTGGCGCTTGCCCCAGGCTTTGTCGACGTGCACACCCACGACGATCTCGCCGTGATGACCAATCCCGATCACGGGTGCAAGACGCTGCAGGGGGTGACGTCGGTTGTTGTCGGGAACTGCGGTATGTCGGCGGCTCCGGTGTCCGATGATCCGCTCGGGTTCAGTCACTATCCGCGACTGGCCGACTACCTCCGGCAGGTCGAGGCCGCAGGGCCGGCGGTCAACGTCGGTGCGCTCGTCGGCCACGGGACGGTTCGGGCTGCAGTCATGGGACTGAAGAGCGATCGGGTACCGGATGACCGCGAACGCGAGGCCATGGTCGAGCATGTTGCAGCTGCTCTGGAGGATGGTGCGCTCGGCATGTCTTCCGGCCTCGCCTACGAACCCGGCCGCTACGCAGCGCATGACGAGCTGGTCGATCTGGCCGAGGTCGTCGCCGCTGCCGGGGGTGTCTACACGACCCACATGCGAGACGAGGGGCGCGATCTGATCGGCTCGATCGAAGAATCGATCGCCGTCTCCGAGGCGACTGGCGTGGCGCTCCAGATCTCTCATCTCAAAGCGAGCGGGCGTGACGCCTGGGGGACGACTGCCGCAGCACTTGCGGTGATCGATGCCGCTCGACAGCGAGGGGTCGACGTGATGGCCGACCAGTATCCCTACACCCGAGGGAGCACCCTGCTCGAGCAGATTGTGGGGGCAGGAGCGCTCGATGGGCCGTCGGCGTTTGCCCACGTCCAGCCCGCAGACCTTCTCATCGCCGCAGCTCCCGGCAACCCGCACTGGGAGGGCCGCACCATCGAGGAGATCGCAGCTGACGAAGGGGTCGGTGGTCGGGAGATGGCCGACCGCATCGTCGAAGCCGAGGGCCGAAACTGTTTCGTGATCATCGACTCGATGTCGGAAGACGACGTGCGTGAGGTCATCAGGCACCCGGCGGTCATGACGGGTAGCGACGGTGTGCCGGGTGGTTCGAAGCCGCATCCTCGGCTCCACCACACCTATCCCCGGGTGCTCGGCCACTACAGCCGGAACGAGGGGCTGCTCGAACTCGCCGATGCAATCCATCGAATGACCGGTATGTGTGCCGATCGGTTCGGTTTTGTCGACCGGGGCGCGATACGGCCCGGTGCCTTTGCCGATCTGGTGCTGTTCGATCCGGGCACGATCATCGACACCGGCACCTACACCGATCCAACCACCGTTCCCGAGGGGATCAGGGGTGTCTGGGTCAACGGTGAGCGGGTTGTCGCCGACGGTGCGGTGACGGGCGCGCGACCGGGTCGGGTGATCCGTCGGCCCGAGGGTCGGTGACCGGCTGGTCGTCGGCGGTGGGCTCGAGCGTCGAGGCGGTCAGTGACCGCGAACGGCGAGGTGGGGATGGCCGACGAAGTGGGGTCGTTCGTTCACCGAGGCAATGCTTCGCTGGAACCTCGACGACACCATGACGCGAGAGATGGATGAGTAGTCGACGTCGAACTTCATGTAGTCGTCGGGCGCGAACTCGAGACAATGGCCGAGGTATGCATTGATGACGCCGCCGTGGCACACCACGGCCACCCGTTCACCTCGATGGTCGGCGACGATCCGGTCGACTTCGGCCACGACGTTCGCCTGGAACCCTGCGACATCGAAGTCGTCGTCGACGAACCCGCTGGCGATCCGCTGTCGATAGGCCTCCGGGTCGGTGGCCTTCAACACCTCGGTCGGGACATACGACGATCCTTCATGGTCGAACTCGCGCAGATGGTCGCGGAGGTTCATGGTCAGACCTGAGGCGTCGGCGAACGGAGCTGCGGTCTGCATCGCCCGACTCATCGGACTGCTGTAGAGCGCGTCGATGCCGGTAGTCATCAACCAGTCGGCGACGCGCTGCGCCTGTTCGTGACCGACCTCGGTCAGGGGCGGGTCGGCCGCACCGGCGGCATCCTCGATGTGAACGGGTCGGCCATGACGGACGAAAACGAGTTCCATGACCCGAAACCTAGGGGAGTGTCGGGTGAAGTGATGAAAAACGACAGAACGCCAGGCCGCAAGCCTGACGTTCATGCGTCGGTTCCGCAGCGGACACGACGTACAGCCGAAGCGGGAACGCTATGTACACCCCCTGGGACTCGAACCCAGAACCTGCGGATTAAGAGTCCGATGCTCTACCAATTGAGCTAGAGGTGCATGAATTACTCCGGAGAGAATTCTACGGGTGAACGAGGGGATTCGAACCCCCGACCTCCTGGACCACAACCAGGCGCTCTAACCAACTGAGCTACGCCCACCACGCCACCCTTGGAGGGCGGAGCGATTGGCGAGTGTATCGCCCTGCGACCATGGCCGACACACCGATACCCTGAGCGTGCCCCTGTAGCTCAACTGGATAGAGCTCCGGGTTTCTACCCCGGCGGTTGCAGGTTCGAGTCCTGTCGGGGGTGCG
>JBMTIM010000056.1:0-17653 GCA_049437325.1 Acidimicrobiales bacterium
AAAACTGTTCTCCCGTTGCAAAGTTTGGACCGTTGGTTGGCCAGCGTTGCAGGGCAACGCATCCCCTCCGGTTCGGCTAGTCCGGCGTGCCGTTTCTGCACGCGGCCGACTGCTTCGACAGCATCAAAGACCCAGTGCTCGACTCGGAGGATTTTTCATCTCGGTCTTCGGTCGATCGATTTGTTGAAACTGCACCTCACCATACGTCATGAGGGTGTCTGGATATTCCTGGGTGTGTCAGGTCCGTGGCTGTCTGGATGCCTCAGCCCAAAACGCAGTGGTGCAGGCCAGGAGTTCTGACCTGCACCTTTGCGCAGCGCGCCCGGAGAGATTCGAACTCCCGACCTTCTGATCCGTAGTCAGATGCTCTATCCAGCTGAGCTACGGGCGCAGATCGATCAGTGTAAGACCACTGAATCGACTTTGGCGGAGACGGTGGGATTTGAACCCACGAACGCCTTGCGACGTTACTTCCTTAGCAGGGAAGCGCCTTCAACCTGGCTCGGCCACGTCTCCGTGTACCCCGAAAGGTACGGCTGCGCAGGTTAGCGCGGGGCCACGGTGGTGAGGCAGGGTGACGTCATGAGCGAGACGCCCGAGATCGTGACGGTTCTGCTGCGCGAGGACGAGTTCACCCATGAGCCGGACCCGGTCTCGAACTACAACGAATCGATGTACCTCAACGGGTTCGATCTGACCCAGGGAGTGGGAGCGTGGTTTCGGCTCGGGAATCGGGTCAACGAGGGGTACGCCGAGATGTCGGTTTGTCTGTACCTCCCCGACGGCCGCATTGGGTTCATGTTCGGTCGACCCACGATCGAGACGAACGACGAGATGAAGGCGGGTGGCCTCGAGATTGCTGTCGTGACACCGTTCGAGCATCTGACGGTCCGCTACGACGGCAAGGTGGTGGTGCTCGACGAACCCGAGCAGATGACCAACCCGCGCGAGGCGTTCCGAGACAACCCGACCGTCGACTGTCGGGTCCGGCTCGACGTGCACGGCGTGTCGCCGATGTACGGGGGCAAGCCGCAGTACGCCGATGGCACCGAGCTCGAAGTGGACGCGCAGAACTCGTTTGCGAAAGCCCACTACGAACAGCACACCCGGGTGACGGGCACGATCGAACTCGGCAGCGACGGTGACGCCCCCGGTGAGGTGTGGGACATGAACGGTCTCGGCCTCCGCGACAAGTCGTGGGGTCCCCGCTACTGGCAGGCACTCTCGTGGTACCGGTGGACCCCGATGATCTTCGACGAGGGGTTTGCCTTGATGCTGTCGATCATCGGGCGCCCCGACGGCAAGGAGCCCCGCAGGGGCGGCATGGTCCTCGAAGGTGACGAGTACCACCATCTCGTCGACTGTCGGATCGAAACCGACTTCGACGACCTCCACCATCAAACGGCGATGCGCATGTGGGCCAAGAGCGAGACCGGCAAGGAGTACGAGATCACCGGCCGAGTCAATGCACTCATTCCGTTGCGAAACCGGCGCAAGGACGCGGAGGGCAACGACCTGTTCACCCGCATCACCGAGGCGATGACGACCTTCCGGTGCGAACACGACGGCGTGATGAAGACGGGGATGGGGATGACCGAGTACCTCGATCAGATCGTCGACGGTGTGCCGATCGGCCCCGACTACGACTGACGGGTTCGGCGGGTCGGGTTGGCGGGTGGCGAGAACGGCTGCCGCAGGATCAGCGGGCTTCAGCCTGTGCCTTTGCGCCTTCGATCACCTTGATCATGTTCTTCGACCATTCGGCGAGCCGGCGGGCAACGATCTCGTCCTCGCGGTCGGGCATCTGCTCGATCGCAGGGTTGAGCCCTGATCGACCCGGCCCCATCTGCGCATCGAACCGCAGGCGGGTGCCGTCACCCTCCGGGGCCATCGAAAAGACCCACTGGGCGGGGCCGCCGTCATCGCCGGTGACGCGCCAGCCGAATGCACGGCCCGGCTCGCACCAGTCGATCCGGCACACCACCTGCCACTCGCCGATCAACTCGTGCTTGTTGAACCCGGCGAACGTTGCGCCGAGCTCGGGTCCGGTGGCCGGTTCGATCCACTCGGCCCGTTGCAGTTCGGTGTCGTGGTGCGCCGAAAGGTTGATGTCGGTGATGACCTCCCACACCGCTTCCGGTGTGGCGTCGACGTGGACGGAGACCCCGGTGCCAGGCAGTTCGTCGTACTTCACGACCGCTCCCGATCCGCCGGTCCAACCGCCTCGAAGCCGTCCTTGGTGAAGCCGACTTCCACGCCACGGTTGATACTCACCCAGTCACGGGCGTTGAGGTACGGCGCAAAGGTCTCGGCGATCGCTCGTTCGTCACGTTTCTGCTTCGGCTGCTGCAGTTCGTACAGGAACGGAAACTCGACCCAGGCCGTGACGGCATCCCACAGCCGCAGTGCGGCATCACCCATCGGAGGATCAATCAGCACCGGCCCGAACAGGGCGTGCTCGCTGCCGTCGTCGCGCTCGAAGAACAGTGTCGGGACGCCGTAGCCGCCGGCGTCGATGACACGGTTGTGTTCGTCGCGAACGTCGTCGTGGGTGGTGTGGTCGGCGATCGCATCGTCGACCAGCGCTGGATCGAGGTCCAGCTCTTCGAGCAGGTGCTTTGCCACCTCGGGCTGATGGGGACGGTGGCCGTCTTCGTGCAGGGCCCGTCCGGCTCGCTCGTACCACCGGTCGAGGTCGTCCATCGAGGTCCGGCGCAGGAGCGCACCGATACGAAGCATCGACCAGCCGTAGCTCCACTCGCGCTCCCACGGATGCTTCTTGCCCTCGATGCGGTTGACCTCTTCGAGCGAGAAGAACTTCCAGTTGATCTCGAGCCCGTTCTGACGTCGTACGTCTCGGATCCACTTCGCGGTCTGATAGGCGTACGGACACATGATGTCGAAGTGGAAATCGACCGTGGACACAGTGGGCTTCATGGCCGCTAGCTCACTCGGTCGGCCTGCTCTTGGCAAACTCAGGATTCGGCCGGGCGATCAGGAATGCGCCGAGCAGCACGAGCATGAGCCCGGCGATCTGGATCGGGTCGACTGACTCGTCCCGGATCGCCACTCCCAAGATGATTGCCACGACCGGAGCCAGGTAGCCGGGCACCCCGCTTCGTTGCGGCCCGGCCCGTCCGGCCAGAGTCGCCGACAACGCTCGAGCGACACCGGTGCCCATGACCCCGAGGAACACGACGGCGAGGGTCGGGCCGACTGCGAACGTCGACTCGGCAAGCCCGCCGAGCGCGAGCGGAAACAGGAGCACGGCCGACAGGGCCTGAGCGTTGGCGACAACGGCCATCGAGCCGTACCGCTGCTGCAGGGGCACGATGACGTTTCCGGTGAGCGCGTAGCCGAGCACGGCGGTGAGCGTGAGCGCAATGCCGAGCACGGATGCGTCGGCGCCACCCAACTCCGGGGCGGCCATGGCGACCACGCCGACGAACCCGAGGCCGATTCCGGCGACATGGACGATCCGTACGTGCCGGTTGCCCAGCGAGAACGCCAGCAGCAGCGTGAGCACCGGTGCGGCGGCCACCAGCATGCCGACGACAGCCGAGTCGAGTCGCTCCTCTGCGAGCGCGAACAGCAGCGCCGGACCACCGTTGCCCGCAACGGCGACGATCGTGACGTAGGGCCAGTCGTGGGCGTCGATCCGACGCCGCGCCGCCGGAAAGGCAAAGAGGGCGACAGCGCCGAGGGCGACCCGCAGACACGCGATCACGCTGGGGGCCAACGCCTCGAGTCCGATAGCGATCCACAGGTACGCCGAACCCCACGTCACACCGACAACGACGACGAGCAGCCAGTCGAGTGGTTCGAACGAGGCCCGGCTGCCGGTGCCGGTCAGCTTGGACACGACCTGATCAGTTCGTCGGTTCGATCAGGCTCGGTTCGTACTCTGCTGGGGGCTCGTACCCCATCAGGTTGAGCACCGTTGCCGCAACATTCGCAAGGCCGGCATCGGCGACAGTGGCCAGCCGGTACGCCGGATCGTGACCGGCACCGTCGTGGATCACGAACGGGACCGGTGAAAGCGTGTGACTCGTCTTGGGTGTGACCTCACCGTCGGCGTTCTCGGTGTACATCACGTCGGCGTTGCCGTGATCAGCGGTGAAGATCAGTACGCCACCGATCTCGTCGATCACCTGCACCAGTTGTTCGAGACAGTCGTCGAGTACCTGCATGGCATCGACCGTGGCCTTGAGGTCGCCGGTGTGGCCGACCATGTCGCCGTTGGGAAAGTTGATCCGTCCCATGGCGTAGCGACCCGACCGCAGCAGTGCGATCGTCTCCTCGGTGATCTCGCGCAGCTTCATCGCAGGGGCTGTATTGGGCTCCACCCTGTCCGACGGGATCTCGACGTAGGTCTCGAGGGTCTCGTCGAAATACCCCGATCGGTTGCCGTTCCAGAAATAGGTGACGTGACCGAACTTCTGGGTCTCACTCACCGCAAAGCTGGGCAGTCCGGTTGCGCACAGATATTCGCCGAGCGTCCGGTCGATCGACGGCGGCGCAACCAGATAGTTGGTCGGCACGAGGAGATCGCCGTCGTATTGGAGCATCCCGGCGTACAGCAGGTCGGGATGCGTGCCCCGGTCGAAATGGTCGAAACCGGCGTCTTCGTAGGCCTGACTGATCTCGATCGCCCGGTCGCCGCGAAAGTTGAACAGCACGACGGCATCACCGTCGTGCATCGTGCCAACCGGGTCACCCTCGCGGTCGACCACGACGAACCGGTCGAGGTACTGGTCGCCGTCGTCGGTTTCGGCATACATCGTCTCGACCGCAGCCTGCGCCGACGTGAAGGGTCGTCCTTCGCCGTGGGTGTGACACCAGTAGCCCCGCTCGACCATCGCCCAATCGGCGCCATATCGATCCATCGTGATCGTCATCCGCCCACCACCGGAGGCGATCGCAACGTCGGCGCCGTTCGAGTTCAGCGCTGCGATGACTGCCTCGGTGGCATCGATGTAGGTCAGTGCAGAACGGGGATCGACATCTCGTCCGTCGTGGAGGATGTGGACGCGGATCCGTTCGACACCCTCGGCGACAGCTCGGCGCATCAGTGCATACAGGTGCTCGTTGTGACTGTGAACGTTGCCGTCGGAGTGAAGACCGAGCAGGTGGAGCGTGGCGGATCGAGAACGTTCGATCACGGCCCGCCACACGTCGGACTCGAAGATCTCGCCCGACTCGATCGCGTGACCGACCAACTTGGCGCCCTGTGCGAACACCCGACCTGCACCGAGTGCATTGTGGCCGACCTCGCTGTTGCCCATGTCGTCGTCGGACGGCAGCCCGACCGCCGGACCGTGGGCCTTGAGGGTTCGATACAGGCGAGTGTCGGCGAGGCGATCCATCGTCGGCGTCGCGGCTTCGGTCACCGCGTTCATCGGGCCTGGCGGGGCTTCACCGACACCGTCTGCGATCACGACGAGCACCGGCCGTCGATGAGGAAACGCTGACGACGGCCTCAACTCGAGCGGCATGGCTTCGAGGCTAGAGCGGTCGCCGCCACGACCGGCGGGTCATCGACTGGTGTCGCCGAGGTCGAGACTCGTCTAGATCACCGCTCGCTCGAGGAACGGCTCACCGGCCACGATCCGCTCGAACCCCAACGGCCGGAGATCGAGTGACCGGTACGCACCGTGGGTGATGATCTCGGCCACACCGCGACCCATCGCAGGAGACTGCTGCAGACCGTGGCCCGAGAAGCCGTTGACGAACACGAAGTTCTCGATGGTCGGGTGGGGTCCGACGATCGCGTTCTGGTCGAGCGTGTTGTACGCGTAGTGTCCGACCCATCGGTTGACGACCTTGATCCGCTCGAAGGCAGGGATGCGGTGGGCAAGGGCAGGCCAGATCTTGTCTTCCCAGACGTCGTGGTCCATCGCACGATCGTCGGGCTCGACAGCGTGGTCGTCGTCGGGGGTGCAGCCGGTCAGGTACAAACCGCCGTCGCTTCGGCAGTGGACTCCGGTCGGGTCGATCGTGAGCGGCAGCGCTCGGTCGAGTGGCTCGGCTGCGTCGAAGGTGAAGCAGTACCGCTTACGGGGCTCGACCGGAAGGTCGACGCCGACCATGCCGGCAATCAGCGCCGCCCTCGGCCCGGCCGCGTTCACGACCGTTCCGCACGCGATCGTCTCACCGCTTGCGAGCAGCACACCGGTGACCCGGTGACCGGTCAGCTCGATCCCGGACACCTCGTTCGTGCAGTACTCGACACCGTTCCTGCGGGCATGCGTTCGCCATGTGGCGAAGATGGTCCCCCCATCGAAGTACCCCTCGTCGACGAGGTTGTGGCTGCCGCACACAAGGTCGTCGACGTTGAAGAACGGATACGCCTCGACGATGTCGGCCGGGCTCAGGATCTGTGTCCCCGCTCCCCACGACGCTTGCATTGCTTGATTCGATCGCAGCGTCGCAGCGAACGCGTCGCTGTCGGCCAGGTACAGGTACCCGAAATAGTGGGTGGCCAATGACGGGATGCCCGGCTCGTCGAACCAGTCGGGAAAGGTGCGGATGAAGTCGGCGCTGAACTGGCTGATTCGGGTGTTGAGTTCGTTGGAGTACTGCTGCCGTATGCAGCTGTTCGAGGCAACGGTGGATGATCCCTCATAGGAGGGGTCACGTTCGACGACCAGGATCGAGCCGTCGAATCCAGGTTCGCGTGACAACCACCAGGCCACAGAGGAGCCCATCATCGCTCCACCCACGACGACGACGTCGTAGGAGGACCTGGCAGGGGTCTGCGGTGTTGGCCCGGCCACGATCAGTCGATGTAACCCTGGCGACGGTCGTTCTCGACTGCGGCCGGGTCACGTTCGGATGGATCGCCGAACCCGCCGCCCCCCGGTAACTCCATGACGAGGCGGCGGCCGGCCGGCACCGTGCCGACACCCTTGGTCGGAAAGGGGGTGCCGTCGTCGAGGTAGACCTTTCCGGGTGCGCCGTCCTCACCACCGTGGCGGCCGCGAGCGGGGTTGGCGACTCGGTCGAACATGGCCGAGAACTCGAACTGATAGCCGTCGGTGGGACCGACTTCGAGGATCTGACCCATACCGCCGCGCTGACGGCCGGCGCCGCCGGAGTTCTCGCGGATCTCTTTGCGCCAGATGATGATCGGCCCGACCTGTTCGGTCGCCTCGGCCGACATGGTTCGGACGCCGGACGGGAATGCGGTCGCGGTCAGCCCGTCGAGTGTTGGTCGGGCTCCCGAACCGCCACTGTTGAACATGAGCAGCTCGATGGGTGGTCTCGGATCGGCAGCCGATGCCTGACGGGCGCTCGCCTGGAAGTTCCAGAGTGCCCCGGCCCCCTCGGCCGGCACGACGTCGGGCAGGACCTGGGCGATGGCGCCAAGTGTCAGATCGGTGACGAAATGGCCGATCACGTGGCGCACCGCGACCGGGTCGGGGTGCTGGGCGTTGAGAATCACTCCGGGCGGTGCGCTGACCGTGAACGGCGCAAGCGACGCATAGTTGTTCGGCAGCTCCGGTGCGAGCGCAACCAGCATCGCGTAGGTGAAGTACGCCTCGGCGTAGCCGAGCGGGACGTTGATGCCCTGGCGACTCAGCGGCGATGTGCCGGTGAAGTCTGCGTGCATGCCCGCATCGGTGACCGTGATTTCGCACGCCAGGTGGACAGGATCGTCGTAGCCGTCGACCGTCATCGTGTTTGCGTAGGTGCCGTTGGGGACGGCGGCCAGTGCGGCGGTCGTGGCGGCGGTGGTGCGGTCGAAGACGAAGTCGGCGAGCTCGTCGAGATCGGGCAAGTCGAACTCGTCGAGCATCGCCAGCAACCGGCGGCGACCGGTCTCGTTGCAGGCGGCCAGGCCGTGGATGTCGCCGATCACCTGATCGGCTTCCCGGACATTCCAGCGCACCATCGTGACGAGGTCGTCGTTGAGGGTGCCGCGCTCGACCCATTTCAGGATCGGGATGCGGATCCCCTCCTCGTAGACCTCGCGTGCTTCGGGTCCGTAGCCCCGCCCGCCGACATCGACCACATGGGCGGTCGACGAGAAGAACCCGATGAGCGAGGTGTCGTCGTCGGGGTCGCGGAAGACCGGCGTGGTGACCGTGATGTCGTGCAGGTGGCCGGTGCCCTTCCAGGGGTCGTTGGTCACGTAGACGTCGCCGGGGTAGATGCGTTCGGGCCCGATGTCGTCGATGAAGTGACCGACCGCTGCCGCCATCGTGTTGACGTGCCCAGGTGTGCCGGTCACCGCCTGGGCCACCATCCGCCCGTCTCGGTCGAAGACCCCGGCCGACAGGTCGCCCGCCTCACGGACCGATGTCGAGAAGGCGGTACGGACCAGCGTGAGTGCCTGCTCCTCGACGACGGAGATCAGGCGGTTCCACATCACCTGGTTGTGCAGTTCATGGGCTGCGCTCATGGCTCCACCCTTCGGACGAGAAGCGAGCCGTCGGTCTGCATCACCGCTCGGTGGTGCGAGGCGAGAATGGTGGTTGTCTGCGGTTCGACGATCACGGCAGGACCGTTGACCTGTGTCCCAGCCGGCAGTGCCGCTCGCTCGAGCCGAACCCCATCGAGATCGGTGCGGGTGACCGGATCGAACAGGGGTTGCGAGTCGATCGTGGTCAGCGGCGGCCCGCCGGAGGTGACGAGTTCCACCGTCGGCGGCGCATCGACGACCGAGGCCACCCGGACCGACCAACTGACTGCCTCGATGGCAAGATGGTCGATCGCCCGGCCGAAGAACTCTTCGTAGGCCTTGGTGAACGCGGCAGCGAGAAGTTCGGCCGCCATCTCGTCGAAGGGTGCCTCGTCGAGCCGCACCGGAATCTCCCAACCCTGGCCCTTGTATCGCATGGCGACGTGGCGCTCGACCACGACGTCGGCATCGGTGCCCTGTCGGACGAACGTCATGGCTTCGTCGGTGAGTTCGGCGAGGACGCGGTTCGCGCTGTCGACGTCGAAATTGGTGGTGGTGGTGTAAAAGCTGCGAACCGCCTCATAGGCGAACGGGGCCCGCAGGAATCCGACGGCCGACCCCACACCGGCGTCGGGTGGCACGATCAGTTCGTCGAGTCCGAGCTTGTCGAGCAAGCGGCTCGCGTGCAGCGGTCCACCCCCGCCGAACGCGATCATCGAATAGCCGCTCAGGTCCTTGCCGTTCTCGACGGCATGAACCCGTGCTGCGTTGGTCATGTTCTCGTCGACCACTTCGGCCACGCCGCGAGCTGCGTCGGCCGGTGACAGCCCGAGTCGGGCACCGATCGACCGGTCGAGCGCCTCAGCTGCGAGGGCAGGAGAGAGGGCGATGTCCTTCGCGCCGAACGTGTCGGCGTGGAGTCGTCCGAGTTGGACGTTGGCATCGGTGACGGTGGCGTCGTTGCCACCGAGCCCGTACGACGCTGGTCCGGGTTCGGAGCCGGCCGAGTGGGGGCCGATACGGATCTGGCCGAGCGAATCGACCGACGCGATGGAACCGCCACCCGCCCCGATCTCGATCATCTCGATCACCGGGATCGAGATGGGCATGCCCGAACCCTTCTTGAACCGAGCCGTGCGATCGACCTCGAACGTCGTTGCGGTGGCCGGGGTGTAGTTCTCGATCAGTGCGATCTTGGCGGTCGTCCCGCCCATGTCGAACGACAGCACGCGATCTCGCCCATATCGCTTGGCGAGGTCGGCGGCGAAGATCGCGCCGCCCGCCGGGCCTGACTCCACCAGTCGGACCGGGAACGCAGCGGCCGACTCGACCGACATCAGCCCGCCACCCGAGTGGATCAGGTGCAGCGGGCACGCGGCCCCCCGAACGGCGAGTTCGTCGCGCAGCCGCATCAAGTACGACGCCATCAGGGGCTGCACGTAGGCGTTGGCACAGACCGTGTTGAAGCGTTCGAATTCGCGCATCTGGGGTGACACGGCGCTCGAGATCGAGCAGGCGATGTCGGGGAGTTCGGCCAGGAGGAGGTCGCGAAACCGCTGTTCGTTGACCGGGTTGACGTAGGAGTGGATGAACCCGACGGCCACCGACTCGTAGCCGCCTGCGGCGATGCGTTCGACCAGCGCTCGAGCACCGTCCTCGTCGAACGGAACGAGCACGTCGCCGCGGGCGTTGAGTCGTTCGGTGACGACATGGCGGTCGGCGCGTTCGATCAGCGGGGACGGCAGCACGATGTCGAGGTCGTATTGCTCGAACCGGCTCTCGGTGCGGGTCTCGACGACATCGCGAAACCCTGCCGTGGTGACCAGCGCCGTCTTCGCGCCGCGGCGCTCGATCAGGGCGTTGGTGGCGAGCGTGGTGCCGTGGATGATCTGGTCGACATCGCCGAGTGAGACGCCTTCCTGGTCGACGATGCGGCTGATGCCGTCGAGGATGCCGACCTCGGGCGCAGTCTGCGTGGTGAGGACCTTCGTCGACGAGTAGCTGCCATCGTCGAACTCGATGACGATGTCGGTGAAGGTCCCACCGACGTCGGCCCCGATGCGAAGTCCCATGGTCAGACCTCCGTGGTCCGTGCGACGAGCCGTGCAGGCACAGCGGCAACGTCGACTGCGGGTGTCGTCTCGACGTGGGTCATACGGGATAGTTACGCCCTTCTTCCGGTATCGGCAACCTCCGTGTCGTCCGGCGCGCGGTTTCGTTGCACCGTTCGGCCGAACGTGACCGCATTCACGTCGGCGACGATCCTGATCCCATTGCTACGCCGTAGCCTGTGCCGAGGCTTCGACGCCATCGGTTCGGTCCGTACGACGACGCCGCTCGTTCCCTCTGCTGGGTGATCGCAGCGGACCGTTCTCGGCTCGACGACCTGAGGCCCATCCCCCGAGGAGTTCTCATGCAGATTGCGTTGTACCGGCTCGGCCGGTTTGCCGCCCGAAGGCCGTGGATCGTCTTGGGTGTGTGGTTCGCGCTGTCGGTGGTGCTCGTCGGCGCATCGCTCGTCGGTGGCAAGGCGTTCGAGGACGAGTTCTCGGTTCCTGGGCTCGACAGCGATCAGGCGCTCGTTCTGTTGCAGAACGCCCGCTCCGACGAGGCTGGTATCAGCGCTCAAGTCGTCGTCTCTGCGATCGATGACGGTGCAGTGGTCGCCGATCGTGGCTCGGCGGTCGAGGCCGTACGTTCCGAGTTCGCGGGACTCGACGATGTTGTCGGCGTGATGCCGGCGCAGTACTCACCGGATGGAAGCGTGGCCTTGCTTCGTGTGCTCTATCGGCCCGTCGGTGAGTTGACCGCCGCATCACTCGAGGCGCTCGAAGCGCTGCAGGCCGATCTCGATGGTGTCGATGGCCTCCAGGTCGAGGCGAACGGTGAGATCTTTTTCACGTTCGAAGAGCCCGAAACCGGCACCGGGGAAGCGTTCGGCGTCGTTGCTGCGATGGTCATCCTGCTCGTTGCGTTCGGTTCGGTTCTTGCGATGGGCCTTCCGATCGGGACCGCCCTGTTCGGACTGGCCCTCGGTGTCAGCGCAATGGGCCTCATCAACCACCTCATCGACATCCCGTCATGGGCGCCGCAGATGGCCGCCATGGTCGGAATCGGGGTCGGCATCGACTACGCGCTTTTTCTGGTGACGCGCCATCGCGAGTACTTGAGCCAGGGGATGACGGTCGAGGAGTCGGCCGGCCGGGCCGTAGCCACCTCGGGTCAGGCGGTGATCTTCGCCGGCGGCACCGTTGTGATCGCCATCCTTGGTCTCGCCGTTGCCGGGATCCCGTTCATGACCGCCGCAGGGGTCGCCACCTCCATCGTCGTGCTGTTGATGGTTCTGGCTGCGATCACGTTGCTACCGGCCTTTCTCGGTGTTTCCGGTCACAAGATCAATGGATTGCGTACGACGCGCCGACGTGCGATCAACCCGGGTGTCTCGGCCGGCTGGGAAGCCTGGGGGGCACATGTCTCGCGGCATGCCTGGAAGTACGTCATCGGGGTCACTGCCGCGCTGCTCGCCCTCTCGGCACCGGTGCTGGCGTTGCAACTCGGTTTCCCTGACGAAGGGAATCTGGGGGAGGAACGCACGCAGCGCCAGGCGTTCGACCTCACGACGGAGGCGTTCGGCGTGGGCTTCTCCGGGCCGCTGTTGATCGCGGTCGACACAGCGGGCGACCCAACCCTGGTCTCCGAGTTGGCCGCTGCGGTCGAGGCCGATCCAAACATCGTGTCGGTTCAACCAACCCCCGCGGTCGAGGGCAGTGATGTTGCGAGTCTCCTTGCCTTCCCGAGCACCTCACCGCAAGACGCAGCGACCTACGAGACGGTGAAACGCCTCCGGGCCGATGTGTTCGTGGATGTCCTCGACGACGATCAGCGCGCCCACGTCGGTGGTCAGACCGCCAGCTTCGGTGATGTCGGCAACCGAATCACGCAACGACTGCCGTACTTCATTGCTGCGGTGGTCTTCCTCTCGTTTTTCTTGTTGACCGGGGTCTTTCGGTCGCCGGTGGTTGCGCTCAAGGCTGCCGTGCTCAACCTGTTGTCGATCGGTGCTGCGTATGGCGTGCTGGTCATGATCTTCCAGTGGGGCTGGGGCCTGAGCCTCGTCGGCCTTTCCGAGACCGTTCCGATCGTCTCGTTCATTCCGATGTTCATGTTTGCGATTCTCTTCGGGCTGTCTATGGACTACGAGGTCTTCTTGTTGAGCCGGGTTCGCGAGGAGTACGTGCGGACCGGAGACAACGACCGGTCGGTGATTCATGGCATTGCGTCGACCGCACGGGTCATCACCGCTGCTGCACTGATCATGATTTCGGTGTTCGGGGCCTTCGCCCTCGGTGATGATCCGGCTCTGAAGATGGTCGGCATCGGGCTTGCAACGGCGATCTTCGTCGACGCCACCATCGTCCGAATCATCCTGGTTCCAGCCACGATGAAACTGATGGGTGACCGCAACTGGTGGATTCCGGCCTGGCTCGATCGTCTGATCCCGGAGATCGACATCGAGGGCGATGCAGGCCTCCCGGCCCCGAACGACGAGGCGACGTTGGTCCACGACTCAGTCGAAAACTAGGGTTTGTCGTCATGGCCCTTCCGACCATGACTCGCAACGGTGACGTCTTCGTCGTCGACATCGGTGACGATCTCAACATGACTTCCGTTGCATGGGTTGCCGCCATGAACGAACTGCTCGACGACGTCGAAGCGCACAGCGGGCCGAAAGGTCTTGTCACCACGTCGTCGGCGCCCAAGCACTACTCGAATGGCCTCGACACGCCGTACATGGCCGAGTGCACACCGGCCGAGGTGGCGGCCTACGTCGAGACGTGTTTCTCGCTCGTTCATCGGCTCATGTTGCTCGGTGCGCCCACGGGGGCAGCGGTCACCGGCCATGCCTTCGGGCTCGGCGCGTTTCTCGTGCTGGCGCACGACCAGGCGCTGATGCGAGAAGACCGCGGGTACTGGAACCTTCCCGAGGTCCATCTGTCGATGAGCTTTCCCCGACCGTTGATGTCTGTCGTCGATGCTCGGCTGTCGAACGGTGAGAAGCAACGAGCGGTGGTCGTCGGTCATCGGTACACCGGGCCCGAAGCGGCTGCGGCGGGAATCGTCGACGGGGTGGCCCCGCTCGAAACCCTCACCGAGGCAGTCGTCGAACGGGTTGCCGGGGTTGCGTCCACGGCGGGCGACAACCTCGCCCTGATCAAGACACAGCTCTACCCGGAAATCGCCGAGATCGTCGCCCGCTGACTCAGGCGGCCCCCGCCATGAGCGCGCCGTAGGCCGACAGCAACACTGCGCCGCCCCGGGTTTCTCCCTGCAAGGTTGGGGCCATTTTGTTCATCACGTAGGTCACCGTCATCCCCGTGTCGGGATCGATCACGGCAAGTGAACCTCCCCACCCTCCCCAGAAGAACGAGTTGGGACTCGGTAGGGGCACGCGAGCGCTCGGCAGACCGAAGCCCAGCCCGTAGCGAAGGTCGGCATCGCCGGCGAGCACCATGTCGCGGCCGACGTACTGCTCCTCGGTGATGCGGGCAACCGTCTCCGGTCGCATCAGCGTCACCCCGTCGACTGTGCCGCCGCAGGCGAGGGCCGAGTGGACCCGGCCGACCGAGCGGGCATTGCCGAACCCGCCGGCTGCGGGGATCTCGGCGGCACGCCATGCCCGAGTCGTCGGCTCGGTGCCGTCCAGGCGACAACTTCTGCCGGTGCGCTCGGCGATCGAGTCGGCGACGCCGGCGAAGATCGGGTCGTGACTGGGTGGAATCAGTTCGCCGCAGCGGGCATCGAGTTCGGGACCGAAGCCGATGTGGAAGTCGGCGTCGAGCGGTGCTGCGATCTCGTCGCGAACGAACGTGCCCAGCGACCGGCCGTCGACGCGTCGGACGATTTCACCTTGCAGATACCCGTGGGTGATGGCGTGGTAGCCGGCAGCGGTACCGGGTTCCCACCACGGCTTCATCGCAGCAAGGATCTCGCAGCATCGGTGCCAGTCGTAGAGCGTCTCGGCATTGATGGCAGGTTCGAACCCAGACAGGCCGGATGTATGGGCCATCACCTGCGCCACGGTGACTGCGCTCTTTGCGTTGGCGGCGAACTCGGGCCAATACGTGGCCACCGGTTCGTGCGGCTCCACCAGCCCTCGATCGACGAGCATCATGAGCGAGATCGCGCACATCGTTTTGGTCGTCGAATAGACGTTGACGATCGTGTCCTCGACCCACGGCGTGCCGTCGGGGGCGCGGTCGCCGGCCCAGATGTCGACGACCGGACGGCCGTGCAGGGTCACACAGGCGGAGGCACCGACCTCGAGGCCGTTGACGAAGTTGCGGGCGAAGGCGTCGCGGACGGCTTCCCAGCCCGGCTCGATGGTTCCGTGGATCTCGGGACCGTCAGCCACGTGGGACGTCGATCCAAGGAATCTCCTTGTCGACGCGTGGTTCACCGGGAAGTCCAAGCACCTGTTCGCCGAGAATGTTCTTCATCACCTCGGTGGTGCCACCCTCGATCGTGTTGGCCCGGGCCCGAAGGAATGCGTATCCCTCACCACCGCCGGTACCGGACAGGTCGACCTCGCCAGGACGACGGAACGTGTAGTCGAAGTCGATCTGCCCGGCCATGCCTTGCAGATCGATCGCCTTTTCGTAGATGTCCTGGTTGAGGGTGGCCATCATCGCTTTGCCGACCGAACCTTCCGGCCCGGGGTTCCCGGCCTTTGCGAGTTGGCTCGCACGCATGTTGGTGAGACGCAATGTCTCGGCGCGGATCCAAAGCTTCATGACGTCGTCACGGTTTGCCGGGGTCCGGGTGTCGTCCGCAACCTTCTCCCAGATGCGCACCAGCTGGCCGATGGCGCCGCCGCCTCGCCGGGGGCCGCCGCCACCGCCGCCACCGATGGCGGTGCGCTCGTTCATGAGGGTGGTGAGTGCAGCTCGCCACCCCTCACCCTCGGCACCGATGCGATGGTCGTCGTGGACTCGCACGTCGGTCATGTAGACCTCGTTGAATTCGGCCTCACCGGTGATCTGGCGCAGCGGCCGAACCTCGACCCCGGGCGCCTTCATGTCGAGCGCGAAATACGTCATGCCGCGGTGCTTGGGCACGTTGGGGTCGGTTCGGGTCACGAGCATGCCGAAGTCGGCGATGTGGGCGAGCGTGTTCCAGACCTTCTGCCCGTTGATCAGCCACTCGTCACCGTCGCGCACCGCTTTGGTGCCAAGGCCGGCGAAGTCAGAGCCGGCGCCGGGTTCGGAGAACAGCTGGCACCACTTCTCCTCACCGGTGAACATCGGTCGCAGGAAGCGTTGTTTCACTTCCTCCGAGCCGTGGGTGAGGATCGTCGGACCGGCGAGCGCGATGAAGAACATCGACGCATCGGTCGGTGCGGCACCGGCATGGTGGAGCCGCTCGTTGACGTGCTTTTGGAGTTGCGGGCGTACCCCGAGCCCGCCGTGGCCTTCGGGAAACATGACCCAGGCCAGCCCATGATCGAACTGGTGACCACGGAATTCTTCGTATCCCTGGGCTTTCGGATCGTGGGCATCGAGAAGTGCGTCGATGGCAGCATCGACCCTCTGCAGTTCAGCGTCGCTCATGCGCACGAGTGTAGTGCGCCCAAGTTAACGGTCGCTAACCCTTCTGCACCGCCGTCGGGACAGCTGATGCCAGTATGTCGACCCGGGGTGTTCGTTCGTCGTTGCGGCACCGGGCCAACTACCGTCTCGGCCCATGACGTCACTTGCGGTCTACATCGAAGCCCATCGCACTGCGCTCGCCGAGATCAACGATCTGATCGCCGATCGTTCCGATGAACAACTGGCGGTGCAGTCGTTGTGCCCCGACTGGGACGTGAAAGCCTGCATTGCCCACGCTGTCAGCATCGAGAAGGCACTTACTGGTTGGGAACCCGATCCCGAGAACCTGTTCGACTTCGGCATCGTCGGCTCGTTCATGGAGCAGGCGACCGCCATGGACGCCGACACGTTCCGAGCTGCGATTCGCGACATCGGTGATGCCCGCCTCGCCCACCTCGAGTCGCTCGACCCGGCGATCGTCGACCAGCCGTCGATGACACCCGTCGGGCCGCAGGCCTACGGCAACTTTCTGCAAATCCGCGTGTTCGACATGTGGGTCCACGCTCGAGACTGCGCGCTCCCGCTCGGCATCCAACTTCCTGACGGGGGCACAACTGCCGAGCAAGCCGTGAACGAAGTCCACCGATCGATGGGCTACATCGCCGGCAAGAAGATCGGCCTCGAGGACGGCATGTCGATGACGGTGCACATCACCGGTGGAGCTCCCCGGACCTTCCACGTTGCGGTCGATGGCCGGGCCGGACTCGTCGACGCGGTCGACGACCCGACCGTCACCCTCACCGCCGATACCGAGACATTCGTGATGCTCGCATGTGGACGAATCGATCCCCAGGAACGCATCGACGCGGGCCGTATCTCGTGGAGTGGCGACGACGAGTGGGGTGAGAGAGCCGCCCGCAACCTGCGCTTCACGATGTAGCTGTCGGCACGATGGAGCTGTCGGCGACGACCGACGTGCCGAGGGGCCGACGCCGATCGACCCCTAGCCGACGAGGGCCATGGCGGCGTAGAGCGCCACGCCGTGCTTCATGGCGTCTTCGTTCACACGCATGAGGTTGGAGTGGTTGGGTGCTGCGGTCTGTGGCGACTCGTCGTCGGGGCACACACCGAGAAAGGCCATCGCACCCGGCACGTGCTGAAGGACGTAGCTGAAGTCCTCGGCGCCCATGATCGCTCGCGGCATGATCGCGAAGTGCTCCTCGCCCAGGATCTGATGGGTGACGTCGCCGACGAGCTCGGCCTGGTCGTCGTGGTTGATCGTGACCGGGTACCCGGGATCGATCTCGGTCTTGCAGCTGCAGCCGTGAGCGGCAGAGGTGCCTTCGGCGACGCGGACAAGGTTGGCTTTCAGCGTGGCCCGGGTCTCCTCGTCGTGACTGCGGATCGTGCCCTCCATCCAGGCGTGGGGCGGGATGATGTTGTTGGTGGTGCCGGCTCGCACGTGGGCAACGGTGACCAGCCCGGCACGGGTGGCCTCGACGGAACGGCCCACCATGGTGTGGATGCCACTGATGGTCTGGGCCATGGCCGGGATCGGGTCGGTGCAGTGGTGCGGGGCCGACGCGTGGCCGCCTTCGCCGTGGATTGTGATGCTGAACTTGTCGGCCGACGCGAGCAGAGCGCCCGCCTTCGTGGCGATCAT
>JBMTIM010000057.1:0-17540 GCA_049437325.1 Acidimicrobiales bacterium
CTGCTCGATGTCGGACACCATGTCGCCGGTCGGTACCCGTGACGTCGACACGACGGCGGTCGTTCGTTCGGCGTCAGTTCGGGCAAGGTTCGGGGAGGCCACCCCGGCAACGACGTCGAACACGAGATAGGCATCGGCGCGACCTTCACCGATACGGCTCGCCGTCTCGGGAAGTTGCTCACCGATCTGCAGGTGGCTCACAACCGGTCCACCCTTCTGGGCCAGACCGATCTGGTCGAGACTCGTCACCTGCTTGCCGTCGAGCCTTGCTGCGGTGGCGAGCATCTGGTTGACGGTGACCACACCGGTGCCGCCGATGCCGACCGTCAAGACAGTGCCCGAGGCGGGGACGTGCGCAGCGGGCACCTCGGGCAGGTCGAGCACGGGGAGCGGTCCGTCGGCAGTGGGGCCGTTGCCGACCTCGACGGTGATGAACGCCGGACATTCTCCGTCGACGCAGCTCATGTCGAGATTGCACGACTCCTGATGGATGCGGGTCTTGCGGCCCAACGGGGTCTGGACCGGGTGAACGCTCATGCAGTTCGAGATCTGGCCGCAGTGACCGCAGCCGTCGCAGACCGCCTCGTTGATCACGACCCGGGTCGTGGGCGTCGCCACCGTGCCGCGCTTGCGGGCCCGGCGCAGTTCTGCCGCGCATCCCTGGTCGTAGATGATGACGGTCGTGCCTTCGACCTCTCGCAGCTCCCGCTGGATGCGATCCATCTCGTCGCGGTGGGCGACCTGGGTACCGGGAGCGAATCGGGCGTTGTCGCGGTACTGGTCGGGATCGTCGGAGACGACGGCGATGCGTTTGACACCCTCGGCTTCGAGCAGGCGGGTGAGGTCGGGGACAGGTGCGATGCCGGCTGCGTCCTGCCCTCCGGTCATGGCCACGGTGCCGTTGTAGAGGAGCTTGTAGGTGATGTTGGTGCCGGCGGCGATCGCCTGACGAACGGCCAAGAAACCCGAGTGGGCAAAGGTGCCGTCACCGATGTTTTGGAACCGGTGTGGCTCGGTCACGAATGGTGCGAGCCCGGCCCACTGGGCACCTTCGCCCCCCATCTGGGTGACACCGACGGCTCGGTCCTGCATGACCGCCATGGTGTGGCAGCCGATACCGCCACCGGCGATCGAGCCCTCGGGTACGAGCGTCGAACGGTTGTGGGGGCAGCCCGAGCAGAAATAGGGGCTACGGGCCGGCAGTTCGGTGTCGGCGGCGTTCAGGGGAATGCGCTCGCGCCGACGGGCGAGTCGTTGGGGGTCGATGCGCCGCTCCAGCACTCGGCGCATCGCATCGACGATGAGATCGGGTTCGAGCGAGCCGACCGGGGTGATGAGGGCTGCGCCCATCTCGTCGGTCTTGCCGAGCACCAGCGGCGCGTCGGGGGTGCCGTACAACGCAGCCTTGACTGCGTTTTCGAGGAACGGTCGCTTGTCCTCGACGACGAGAATCGTCTCGACCCCCGCGGCGGCTCGACGCACGCTCGAGTCGACGAGGGGCCAGATGAGTGCGGGCTTGAGGATACGTATGCCATGTTCGGCCAGGTCGGCGTCGCGTTCGAGACCGAGGTGACGCAATGCCCCTCGGACATCGAAGTACGCCTTGCCCGCGGCGATGATCGTGAGCCAGGCGTTGGTCGCTCCCATGATGCGGTCGAGACCGTTGGTGGCGGCGTAGTGGGCTGCGGCGCGGGGCCGAAGTGTGTGGGATTCGAACTCGATCCCGACTGAGTTCGGCGTGATGATCATGTCGTCGGTGGTGGCGTTCCACGGTTCGCCATCAACGAGAAATGGCTCGCGAACGACGGTCAGCCGGTCGGTGGTGACGTCGACCGTCGATGTCCCGTCGGCGACGTCGGTGTGGATCTTGATACCAATCCACGCACCGGACGCGCGCGACATTTCGTAGCCGTGACGAGCGAAGTCGAGGACGTCTTGCGGCGAGCCGGGGTAGAGCGTCGGCACCGCCAGGTCGGCCAACGATGCCTCGCTTGCCGATGGAGCGGTGGAGCTTTTGCAGGCGGGATCGTCGCCGGCAGCGAGGAGCACACCGCAGGTGGGATCGACCCCGGCGAGGTTGGCGTGCCGGATCGCGTCACCGGCCCGGTCGACGCCGGGTCCTTTCCCGAACCAGAGTCCGAGCACGCCGTCGTAGCGGGCAGTTCCGCTTCGGATTGCCTGCTGGCTCCCCCAGATCATCGTCGCAGCGAGCTCTTCGTTGACACCGTCGGTGAAATGGATGTTCTCGGCCTCGAACAGCGCTCGGTGCTGGTCGTAGGCGGCATCGACGGTGCCGAGCGGTGAGCCCTGATAGCCGGTGATGAGGGCGGCGACGTCGAGCCCGGCGTCTCGGTCGGCACGAATCTGATCGAGCGGCGCCCGAACCAGTGACTGCACGCCGTTGAGGACGACTTCGCCCACCTCTGCGGTCATCCGATCGGCGAGCTGGTAGTCGTCGATGTCGGTCATCGGGCCCTTTCGTTGCGCTGGCAGCGAGTTCGTTGTTCGAATGCTCCCGAACCTGATTGGCGCTGTCAACGACGGTCTCCGTTCCCGCCTGAGGGGACCCAGTCGCCCGGTAGATTCAAGGGGGGTCGTCAACTGGAGATTTGTGTCATGAATCAGGACATGCTCGACAAGGTCCGAAGCCACAGCGGGTTCATCGCTGCCCTCGATCAGAGTGGTGGGAGTACGCCGAACGCGCTGCTGGCCTATGGCGTGACCGAGGACCAGTATCACGGCGACGAAGAGATGTTCGATCACATCCACGCCATGCGGAGCCGAATCTGTACGAGTGCGGCGTTCGACGGCGATCGTGTGCTCGGGGCGATCCTCTTCGAGATGACGATGGACCGAGAGATCGGTGGGCGTGGGGCCGCCGACTACCTCTGGAATGTGAAAGGGGTTGTGCCGTTCCTCAAGTGCGACAAAGGATTGGCCGCCGAGGAGAACGATGCGCAGGTCCTGAAGCCGATGCCCGACCTCGATGGTTTGCTCGAGCGGGGCCTGAGCAAGGGAGTGTTCGGTACCAAGATGCGGTCGGTCATCAAGGCTGCGAACCAAGCCGGGGTCGATGCAGTCGTCGATCAGCAGTTCTCGATCGGCAAACAGATTCTGGCCCACGGGCTGATGCCGATCATCGAGCCCGAGGTCGACATCCACAGTGCGACCAAGGCCGAGGCAGAAGTCATGTTGAAGGCTGCGATTTTGCGCAATCTCGACGTGCTCGACGATGGCGTCGAGGTGATGTTGAAGCTGTCGCTTCCGAGCGTCGACGGGTTCTATTCCGAACTGGTCGCTCACCCGAAGATCGTGAAGGTGGTTGCTCTGTCGGGTGGCTATAGCCGCAACGACGCCAACGAGCTCCTCCGTCGCCAGCCGGGGATGATCGCCAGCTTCAGCCGGGCGCTCACCGAGGGCCTGTCGGTGCAGCAGTCCGACGAGGAATTCGATGCCACCCTCGATTCGACGATTCAGTCGATCGCTGACGCGTCTGCGACCTGATGGTTCTTTACGTTTTGTAAAACCAAACGGTAGCGTCGGGGCCGTGGAGGAAACCCCGCCCCTCACGCCGATGTCGCTGGCAACGCTGCTCGGCCGCATCGACCACGAGTGGCGTTCCCGAAAGAAGATCTTCGATCTCCCGACGGCTCGTTTCTGGAAGCCCGACCCGGAGATCGACCTCGGGTTCGACTTTCTCGGGCGTCGCTGTGCGAGTCCGGTTGGTCCGGCAGCCGGGCCCCACTCGCAGTTGGCCGAAAACATCGTGCTGTCCTGGCTCGGCGGGTCGCGTCTGTTCGAACTGAAGACGGTGCAGGTCATCGACGACCTCGTCATCAATCGGCCCTGCATCGACATGCAGACCATCGGGTACAACATCGAGTGGAGTCAGGAACTGACGGTCCCCCAGAGCCTCACCGAGTACGTGAAGGCGTCGATGCTGGTCGAGGTGCTGCGCAACTGGGAACCACTGGCCCCATTCGTCGGACCCGATCCCGGTCCTCACGTCTTCGACATGTCGGTCGGCTACGACCTCGCCGGTATCAGCAGCGACAAGGTTGCAGCATTCATCCATGGGATGCGCAACGCATCCGTCGAGATCGAGCGGTTGCGTCCCGAGATCGATGGACCGTTCGCGCACCTTCGCGACCTCGACTTTGGCTCGACCATCTCCGACACGCTCACCCTTTCGACCTTCCACGGCTGTCCGCCCGAAGAGATCGAAGCGATCACCAAGCACCTCATCGATGTGCACGACCTCGATGTGATCGTGAAGCTCAACCCGACGTTGCTCGGCTACGAGACCGTCGCCGGGATCGTGAACGACGAACTCGGCTACACCGATGTCTCGGTCAAGCAGCAGGCGTTCGCCGATGATCTGCAGTTCGACCGCGGCATCGAATTGATCGAGGAGCTCAACCAGTACGCCACCGACCGGGGAAGAACCTTTGGGATCAAGTTGACCAACACGTTGGTGGTCGACAACCGGAAGCAGTGGATGCCCGAGGAGACGATGTATCTCTCCGGTCCACCGCTGCACGTGCTCGCCATGACGCTGCTCGACACGTTGGCCCGAGCACTTCCGGGACGCTTCGACGTGCCTGGCCACGACGGCGATGTCATGGTCTCGTTCTCGGCCGGTATCACCAAGGACAATCTCGCCGACTCGCTCGCAGCAGGTGTCCACCCCGCCACCGTGTGCTCGGACCTTCTCAAGCCCGGCGGCTACGGACGCCTCGCACCCATGCTCAAGGCCCTTACCGAGACGATTCGGGAGTCCGGGCACAGCGACCTGGCTCGGTGGAAGGCCGATCACCAAGCGTCGGTCGAGGCAGCAGGGTTCACCTCGAGCGCAGCGGCCTACGTTGCTCACCTGCGAGGCTCTGGCCTCGAGCCATATCACCGCTCCAGCAATGAGAAGCTGCCGCGAGCGGTCGATCACGACCTGGAGATGTTCGGCTGCGTCGCCTGCAACTTCTGTATCACCGTCTGCCCCAACGATGCGTTCACCAGTATTGCCAGCCTCGACGGCATGGAAGGCCGCCAGCAGTACCTGCTCTTTGCCGAACTCTGCAACGAGTGCGGCAACTGCATGACGTTCTGCCCCGAACGGGGGGACCCAGCGATGATCAAACCTCGCCTCTTCACCGATGCACAGCTTTTTGCGGACCGTGCGCCCACCGGCCAGGGTTTCTTGATCGCCGGCGGAGCAGTCATCGATGCTCGAGCCGACGCCGAGTCGATCTCGCTCGTCCAGCAGTTGCTCGCGGGTGCCGCAGGCAACCCGCTGGAACCATCATCGAACCAGTGATGTCGACACCGGTATGGATCGGCCGGTCACGCAGGATCGCTACGACAGCTGCAGGGCCACCATCGCGACGAGCAGTTCGTGGTCGACCGCCCAGTCGTTCGGAACCTGAACGGTCTTTTTGTTTCGGGTGAGCCCGGTGAGTTGTGGCGCGAGCTGATCGAGCACGGCTGCGTCGAACGGTGCAACCAGGATGTGGTTCGTTGCTGTGCTGATCCCGAAGTAGTAGCGCTTGTGCTCGCGAAACATCGGTTGGTTCCAGGCGATGACGAGTTCGAGGTGCGGGAACGCCGATGAGACGACGTCGAGGATCGATTGGGCCGTCGACCGTTGTGGCTCGGGAAGCGCCTCGATGTAGTCAGCGGGCGTCTCGACCCTCCGAGACGACGTCGAACCCTTCGAGTACATGATGAGCGCGTTTGCTTGGGCGCGCGTGAACCCGTGCTCGTCACGCAGTATCTGCATCTGTTCGTCGTAGGTCCGGCCGAGCAGCGATTCCATGAATCCGAACCAGTGGGCCATCGGTTGCCCGGTTCGCTTCTCGATACGAGGCCAGTGTGACGCTCGTCGTGGATCTCGTTCGGTCATCGAATACTTCGCACGCACCACCCTGCACTCACGAAAGGGTGTCGATCTCGTTTTCGTCGAGGGTGTTGCCCCAACTGTCGAGATGGGTGATCGTTCGTGCATCGCGCCGTTTGGCGGGGACGAACGAGTCGCCGGTGTAGTAGGCGACCGGCAACAGTGCCACCTGGGTCATGTCGTCGGGGATCCCGAGGATGTCGGCGACCTCGGCTTCGTGTTGGAGGTGGAAGGTGGTCCAGCACGACCCGAGCCCTCGAACGCGAGCAGCCAACTGAAAGCTCCAAACGGCAGGCAGCACCGAGCCGTAGTAGCCGGCGACGAGCCCTTCCGGCCGCCCCTTTCGCATGGGGATGACCAGGGCTGGGACCTCGGCCAGATGGTCGATCAGGTACATCGTCGAGTCGACGATCTTCTTGACCTTGGGGTGGGTGGTGTCGGCCGGGGCAAGGTAGGGGCGACCCACCGCTGCGTAGAACTCGGCGATCGCTGCCTTGCGGGCGTTGTCGGTGACGATCATCCACTGATTGGCCTGGACGTTGCCGCCGACCGGCGCATGGTTCGAGACGTCGATGCACTCGAGCAGCAGCTCGATCGGAACCGCACGGGAGAGATCGAGACGCTGACGCACCTGCTTCGTGGTCTTGAGGAGCCGGTCGGCCTCGGAAATGTCGAAGTCGGGCATGGCGGTGGTCCTTGTCGGTGGATCGGCGGACGGGTCAGTGGTCGGCGGGTACCGGGAGGCTGCTGCGCAGCGCCCTGAACGCGGCTGCGCCGTCGTCGGAGCGGGTCCACGAGATGTAGTCGGCCCTGCCCCGCTCGCGAAAGAACGGGTTCGCAAAGGCCTCCGCCCACTCGGCAAGCGGTTTGATCGCATGGGCCATTGCGGGGTTGAAGCCGTCCCAGCGGCGGGCGTGCTCTTCCGACCGGAAGAGATTCATGTTCGCTCAACGGAAGGGTCGGCTGTCGGCCGAACCTCCGATCACGTCGCTCGTGTAGCCCACGATCTCGGCTGGTTCGGTGGTCGTGATCTCCTCGTCGTGCATCTCGACGACGATCGCCTCGCCACAGCACAGGCACGGGGCTTCGATCCTCACGGTTTGTCCGGGAACGAGCCATCGGATCGCTGTGGCCTCGAGGCCGCACTGTGCGTACCAGCCGCCCACGCCGTCGACCGTTACCCGGTACTGGGTTGGCTGGAGGTTGAAGGGGGGGAACGAGGCGAAGAGGTCGGTGTCGGATGCCATCCAGCCGGGGGTGATCGCAACGAGTTCGTGTGCCAACTGGCGGGCTTGTTCGATCGGCGTTCCGAGTTCTGCCGCCAGTTCGGTGAAGTGCGGTGCCGTGCCGGTGGCGACCACACGGCGCATGATTGCGGCATAGCCACGGTCGAGCAGCTCCAGCGGTGCGCCGTCGTCGGTCATTGCATCAGGTTCTCACGCCGCCACCGGCAGGGCCAGTGCGAACCGAGCGCGATCAGCAGGGTTGCGGGGCGATCATGAACGACATCACGGTCGTCCTCACATCGGCACCGCCGGTGTGCACCACCTGGGCTTCTGTTGGCACTGCGACCGTTCGGTGCAGCCGTTGATCAATCGTTGAGCGCGTGCCAGAGCTTGGCCGGGGTGATGGGCATCTGCAGATGCCGAATACCGAGATGGGAGACTGCGTCGACGACGGCGTTGTAGACGGAGGGTATCGACCCGATGGTCCCGGATTCACCGACCCCTTTTGCGCCGAGTTCGTTGACCCATGTCGGGGTTTCGAGCGTCACGGTCTCGAACAACGGCAGCTCGGTTGGCGAGATCACGAGGTAATCCATGAAGTTGCTGGTGAGCAGCGTCCCGTGCTCGTCGTAGCTGATCTCCTCGTAGAGCACCTGCGCCGCTCCTTGGGCGATGCCGCCGTGCACCTGGCCCTCGGCGATCAGGGGATTGATGAGACGCCCGGCATCGTCACAGGCCACGATCCGCCGCAGTTCGACGTGCCCGGTCTCCTGATCGACCTCGACAACGGCGACGTGGGCGCCGCTCGGAAACGTGGGCGTGTCTGGCGTGAAGTCTGTCGCCTCGACGAGTGGTTCGTCGGCGGTGGCGGCGATCTCGGACCACCCCATCGACACCGTCGGCGTTCCAGTGACGTGAAAGCGGCCGGTCCGTGGATCGTGGACGACATCGTCGAACGCAGCCTCGAGCGCATCGGCGGCGTGTCGACGGGCTGCCTCGACGAGTTGGGCGCTTGCTGCGGCGATGGCCGAGCCGGCGATCTGGACCGAACGGGATCCCACGGTCAGGCCACCGCGTGGGACCTGGTCTGTGTCGCGGCTGATGACCTCGATGCGATCGAGTGGGATGCCGGTGCGGTCGGCGACGATCATGGCCCAGGTGGTGTCGTGGCCCTGACCGTAGGGCGTGGCGCCGCTGAGCACCCGGGCACCGCCGTCGGGGAGAAGTTGGACGGAACCGAACTCACCACCGGGGGCACCGGCGGTGATCTCGACGTACATGCCGATGCCGATGCCGAGTAGACGCGTCGATCGTTGCTGGCGGCGCGCCGCCTGCTCGGCTCGAAGATCGTCGTAGCCGACGGCTTCGAGGGCGAGGCGCAGGGCCTCCGGGTAGTTGCCGACGTCGTAGCTGGTGCCGATGGCGGTCGTGTGGGGCTCGTCGAAGCGCGGTATGAGATTGCGACGACGCACCTCGGCCGGGTCCATCCCAATTTCGGCCGCGAACCGGTCGACCATCCGTTCGATCGCAACGGTGGCCTCGGGCCGTCCTGCACCGCGGTACGCCGTCGTGGAAACCGTGTTGGTGACCACCGCCTTCGACGAGAAGGCACAATCGGCAATGTCGTAGGTGCCCGTCAGCATCTGGCGGGTCATACCGGGCAGGACCGAACCGACGATCGGGTAGGCGCCGGCATCCTGGATCACGTCGAGCTGGTACGCAGTGATCATCCCGTCGCGGGTGCCACCGAGCCGGGCGTACTGGATCTGGCCTCGACCGTGGGGCATGGCGGCCAGATTCTCTGATCGTGTCTCGGTCCACGCCACCGGACGCCCAAGCTCACGAGCGAACCAGCCCAGGAGTGCCTCGTCGGGGTAGGTCCGCGACTTCGCCCCGAAACCGCCACCGACGTCGGGCACGATCACGCGCACCTGATCGAGGTCGAGCCCGTAGATCTCGGCGAGAAGCGCCCTGCTCGGGTGGGCACCCTGACACGCCGAATAGTGAACGAGACGTCCGTCGTCGGTCCAGTGGGCCACTCCTCCCCGGGGCTCGATCGGCGCTGCGGTGAGCCGCTGGTTGACGATGCGCTCCGAGACCACGACGTCTGCGGTCGAAAAATCGACCGAGTGATCAGCCTCGATGGTGACGGCCACGTTGGTGCCGTGCTCGGGAAAGAGCAGAAGGTCGTCGCAAGCAGCGGCCTCGACATCGACGACGGTGTCCAACATGTCGTACTCGACGATGACCCACTCGGCAGCGTCGACCGCTGCGGCAACGGTGTCGGCAACGATTGCCGCGATTGGCTCACCGACGTAGCGCACGACGTCGCGAGCGAGGAATGGGCGCCGCATCGTTTCGGGGAATGTTGGCCGAACGTTCGGGGCAAGACCGAGGCTGGCGACGTCATCGGCGGTGAAGATCCCGACCACACCGGGAAGCCCTCGAGCATCGGTCACGTCGACGGTTGTGAGCCGGGCGTGGGCGACGGTCGAGCGGACGAAGACGACTCGGGCTGCATCGTGCAACTGGAGGTCATCGACGTAGGTTGCTGAGCCGGTGAGGAAGGCCGGGTCCTCTCGGCGGATCACCGGGTTGCCAAGGATGCTCACGCAGTCACACCAAAGCTGATCTGGCCGAGCGATCCAAAGTCGGCGACGAAACTGTCGCCTGCTTCCATCGGGTGGGCTCGGATGAACGATCCCGACAGGACTGCGTGACCCGGTTCCATCGTCACCCCGAACTCGTGCAGCTTGCGAGCCAACCAGGCAACAGCATTCACGGGATTTCCCATGACTGCTGCTGCGGTGCCGCTCTCCTCGAGTTCACCGTTCTTGTACAGGGCACCGGCGACGTGACGAATGTCGAGTTGGTCGAGGGTGCGGGGGTTGCCACCAACCATGATGAAGCCGCACGATGCGGCATCGGAAATCGAGTCGACGACGCCGGCCGCCCCTCGGCGGGTGTAGCGACTGTCGACCACCTCCACCGCCGGTACGACGAAGTCGGTGGCCCGGATCACGTCGAGCGCATTGACCGTCGGTCCCCCGAGTGGGCGGTCGAGCACGAACACCAACTCGATCTCGGCCATCGGCCGGTTGAGCGTCGCCCGAGAGACCTGGCTGCCCTCGTCGAGGAACCAGTTGTCGAAGATGGTGCCGTAGTCAGGTTCGGTCGCCCCGGTGATCGATCGCATCGCTTTGGACGTCAAGCCGATCTTGTGGCCCTTCACCTGCCGCCCGGCGGCCACTTTCAGCTCCGTGACGTACTGCCCGATGGCGTACGCGTCTTCGACGTCGGCCCCCTCGTGGGTGACGGTCAGCGGCTCGATCCAGGCCCGGGTCAGCTCTGCTTCGACGAGTGCGGCCGCAACGGTGCGACGCTCGGAGTCTGTCAGTGGCATTGTGCGTCCCTCTGTTTCAGAAGTCGGAGGTGTACTCGGTTCTCGTTCGTGAGTCGGGCCCATCGGTGGGCAGGTTCTTCGCCTGAGCGCCCCCGGCAGGAATCGAACCTGCGACGCACGGTTTAGGAAACCGACGCTCTATCCACTGAGCTACGAGGGCGGGGATGGTGCGGAACGCGGCGCGAAACCCGATCACAGGTCCGTCCCCATGTGTGGCTGAGGCTATCGGCGTGCTTCGAGGCGCGCCGCTGCACAGGCAGGGTGCCGCTCGACTCCCCACACGGCAGAAATCTGGCCAGACTGTCGTTCGTGTTCGTTCGTTCGGTCGTGACAGCCCTTGCGCTTGCGGCATCAGCCTGTGGTGGCGGCTCTGCGTCGATCGCCACCAGCGATGAGTTGTCATCGACCTCCGACAACGGTTTGACCTCCGACGCGTCATCGACCACACAGGCACCGGTTACCACCACCGATGCCCCGATCACCACCGAGCCGACCGCGAGCGCACCGGCCACAACGCTGTCCTCGACAGGAGAACCGTCCGACTGTGAACGGCTCGCCGAGTTCGACGACGGGGACTGGTTCATCGTCAATGACGGGGTCATGGGTGGCCGGTCCCAAGCCGAAGGGGCGGTCGAGGACAACGTGCTCACCTGGCGCGGCACCATCGTGACTGCTGGCGGAGGGTTCTCATCGATCCGGGGCCCAATCGATGGCATGTTTGCCGGGGCGACCTCGCTCCTGCTCCGGATCCGTACCGACGGGCGAGCCTACGAACTTCTCGCCAACGACGCCCTCGAAGGCCGCGGCAGGGTCACCCACTACGTGTCGATCGATGCGACCGGCGGTGCGTGGGAGGAAGTTTCGGTGTCGCTCACCAACATGGAAGCCCGAGTGTTCGGCAACCCGGTTGCTGCCGACCCGTTCGTTCCCGAACTCGCCACCCAGGTCGGAGTGATCCTCGCCGATGGCGTCGATGGCGACTTCACCTTCGAGATCGACTGGATCGACGTCTGTCCCTGAGTCACCCTGGTGCACGAGGCTGACCAGCCGGTTGCGTCACACCGTGCGATCGCCCACGGTGAGCTGGCTGGTGGGCATGTCGCCGGTTTTCGGTGCAGCGACCTTGCCGAGTTGATGGGCCTCGACACTGATGGGCTGGTAGCGGGATGCTCGGTCGTTCACGAACGTCGCCAGCGGTGCGACGGTGACGTCGAGATCCGGGTAGTGAAAGAACGCGGTCGTGCGCCGAACTGCCTCTGCACCGAGGCGCATCGGAATCACCCGATGAAGGGTCGACGGCCACGTGTCGTTCGTCCAGATCGCAAGCAGATCACCGACATTCATGAGGAGATTGCCCGCCTCGGGGATCACATCGATCCAATCGCCGTCGGGGCCGAGGATCTGGAGGCCACGCACCGGCTCGGTCGCCAGCAGAGTGAAACTCGTGTAGTCGGTGTGGGCGCCCATACGCATCTGCCCGTCGAGCGACTCCTCGGTGCCGCCCGGGCCCGGGCGATAGTCGATCGCTGCCAACATGTCGGGGCCTGCGGTGCAACGGGCGGCCAGGTCGGGGAGCCCGAGGACGGCACCGAGCAGCTGATCGAGGCGACCTGCCAGCCCGGCGAATGCGTCGAACGCAGCCAATGTCGCAGCACGAAAGCCGGGGACGTCGGGTTCGGGCCATGGTGTCGGTTGCCGCAACACCGATCGTTCGGCTCCTGGGTCGCGGCCGGCGTTGAAACTCTCGAAGATGTCGGCGGGAGTGTCGTCGCCCAGGCTGTAGGCCAGGGCCTCGCTCCCGCGGGCCCGGTAGCCCCGATTGGCAAGGGGATCGGGATGCTCGTATCGAGCCTTCACCTCCGGTGGAAGGCCGAAGAAGGCCTCGGCAGCTCGGCGTTGCCCGTCTACCACTGCCGGGTCGAGTCCGTGGCCAGCCAACTGGACGAAGCCGAACGTCGCAAGCGCATCGACGAGGTCGTCGACGCTCGTGGGCGAACGAAGATCGGCGACAGGAATCACGTGGGCATCGTAGGTCCTGGCTGGGTGCGGCAAGAAGCCTGCAGACAGGCGCCCGCTGGCGGTGAACCTCGTGACCGGCAGCCCCTCGGGCCAGGTCGCCTACGATGCCGGTCGTGTACGAAGAGATCCGGCAGCTTGCGGCGCAGTACGCCTACTACACCGACGCGAAGGACATCGATGCCCTTGTTGAGCTCTACGTTCCCGACGTCCGGATCAGCAGCACCATGTCGGGGCGTGACACGCTCCACCGGTTGATGACCGAGGCCCTCCGAGACGTCGGGATCACCTTCCTCAACATCGGTACCCACATGATCGAGCCAGATCCCGATGATGCCGATCGCGCCACGGGTGTCGTCTACTGCAAGGCCGAGATCCAGGACGGTGGCCCCGACAGCGAACGCTGGATCCATCAGGCGATCCACTACCACGACGTCTACGAACGACGAGACGGTCGCTGGTACTTCGGGGCCAACCGGAAGCACTTCCTCGTCTACGGCGCCGAGACGGGAGAGAACCCGCTCACGCTTCAGCCCGCCGACTGGCCGACAAAGCAGACTGGACGGGGTACCCACCCGCAGGCGTTGGCTACCTGGCAGACCTTCTTCGGGCGGTCCACGCAGCCCTGACGCAGCAGCGTCCGGACGCCGCCGGCGACGGCTCGTGCGCCGTCGCCACACCGACCCACTTCAGCGGTTCGCCAGCGAGTCGCGGATCTCGGTGAGCAGATCGATTTCGGACGGACCCGTCGGCTCGTCGACCGGTTCCTCAGCCTCCTCGCTGCGCTTGGCGGCGTTGTAGGTCTTGAGCACAAAGAAGACGGCGATAGCGACAAAGAAGAACTGAATCGCTGCCGTGATCACGGTGCCGTACATGATGGCGGTGTCGCCGACATCGAAGCTGAGGGTGTCGAAGTTCGGCTGACCGAAGATGGCGGCCACGACCTGCAGGAGCACCCCGTTGACGACTGTGTCGACAATCGGTTTGAACGCCGTTGCCATCACGACTGCGACGGCAAGGTCGACGATGTTTCCCTTGTTGATGAACTCCTTGAATTCCTGCAGCACCGGTCTTCTCCCTACGGTTCGGTTCCCGACCAACTTGACTCAACTGTCGCTCGTGCACAAGCACCACGGTGGCGACAGGACCAGACGCAGTGCGGGGACGTGCCACACCCGCGCGATCGCCTGCGGCGGGTTCTTGCGAGCCGAACTACAGTCGACCTCCGCAGCACCAGCCGGCGGGCGCGTCGGGTTCCGCGAGGGGAGTGGCCATGGCCGAGGGTTCGATCGAGATCTACGAGAGCGAGGATCGACGGTTCCCGCCGTCCGCAGAGTTCGTCGCGCAGGCCAACGCCAACGATCGATCCATGTGGGACGAAGCCGAGGCCGATTACGAGGCGTTCTGGGCCCGACAGGCCCGAGAACTTCTCACCTGGTCCAAAGACTTCGACACGGTGCTCGAGTGGGACCTGCCGTTCTCGAAGTGGTTCATCGGTGGCGAGCTCAACCTCTCGTACAACTGCCTCGACCGCCATGTCGAAGCTGGCAAGGGCGACAAGGTCGCCTTCCACTGGGAAGGCGAGCCGGGCGACACCCTCACCGTCACCTATGCCGAACTGCTTGCCGAGGTGTGCAAGTTCGCCAACGTCCTCAAAGGTCTCGGCCTCGAAAAGGGCGATCGAGTGGCGATCTATATGCCGATGGTGATCGAGCTGCCGATCGCAATGCTGGCCTGCACCCGTATCGGGGTCGCCCACTCCGTGATCTTCGGGGGCTTCTCACCCGACGCGATCACCGATCGCTGCGAGGACGCCGAAGCGAAGCTGGTCATCACCGCCGACGCCGGGTATCGACGAGGTGAACCCTCTGCGCTCAAGCCCAACGTCGATGCTGCCCTCGAGAACGGCGCAGCGACGGTCGAGAACGTGGTGGTCGTCAACCGCTGCGACACCGCACCGGCCATGCTCGAGGGTCGTGATCACTGGTGGCACGACCTCATGGCTGACGCATCGGCCGATTGTCCGGCCGAGCCGATGGACTCCGAGCAGTTGCTCTACATCCTCTACACCTCGGGCACCACGGCCAAGCCCAAAGGGATCATGCACACCACCGGTGGGTACCTCACCCAGGTGGCATTCACCCACAAGTACGTCTTCGACCTGAAGCCCGACACCGACGTCTACTGGTGCGCCGCCGACATCGGCTGGGTGACCGGCCACAGCTACATCGTCTACGGCCCCCTCACGAACGGGGCCACATCGGTGATGTACGAAGGCACCCCTGACACCCCTCGCCCCGACGAGCGTGCCGGCGACCGGGCCGAATGGAAGAAGGACCGGCTCTGGGACATCATCGAGCGCTACGGCGTCACCCAGCTGTACACCGCGCCGACGGCGATCCGCACCTTCATGAAATGGGGTCCTGAGTGGCCCGCCGGTCGGGATCTGTCGAGTCTGCGGGTGCTCGGCACCGTCGGCGAGCCGATCAATCCCGAAGCGTGGATGTGGTACCACAAGCACATCGGCGGCGAGTCGTGCCCGATCGTCGACACGTGGTGGCAGACCGAAACCGGCGGCAACATGATCACCCCGCTGCCGGGCGTCACCACCACCAAACCCGGCTCCGCCACCCAGACAATCCCCGGGGTGTTCGCCGAAGTGGTCGACGACCAGGGTGAGCCGGTCGCAGAAGGCGGCGGGTACCTCACCCTGACCCGGCCCTGGCCCGGGATGCTTCGCGGCATCTGGGGTGATCCCGAGCGCTATCGGGAGACCTACTGGTCCGAATACGAAGGCCGCTACTTCGCCGGCGACGGCTGCCGCATCGACGCCGATGGCTACCTGTGGCTCCTCGGTCGGGTCGATGACGTCATGAACGTCTCCGGCCATCGCATCTCGACCGCCGAGGTCGAGTCGGCATTGGTCGATCACGAAGCGGTCGCCGAGGCAGCAGTGGTCGGTGCAACCGACGACGTGACCGGTCAAGCCATCGTCGGCTACGTGATTCTCGTCGGCTCGGCCGAGCCGAGCGATGCGCTGCGCGAAGAAGTGCGCCAACACGTCGCCAAGAAGCTTGGTCCGACTGCTCGCCCGAAAGCGGTGTTCCTCGTCCCCGACCTGCCCAAGACCCGCTCGGGCAAGATCATGCGCCGCCTGCTTCGCGACGTGGCCGACGGGCGTGATCTCGGTGACACCACCACGCTCGCCGATCCGGGCGTCGTGGCCGCAATCGCCGAAGGCGCTGCAGACAACGACGAGGACTGATCCTGCATCCCGACAACTGGAGCGACAACACGGACCGACCGTTGGGTGGACCGACCGTGGTCTGCGATCTCGACGGCGTCATCTCCGATGCGTCGCACCGGCAGCACTTTCTGGAGGCCGAACGCTCACGGGACCGCGACTGGAAGGGCTTCTTCCATGCCTGCGTCGACGATCCCGTCATCGAGGCCGGCCGCCGACTGATCGCGTCGTTCGATGATCGCTACTGCGTGATCATTCTCACGGCCCGCATTTTCGACATTCGCGACCAAACGATGGCGTGGCTCGCCGCCAACGAGATCCGACACGACTGGCTCGTGATGCGTGGCCCTCGTGAGGGGAAGCAGTCGCCGCGCTGGAAGTGCGACCAATTGCTGGCCCTCATGGCGGCCGGCAGCGACATCGAACTGTTCGTGGATGACGATCCCCGCAACGTCGACATGGCCCAGAGCCTCGACATTCCTGCGCTCTACGTGCCCTCCGGTTACTACGACTCGAGAGACAGCGCCGCGCCGGAGCATCGGTGACCGACCGGCTCCTCACTCGCGGATTTCCGTGGGTGCCGGTCTCGCTGCTGGGTTGGGTGACGATCGTCGCCTACGGAACCTGGTCGTACTCGTTCGGGGTGCTGCTCGAACCGATCAAGGACGACACCGGCTGGCCCGAGGGCTGGTTGGTCGCAGCATTCAGCGCCAGTTCACTGGCGGGCGCCCTGCTTGCTCCCCAGGCCGGCCGACTGATCGACCGTCACCTCATGCGGATGGTTCTCGGGGTGACCGGCATCGTGTCGTGCGGGCTGCTGATGCTCGCCTCGGGCGCCGATCATGTGCTGACGTTCGCCATCACCGGCGCGACCGGGGGCGCGTTGCTCAGTGCCTTTGCGTACTACCACGTCACCCAGACGCTCTCGGTCCGCCTGGCCGCACCGGCCGACGGGCCCCGCGCCGTGGGGTTGCTCACCCTGATCGGAGCGTTCTCCAGCACCATCTATCTGCCGCTCACGGCATGGTTGGTGGACGACCACGGCTGGCGGGTGACCATGCGGTTCCATGCGGCCGTTGCTGCCGTCTTCTTGGTGTTCACGGCCCTCGTGCTGCCACGACCGGCATCGACCGGGCCGGTGCCGAGGCGCGGCCCCAGTGGGCTGATGGAATCGGCGAGGGGCCGGCGCTACGCCGTCGCCAGTGCCGGTGTCGGTATCGCGGTCGGCGCAGTGCTCGTGTACCAGGTTCCGATCATGGTGACCGCCGGCCTGTCCCTGTCCACCGCAGCATGGCTGGCCGGCGCCCGAGGGGTGATGCAATTCGTCGGGCGACTACCGGTGGTGTGGGTGGTTGGGCGCCTGGGCTCGACCCGCTCGCTCCAACTTGCGTTCGGGTTCTTGTCGGTTGGCATCGCCGTCCTCGCCTTCTCGAGCAACCCGGTGATCGGCTTCGGGTACGTCCTCATCGGCGGCATCGGCATCGGGGCGACATCGCCGCTGCAGGGCATCCACAGCACGACGGTGTTCGCCCCCGAACGACTCGGCCAGGGGATGGGCACGATCAGCATGATCTTCGGGGTCTCGATGGCGCTGGGACCACTGCTCGTGTCGATGCTCAACACGGTGGCGTCCGTGCGCTGGACAGCACCCGGTGTGGGAGCCGCTGCTGGTGCAGTTGCCGTCGCTGTTCTCCACGAACGATCGAGCGACGACCGCCTCACGGCCGCGTTCGACAGATGAGCCCCATGCCACAGATGAGC
>JBMTIM010000058.1:0-17216 GCA_049437325.1 Acidimicrobiales bacterium
CCCCCCCCCCCCCCCCGTCGTAGTCGCGATCGCCGACGATCGGATGCCCGATCGCTCGCAGGTGCACACGTATCTGGTGTGTGCGACCTGTTTCCAGACGACAATCGAGCAGCGCCGTCGTCACCGGGGCGGTGTGGCGGACGAGAACCGAGTAGTGCGTGACCGCCGGACGGCCATCGGGTGTGACGGTCATGCGCGTCGGGTGGCGAGTGGAGCGACCGATCGGTGCATCGATCGTCCCGCTGTCGCGCTCAGGCTGACCCCACACCAGAGCCTGATACAGCCGCTCCGGTTCGTGCGCTGCCAGTTGACCGACGAGAAGTTCGTATGCCTCTGCGGTACGGGCGACCATCATCACCCCCGACGTCCCCCGATCGAGACGATGGACGATCCCAGGACGGTGCCGCTCGCCGACCTCGGCCATCTCGGGATAGCGACTGAGCAGGCCGTTCACCAGTGTGCCTTCTCGCTGGCCCGCTCCAGGGTGAACCACCACACCAGCGGGCTTGTCGATCACGATCACGTCAGCATCCTCGTGCACCACCGAGAACCGAACGCCAGGGTCGGGCTGTGGCCGCTCGTCGGCCAAAGGCTGCAGTTCGACCACGATCCGATCGTCGAGACCGATGCGCAGCGAAGCGGATGGGACAGTTTGGCCGTTGCGTATGACCCGCCCATCTGTGATGAGGGCCTTCACACGTGCGCGGCTCTCACCAGTGACTGCGGCGACAAACCGATCGACACGATCACCGTCGAATGCTGCTGGAACCGTCTCTTCGACCCTCTCGACCATGTGGGAGCTCCGAATTGCCGATCACAGCCGACCGAGTCCACCAACCTTGTACTCGACCCGTTCCGCTGCCCACGGGATCGCCTTGAGGCGCTCTTGAGGAATCGCCAGGCCCGACGCCGTGCAGATGCCGTAGGTTCCGGCCTTGATGCGCGCAAGGGCTGCATCGATCTGTTCGACGGCTTGGCGAGCCTGGGCCGACAAGGCGAGATCGCGCTCGCGCTCGACGGCGAGCGTGTCGCCTTCGCCTGACTCCTCGTCGAACTGGACATCGCCCGGCTCGCGTCCCTCGATCAGGGCGTCAGCCTCGGCTCGGTAGTTCTCCTCCGAGTGGAGGTACTTGGCCCGCTCCTCGAGAAGTCGCGTCTCCATCTGACTGACGAACTTTTTGCCGAACGGTGACTTCTTGGCCGGCGCCTTCTTGGCCGGCGCCTTCTTTACGGCCTTCTTCGCCGCGGCCTTCTTCGCCGCCGCTTTCTTGGCCGGCGCCTTCTTTACGGCCTTCTTCGCCGCCGCTTTCTTGGCCGGCGCCTTCTTTACGGCCTTCTTCGCCGCCGCCTTCTTCACCTTGGCCATCGATAGGTCCCTTCGGTCCCGTTCCCCATCGACGACGGGGCTCGCGAGGCGAGAAGTCTAGAGGTGGACGCTGAGATCTCGGCGGATTGTTGAGCGATTTTGCTACTCAGCGACGATGCGGGAACCAGGAGCGGCTCCCCTCATCCTCCCCACCGTCGAAAAAGGCGGCCAAGGCCTCGTCGTCGATCTCCTCGGCGTCCCCACGGGCGACAGCTTCGCGCAATTGCTCGAGAAACGGATCAGCCGCTGTCGTCGCAACTGATCCCGCCGATTCTTCGACGAGTTGTGTATCGGGAACCACCGCAACCGAGTCGCTGCTGGGCTCGCGCTCGATCGAGGGGGCTCGACGCCACCCGTCCGAGAAATCCCCGCCATCGAGATCAGCCGCCGTCACGAAGAGCGGCGGTGCATGCTCTTCGGTCGCCGGGGGTTCTGTTGCTGGCGAAACCGGCGCCCCATCACCGGCGATGAGCGGGCGCAACGTGTCGGCGTCGTCGGACTCGGGCCCCCTCACCACGTCTACGTCACCTATGCAATCATCAACGGCATCGTCGGAACCGGCATCGTCGGAACCGGCATCGCCGGTACCGGCACCTTCGAGCAGGTGCTGTTCATCGATGTCGTCCTCCGGCTCTGACGCGCCCATGGGAGTGGCGATCGGCTCGAACTCCGCTGTCTGCTCGGTGTCGCCACCTTGCATCGCCGATTCGTCGAGTGCAGCCGGAGCGACGGTACCGCTCAAGGCCGGCATCGCAGGCACTCGGAACAACTCGGGAGCCTCGAGCAACTCGGACAAACCCACCAGCGAGGAGGCAAGGATCGATCTGCACTCCTCCAGGTGCCGCTCCAAGATGTCGATGTCTTCGGTGAGGAACGCACGGTGCTGCTCGAGTTCGGCGATCGCTTCGGTCACCCGCTCACGCTCGTGCGCAATCGCCTCCGCCGCAGCTGCCTCGGCGGCGGCGGCGGCACGGCGACGGTCGGTTTCGACTTCTGCGCGCACCCGGGACGCATGCTCATCGGCCTCGGAGCGAATCGCCACTGCCTCGGCCTGCACTCGATCGAGCAACGCCGCAGCCTCTTCCTGTGCCTCCGCCACGGCCGCATCGGCCGTGCGCTGAGCCAACACCAACACTCGCGACACCATCTCGGTACTGTCGGTTTCCGCTGGCTTCTGCGGCTCGCGGCCCTCAGCCGCCTCGACGCGCTGCTGCAGTTCGGTGATCCGAGCCTGAGCCGCTGCGACCGCTCGGGCAACACGACCGACATAGGCATCCACCTCGGCCACGTCATAGCCCCTGAGCCGCTCGCGGAACTCGATGTCTTGGAACAGCGGAGACAGTTCGTCCATCTCTCGATCCTACGAGACGCGCAGCTGATGGGGAGGGACCACGTTGTGTGCTGTGACCACCACAATCCTCAAAGACTGCAGACGAGAGGAAGGATCACGAGGTTGATTGCAAAGATGACGATCAGCACCGAGAGATCGAGAGCAACGTTGCCGATCCGTAGCGGCGGAATCGCTCGCCGCAGCGGTTGCAGGATCGGATCTGTCACCAGGTAGAGGAAGCCCGCCACAGTCGCCATCGACCCGTTGGGATCGATCGGGAACCACGACAGAAGGATCCGCCCGATCAGCATCAGGAAGTACAGCCAGACGAGCGTGCAAAGAATCGATCCGATGACCATGGCTGTTACTCGAAGCCGCGGCGATCGGCATCTGCGATGTCAACGTCTGCCGGCGAGAGCAGATACACCGTTTCGGTGATGCGATCCATCTTGCCGTCGAGCGCATAACAGAGCCCGCTGGCGAAATCGATCAGTCGTCGACGCAGATTGAGTTCAGCCCCTTGGATGTTTACGATGACAGGCTGCCCGCTCTTGAAACGATCGCCGATGCCCTGGGCATCGTTGAACGTCGTGGGTGCCAGATGGTGAGGGGTTGCCGTCCGGTTCTCGACGATCCGCACGGCATTCTTCGCACCCGAGGAAGGGTCGGTGGTGGTGGCAACGGCAGGTTCGGGGATGGCCTGTGGGCGCTCGCGTTGCACCGGCTCCACAACCCGAACAGATGGGGATCGGGCCGGCTCGATCGGTCTGACTGTCGCCGACTGCACCACGGGTTGCGGCGCGGTGACGACCCGACCGCCCGATGCAGAGACAGGACTGGCATCAGCATCTGGTGCGTAGGCGTCGAACGCGTCGTACTCCTCATCGGGCCCGAGGCCCAAATAGATCAACGTTTTCTTGAACATGGACACCGTTTGCCTCCCTGTCGAAACAGTAGTCCCCGCGGTCGTGTCGTCGGTGGCACTAGCGCTGCGCCCGTTCACCGAACAACTGCGTCCCGACTCGGATCATCGTGGAACCCTCGTCGATCGCAATCTCGAGGTCAGCGGTCATGCCCATGCAGCAATGCCGCAGCCCGTGTGTATCGACAAGCGAACGCAATCGGCGAAAGCCGGGGCGGGCTGCCTCTGGCTCCGCCAGGATCGCGACTCCCATCAGACCGATGACCTCGAGACCCAGTTCGCGCGAGTGATCGAGGAGCATCGCAAGGTCTTGCGGATCAACGCCTGCCTTCGTCGCCTCACCCGAGATGTCGACCTGCACCATGATGCGCGCATTCGGCGCCCGGTTGGCGATCTCGGAGGCGAGCTCGGGCCGATCGACCGACTGCCAGACGTCGACATGGGGCGCCAAGCGCCGCACCTTGTTGCGTTGCAGTTGCCCGATGAAGTGCACCCTGGGGGTTCCGGTGACATCGGGGAGCTTGGCCAGCGTCTCCTGTGCGTAGCTTTCGCCGACATCGTTGAATCCTGCTGCGATCGCAGCATCGATCGCTCCGGCATCGAAGGTCTTGGTGACGGCCACAACGGTGACGTCGTCACCACCCGCAGCAGCGATGCGGGCGCGCAACGCTGCCGCACGGTTTGCGACCTCGGTCGGGTCGACCGGTGTCACGAGCTCACCATCCGAACGGCAGTGATCTGACGGCCCTCGTCGCTGCGCACCCGATGCGAGAAATACATCTCGTCGGCAGTGTCGATTCCGAGATCATCGATGTGGCCAACGCCGGCCGCAGCAAGGGCACGAGACGTTGCGGCGACCATGTCGAGCGCAAGCATCCCGCATGCTGTCGTTGAACGCACCGAACCACCGACCGCCGCCTCGACCAGCGCAAGTTCGGCCTCACCGAATGCGTAGGACGTCGCACGGATGCACGGACCAATCATGGCGGTGGGGCTCCCCCCGCCCAATGCTGCGACCGCTTCGACCACATTGGGAATGACGCCTTCCACGATTCCTCGCCACCCTGCGTGCGCCACGCCGACCACGCCGTCACCGACGAGCACGACGGGAACACAGTCAGCTGTCTGCACACACAGCACGGCACCGAACGATCCGGTAACCGAGGCATCAGCCTCGTCTCCCGCCCTGGCCCCGGGATGATCCACGACGGCAACCCTCGATCCGTGGACCTGGCGGAGCCACGTCCACGAACCATCGAACACCTCATGCCTCAGGTCGCTGTCAGCACGATCCACGTGGAAATCGCCATCGTCACGGTCGGTGAACGCAATCTCCGCAACGGCGTTGGCGCCGGCGGGAACACGCCGGAACCGCACGGTCGTGACTACTTGAGGAACGATGGGACGTCGAAGTCGTCATCGCCCAGATCGAGGACATCCTCTTCATCGCTGGCGAACACGTCAGCGATACGGGTCTCACCCATCACCTGATCGAGTTCGGCGACAACGGCAGCGGAGCTGGCCGAGGCCGCTGACCGGAGTCCCCCATCGTCCCAACGGTCGAAGCCGGCTGCGATCACCGTCACGCGCACGTCGTCACCCATCTCATCGTCGATCACCGCCCCGAAGATGATGTTCGCATCCTGATGCGCCACTCCATGGATGATCTCGGCCGCCTCATTCACCTCGAGCAAACCAAGGTCGGGACCACCGGAGATGTTGAGAAGGATGCCTCGGGCATTTTCGATCGAAGCCTCCAGCAGCGGACTGGAAATCGCAGACCGAGCCGCAGCAACCGCTCGTCCCTCGCCCTGCCCGTTCCCGATTCCCATGAGTGCTGAGCCGGCGTCGGTCATGACGGTGCGCACGTCGGCGAAGTCGGTGTTGATCAGACCCGGCGTCGTGATCAGGTCGGTGATGCCCTGCACCCCTTGCAGCAGGATCTCGTCGGCCAGCTTGAAGGCGTTGAGAACCGACGTGTCGTTCGTTGCGACCGAAAGCAGGCGGTCGTTCGGGATCACGATGAGGGTGTCGACCTTCTCCTTCAGCTTCTGGATGCCCTGCTCGGCCTGCACCGAGCGGCGGCGTCCCTCGAACGCAAAGGGGCGAGTGACCACCCCGATGGTCAGTGCACCCTGGCTCTTCGCGATCTCGGCAATGACCGGCGCAGCGCCGGTTCCGGTGCCGCCGCCTTTGCCTGCGGTGATGAACACCATGTCGGCACCGGCGAGCGACTCCCGGATCTCGTCGATGTGTTCTTCTGCAGCCTGTTTCCCGACGTCGGGATCGGAGCCGGCACCCAGCCCACGAGTGAGATCTCGGCCGATATCGAGCTTTTCGTCGGCATCACTCATCAGGAGCGCCTGCGCATCGGTGTTGGCTGCGATGAACTCGACGCCTTTCAGACCCGCATCGATCATGCGGTTGACGGCATTCACACCACCACCACCGACACCGACAACCTTGATCACGGCGAGATAATTCTGTGGATCTGACATCACGTTGGGCACCTCACGGGGAGCGATCTGGTTGCGCGGTACCGCACGGTAAACGGTACACCTGCGCAGCAACGGGGGACGGTATACCGGTCAGGGCACGCAGAGGCGGACACTGGGCAAACGGGCCCCGTCATGGCAGCGATGGCGAGGCGGCGACTCCCGCGTCGCACGCCGGGTCGCGCTTGGCCAGAGGAATGTCAGCCACTCGGAGATCGAATTCAGCGACACACGCAAGATCGACCGACGCAAGGAGCGCTCGAAGCGCCTCGAGTTTCTCGGGCAAGGACCGAGCGTCTCCGAGATCGGCGACGGCAGATCCGACGAGGTCGATCTCCAGTCCTTCGTCACCCGGTCGAAGACCGACCGTCTCGATCCACGGCTCGAGATCAGCGGGAATGAGCTGAACCAACTCGACAAGCGGAAGGGCCTGCGTCTGCACATCTCCGAGCGCACCGTCCACACCGACTGCAATTGTGAACAGGTCCACGGAACCGTCGGTGACCTCTTCGATCGCAACACCGTCGGCGTCGACAAGCACAGCTGGCCCGTCCCCGACACGTAGCGCTGCGATCGGGATCCGTCGAGTCACCTCGATCGTGACCCCGGCCGGCCAGTTGCGCACGACCGATGCCGACCGAACCCACGGGAGTGCCTCGACGGAGCGGGTCGCCGACGAGAGGTCGAGTTCGATCATGGGCGTGCCGGTCTCCAGTCGGGCGGCACTGCGCACCACATCGGCCTCGCTCCCATCTGCACCCGCAACCCGTATCTCGTCCAAGTCGAGCAGTGAGCTCTGCGTCACGGCGTAGCTGCCACCGACCGCAGCACCGACGACGAGCACGGTCACGACGATGCGGAGCCGGCGCCGCCCCTCGGCGCGTCGAACCGCAATCCGCCGTTGACGCAGTCGCGGGTCCACAGCGCCTACGACCGCCACGGCAACTCGTCGTCCAAAAATCCGACGAGATGGGTTTCAGGGTGGAGAGTGACGCCGTGGGCGTACTGGACCAGCATCCGGACATCGATCATGACCTGGAGGACGTCGGCGGCAACGCCACCCTCATCCGCCTGGATGAAGTTGGCGTGCTTCGTGGAGACCTCAGCAGTTCCGAACCGAAGACCCTTGCCCCCAGCCGTCTCGATGAGCTGACCAGCGCTGGCGTCGTCGGGGTTCGTGAAGACCGAGCCTGCATTCTGCCCACCGGGTTGATTGGCGCGTCGCCATTGCACGATCTCGGCCATCGCAGCCTGCCCCTTGCGTTCGTCACCGGGGACGAGGCCCAGCCGACAACCGACCACGAGATGATCGGGGGTGAGATTGCTGTCCCGGTAGCGGAGATCGAGATCAGCCGCAGGCACGATGGTGCGCTCCCCCACCCGCAAGTCGACGACATCGGCGTCGAGCACGGAGTCGACCATTTCCGCCCCATGTCCACCGGCATTCATACGCACAGCGCCACCGATCGAACCAGGAACACCGACCGCCCACTCGAAACCGGTGAGTCCGTAGCCGACCGTCGTGCGCGCAACCACCGGCAACTTCGCAGCAGCACCCGCAATGACCGTGGTCTCGTCGACCACAGCAATACCGGCGAAATCACCCGCCATGTGAACGACAATGCCTGCGAACCCGCGGTCCGCGACCAGAAGATTCGAGCCGCGCCCGATGGTCATCGCTGGCACGCCAGTTCCGGCGAGCGTGGAAGCCAGTCGGCTCAACGACTCATGGTCATCGATGACGACCATCGCGGCGGCCCGTCCACCGACGCGGTACGTGGTGTGCGCGCCGAACGGCGCGTCGACGAGGACTCGTTCGCCCAAGGCGGCCACGAGACGCTCGACAACACGATCGACGTCGCTCATGCCACTCCCGGGACATCGATTCGGCTGATCACCTGGTCCGGCAGTCCGGTCAGGTCCCCAGCACCGAGGGTGAGACAGAGGTCACCGGGCCGGAGGCGATCGACGAGCCATGACGCAACATCGTCGAGTCGGGGCATCCAGGCGACCGAGGCCCATGGGTTTGCGTCGAGCACTGCGTCGACGACGAGCTTGCCGGTAACGCCCGGGCGGGGGGTCTCCCCGGAGGAGTAGATGTCGGTCACGACGGTGGTGTCGGCCCCGTCGAAGGACTGCGCAAAGTCGCGCCACAGTGCGGCGGTACGGCTGTACCGATGCGGCTGGAAGACACACACAATGCGATCCCAGCCGCCATCGGCGGCAGCCTGGATCGCAGCTTCGACTTCAGTGGGCAGGTGGGCATAGTCGTCTACGAACGTGACGCCATTGACCACGCCGCGAAACTCGAAGCGCCGGGCAACCCCGCCGAACCTCCCGAGTGCCCGGGCGGCATCGGTCGCGTCGGCTCCGATCAACGCGCAGGTCACGATGGCAGCGGCTGCATTACGGGCGTTGTGCATCCCGGGTGTCGGTAGTTCGACACGGGCGATGTCCTCCGCGCCGTGCACGAGCCGGAATGAGATCGACGCCCGTGACCGTTCAACGTCGACCATTCGGTAGTCGGCATCGGCGGCGGTACCGAAGGTGACGCCGGGGACAGCCGTCGACAGACGTCGGGCTCCCTCGTCATCCACGCAGTACACGCGGGTGGTTGCCGCTGCGGCGAACTCGACAAACGCCGCCTCGAGTTGGTGAGGATCGTTGCCGTAGGTCTCGAGATGGTCCGGCTCGACATTCGTCACGACCGCCACTTCTCCCCCGAGCGACAGGAAGGTGCGATCGGACTCGTCGCCCTCGATCACGAACCAGTCGCCGTCGCTCCACACTGCACCGGAGCCAATCTCGTTGACATCACCACCGATGATGAACGACGGGTCGCAGCCCGCCTCGACCAGTGCCATGGCGAGCATCGATGACGTCGTCGTCTTTCCGTGGGTTCCGGCGACGACGATGGTGCGGCGCTGCGCACTGATCAGCGGCAGCAGATCACTGCGGCGAAGTACCGGAATATGGCGTTCGTGAGCCACCTTCACTTCGGGATTGCGCGCGGGGATCGCGGTGCTGATCGCAACGAGCTCGGCATCGCCCACATGGTCCGGATCATGCCCAACATGCATCTCCATTCCCTCGACCCGAAGCCGCTCGAGGACCGGTCCACCCTTGAGGTCGGATCCGCTCACGGTGTGCCCCATTGCATGAAGAACTGCTGCGATCGCCCCCATACCGGCACCGCCTGCACCCACGAGGTGGATTCGTCGGGGTGTGCTCAGATCCGGGTCCATCAGGCTGCCTCCTCGTGGACAGGTCGCCGGGCGTGGGCCGTCACCACGTCGACCACAGCAGCGGCCGCATCGGGGCGAGCGAGCGTGCGGGCGGCACGAGCCATCTGTGCACGACGGCGCGGATCGTCGAGCAACGCTTCGATCTCGGATCTCGCTCGATCGGCATCGAGTTCGGCATCGGGAACGAGTCGGGCTGCACCCACATCGACGAGTGCTCGAGCATTTGCGGTCTGATGGTCGCCGGGCGCGCCGGGAAGCGGCACGAGGATGGCGGGTACGCCGGCCACGGTCAGCTCCGCCACCGAAGACGCGCCAGCTCGGCAAAGCACCAGATCTGCTGCGGCATAGACCGAGGGCATGTCGTCTTCGTAGTCCACAAGGTCGTATTGCAGGGCCAACGATTCGTGCCCCGCGGTGCGGGATACGAGGTCGAGATGGTCGCGGCGTCCACTGACATGCCGCACGGCGACGGAGGCGCGATCGCCCATTGCGGTGACGGCGTCCGCGACTGCCTGATTGATACGACGAGCTCCGAGCGACCCGCCGAAGACCGCCACCAGCGTCCTGTCGGCAGAGACGTCGAGCCGTCTGCGGGCGTCGGCACGATCAGCAGCCGACGCGTCAGCGATGGCAAGTACTTCGCGTCGGACCGGGTTTCCGGTCCAGGTCGAGCGGGGCAGGTCGGTGCCCTCGAACGACACTGCACAGGCTTTGGCAAATCGGCCCGCCAAACGATTCGCAGCACCAGGGACGGCGTTCTGCTCCGCCACGACGAGCGGTATCCGCCACAAAACGGCGCCGATCACGCACGGCACCGATGCATACCCGCCAAGCCCCACGACAACCGCTGGCCTGGCACGTCCGACCAGCGCAATGCCGTGGACGACCGCCGCAATCAGCCCCAGGACCGCTCCTACGTTGGCGAAGGTTGCTCTGCGCTGAATGCCACGTCCCGGCAGAACGGTGAGCGGGAAGCCCGCCTCGGGAACCAATCGAGCCTCGATCCCACGCGAACTGCCGACGTAGCGAACCGATTCCATCGGCACACCCCGGGCCACGAGTTCGTGGGCGATTGCAAGACCGGGGACGACGTGACCGGCCGTGCCGCCGCCGGCGATGATCGCATAGGTCGACACGGTCAGTGCCCCTGGCGTGCGATGTTCAAGAGGACCCCCGTCGCACCGAGCGTCACAACGAGCGACGACCCACCAAACGACAGGAAGGGCAGCGTGACACCGGTGACGGGAAGCAGAGAGAGAACGGCACCGAAGTTCAGCACAGCCTGGACCACGATCCAGGTCGTGATGCCAACGCCGAGAAGCAGCCCAAAGCGGTCGGGGGCACGGACTGCAGCGAGCACCCCCGCAACACCGATCGAGAAGAATCCGAGTACGACGCCGAGAGCGAAGACCAACCCAAGTTCTTCGGCAATGATCGCGAAGATGAAGTCGGTGTGAGCCTCGGGCAAGAAGCCGTACTTGGCGTAGCTTCCCCCGAGTCCGAGTCCGGCCCAACCTCCCTCGCTGATAGCCCCGAGTGCCTGCAACGCCTGGTACCCGGCTTTGTCGGGATCAGAGGCCGGGTCGAGAAAAGCGAAGAGTCGGTCACGTCGCCACGGCGTGATCCACACCATCAGGCCAGCCAGAACGATGCCACCGCTCCCCAGAATCGTCAGGGGACCGAGCGGGGCACCGGCAAGGAACAGCATCGACATGACGATCGTACCGATGACGAGAATTGCGCCCAGGTGGGGCTGAAACAGCAAGAGCAGGCACCAGCAACCGGTGACGACGACAATCGGGCCAACGGTGATGCGCGGATTGCTCATAGGCCGCGTCGACCTCGACAGCAGTTCGGCCACGAAAAGGACCATTGCAAACTTTGCGACTTCCGAGGGTTGCATCTGCAGCCCGCCGAAGGCCAGCCATCGCGTTGCCCCATTGGCGCTCGCTCCCAGCCCGGGGAGGAACACGGCCCCCAGCAGCACGGTGCTTCCGACCATCAACGGTTTCGCGAACACCTGCAGTCGGTGGTAGTCGACCTGTTTCAACACCATCATGGCCACGAGACCGAGGCCGACCCACCTCAATTGGCGCCAGAAGAGACTCCACGCACTGTCGGTGTCGGCCACGCTCTCGGGGGCGCTCGCCGACAGCACCATGACCGTGCCGAGCAACACGAGAGCCATCACGGTGAGGAACAGGACGACGTACACCCTTGTCGCGTTGCCGATGACACGACGCGGGCCCCGGCCATCGGCCGGAACCTGCGAGGCGGGATGCCGTCCTCTCGAGGCCGCTTTCTGTCCCTTCCGATTCCGTGGCTGCGTGGCGGTCATGACCGGGCCTCCCGCTCCCGGACGATCCTGGCAAAATCGTCGCCTCGTTCGGCGTAATTCGAATACCAATCGAACGAGGCACAGCCCGGCGACAAGAGGACCGGTACCTCTCCGGCGCTCAAGCGGCGAGCAAGATCGACGGCAGCCTCCAGCGTTGAGGCCTTCTCGACGGGAACGCGATCGGTGAATGCGGCCGCAACCTCCCACATGGCCTCACCGATCGCCACAACCGCACGAACGTGACCAGCACCGGCGGCCAGATCACCGAGATCGATCCCCTTGTTCTTTCCGCCGGCGATCAAAATGACTTCCTCGAAGCCCCGCAGGGCAGCAAGCGTGGCGTGAGGCGTGGTCGCCTTCGAGTCATCGAAATAGGTCTGCCCGTCGAGTTGGCCCACCGGGGCGAGTCGATGCGGCATCGTTGCAAAGTTCGCTGCAGCACGAGCCACGGCCTCCGGTTCGACGCCGATCGGATCGAGCAACGCCGCAACGGCGAGCGTGTTGTCGATGTCGTGGGGAAGCGATCGCCAGAGATCGGCCGCGCACCCGAACGGACCCTGCGGGCCGACGAGAGTGCCGGCTTCGAGTCGCCAATCAGCGGCGGCAGTACCGAAGGTGACGAGTCGACGTCCCGGTGGAACGTTGCGCATCACGACGGGATCGCCGGCGTTCGCGACGACCGTCCCATCGGCACCGACGAGCGCAAAGATCCGCGCTTTTGCCGCCTCGTATGCGTCCAGATCCACATGGACGTCGAGATGGTCCGGTGCGAAGTTGAGCCACGCAGCAACGAGCGGTCGGAAGCGCTCGGCGCGGGCGAGACGAAACGACGATGCCTCGACCACGAAGACCTCGATCGCCGCGTCGTCGATCGCAGCCACGAGCGGGGTGTCGGTGTTGCCCGCAGCGATTGCGCAGCGCCCGTCTTCGGTGAGTGCCGCCACTGCCAGTTCGACGACGGTGGTCTTTCCGTTCGTACCGGTCACCGCCACGACGGGCCGGTCGTCCCACACGCCGGCAAGATCGAGCTCTGAAACGATGGGCACGCCCTGACGTTCGGCTGCCGCGAAGACTCGATGTTGCTCCGGGAGTCCGGGCGTGGGAATGACAAGATCGGCGGCTGCCACATGGGCCACAACCGCGTCTGGATCATCGGCGACGAGCAGGCCGAGGTCGGCGGCTGCGGCGTGGACATCGTCGCCGCCTCGGTCGTCGATCACCGTGACGGAGTGCCCCCGGCGAACGAGCGCCGCGGCCACCGCACGGTTCGTCACACCAAAGCCGACCAGCAAGGCCGCACGCGGTGACGACAGCAAACGATCGAGCGTCATCACGCAGTGATTCCTGCCGCGATCGCGTCGGCGTAGAACAAGCCGAGTCCGACGCCGGTGCACAGCCCCGACATGATCCACAGCCGAACGATGACCGTGGTCTCGGGCCAACCCGAGAGTTCGAAATGGTGATGGATCGGCGCCATTCGAAAGAGTCGGCGACCTCCGAACCGTCGGAAGACGACGATCTGCAAGATCACCGACACCGTCTCCATCACGAAGAGACCCCCGATGATCGGCAGGAGCAGTTGCGTGTTCGTGGTGAGCGCAAGCGCGGCAAGGCCGCTACCGATCGCCAAGGATCCCGTGTCGCCCATGAAGATCTGCGCAGGAGCAGCGTTCCACCACAGGAAGCCGACGATCCCACCCACCATGGCCGTGGCGACGACTGCAAGATCGAGCGCGTGTGGGTTGTCGTAAAAGTCGAGGTGACGGAACTGCCAAAAGCAGATGACCGTAAACGCCGAGAAACCGAAGATGCCGGAGCCGGCAGCAAGACCATCGAGCCCGTCGGTCAGGTTCACTGCGTTGGTGGTTGCTGCAATCAGCAGCAAGGCCCAGACCATCCACCCGATTCGCCCCAACTCCCAACCCGGATTGTCCCACCGTGTGAACGAGAGGGTCGTCGGAACGTTCGTGAACTCGGTGACGAGAAACGCAAAGCCCACCGCAACGATCACGAGACCGAGCATCTTGGCCCGCTTGTTGAGGCCCAGATTGCGGTGGGCGACGACCTTGATCCAATCATCCATGAGGCCGACGGCACCGCCGCCGATGATTGCAAGCATCACAAGGATCCCGGTCCTGGTATAGATGCCGCCGATGAAATCGGAGATCACGTAGCCGCTCACCGAACCCGCCACGATGGCAAGGCCACCCATCGTGGGCGTGCCGGCCTTGACCCTGTGCTCCTGGGGCCCATCATCGCGGATCGGCTGCCCGATCTGCCGGTGCGTGAGCCAGGTGATGAGCGCTTTCGTGCCGAGGAGCGAGACGACCATCGAAATCGCACCGGCGAGCAGCAATCGGATCATGACTCGAAGCCTCGCAGGCGAGCGACCTCTTGTCGCGCCACCTCACGATCATCGAAGTCGATGACCTCTGCGCCGACGGTCTGGGTCGACTCGTGCCCTTTCCCGGCGATGAGGACGAGATCGCCGCTACGCGCACCTGCGATTGCGTGACGGATCGCCAGCCGTCGGTCCGGTTCGATGCGTTCAGGAGGCTGCGACATGCCCGCAACGATCGCGGAGATGATCGCATCAGGGGATTCATTGCGGGGATTGTCGTTCGTCACGACCACCCGATCGGCGAGTCGACGGGCCACCTCCCCCATCTGCGGACGCTTTCCTGCGTCACGATCCCCGCCTGCCCCGAACACGACGGTGAGCGTGCGGGTGGTGAGTTGCCGAGCGGCACGGAGCACCGCCTCGAGCCCATCGGGTGTGTGGGCATAGTCGACAACGATCATGAAATCCTGTCCGGCATCGACGGTCTCGAAGCGCCCGGGTACACCATCGAGTTCTGACAGCGCGGAAACGACAGCAGCGGGCTCGAAGCCCAGCGACACTACGATTTCCGCTGCGATCACCGCATTGGTCACGTTGAAGGCGCCCACAAGGGGAACGAAGACGTCGTGACCACGCCACCGGAAGCGACTACCGGTCGACGAGTGTTCGATGTCGGCAACGGATTCTGGACCGAGAATTACGGCCGGAATCTGGGTGCGGTCGGCAAGACGCCTTCCGGCCTCGGTCGTCGTGTCGATGATTGCCCGATCGCTCAGGCCAGGAGTGAAGAGGGATGCTTTCGCGTCGAAGTAGGCCTCCATGGTGCCGTGGTGGTCGAGGTGATCGACGCCGAGGTTGGTGAAGGCAGCAACCCGGAACCTGGTTCCGTCGACACGATGCTGATCGAGCGCGTGGCTCGACACCTCCATCACCACGGCCTGGTGTCCCGCCGCCCTTGCCGCCGCGAGTTGACGCTGGAGTTCAGGAGCCTCGGGGGTGGTCCGCTCGCCGGTGAGCGTGCCGATCTCGGTCACCCTCCGACCGAGCGTGGTCAGCAGTGCACCGGCGATCCGGACGGTCGTTGTCTTGCCGTTCGTTCCGGTGACGCCCACAACATCGATCACCTCGGAGGGATCTCCGTGCACCATGGCAGCAACCGGTCCGATCGTCTGCCGCACCGAGGGCACGAGCAGCTGCGGTACATCGAGGGGAAGGCGTCGCTCGACCAGCAGAGCGCAGGCCCCTGCCTCGACCGCGGCGACCGCAAAGTCGTGGCCGTCGACGACCGCTCCGGGGATGCACGCAAAGAGCGTTCTCGGTCCGACGCAGCGAGAGTCGTGTTCGACCTCGTCGATTGCAACACCGTGTCTCGCAGACACCACCTGCACACCAAGGCGTTCGGCGATCTCGTCGACCTGCACCATCACTGGTCCTGTGTGGACTCGCCACCATCGTCGGTCGGGAGGGTGCTCACGGGTGCCCGAACCGGACCGATCTCGCCCTGCGCCGCAGCCACTGGCGTGATGCGCAACTGCCGAGCGGTGTAGGACGCGATCTCGGCGAACACGGGTGCAGCAACGTCACCACCGCCGACCGCCAAACGACGGGGATTGTCGATGACGACGAGCACGGTGAATGCCGGGCCAAGATCGTTGCTGACGATACCGACGAAACTCGCCGTGTAGTGCCGGCCCTCGGTCGGGTGGCCGTCCTCGCAGTCGCTGTACCCGCCATGATCGCACGGCTGCCACGCCGTGCCGGTCTTGCCGGCGACCTCGTACCCCGGAATCGCAGCGGCCTTGCCGGTGCCATGCTCGACCACGGCACCGAGCATCTCGAGGAGCTGCACTGCGGTTTTCGACTCGATGACCTGTCGTTCGACGTCGATCGACCCACCCCGAAGCAGTGTTGGCGAAACGTATCGCCCGCCGTTGGCAATGACGTTGTACGCCATGGCCAGTTGGATCGGGCTCACAGCCACACCCTGTCCGTAACTGGCCGTCGGAAGGGCAACGGCAGATGTGAACGGCTGGATGATCCCTGCCGTTTCGCCCGGGAAATCGACTGCCGTGGCCGACCCGAAACCGAAGTCGCGATATTCGTCGTAGAGCGCCTCGGCACCGATTCGCTCGGCAAGCGTGGCTGCACCGATGTTCGACGACTTGGAGAGAACCTCCGTGGTGCTGTACGTGTCCTCGGTGTGAGTGAACCAATCGAAAATCGCGAACGTTTCTCCGTCGTCCAACGGGAAATGCAGGGAAGGCTCGAGGGACAGCCGTTCGAAGGGGCTACTCATCTCAGCATCCAGTACCGCAGCGATGCTGATGGCCTTCATGGTGGATCCAGGTTCGTAGGCCCTGGTGAAGTTGAGGTTCTCAGTCGTACACGCGACCTCGTCGGTCTCGCTGTCTCTGGTCGCTCCGGCGAGGGCAACGAGTTCACCGGTCGACGGGATGGCCACGATCGCAACACCCCAGTCCGCGCCGTTTGCGGCAACCGCCTCGGCGACCAGTTGCTCACTCTTGAATTGCACGTCACGATCGAAGCTCAACCGCACATCCTCACCCGGTATCGGCGCATGGATCACCGAATCGCCGCCGACGATGGTGAGGTGTCCATCGGCGCTCACCTCCGCCAATGACACGCCGTCGGTACCGGTGAGGATCTCGTCGTGCAGGTACTCGAGCCCACTGATCCCGAGATGATCGATGTCGACCCGACCCAGGAGCGCCCGAGCCGAGCAGTCGCCGTTGGGGTACTCCCGCCGAGGCTCTTCCTGCAGCCACACACCGGGGAGCCCAAGTTCCATGATCGCTTCGCCGACCATCGGATCGATCTGGCGCTGCAGGAAGCGAAACGCTTTGTCGGACGCCAGTGCCTCGGTCAACCGAGCCGGATCGACGTCGAGATGTTGCGCAAGTTGGGCGACCACACCGGGAATCTGCTCATCTGCGACGAGGCGCGGGTTCACCACCACTGTTGCGCTCGGACGGGTGATGGCAAGAGGACGGCCGTGGCGATCGACGAGCGAGCCCCGGGTGGCAGGGAGTTCGATGCGCTCGACATGACGGCCGACAGCGTCGGTCAGCGTTGGGTCCTGCGTCACCTGAAGATCGACGAGTCGGTAGCCGAATGCTCCGAAGACGAGCGTGAACACCAGGCCGACAACGCGGACCCGG
>JBMTIM010000059.1:0-16106 GCA_049437325.1 Acidimicrobiales bacterium
AGAGCGAGCACGATGTGCCGCTCGGCGTCAATCGCACCTGGGTCAAGTACATCGAAACGGGTACCTTCCCCGATGTCGCCCGCAAGTTCTCGGTGATGCGGTGCAACCAGTGCGACGACGCACCATGTATGAAGATCTGTCCGACGTCAGCCCTCTACCGGGCCGACAACGGTGTGGTCGACTTCCAGGACGACAACTGCATCGGTTGCAAGTCGTGCATGAACGCCTGTCCGTACGACGCCCTCTACATCAATCCCGAGACGAACACAGCGCACAAGTGCAACATGTGCAACCACCGCATCGAGATGGATCTCGAACCCTCGTGTCAGATCGTGTGCCCGACCGAGGCGATCAAGATCGGCGACCTCGACGACCCCAACTCCGAAATCTCGAGGATCATCGCTCGAGACGATGTCGCCGTTCGCGCCCCGGAGCAGAACACCAAGCCGAAGGTCTACTACCGAGGTGCCGACCAGGCCTCGCTCGATCCGACGCGGACTGCGATCGCCAACGACGGCATGATCTGGGCCGACACCATTGTCGGTACCCACGACAAGAACCACCCATCGATCCCGGTGGCGCTCGGCAAGAAGCCCGCCGACCTCGACGGGGTTGTTGCTCGCACGGCCTACACGACCACGCACATGATGACGTGGAAGGAAAAGGTGTCGGGGTACCTGGTCACCAAGGCCATCGCTGCCGGGGTGATGCTCGTTGCGGCCCTGATGACGCTGCTGGGTCACGCCGATGAGCAGGCCGCAGTCGGGGTCGTGCCCCCCATGGTCGCCGGCGCATTCCTCGGTCTCACGGGCGTGCTGCTGATCGCCGACCTCAAGCAGCCGACTCGGTTCCACTACCTGCTCACCCGAGGCAATACGGACTCATGGCTCGTGAGAGGGGCCTACGTCCTGATGGCCTTCGCCGCCGTGTGTGCTGCGTGGTTCGTCGGCGGACTCGCCGACAATGGCGCACTGCTCGAGGTGCTTGCCATTCCCGCCGTCCTCGGCGCCGCCGGCACTGCTGGATACACCGCCTACCTGTTCGCCCAGTGCGAGGGCCGAGACCTCTGGCAGACACCGCTGTTGCTCCCCGTGCTGCTGGCCCAGGCCGTGACCGCCGGCGGTGCCTCGTACGCAGTGATGGACGTCGTCATGGACGTCCCTTCGCCTGATGCCGTGGCCTGGGTGCTCCTCGGTGGTGTTGCCGCCACTGCCGCCTTCGTCTGGATGGAGCTCGCCAGCCACGGCAGCCGTCACGTCGAACTCGCCGTGGAGACGATGACCCACGGTCGCTATGCCCGCCAATTCTGGGTTGGCGGTGTCGTCGTCGGCATGGTGGTACCTGCAGCACTGGCGATCATGACACTGGCAACCGATGGCACCAGCTCTGCGGTGCTCGCATCGGCAGGTGTCGCCGCCATCGCCGGCCTCTTCGCCTACGAGGACGCGTTCGTCCGAGCCGGCCAGTCCGTCCCCCTTTCCTGATTCGCCTGCCCGCCGAAAGACAACGCCGATGACCGATCTGAACAAGTACCCGCCGGCCGAGCAGTGGCACGACTGGACCGAACTCGACGCCAAGGCGTGGCCCGACAAGGTCGAACGGAACTACACCCTCGTCCCCACCACCTGCTTCAACTGTGAAGCCGGGTGTGGTCTCGTCGCCTACCACGACAGGGAGACCGGCGAGATCCGCAAGATCGAGGGCAACCCGCATCACCCGGGGAGCCGCGGCCGCAACTGTGCCAAGGGTCCGGCCACGCTCAACCAGATTTACGACAACGAGCGGGTGATGTTCCCGCTGCGTCGCGTCGGTGAGCGTGGCTCGGGTCAGTGGGAGCGCATCTCGTGGGACGAGGCACTTACCGAGGTCGGCGAGAAGATCCGGACCGCATTCGTCGAGGGTCGCAAGAACGGCGTGATGTATCACGTCGGTCGCCCCGGAGAAGAGGGCTACACCGACCGGGTGCTCAAGGCCTGGGGTGTCGACGGCCACAACAGCCACACCAACATCTGCTCCAGCAACGCCCGTATCGGGTACCAGAGCTGGATGGGCCACGACCGGCCGAGCTCGGACTTCGCCAACGCCAAGGTCATTTTTCTGATCTCGTCGCACCTCGAGTCGGGCCACTACTTCAATCCACACGCACAGCGCATCATCGAGGCGCAGGCCAACGGGGCAAAGGTCATCGCCGTCGACCCGCGCCTGTCGAACACCGGCGCAAAGGCCGATTACTGGCTGCCGACCTGGCCCGGCACCGAGCCGTTCCTGCTCCTGGCGATCGCCCGCCTCCTCATCGAATCCGAGGACTGGAACGCGGCGTTCGTCGAGCGCTGGGTCAACTGGGAGACCTACCTTGCTGAACGCACACCGGGTCAACCGATCGAGTTCGCCAACCTCCGCGCCACCCTGCTCGAGGAATACGCGGAGTACACCCCCGAGGCCGCCGAGCAAAAGACCGGTATCGAGGCCGACACGATCCGTGAGATCGCCGAGCTCATCGGTGCGAATCCCACGAAGTTTGCAAGCCACAACTGGCGAGCAGCCGGTGCCGGCAACATGGGCGGCTGGCAGGTCGCCCGCTGCCTGTTCTTCCTGAACGTCCTCACCGGCTCAGTCGCCACCAAGGGCGGTACTGCCGGCAACGGGATGAACAAGTTCAAGCCGCACGATCCGATTGGTGCGCCGAACACCCACGAGTGGAACCACCTCGAGTGGCCCAAAGAATTCCCCCTCGCCTACCACGAGATGTCGATCCTGCTTCCGCACTTCCTCAACGAGGGCCGCGGCGAACTCGACGTCTACTTCAGCCGGGTCTACAACCCGATCTGGACGAACCCGGACGGGTTCACCTGGATGGAGGCCCTCAAGGACGAGCAGAAGGTCAAGTGCCATGTGGCGCTGACCCCGACCTGGTCCGAGACCTCGTGGTTCGCCGACTACGTCTTGCCGATGGGGGTCAGTGCCGAACGGCACGACATCACCTCGTACGAAACCCACGCGGGGCGATGGGTGAGCTTCCGACAGCCGACATTCCGCCGTTTCGCCGAGATCCAGGCCGGTGGTGAGCTTCCCGAAGGCACTCGCACGTTCGAGTACAACCCGGGCGAAGTCTGGGAGGAGAACGAGTTCTGGATCGACCTGTCGTGGAAGATCGACCCCGACGGATCCCTCGGTATTCGGGAATGGTTCCAGTCGCCCGACGATGCTGAGAAGCCACTCAGTGTCGACGAGTACTACGGCAAGATGTTCGAGACCGAGGTCCCCGGCCTCGCGGAGGCGGCCGCCGAAGCCGGCGAGTCGCCGCTCGAATACATGCGCAACCGCTCCGCCTTTGCGGTGCCCACCGATCCGTACGAGCCCTACGAGCGAACGGTTGCTACAGAAGCACTCACGGGCACTGTGAAGGACTCCAGTGGGGTGTATCGAACACCGGGAACACCGGGCACCTGGGACGGTGACCTGTCGACGCTGAACGACCTCAAGCTCGCTCCGCTCGGAGATGGTTCACCGGCGATCGAGATCGACGGCGAGGCAAAGGAAGGCTTTCCCACACCGTCGAAGAAGCTCGAGTTGTTCTCCACCACGCTCAAGGAGTGGGGCTGGCCGGAATACGCCACACCGACGTGGATTCCGAGTCATGTGCATTGGGAAGATCTCGACATGCACCCTGACGCCGAGGGCAACGGTGGTGACGAACGGATCCTGCTCCCGACATTCCGTATCCCGACGCTGATCCACACCCGCTCGGCCAACTCGAAGTGGTTGAACGAGATCAGCCACCGCCACCCGCTCTGGATCCATCCCGAGGATGCCGAGAAACTCGGTATCGAGGAGTCGGGCCTCGTCCGGGTCACGACCCGAATCGGTCACTTCGTGATCCAGGCGTGGCGGACCGAAGGGATTCGACCCGGTGTCGTGGCCGCGTCGCACCATATGGGCCGCTGGCGCCTCGAGGAGGACAAGGCTCGCTCGTGGAGTGCCGGCAAGGCCAGCATCACCAGCAGCCCCGGTGACGCCGGCGGCACGATCTGGAAGCTCAAGCGAGAGCACGGCAACGAGGCGTACGAATCGAGCGACAACGACACGTCCCGCATCTGGTGGAAAGACACAGGTGTGCATCAAAATGCGACATTTTGCGTGCAGCCCGATCCGATCTCGGGCATGCAGTGCTGGCATCAGCGAGTGCGCGTCGGTCCGGCCCAGCCCGGCGACGAGTACGGCGATGTGCAGGTCGACACCGCAAAGTCCCGAGAGGCCTATCTCGACTGGATGAGCAAGACGCGCCCGGCCGGTACCAACGATTCCGGTCTCCGGCGCCCACTCTGGTACGCCCGACCGCTCAAGCCGAATCCGTCTGCGTACCGACTCGACGACTGAGCGCCGTAACCTCGCCGAGGTGAAGGCTGAGATCGACGGGATTCTCCGGCGAGCGGTTGCGGCTGGGGACGTCCCGGGCATGGTCGCGGTCGTTGTCGATGCCGACGGGACGCGGTACGAAGGTGCCGCCGGCGAACGGACGGTCGGTACCGGCGATCCGATGACGGTCGACACCGTCGGTGCGATCTACTCGATGACAAAGCCGCTGACCGGTGTGGCCGCCATGCATGCCGTGGAGGCGGGCCTGCTCGAACTCGACGCGCCGGCGTCGCGCGTACGACCCGAACTCGGATTGATCGAGGTGCTCGACGGATGGGATGACGATGGTGAGCCACTCTTGCGGCCGCCGCGTACGGCGATCACGCTCCGAAACCTCCTGACCCACACCTCCGGATTCTCCTACGACATCTGGAACGCCGAAACCCAGCGCTATGTCGAGTACAGCGGGATGCCCACGCTGAGCAGTGGGCGGTTGGCTGCACTTCGCCAGCCGCTGATGTTCGACCCCGGTGAACGGTGGGAGTACGGGATCGGTATCGACTGGGTCGGCCAAATGATCGAAGCAGTGGCCGGGTGCACCCTCAGCGACTACCTGACCGAGCACGTTCTCGAGCCGCTCGGCATGCACGACACCGCCTTTCGCCGAGTGGCGGTGTCGACCGATCGCATGGCATCGATGCATGCTCGTCTCGCCGACGGTTCGTTCGTGGCGATCGAACGGCAGGAGGGCGCTGTGCCCGAGTTCGACGAGGGTGGGGGCGGCGTGGTCGGCACCATGGCCGACTACGCCCGATTCCTGCGCATGGTGTTGCGAGGTGGCGAACTCGACGGGCGCCGAGTACTCGCCGCCGAGACGGTCGGCCTCATGGCGCAGAACCACATCGGTGAGCTGCGGGTCCGTCGGTTGCCGACGACCAATCCGCTCGTGAGTCTCGATGCCGAGTTCTTCCCGGGAACACCGAAGCGTTGGGGGCTCACGTGGCAGATCGACGAGCAACCGCAGGTGACCGGCCGGCCGGCGGGCACTCTCATGTGGGCCGGCCTTTCGAACTGTTTCCACTGGATCGACCGCCGAACCGGCATCGCCGGCTGCTCCATGACCCAACTCCTGCCGTTCGTCGACGAACGAGCGCTCAGCAGCTACTACGACGTGGAGGCTGCGGTCTATGCCGCCAACTGACGCAACGAAGACACTCGACGACGACCACGTGCCCCGACGGGCCTGGCTTGCGCTGGGGTTGACGAACATCGTCATCTTCTTCGTCGTCATCGACATCAGCGCGGTCAATGTCGCCTTCCCGAACATCCGTAACGAGTTCGGGGCGACCGACTCCGAACTGAGCTGGATCATCGGTGCCTACAACATTGCGCTCGGTGCGTTCCTGATGGTGTTCGGGCGCCTGGCCGACAGCATCGGCCGGCGCCGCACGTACCTACCCGGTGTGGCGCTGTTCGGCCTCGGGTCTGTTCTGTGCGCACTCACGCCCGGGGTCGGCTGGCTCATCGCAGCGAGGGTCGTGCAGGCAATCGGTGGATCGATGGTCACCGCCGCCGGGTTTGCGGTCTTCCTTCCCGAGTTCCCTCCCAACAAGCGGGCGACGGCGATCGGGATCGCAGGGGCGACCGGTGCGTTGGGTGGCGTCGCCGGGCCGTTGGTCGGCTCGATCCTCATCGATCTCTGGTCGTGGCGCGGCATTTTCTGGCTCAACGCCCCGCTGTGTCTGCTCGTTGTCGTTGCTGGTCCGCGCTATCTCAGTGAGTCGCGCGACCCCAACGCCACCGGTCGTATCGATGCCGTGGGGGTGGTCGCCGGCACCGCTGCGGTCGGGCTGGTGATGTTTGCGATCGTGCAGAGCGAATCATGGGGAATCGGCGACCCGAGGATCGGTACGCTCGCCGTCGTCGGTCTGCTCCTCGCCGTGCTGCTCGTCCGTCGCAGCCGCACGCATCCTGAGCCCCTGATCAATCTCGACCTCTTCCGCTTCGCGTCCTTTCGCAGTGCCAACATCGGTGTGGTCTTCTACGGTCTGGGTTTCACGTCGGGGTTTCTGGTCAACTCGCTGTTCCTCCAGGACGTGTGGGACCTGCCGATTCGTCAGGTGGGAATGGCGATCGCCCCTGCGCCACTGCTCAGCGCGTTCTCGGCGCCGATCACCGGTCGTCTTGCCGACCGGTACGGCCACCGTTGGCTGCTGACCGGAGGCTGCGTCTCGCTCGGTCTCGCGTTCGTGCTGTACGTGGTCTTGCTCGGGGAGGAGCCGAATGTGTGGACGGGCTTCGTCCCGATCAGCATGCTCTCCGGGCTCGGTGTCGGGATGACGGTGTCGACATGGTCATCGGCCGGTGTGTCCGACATCCCCCAGGCGACGTTCGGCGTGGCCAGCGCGACGTACAACACGTTGCGTCAGGCAAGCGGCGGGCTCGGTGTTTCCATCGCCGTTACCGTCATCGCCGCCGCAAGCTTCGAGACGTCGTTGCTCGGGGTGGAGCGTGCGTACCTGTTCGTCGCTGCCAGCTACTTCCTGGCAGCGATCAGTGTCATGCTGACCTTTCCAGCCGGCTCGGCGCGTGACCGAGCCGTGACATCCGGAGACAGCCGTGCCTGACATATCCGCCATCCGTTCCACCGTCACAGCCGACGGACAGCTCCGGGTCGAGCTGATCGACGAGCCGAGGGCCGAGCTTGGCTCCGATGATCTGCTCGTCGAAGTCGAGGCGGCTCCCATCAACCCGTCCGATCTCGGCATGCTGCTCGCCGGCGCCGATCCGGCCAGCCTCGACAACGTCGATGGGGTACTTGTCGGACACCTCTCCGAGGTCGCAGTAAGCCTCAATCGGGGCAGGCTCGACCAGCCCATGCCGTGCGGGAACGAAGGTGCAGGCATGGTGGTCGCCGCAGGGCCGGGCGACGCAGCACAGGCATTGCTCGGCAAGCGGATCACCGGTGTGAGTGGCTCGATGTACGCAACCCACACGATCGTGTCACCCATGATGTGTATGGAGGTGCCCGCCGAGGTCGCCGCCGATCAGGCTGCATCGAGCTTCGTCAACCCACTCACAGCACTCGGCATGACCGAGACCATGCGCGACGAGGGCCACACCGCCTTGGTCCACACCGCCGCAGCATCGAACCTGGGCCAGATGCTCGTGAAGATCTGCATCGATGACGGCATCGACCTTGTCAATATCGTCCGTCGCCCCGAACAGGTCGACATCCTCCGAGCGCTCGGCGCCGATCACGTGGTCGACTCGAGTGCCGAGTCCTTTCACGACGATCTCACCGCCGCGCTCGCAGCGACCGGCGCCACGATCGCCTTCGATGCGACGGGTGGCGGCACCTACGCCGACTCGATACTGCGCTGTATGGAAGCAGCGCTGTCGACTGGCGCAGCGTTCAGCCGCTACGGATCCGACACCCACAAGCAGGTGTACATCTACGGCGGGTTGCAGCGATCGGCCACGACGCTGGAGCGGACGTATGGAATGTCGTGGGGTGTCGGTGGATGGCTGCTCACGCCGTTCTTGGGTCGTATCGGACCCGAGCGAATGATGGGCCTGCGGCAGCGGGTCGCCGACGAGATCACGACAACGTTCGCAAGCCACTACGCCGAACACATCTCGTTGGCCGACATGCTCGACCCCGATGTGGCCCGCGCCTATGCCGCGCAGGCCACCGGCGAGAAACGGCTCGTCGTTCCGACCCGCTGAGGATCCCCGGATGATCGATGTTCCCCAGCCCACCGACGACATCATCAGTCGGCGGGCGTGGATGGCGTTGTCGGTGTCGACGGTGGTCGTTTTTCTGGTCGTGATCAACATCACGACCGTGAGCATCGCGTTCCCATCCATCCGTCGTGCATACGACGTTTCCGACGCCGGACTCAGCTGGGTGATCAGTTCGTACAACGTCGCGGTCGGTACGTTCCTCCTGGTCACTGGACGACTCGCCGACAGTCTTGGTCGCCGCCGGGTCTACCTGCCCGGAGTCGCGATCTTCGGTCTCGGGTCGATGCTCTGCGCACTGGCGCCGGGACTTGGATGGTTGATCGGTGCCCGGGTGGTCCAGGGCATCGGCGGTTCGATCACGATGGCGGCCGGTTTCGCAGTGATGCTCCCCGAGTTCCCCGCCACCCGGCGAGCGACTGCGATCGGGATTTCCGGAGCGGCCGGTTCGCTCGGTGCGGTGGTCGGTCCGTTCCTGGGTTCGATCTTCATCGACGCCTTCGGCTGGCGCTCTGTGTTTTGGATGAACGTGCCGCTGTGTGTGCTGGTGCTGCTGCTCGGCCCGCGCTACCTCAGCGAGTCGCGCGACCCCGACGCGACGGGCCGAATCGATCTTGGTGGCGTTGCACTCGGCACCAGCTCCGTCCTCCTCGCCATGCTCGCAATCGTGCAGAGCGAGGCGTGGGGTATCGGTGATGTTCGCATCGTCGTGATGATGGTCGTCGCACTTGCGCTGGTCCCGTGGTTGATCCGGCGCAGCCGGGTCCACCCCACGCCGTTGATCGATCTCGAGCTCTTTCGCTTCCGTTCGTTCACCAGCGCCAACATCAGCGTCGTCTTCTATGGACTCGCCTTCACCTCGGGAGCGCTCGTGACCTCGGTGTTCCTGCAGGACGTGTGGGAGTTGCCGATTCGCGATGTCGGGGTTGCCTTCGTCTTTGCACCGCTCCTTGCGGCAGCCGTCTCACCGATCACTGGGCGGTGGGCGGACCGAATCGGGCATCGTTGGTTGCTCGGCGCCGGCTGCACCTCGTCGGGCGTTGCCTATCTGCTCTACATCGTGCTTCTCGACGAGACCGTGGCGCTCTGGAGTCGCTATGTCCCGATCAGTTTGTTCCTGGGGCTTGGCATCGGTCTCACGGTGGCGACCTGGTCGTCGGCCGGCATCGCCGACGTTCCCCAGAGCCGGTTCGGGATCGCAGGTGCGACCTTCAACACGTTGCGCAGCGCGGCGTATGCGCTCGGTGTTGCGATCGTGATCACGATCGTTGCGACCGCAGGAGACGAGCCAACCCTTGTCGGCGTCGAGCGGGCCTACGCCTTCATCGCGCTGTCGTACCTTGCGGCGGCGGTCGCCGTGATGGTCACGTTCCCGGCCGGATCGGCGCGTGACCGCGCTCGGACGGAGCCGCAATGACGATCCTCGACGCCGTGCTGCTGGTGGCCGGTGGGCTGTTCGCCGGGATCATCAACACCGTCGCCGGTGGCGGATCGACCCTCACCGTGCCGTTGCTCGTGCTTGCCGGGGTGCCCGGCAACGCAGCCAATGGTTCGAATCGGGTCGGAGTGATCACGTCGAATCTCACAGCCGCGACGTCGTTTCGGCGACTCGGGGTCGACGGCCTGTCCCACGCGGTGCCGGTGCTCGTGCCCGTGGTTGTGGGCTCGCTGATCGGTTCGTTCGCCATCAGTCGATTGACCGACGATGCGTTCGAGACGGTGTTCGGTCTGGTGATGATCCCCCTGATCATCCTGTCGATCCGAAAACCCCAGTTCCGCACCGACGGCATCCGCTGGAGTCGCCCGACCACCGCAGCTGTGTTCTTCGGGATCGGGATCTATGGCGGGGCCATTCAGGCCGGCGTCGGCCTCGTGCTCCTTGCCGCACTGACGCGGGCCGGGTTCGATCTCGTGTTGGCCAACAGCATGAAGGTGATCGTCATCTTCGTGTTGACCGCCACCGCGCTCCCGGTGTTCATCGCGCAGGGCGACATCCGGTGGCTTCCGGCGCTGATTCTCGCCGCCGGGTTTGCGGCCGGCGGTTGGCTCGGCGCACATGCTGCGGTGCGAGGTGGTGAGCGTTTCATCCGGGCCACGATGGTCGTGGCCTCGATTGCGCTTGCAGCGAAGCTCCTGGGCGCGTTCGGTTAGCTGTCCGCTTCGGCCCGTTCCTTCAGCGCTGCGAGCGTGGCCTCGATCATCTGCAGGGTGTACGCAGTGCGGGCTGCGAACTGTTCGGGGGTGGCCGCTTCCATCGCAGGCGATTTGTTGATGATCCACCACCGCTCGGTCACCGTGGTCGACGTCTCCGACATCGGTTCGAACTCGTAGCTCCACCAGGTCCACGACGCCTCGAGTCCACCGGTGACGAAGGTGAAGTCGCGTCCCGGGTCGGCGGTTGCGACCTGACAGTCGCGTTCCCAGGCCCGTTCGGACGTGCGGTTGCTGCCGGTGAACCAATCGCCGGCCACCCCGGTCGCGCCATCGGCCCAGTGCCCACCGGTGGCTTCGGGCGACCACTCGCCCATTCGGCTGATGTCACTCACCATGTCGTACAGGGTGCGAGCGGGTGCGGCGATCTCGATCGATGCCTCGTGGCTGACGATCGCTTTCGAGGGTGGGCGCATGTTTCGGTCGCCTTCAGCCCGGCCGCCGGGCGATGACCTGCACGACGGCGCCGTCGCCGGTGTGACCGGGGCCCTCGATGACGGGCCGAATGCATTCCGCTCGGTGTTCGAACTCGAGCCCGACGAGTTCCTTGTCGAGCCGTGCGAGATCCATGGTGAGTTCGGGAACGGGTGGGCCGCCCGTGCCGCGGCCGATCTGGTCGGGCGTGTACGCCTCGAGGATCAACGTGCCGCCGGGTCGCAGCGCGGTGGCGAGCGCACCGTGGACTCGTCGCCGAATCGGCGGGGGAGTGTGGGCGAAGATCGACACGACGACGTCCCATCGTTCGGTGCCGAGGTCGTAGTCGGCCAAGTCCGCCACGACGGTGGTCAGGCTGACGCCTCGCTCAGTTGCGAGTGCCGCGGCCTTCGCCATGCCGGCTTTCGTGAGATCGACCGAGGTCACGCGATGTCCGAGCCCGGCCAGGTACACGCCGTTGCGGCCCTCGCCGTCGGCGAGGCACAGGGTGTCGCCAGCGGTGAGGGTGGGGGCGGTCGCGGCGAGGAAGTCGTTGGGCTCGGTGCCGTAGAGGAACTCGGTGGTGCTGCCGTAGCGCTCCTCCCAGACGATCCGGGGATCCGACGTCGGTGGTGATGTGTCAGGCATCGAGTGCCACCGTAGCGCTGTGGTTTGACGCCATCGACAAATGTACGTACATTCAAGGAACACTCGCACGAAAGACCGACATGATCTTCGAACAGCATTATCTCGACTGCCTGTCACAAGCCTCATATCTGATCGGTGACGAACGCACCGGCCGGGCGGTGGTGGTCGATCCCCGACGCGACATCTCGCCCTATCTCGATTCGGCTGCGGAACACGGGTTGACCATCGAGCTCGTGCTCGAGACCCACTTCCACGCCGACTTCTTGTCGGGTCACCTCGAGTTGGCATCGGCGACCGGTGCCGACATCGCCTACGGAGAGGGCGCGGTGACCGAGTTCGAGAGCCGCAGCCTCGCCGACGGGGAGCGAATCAGCCTCGGTGATGTCACCCTCGAGATTCGTCACACGCCAGGCCACACGCCGGAGTCGATCAGCATCGTCGTGTTCGAGCACGCCGACGACGACGTCCCGTACGGGGTGCTGACCGGAGACACGATGTTCATCGGCGATGTCGGGCGGCCCGATCTCCTCTCGTCGAAGGGTGTGACCGCCGACGATCTCGCCGAACAACTCTTCGAATCGTTGCACCAGCAGTTGCTCACCCTTCCCGACGCCACCCGAGTGTTCCCGGCCCACGGCGCCGGCTCGGCATGTGGCAAGAACCTCTCGACCGACACCTCGTCGACGATCGGTGAGCAGCGATCAGGCAACTACGCGCTCCAGCCGATGTCGAAGGCCGACTTCGTAGCCGCCGTCACCGAGGGACAGACGGCGCCCCCCGCCTACTTCGCCTACGACGCCGCGCTCAATCGAGAGAACCGTCCCCTGCTCGACGAAGCCGCCGAGCCCGCCGCACTCACCGTCGCCGAGATCGTGCAGCTCCAACGAACCGGCGCAGTCGTCCTCGATGCTCGCGATCCCGTCGAGTTCAGTCGCGGCCACCTGATCGGCTCCGTCAACATCGGTATGGCCGGCCGCTACGCCGAGTTCGCCGGCGGTGTCATCCAACCCGGCGCGCGGATCGTGCTCGTCGCCGACGATGGCATGGCGCGCGAAGCCAAGAATCGCCTGGCCCGCATCGGGTTCGACAACGTGGTCGGCCACCTCGCCGATGCCGAACGGGCCCTCGCCGAACATCCTGACGATGTCGCAATCGGGAGCCGGGTTGACGTTGTTGCCATGTGTGACGCCCGAGACTCGGTCGATGACCTCCAGATCGTCGATGTTCGCCAACCCGGCGAGACCGAGGCAGGGATCATCGACGGGGCAATCCTCCTGCCACTCACCCAACTCAACGCCCGACTCGCAGATCTCGATGCCTCCAAACCCACCGTCGTCTACTGCGCCGGCGGCTACCGCTCGTCGATCGCAGCCAGCAGGCTTGTTGCGGCCGGCTTCACCGACGTCTCCGATCTGCTCGGTGGCTACGGCGCCTGGGTCGCCGCTCACGAGCCCACCCCGGCATAAGGCGGCATCATGTTCGACCTCCTCCCTGATCGTCTCGCCTGGTATGTGGGCGGACCGGTTCTCGGCCTGCTGATCGTCGGCCTGTTCGCCATCGCAAACCAACCGCTCGGTGCGAGTGGCGCCTATGTGCAGACGTCGGGTCTGCTGCGGCGAATGCCCGACGTGGTGACCTGGCGAGTCTGGTACTTCGTCGGCATGTTCGTCGGAGGCGTGCTCGTCACCCAGGTACTGCGTGAGGGCGCCGAGATTCGCTCGGGGTACGACGCGCTCCGCAACGTCTTTCCGCTGTGGGCGGTTGTTCCGCTCGTCTTCGGTGGCGCAACCTTGCTCGGCTACGGAGCCGCTGTCGCCGGCGGGTGCACGTCGGGCCACGGGATGTGTGGCACGGCGCAGCGGTCACCGGCCAGCCTTACCGTCACCGCCACCTTCATGGCCACGGCGGTCCTCACCACCCTTGCGTTGCGCATCGTGACAGGGGGTGACCTGTGAAGCTCAACCTGATTGGTCTGCTGTTCGGCATTGCGTTCGGTGGCGTTCTCGCGGCCTCGAACCTTCACGAGTACGACACGATTCATGCGATGCTGCGACTCGACGAGTTCGATGTCTTCTGGTTCATGGCCAGCGCGATCGCCGTCTCGGCGCCGCTGCTGTGGCTTCTCGAGCGGCGGCGAATCCACACCCCGTTCGGGGGCGAATTGGCGCTGTCTCGATCCAAGCCAGAAAAGCATCATGTCCAGGGTGGTGCGCTGTTCGGGGTCGGTTGGGCAATCGCCGGCACCTGCCCGGCACCTGCGCTTGTGATGGTGTCGTCGGGCGCCCTTCTGGGCCTTGTCGCCATTCCCGGCATCTTCCTCGGCCTGCATCTCCGCGAACGCCAGACCAAAACCGTCGGTCACGTCGGCGATGGCGAGCATCGCGAGACGGTTGTCGTCCCTGGCTGACGTGTCCGTCATCCCCCGCGATCCCCGCACCGTCGGGCAGGAGCCCGACTACCGCTTCACGCTGGCCAATGAACGTACGTTCCTTGCCTGGGTTCGCACTGCGCTCGCCTTGACCGCAGCCGGCCTGGGCACGATCAGCATCCTCGACTTCAACGGGTCCGATCTGCTCGGGTTCGCGCTGCTGACGCTGAGCCTTGCCACCGCAGCGACCTCGTACGGCAGGTGGGCCGCCAACGAGCGGGCAATGCGACTGGGGGAGTCGCTGCCGCCTTCGAGACTCCCGCAGCTCATGGCGGCGGGAACCTTGGGAGTCGCCGTGGTTGCGACGGTGCTGTTGATTGCCGATGCATTCTGAGCCGGTCGGGATCTTCGGCCCACAGCCACACAACCGAACTGGCGACGGGGTACCCCACGAGCGCACGGGCCTGGCGTGGCAGCGCACGGCGATCGCTGCGATGGTTGCCGGTGTCGCCTTCACCCGGGTGGTGACCACTCAGGGCCCTGCCGTGTTGGGGCTCGCCGGGATCGTGTGGGTGCTCGGCGGCGGGTTGTTGCTCAACTGGGCAGCGTCGAACGACAGTCTGCTTCGAGATCCGCACCGCCCTGCCGCTGCGGTTCCCCAGGTTGCACTGACTCGTGTTGTCGGCCTGTCGACCACTGCACTTGCGCTCATGTCGCTCGTGGTGGCACTGATCCTGACCCTTCGCTGAACGAGGAGATCCCCATGCACCGCGACCACCCTGTGAACGACTTTGCTGCCGTGGTCGACGCTGCCACGCAGTTCATCGACGTGCGCGAACCCGACGAGGTGGCAGAGGGAATGCTGCCTGGCGCCGTGAACATCCCACTGGGCACACTGCCCGATCGAGTCGGAGAACTCGACGCAAGCCGCCGCACGGTGGTGCTGTGCCGCAGTGGTGGTCGCAGTACCCAGGCGTGCCAGTTTCTCGTCGCACGAGGATTCGGCGACGTCATCAACCTCGACGGTGGGATGCTCGCCTACCGGAGCTGAGCGAGCGTCTTACTCCCAGATCGAGAGGTGCGATTGGGGGTCGAAGAAGTGAAGATTCCGCCCATTCACGGCGATCTCCACCGACTCGCCGATCGAGACGGCACTGCGTGGATCGAAACGGCCCACAGCTGCGTCCTCCCCGAGGTCGTCCACCGCGTCAGGGTCCCCGGCATCAACGCGCGCGGCGTCGAGACCGAAGTGAACGATGATCTCCGAACCGAGGGCCTCGGTCAGGCTCACCTCGGCCGTGATGGTCGACGAGTTCTTCTCGGCCGGGGCCAGCGCAGCATCCTCGAGATCCTCGGGTCGGATGCCGACGATCACAGACTTGCCGTCGAACCCTCGCAGTGCCGGACGGGCTTCGAAGAGCGAGTCAGGTAGCGACACAGTCTGGGAGCCGAGGGTGAGCGTCGAGCCCTGCAGCGTTGCCTCGTAGAGGTTCATCGACGGTGAGCCGATGAAGGCCGCAACAAAGACGTTGGCCGGACGGTCGTAGAGATTCTGTGGCGAGTCGACCTGCTGCAGATAGCCGTCCTTCAAGACGGCGACCCGGTCTCCCATCGTCATTGCCTCGACCTGGTCGTGGGTGACATAGACCGTGGTGACCTCAAGTTCGCGCTGGAGCTTGGCGATCTCGGCTCGCATCTGGACACGCAGCTTGGCATCAAGGTTCGACAGCGGTTCGTCCATGAGGAACGCCGAGGGTTGGCGAACGATTGCTCGTCCCATTGCAACCCGCTGGCGTTGGCCGCCGGACAGTTGGCCGGGTTTGCGGTCGAGTTGTTCGGTCAGTTCGAGGATTCTGGCTGCTTCCTCGACCCGTTGGTTGATCTCGGCCTTGGGCGTCTTGGCCAGCTTGAGCGAGAAACCGATGTTGTCGCGTACCGACATGTGGGGGTAGAGCGCATAGTTCTGGAACACCATCGCAATGTCACGATCTTTGGGTTCAACATCGTTGACGACGCGCTCGCCGATCGACAGGTCGCCCGCCGAGATCTCCTCGAGGCCGGCGATCATGCGAAGTGCCGTGGACTTGCCACAGCCCGACGGGCCGACAAGAACAAGAAACTCGGTGTCCTTGATCTCCAGATCGAGGTCGTGAATGGCGTGGAAGCCGTTCGGATACACCTTGTTGACCTTGTCGAGCGTGACGGTTGCCATGGCTCCCCCTCAGATGTGGCAGATCGTCGAAAGCACCCCTAGTCAACCAGCATCGAGCCTGTCTTGCTATGCCGGGTAGCGTCGTGTCGGTGGCGTCGAACTGGCTGGGCCGAGAACTCCGAAACGATCCCAACCGCTGGCGGCGCTCGCTCT
>JBMTIM010000060.1:0-13597 GCA_049437325.1 Acidimicrobiales bacterium
CCGTCATGCACCAGCACAGACGCGTGCCTGAAGACCGAGCAGTTGGCGCCGAACCATCAGCCCGTCGCCTGGGCCGAGGCCGAACCGTTCGACCAGTCGACCGGTCGGGAATCGGAGTCTGACGCGCAATCGAGTGACGAGGCGGGTTGTGAGTTCCTCGGGACGCAGTTCGTAGGCCAGCGTGAATCCGATGCGTGGCCGAAGAAGGGCAAGGACGAACGCCTCGCCCGGTCGAGCGATCGGGGAAGTGAAGGTGATCGGGCCACCGGGGACGATGTCGCCCTCGTTGCATTGCCAGTCGTCTCGGATGGTGGTGGCACTTCGGCGCCCGAGGTTGTCGAGCCAGTCGTAGCTGTACCAGCCCGCTTTGCCGAACCCCATCTGGGCGAGCCACGGGTAGACGTCGGCCGGTGATGCGTCGAGCGAGATCGAGCGGGTCGCGATCAGAGTTGCATCGGGAACCAGGTCGTCCCCGATGACAGGGTCGGTGATCTCGTCGGGTCGAGCGCCCCAGTTCTGGAACAGCATCCCGAGACGGTAGCGGTCCACCGACCGGCTGTGGGGAGCAGTGTTTGGCGATGCGGCAGGGTCAGAAACTCAGACAGTGGTCGGCAGAAGCGCTGAGGGTCGAGACGCCGGGTGGACCGCTCCAGTGCAGCTCGAGACCGGGGACAAGCACCGAGCCGGCATTGTCGGGAGTGACCCCGGCGAGCGCTTGCGAACCCGTCGAGCAGTAGATGCCCCGGGCGCTTGCGACAAGCGAATCGAGGATGGCCCGACAGGATCCCGGTGCTTGTCCGGCCTGCTCGTCGAGCGCATTGATGTAGTCCGTGTGGAGCAAGCGGACGGCGTGTGCTGCAAAGAACACATCGATGGTGTGGCCGTCGCTCGCAATCTGGCTTGCGCACGACATGCCAACTGCGCATTTGCGAGGATCGACCTCTGGATCGGTGGAGAACAGTACGAAATACAACTTTGACATCGACAGTTCCAGTCAGTGAGCGAGACACCAGCGTAGCGGTTGTCCCAGGATCGGCCGGTCGAGTCGACCCGGATATCTCGCGATGCGAAGTGCCGTGCTCGCTACGATCGCGCCATGTCGGTCGTTCATGTGTCCGGTCGTAGCCTCGACTGCGCCACGTGGGGGGCTGGGCCAGCCGAGATCGTCTTGCTGCACGACGGTCTTGGCTCGATTGCACAGTGGCGAGACATTCCCGCAGCAATCTCTGCCGCAACGGGTCGAACGGTCTTCGCCTACAACCGGGCGGGCCACGGGACGTCGACGCCGGTACCGACCGGACCGTGGCCCAACGACTGGCTTGCCCGGGAGGCTCAGGTCTTGGGCGAGGTCCTCGACACGCAAGCGGTCGATCGCCCCTTGCTGGTCGGCCACAGCGATGGCGGGTCGATCGCACTGCTTGCTGCGGTTGGTGGGCGGGCGCTGCGGGGCATCGTCACCCTCGCTGCCCACGCCTTTGTCGAAGATGTTTGCGTCGAGCGAATACGCGCAATGCGAACTGACAAGACGGCGTGGGTGGCCCGTCTTGCGCACGTGCATGATCACCCTGCAGCGGTCTTCGACGCGTGGAGCGGGGTGTGGACCGGCGCTGCGTTTCGTGCATGGGACATGCGTCCCGACCTGCCGCTGATCGACTGCCCGACGGTGATCATCCAGGGACTCGACGATGAGTACGGAACACCGGAGCAGGCATGGTCGACGGCGGCTGCTGTTGGTGAGAACGCCTCGTGTTTGCTGCTGCCTGAGGCCGGTCACCTCCTTCACCACGAGGTACCTGACCGGATCGTGGGGCTGGTGCGCGAGATCGAGCATTCATTGCCGATGTGACCGGGATGCGCGTCTGGCTATCCGGCGAGTGTGCTTCACTTGACGTGCGATGCGTGAACGAGTGGTTGACCACGAAGTCCCGACCGACTTGGCACCGGTGCTCGGCGCCCGTCGAGATGGCTCGGCAACGGTAGAAACCACCCGCGGCTTGTTGATGACGATGTTGGGTGAGTTCGTCCTCCCTGCGGGTGGGGAAGCGTGGACGCGCACGCTGGTGGCAGGTCTCGAACTGCTCGGTGTGCAGGAGAAGGCGGCCCGTCAGGCGTTGTCGCGGCTGGAGGCGGATGGTTGGCTCACCCGGGCGCGGTTTGGGCGCCAAGCACGCTGGTCGTTGACCGACCGTGCTGCGCGCTTGCTGGAGGAGGGCGCGGAACGCATCTACGGGTTCGGACGAACCGATCGCAGCTGGGATGGTGAGTGGGTGGTGCTGCTCGCCTCGGTGCCCGAACGGGAGCGCGCAACGCGTTACCGGATGGCACAGCGCCTGTCGTGGGTTGGATTCGGACCGCTTGGGCAGGCCGTCTGGGTGTGTCCGTGGACCACGCAAGAAGCTGTGGCACAGCGTGTGCTGGCCGACCTCGGGGTAGAGGCCACGTCGTTTCGCGGGGCAGTCGGTGCGGTTGGTTCCGCCGACGCCGTGGCGGGGCGTGCGTGGTCGCTCGGTGCGTTGGCTGATGCGTACGACCAGTTCCTCTCTGAGTTTGTGGCGGAGATCGAGGTTGGTGATGCCGCCAGTGCGGCAGTCGAGCTCACGCGCCTGGTTCATGCCTGGAGGAAGTTTCCCTTCTTGGATCCCGATCTTCCGGCAGAACTGCTGCCTGCGGCCTGGCCTGGGCATCGAGCTACCGAACTCTTTGCGGAGCGACGGGAGCGGTTGAGCGAACCTGCCCGGACCTGGTGGCAACAGATCGAGAACGGCTAAGTACTACAACCCCTTTACGTAGCGCGCTCTAACTGTAGTAGAAAAGTGTCACTGGCTTGAGAGGATCACCGTGAGCGAACCGTTCATCGATTTCCGCACCCACCCTGAGGCGTACCGGCATTGGCAGCTCGACGTCGCCAGTGACCATGCCACGCTTGTCATGGCGGTCGAGTCTGGCGCCGGCCTGCGTGACGACTACGAACTCAAGACGAACTCGTACGACCTCGGTGTCGACATCGAACTGCGCGACGCCGTCGATCGCCTGCGGTTCGAGCATCCCGGGGTGAAGGTCGTGGTGGTGACCGGTGGACTCGAGAAGATCTTCTGCGCCGGTGCCAACATCCAAATGCTCGCCGGCGCGTCACACGGTCACAAGGTGAACTTCTGCAAGTTCACCAATGAGACGCGAAATGGCATCGAGGACGCGAGCGCCAACTCTGGCCAGGTGTGGATTGCAGCGGTGAATGGAACTGCTGCCGGGGGCGGGTACGAACTGGCCCTTGCCTGCGACGAAATCCTGCTCGTCGACGACAAAGCCTCGGCAGTGTCACTGCCAGAGATCCCGTTGCTTGCCGTGCTCCCAGGCACCGGCGGCTTGACCCGTGTGGTCGAGAAACGGGGGGTTCGGCGCGATTTGGCCGACGCGTTCGCAACCCGGACCGAAGGAGTCCGCGGCCAGCAGGCGGTCGACTGGCGCCTCGTCGATCATGTTGCACCGGCAAGTGAGTGGGATGCACTTGTTGGGGCGCGTATCGCAGCCCGTGCCGAAACGAGCGACCGACCGAGCGATGCTGCGGGAGTGACACTGACGCGTCTTGATCGGGCAATCGAGGGCGACACCATTGCCTACTCGGCGGTCACCGTCGAGATCGATCGCAAGACCGGCACGGCGACGATCACTATTGGGTCACCGGAGGAGCCTCAGCCCACGACCGGTGAAGAACTGGTCGCTGCCGGCGCCGATGCGTGGATTCTGCGGGCCGTGCGAGAACTCGACGATGCGATCCTTCATCTTCGTTTCAACGAGACCGACGTCGGCACCTGGCGCTTCACCACTACCGGTTCTGCGCAAGCAGTGTTGGATGCGGAGGCGGTTCTCGGATCCGACGCCGACCATTGGCTCGTCCGAGAAGTGCGACTCCTGTGGGCTCGTACCCTCAGCCGGCTGGACGTATCGGCTCGAACGTTGATCGCAACGATCGAGCCGGGCAGTTGCTTTGCCGGCACCCTCGCCGAACTGATCCTTGCCGCTGACCGTTCGTTCATGCTGGAGGGAACCTGGGAAGATGCTGACGAACCCCCTCCGCCGGTAACGATCCGTCTCAGCGAGGCGAACGGTGGGTGGTTTCCGATGGCGAACAATCTCTCGCGACTTCGGACCCGTTTTTGGGGCCGAGACGATGCGTTGGCGGACGCACTTGCAGTTGTCGGAAAAGACTTGCTGACCCACGAGGCCGCTGATCTCGAGTTGGTCACCTTCACCCCTGACGACCTCGACTGGGACGACGAGATCCGACTGATGTTGGAGGAGCGCAACAGTTTCAGCCCCGACGCCCTCACCGGGATGGAGGCCAACTACCGCTTCGTCGGACCTGAAACGATGACGACCAAGATCTTCGCCCGACTTTCGGCGTGGCAGAACTGGATATTTCAGCGCCCCAACGCCGTCGGGCCCGATGGTGCCCTGCAGAGATTCGGCACCGGCTCCCGCCCAGTCTTCGACCGAAAGCGAGTCTGACCATGTCCCTTGTCGACATCGACGCCAAGATCCCCAACAACGTCGACCTCGCCGGTGACCGCCGGCTTCAGCGGGCGCTCGAAGGATGGCAGCCGAAGTTCATCCGCTGGTGGGAAGAACTCGGACCCTCGGCATTCAAAACCAACCCGGTCTTCCTCCGTACCGCAATCGACGTGGGCCAGGACGGCTGGGCGAACTTCGACCATGTCTCGATGCCCGACTACCGCTGGGGGATCTTCCTCGCCGACCCAGAACGCGACCGGAAGGTTGCGTTCGGTGACCACAAGGGGGAGGACGTCTGGCAGGAGGTACCAGGGGAGTATCGCTCCGACCTCCGCCGACTGATCGTGGTCCAGGGAGACACCGAGCCCGCATCGGTCGAGCAGCAACGCCATCTCAGCCTCACTGCGCCCTCGTTGTACGACATGCGCAACCTCTTCCAGGTCAACGTGGAAGAGGGACGCCACCTGTGGGCGATGGTCTATCTGCTGCACCGGTACTTCGGCCGCGACGGTCGTGACGAGGCCGACGAGATGTTGGAGCGTCACTCTGGCGATGCCGACAAGCCTCGGATCCTCGGGGCGTTCAACGAGCCGACCCCGGATTGGCTTTCGTTCTTCATGTTCACGTACTTCACCGACCGCGACGGGAAGTACCAACTCGCCTCGCTTCGTGAGTCTGCGTTCGACCCGCTCTCACGAACGTGCGACTTCATGCTCAAGGAAGAGGCACACCACATGTTCGTCGGCGCCTCCGGGGTTGGCCGAGTTGTGGAACGCACCGCCGAACTCATGCGCAAGCACGACACCGACGACGTGCATCCCCACGGCGGAATCAACCTCGACGTGCTGCAAAAGTTCGTGAACTTCCACTTCTCGGTGTCGCTCGATCTCTTCGGCGCCGAGACGTCGACCAACGCCGCCAACTACTTCGCCGCCGGCCTCAAAGGCCGGTTCCAAGAAGAACGACGCGATGACGATCACCAACTCAAGGCCGACTACCGCCTCGTGCCTGATTTCGCCGATGGCGCCATCGCCACCCGGGAAGTCACCCAACTCGCCGCACTGAACGAGACACTTCGCGAGGACTACGCCGAGGACTGCCAGAAGGGTCTCAACCGATGGAACCGCACCCTGGCAGACGCCGGTATCGACTTCGAGATCCGACTCCCAGCTACGAGTTTCAACCGGCAGGTCGGAACGTTCAAAGGGCAATCGATCGACCCCTGGGGCCGTCTCGTCTCCGCCCAGCAGTGGCAGGCCAATGTGACCGACTGGCTCCCCAGCAGCACCGACCGAGCACACGTCGAATCGCTCATGGTCGGCGTGTCGAAGCCCGGCAAGATGGCGGGTTGGGTGGCGCCGCCGAGCAGGGGCATCAATCAAAAGCCGATCGACTACGACTACGTGCAAGTCTGACCGAGACACGACGAACAGGGGACCGATGACCGTGACCGAGCAGTACAACGCTGCAGCGTGGCTCCTCGACCGACACGTTGACGAAGGTCGCAGCGACCGGGTCGCAATTCGCTGTGAGGGCCGGTCGACGACCTACGTCGAATTGCAACACGCAGTGTGGCGAGCTCAGGCGCTGCTTGCGGGCCTCGGAGCCGAGCAAGGCGATCGCATCGCCATGGTGGTGCGTGACGACGAGACCTTCCCGGCGTTCTTTCTTGCAGCGATGCGGTCAGGACTTGTTCCGGTGCCCCTGTCAACGATGCTCCACGGCGGTGCCCTCGGGGACATCATCGCCGATTCGGGAGCGAGGATTCTGGTCATCTCTGATCAGTTCGCACACACGCTGCCCGATCTGCTCGACGCAGCCCCCGCAATCGAGCACGTGGTGCTGAGCGGTGAGGCCGAGGTCGACTGCGCCTGCGCCGTGCACCGGTGGGCTGAGGCTCCTGCACCAGCACCCCAAGCCGTCGCACCCACGACCCGAACCTCGCAGGCGCTGTGGCTTTACTCCAGCGGCACGACTGGTGTCCCGAAAGGTGTCATGCACGTGCACGGCAGCCTCGAGGCGACGGCGGCAACCTATGCCGAATCGGTGCTCGCCATCGGGCCCGACGACCGCTTCCTGTCGGTGGCAAAACTGTTCTTTGCGTTCGGGCTTGGCAACAGCCTCACCTTCCCTTTCGCAGTCGGGGCGACAGCGATTCTTCACCCTGACCCACCGGTACCGAACGTCCTCGTCGAACTGATCGAGTCGGAAGGGGCGACCCTGTTCTTCGCTCCTCCCGGCTTCTGTGCTGCAACCGTCGATCTTGGCCCTGCCCGAGAGGCATTTGCCTCCGTACGGGCGACGGTGACTGCGGGTGAGTCGTTGCCAGCACCGATTCACCGAGCGTTCACCGAATTGACCGGTGCACCGGTGCTCGACGGCATCGGCTCCACCGAGATCCTCCACATCTTCATCTCGAACACCCCCGATGACCAGGTCGAGGGGTCATCGGGTCGGGTTGTGGCCGGGTACGAGGCTGAACTTCGATCCGACGACGGCGACGTTGTGACCGAACCCGACACGCCGGGATACCTTCACGTCCGGGGACCCTCGACCTCGATCGGGTATCACGGTCGTCCCGACGCAACGGCGACTGCTTTTCTCGCCGATGGCTGGGTTCGTACCGGTGATGTCTACGTGCGGTCCGCTGATGATCACTGGACCTTTCTCGGCCGCAACAGCGACATGATCAAGGCGGGAGGGATTTGGGTGTCACCGGCCGAGGTCGAGAGCGTGCTGATCGAGCACGAAACCGTCATGGAGGCTGCGGTTGTCGGTGGTCGAGACGAGGCTGGACTCGAGACTGTCATCGCATACGTGATTCCGGCCTCGGGAGGCAGCATCGACACCGAGCTCTTGCTCTCGCACTGCCGGGAGCGGATGGCGACGTTCAAACGTCCCCGTCAGATCCATGTGGTCGACGAACTCCCGAAGACCGCGACCGGCAAGATCAAGCGATTCATGCTTCGCGCCGAAGCAGAGCACTGAGCAGGCTGCGAGGCGCAGCTCCTGCCCGGCTCCGTGGCCGATCCGGGCGAGCTTCACGCACCGAGGGCAGCGAGGATTTCTTCGAATCGTGCCCGAAGGTCCGGCTCGACGAGTTCACCAGCGACACTGTCGAAGTGCTCGTCAAACCGGGGAATGGCGAGGCTTCCGACCACCTCACCACCGAAGAACGGCGTGACGACGACGGCATGGTCGAGCACCCCTTGGCCGCCACGCGCCCCTGGCGCTGCGGCGAAGAGGGCCACCTTGCGCTCCTGGTAGACCCCCATGGCGATGCGTGACGCCCAGTCGTACACGTTTTTCCAGGCGACGGAGTACGAACCGTTGTGCTCTGCGAACGAAACGATCACTGCGTCGGCTGCACCGATCTCGTCGAAGAACCGTTGGGCGGCGTCAGGGATGCCGAACTCGTCCTGTCGTCGCAGGCTGTAGAGCGGCATCTCGTAGTCGTTGAGATCGAGGACGTCGACCGTTGCGTCGGCAATGAGCCCTCCCTCGAGCAGACGGGCGGCATGATCGATAAGCCGCCGGTTGCGGCCGTTGGGGCTGTTGGTCGCCGGGATCGCCAAGATCTTCATGGTCTGTGCGCTTCCTCCATGGGGCACCTGAGTCTGCCGACACCTGCGAAGGATCCCACTGACGGGAGGCGAAGGCGTCGCGAGATGACTCGCAGCAGACCGGCAGGACTAGCGTCGACGTATGGATTTCGAGCATCTCATGCGGCTTGCGTTGGCCGAAGCAGAACTGGCGATTCCCCACGGCGATGTTCCCGTCGGTGCGTTGGTGATCGTCGACGGTGAGATCATTGCGTCGCGTCACAACGAGCGACAACTGACCGCCGATCCGACTGCTCATGCCGAAGTCCTCGCCATGCGTGACGCATGCGCCGACCTCGGCACCTGGCGACTCGACAACGCCACCCTGGTGAGCACGCTCGAGCCCTGCACGATGTGCGCCGGTGCGGCGGTGAACGCCCGCATCGACAAGGTGGTCTTCGGGGCGCCCGATCTGGAGGCGGGCGCACTCGGCTCGGTGTATCACCTTGGCGCCGACCCTCGCCTTCGGCACACGTTCGACGTACAACACAACGTCCTGGGCAGCGAGTGCACCGAGCATCTGAAGTCGTTCTTCGCCGCACTGCGGACCGGTGAGTAGATCGTAGGATGGCCCGCCATCGACCATGGGATCCCGATTGTGTTGTGCCGTCGGCCTTCGATGGGCTCGATGAGGCACGGACGCCCTAGACTCGCTCCGGCTGATGGATCGATGATGCGAAGAACGATTGCCCCCACCGAAGTTGTGATCCGAAGCCGGCGCTGGCGCAAAGGCACCGCAACCGCAGGACTCGCCCTGGCTTTTCTCCTCCTCGCATCCTGTGCCGAGGCGGCGGAGACCATCGCTGAAGACGCTGACTCGGAGATCACAACGACGCAAGTCGACGAAACGAGCGGTACCGACGTCGATTGCGGCCCGTCGCCAGTCGACCTTACCGAAGAGCTGGGCGACACGGACGGGAACTGCTCGTACTCGGCACCGGTGCGTCTCAATGCCATCGTCGCGGGCGAGTTGCGTGTGGCGTTCGACGACATCGCGCGCTGCACAATCGATGGGTCGATCGACCAAGTGTCGAGCGGTCCGATGATCCTGGCAGCCGGCGACACAGTGAATATGACCGATCGAGGCGATCAGCGGTGCCGCTTCCGGTTCAGCTGGATGCCGTCGGGTTCCAACGCCCCAGCGTCGACCACCACGTCGACCACCACGACGACCACCACGACGACGCCCACCACGACGACCACCCCCACGACAACGACCACGACCACAACCCCGCCACCGACAACCACGTCGGCCGTTGGCAGTTGATCGAGTACTCCGGAAATGCCAACACGATGAAGCGTCGAGCACTAGCTGTCGGCCTCGCTGCTGCACTGACACTCGGTTCCGTGACTTCGGTGTCCCCAGCGGGCGGCGTTGCCGGGTTCGGCGACGTCTTCCCGGCCACCTACTACACCGATGCTGTCCAATGGATGGTCGATCAGAACATCACGACGGGGACATCACCGTCGTGCTTCAGCCCGAACGCGACGGTGACACGGGGCCAGGCTGCGGCGTTTCTCTGGCGGATGGAGGGATCTCCGAAACCAGCGAGGGCCCACAGCTTCACCGATGTTGTCGCCGAATGGCAGCAGGAACCGGTGGCGTGGATGGTGGCCAACGGCATCACCAACGGCACGACTGCGACGACCTATTCACCGAGTGATCCGCTGACGAGAGCCCAGGTCGCAGTGCTCTTGCATCGCCTGGCGGGAACCCCACCGGCGTCGCCACCCGATCGGTTCACCGACGTTGTTGCTGGTTGGCAGATCCTCGCAGTCGGCTGGATGTTGGAACGAGGCATCACTACAGGCACCTCGGCGACGACGTTCTCACCTGAGCAACCGATCACACGTGGCCAGTTCGCAACCTTCCTGCACCGCTACAGCGGCTCGCCCGCGGTCCGCGTCGACGCTGACTCCTCGGGCTGCAAATCATTCGACTCGCTCACCGAGCTCCGCACGATCACAGACTTCAGCTCGATGCGGGCCACGGGCGCACGTCGGTGGAGATCATCGGTGCCCGGTATCGAGGACGTCCGGATCTCATCCACGCTCGATGGCGCCGAGCAGGCAGCGTTCTGGCTACCACCCGCCCGAGACGGAAAGCGGCCACTGCTGGTGATCTTGCACTCGTGGAGTGCTGGCTACACGCAACATGCCGGGATTCCGTTTGCAGTCTGGGCGAAGGACAACGGTTGGGCTGTCATTGCCCCCGATTTCCGCGGCGCCAACGACAACCCGGACGCTCTCGGCTCTGAACTGGCGGTGCAGGACGCCGTAGACGCCATCGACTACGCCGTCGCACAAGGTGGTGTCGACGCTGAGCGTGTCTACGTCGTCGGATACTCGGGCGGCGGCATGATGGCGCTGCTGCTCGCCGGCCGTCATCCAGACAAGGTCGATGCCGTCTCGGCGTGGGGACCGCCGCACGACCTGATCGACTTCTTCGAGTTCTCGGCGCCGTTCGGTCGGTCCTACGCAACCCACATTGCCAACGCATGTGGAGGCAACCCAACAGTCCCCGGTGCGGCACAGGACGAGTGCGAGCGTCGCAGCCCGGCGACCTATCTCGAGGCTGCACGCCAGCACGCCGTACCGATCTTCATTGCGCAGGGCATCGACGATCCGTGGGTCCATCCCAGCGGTGCTGCGGACGTGTTCAACCTGCTGGCCGATCCTGCCGACCGTCTCACCTCGGACCAGATCGCACAGTTCGGAAACAGTTCTGTGCCAACCGATCTACCGGAGTGGAGCGGTGTCGAGACCTTCTTCACTCCTGGTGATCCGTCACCGGTGTATGCGCAACAGTCGGCTGCCGTACGGCTCGTCTACTTCGACGCCGGGCATGAAATGATCTACAACGCCGCTGCAAGGTGGTTCGGCAGCGACCCCGGCAGGTCACGTACGAGCGTCCGACCGAAAGACATCGCAGGGTCTCACCACCATTGAGTCTCCGCAGCACGCTCGTACTCGTCGTCGAGCCACGGCAGTGGATGCGAGCGGTAGTGCTTGGCGTCGTTCGCTCGGGCGTCTTCGACGGCGTGATGGAGTTTCTCGAACGACGGGGTGATCGGGGCGAGGTCGAAGTGTTCGGCGAGGAGGTCGTTGTAGGCGAACTGTCGATCACCCTGGGTCAGGAAATACCGCTCGCTTGTGCCGGCACGGCGCAAGGCCAGTTCCCGTGATCGTGCGAGCCGTTCGCGCTCCATTCGATCCGGAAGTGACTTCGCACCGGTGGTGACGGCTGCGAACGCAGCCGCCTGCAATTCGTACTGGGGAAACGGGATGATCATGTTGCCCAGTCCGATGAAGCCGAGCGATGGTGCAACGGCGGAAAACAGGTCGAGGTACAGCGGGTGGATCCAGCCGTCGTCGACGCACACGATGGCGGGTTCGTTCACGAACGGCACTGCATAGCGGTAGCCCGTGCAGTAGAGGACGACATCGACGGCCTCGATCCGGCCACCATCGGCCAGCACGAGATCATTGCCATCGAACCGATCGATCCCTGCGCACACCGAGATGTCCTCACATCCAGGCAAGGACCGCCCGGCCCGGGCATCGCGAACGGACAGCAGCGTTCGGGACGCGAACTCGGCGACCTCGATTGCGATGTCGATCCCCGACGCCCTCCCCCCGAGAAGAACGACCCGCTTCCCGGCGAAGTCCTCGGGCTGTCGATAGTTGTGACTGTGGAGTCGCACGCCACCGAACGCTGCTGCGCCAGGAAGGTCCGGCACGTTCGGCACGCTGAAGTGGCCGTTGCAGACGGCAACCGCTTCGAACTGCTCCTCCTCGGATGCCCCGCCCGGACTGGTCGAGCGAACCAGCCATGTGCCGACATCGCTCGGGTCGGTCCACCGGTCACCGTCGGGATCGAGCGGTACGACCGTCTCGACCGTGGTGCGAAATCGTATGTGGGGCTGAAGGTCGAAGTGTTCGGCATAGCGCCGGAGATAGGTGAGGACTTCCTCGTGGGCGGGAAACCGCGGCCACGAGGTATCGGCGCCGCCTCGGACGTCGAACGGATACTCCCGGAACGCCATGAGATCGCGGGGCAGGTTTGTTCGGAGATTGCGATACATCGACGTATGGACACGCCGACGGCGCGGGTCTATCGAGAGCGGATCTGACTCGGTTTCGTCGGAGTAGACCCACGTTCCGCCGAGGGTCGCTTCAGCTTCGAAGACGACAGGGGAGAGGCCTGCACGTTTGAGTTGGCGCGTCGTCGCCAGACCTGCGGCTCCTGCACCGATGACCGCAACGCGTTTCGGGGGCGACATTGCAGGAGACGATAGTGGTGGGAACGGGCCTCAAACGCCGCCCCGGCGCGCAGCCTCCTGTTACGTATGCAAATGCGGGCGCAAGACACAGAATTCGTTTCCCTCCGGGTCGGCCAGCACCACCCATGGAACCCCCTGCTGACCGATGTCGACCTTCGACGCGCCGAGCGCCAGCAACCGCTCGACCTCTGCCGTCTGGTCCCCGGGTCGAACGTCGAGATGCATCCGATTCTTCGTTTGCTTCGGCTCGGAGGTCGGCACGAAGAGGAGGCCGGGAAGTTGTTCCGGTGTTGCACGGATCTCCACAACCTCCGGACCGTCATCGACGACTACCCATCCGAGCGCCTCTGCCCACCAACGGCCGAGGTCCGCAGGTCGTAGGGCATCGATCGTCACCTGCTCCCACTCGAGTGTCACATTCGGATCGTAGAGCACACTCATGCGGCCCGATGCTCCGTCTGACGTCCCCGCGCAGCGACCCCGGCTTTTAGACTCCACCCGGTGCGACCCCGACGCCTTGCTGCGAGCGACGTGGACGAGTTGACAGCCATGTACGACCTCATTCGGGATGCCTTTGCCTTCATGGAGGGGATTGTCGACCCCCCGTCATCGGTGCATCGCTTGCGTCCGGCGCAGCTGGCCGAGCCGCCGGCGGAGCCGTGGGTGCTCGGTGACCCCGTGGTGGCGGCGGTGGTACTCACCCCGCGTCCGAACTCGCTCTACATCGGAAAGCTCGCCGTCGCGTCCGATCGACGACGAGAGGGACTGGCGTCTCGGCTGATCGAGCACGCCGATCAGCGAGCAGCACAGCTCGGGATTGGGTGGCTCGAGCTCGAGGTCCGGGTCGAGCTGACGGCGAACCAGCGCGCCTTCACCTCCCTGGGATTTCACGAAGTCGAACGAACCGCTCATCCGGGGTACCACCGACCAACCGGAATCACCTACCGGCGGGCGGTGCACGCCCGAGGACCGCTCGCTGTTCGGTACCGTCCACGGCGCCACCGTCGATCGTCTTGAACATGACCGCACGATGCTTGCGGGTGGATCGACGTCGGGGCAGGCGTCCGGGCCGAAGGCGGGATCGCAAGCTCTGAACCTCATCGCATCGTCACCGCCAACGCCCCGCTCCGGCGCTCCGCCCTGGTCAACGCCATGAGGCAAATGGAGTTCGTTGTCCAGATGGTGAGTAGCCATCTCGGAGAT
>JBMTIM010000061.1:0-13482 GCA_049437325.1 Acidimicrobiales bacterium
CGACCCTACGGGTCGAACAACGGCCCGGTGAACGATTCCGATGTCAAGCCCCCCGTCGGTTCGGCCGCCCCCGCAAACCCGTGGCGACGCCAGGCGTCGTAGACGACGACGCTCACGGCATTGGCCAGGTTGAGACTTCGGCTCGGCGCCAGCATCGGGATCGTGAGCATCCGGTCGGCACCGATGTGATCGAGCGCATCGCGATCGAATCCGGCTCGCTCGGCGCCAAATGCGAGGACGTCGGTGCGGTTGATCGGCGCGTCGGCGTAGCGGGTCGTGGCCCTCGAGGAGAAGCCCCACCACCGGCCGGGGAGCGCGGCAGCAGCCTCGCCGAGCGATCGGTGTACGACCACGGTTGCATGTTCGTGATAGTCGAGCCCGGCTCGTTTCAGGAGGGTGTCGTCGAGTGTGAACCCGAGGGGCTCGACGAGGTGGAGTCCGGCACCGGTGTTGGCGCAGAGTCGGATGATCGCACCGGTGTTGTGGGCAATCTCGGGCCGGATCAGGACGATGTCCATGACTGGACCGTAGTTTGGGACCATGAGTGGCGAGTGGGTCGTCGTCGGATGTGACGTCGACTGATGGGCGCATCTTTTTTCACCAACGACGCGATCGACGGCGCCGCAGAGGTGCCGGTTCGTGACGCAGCAACGGTGATGGTCGTGCGTGATGCCCCCGACTTCGAGGTGCTGCTGGTACAGCGGGCAGGCGAGTTGACCTTCGCGGCCAACGCCTGGGTCTTTCCCGGGGGGCGAGTCGACCGAGCCGACGCCGACGACGCCGCACGGGTCGGCATCAACCTCACCGACGCTGCCGCATCCGCTGCGTTGCAGATCGACCACGGCGGACTGGCCTGGTGGTTCGCCGCAGTGCGGGAAACCCTCGAAGAGGTCGGCTTGCTGCTCGGGACACCGTCGATCGATGTGTCGATGTTGCCCGCCTTGCGAGCCGCGCTCGACGAGGACAGCAACGCCTTCACCGATCTGCTCGTCGAGCACGGCATTGCACTCGACCTGAGCACGCTGTACGAGGTGGCCCGGTTCGTGACACCGGTGGGCCCGGCTCGACGATTCGACACGCGCTTCTTTCTCGCAGTGGCACCGTCGGCCCAACAGGCGCACCCCGACGAGTCCGAGATCATGGCGCACCGCTGGATCACGCCGGCTCGGGCGATGGCCGAATGGCGGGCCGGTGAGCTGCAGATGATGGCGGTGACCCACCGGATGCTGTCGTGCCTCGACCGGTTTCCGTCGGCCGCAGCGGCCGTCGCCCGCGCCGCCGAGCAGGTCGAGCCTGCCCGGCTGCGCGTCGACGATCCCGACGGGGAGTACATCGTCCATCTTCCAAGCGATCCCGGCTATGCAGCCGCAGAACTCGAAATCGAGCACGGATCGATCCGGCTGTACTGACGGCCGCCGGCGAAAAATGACCGATGCCGGCCCCGAGGGACCGGCATCAGGAGTGGCGGAAGGTATGGGATTCGAACCCATGGTGACCCGGAGGCCACAACGGCTTTCGAGGCCGCCCCATTCGTCCGCTCTGGCAACCTTCCGGCGCCGAGGTTAGCGGCACCCCGAGGAACGGCCCACCCTGTTCGCCTGCCCCGATGTCGATGGTGACGACCTCCGAGCCTCATCGGCTCGCTCCGCTGCGGCGTCGTAGGGTTGGGCCATGAACGACAGCGGCGCCGTCACGGGTGCGACCTTCGGTGACGAGTTGCGTCGGTGGCGCGACGCGCGCCGGTTCTCGCAGCTCGCGCTTGCCGCGGCAGCCGATGTGTCGCAACGGCATCTCTCGTTTCTCGAAACCGGACGAAGCAATCCCAGTCGCGACATGGTGCTGCATCTCGCCGAGACCCTCGAGCTCCCGTTGCGGGCCCGAAATGCGCTGCTCGCTGCGGCCGGCTTCTCCGCCGAGTACCCCGAGCGTGCCGTCGACGGCCCTGCGGCAGGCGAGGTAGGCGATGTTCTGCAGATCGTTCTCGACGCGCACAGCGCATTTCCCACCTATGTCCTCGACCGGGGATGGGACATCGTCGTGGCCAACGCGGCGTGGACCCACCTCGTCGCACTGAGCGAGATCGATGTGCCCGTCGGCGTCGCCGCGAACGCTCTTCGCCTGTGTCTTCATCCCGACGGCATCCGACCCACCATCGTGAACTGGGAAGGGTTCGCCGTGTCGCTGCTCGACCGTGTCGAACGGGCCAGAGGCCGAGCACCGTTCGACGAGCGGCTCGATGCACTCGTCACCGAGGTGGGGGCCTACCCCGGTGTCGCCGATCTTGCCGACCGCCGTCCCGGTGGGCCGAGCAACGAGCCGCTCATGCCGATGATGCTCGACACGGCAGTCGGCCGTTTGCGATTCGTGTCGATGGTCGCAGGACTGGGCGGACCCTCCGACGTCACCCTCGACGAACTTCGCATCGAGACGCTGCTGCCTCTCGACCGTGACACCGAGCACGCCCTCCAGCAAGCGGCTCGGCACTGATGGCAACGAGTGGGTGATCTAGCGGCGTTGAACCCTGGCAGCTAGCCACAACACGCCGGACACGGCAAGGAGGACGGCAAGCCTGACGAGGTCGGCACGAGACGCAGTTGCGAGCTGGTGGACGAGGAGCACCGAGGCGGCGACTGCGCCCAGCGGCGCCATCCATGTCGGCGCACGATAGGCGTGCGCGGCTTCCGGCGAACGACGAGTGGCCACCGCTGCGATGTTCACCGCGACGAGTACGGCAAGGAGCAATGTCACCGCCGCCTCGGCCAAGTCCGACACGGCGCCGGTCGCGGCCATGCCGGCCGCGATCACCGCCATGGCCAGCGATGCGACGACAGGAGTACGCCGGGCGGGAAGCAGGCGGCTGAACGTTGCGGGGACGTGACCGTCGACGGCCATGCCGTAGAGCAGTCGACTCGACGCAACCAATGCGAACAGGCAGGTGTTGGTCACGGCGACGAGTGCGACGAGGGCGTACCAGCGGGTGGGGACGCCGAGCGGACCGGCGCCGGCAACCTCGAGCAGCGGACCGTCGGAGGCCGCCAACACGTCCGGATCGACGGCAACGGTGGAAACGACGGTGACGGCCAGGTACAGCGCCGACGCAGTCGCAACGGCTGCGAACAGCACCGGCGGAAATGTCCGGCGGGGATCGTGGACCTCTTCGGACAGGTGCGCAGCGTCCTCGAACCCGAGGAAGGCGAAGAAGGCGAGGGCGGTTGCGCTCAGCCAGCCACCGATCGCCAGGTTCGACGTATCGACGAGACGGCCGGCATCGCCACCACCGTCGGCGATCGCCGCTGTTCCGATCACGAGGACCACGAGGAGCCCGACGATCTCGACGACCGTCATCACGACGTTGGCGTTGGCGGTCGATTCGATGCCGCGCAGGTTCAGCGCTGTCAGAGCAGCGACCACGCCGCCGGCGACGAGAACGACCGGTGCATCGACGAACTCGGCGAGGTAATCGCCTGCGAATGCTCGGGCGGTCGTCGCCGCTGTCATCAGTGAACTCAGCATCACTGCCATCCCGACGGCGAAGGTGAGCGCAGGGATTCCGGCCGCCCGGTCGACGTAGAGGGCCGATCCGGCTGACCCGGGGAAGCGGGTGGTGAGCTCTGCATAGGCCGCGGCCGAGAGTGCGGCGATGCCAAATGCGGTCCCGAACGCAAGCCACGCCATGCCGCCGAGTTCACCGGCAACGTCACCGACGAGGATGTAGATCCCGGCGCCGAGAATGTCGCCCACCACCATCAGGTAGAGCAGACGGGCCCCGATGGCCGGGCGAAGACCGCTGTGGTCACCCACCGATGTCATGGGGAGAGTCTGCCCGAACCACGGCGGACCACATCAGGACCTTGGTCCCGGCCAGCGTTACAGGCCGGCGTACCAGTCGTAGCCCCGTTCACCCCAGTAGTCGGCGCCCTGATCGCGCCGGAACTGGATCGACCCGATGCGCTTGATCTGCTTGATGCCGTATTTCAGGGGTGTGGCCAACCGCACGGGGGCGCCGTTGCGGTCACTGATCGCTTCCCCGAAGTTGTCGTAGGCGAGCAGGGTCTGCGGATGCTGCATCGTGGCCATGTCGACCGACACGTAATACTCGCCGTCCGGCGTCTGCAGGAAGACGTGCGTGATGTCGTCCGGGAGGCGGTCCTGGTACAGGGCGAGGAAGTCGCTGAAGCGAGCGCCCTGCCAGTTGGTGACCTGTGACCAGCCCTCGATGCATTTGTGTTCGATCGTCATCTCGTGCCACGGAAGTGCCTTGATGTCGTCGAGAGCATGCGTGCCCAACTGTTCGCCGTCGGGACCGAGCACCGTGATCTCCCAGGTGTCGAGGTCGATGTCGTCACGAATGCCGTGGAGTCCGTTCACCCGAAGGACCGACGCTTCCGAGATCGGGTACTCGGTTGCGAGATGGTCGTCGCGCATCAGTGTCGACCAGATCGCTTCATTCGTCTCGTGGACGGCGCGGAGTGGGCCCGGGATCCGAAAGTCGGGATCTGCACCCTGCAGACTGCGCCAGCCGGCGACGCCGGCCAGTGCGGCGACACCACCGGTGATGAACGATCGCCGCGACCGCCGTCGATAGGCCTCGACGGTCAGTTCCTGTTGTTCAGACAACGGTCGACTCCCTGTCACGCTCGTCGGTGAGCAGCTCGTAGCCCGAGACCATGGCCATGAAGGTGTGCCGTCCCGATCGCACCACCTGGACGATGTGAACGACGAAGAAAAGGATGAACACGATGCTGGCGGTGAAGTGGATCAGTCGGGCGGAGGAGTAGCCACCGAACATCGTCACGAGGACGCTGAGCTGGGTCGGCTTGAACAGGGCAAATCCGGTTGCTGTCGCCACGGCGCCGAGCATGATGATGCCGGTGTAGGACGTCTGTTGGGCGGCGTTGTAGTAGCCGGCCTTGACGGGAGCCTCGTGGCGAAGTCCCAGGTCGTGGAGCACGGTCGCCGGGACCCGTTTCAGGGCGCCCATGCTCGGTACGAGTTTGCGCCATTCGCCTGTCCACGCCGTGTATGCGGTGTAGGCCAGTCCGTTGAGGACGAAGAGCCACGCAAAGCTGAGGTGAAAAGCGAGGCCGCGGGCGAGCTTTCGGTCGAAGCCGAGCGGTTCGTTGATCCAGTCGGGGAAGAACTGGAACCACTCCCAGTCGAGGATGCCGAACGCCCATTCCTGTTCCGCCCAGTAGATCCGGAAGCCGCTCCACAACATGATCACGAGCAGCGGAACGTTGACCCAGTGCATCCAGCGGCTCCCTCGGCGGTGACGCAGCACGGCACGACCGACGGGCTCGGGGGGCGGCGGTGCGGGGCCGGACGGCTGCTCGGCGACGGCGTCGAGTTGGCGTGGTTCGGTCATCGGATCGAGAACGTGCCCCGGGCCGGAATGGTTCCCGGTCCGGTCGATTTCTCACCGATGGCGGGTTGCCGGTCGATCGGCAGATGAGCGACCTCGAGGAGGGGCGGGCTAGCGTCGCCCCCATGTCTGCGAGCCCTCGCACGGTTGTGATCAGCGGTTCGGGCGTCTTCACACCGCCCGATGTGATCACCAACGAAGAACTGGTCGAGGCCTTCAACGCGTTCGCCGAGAAGGAAAATGCCCGCCACGCCGACGCGATCGCCGCCGGTGAGCGTGAGCCGATCCCGCTGTCGAACGTCGAGTTCATCGTGAAGGCATCTGGCATCGAACGCCGCCACGTGATGGACAAGCACGGGGTGCTCGACCCCGACGTCATGCATCCACTGCTTCGCCAGCGCGACGACGACGAGCCCGGGATCATGACCGAGATGGCGGTCGACGCTGCGCTCGAGGCAATGCAGCAGGCGGGTCGCACCGCCGACCAGATCGACGCCGTCATCTGTGCGGCGTCGAACCACGAACGGGCCTACCCGGCCATCGCGATCGAGGTGCAGGCAGCCCTCGGCATCGAGGGGTTCGCCTACGACATGAATGTTGCGTGCTCCTCGGCGACGTTCGCCATCCAGAACGCAGCCGACATGATCCGCTCCGGCTCGGCCGACTCGGTGCTCATCGTCAACCCCGAGATCTGCTCGGGTCATCTCGAGTGGCGGGATCGGGACTGTCACTTCATCTTCGGTGACGTGTGCACGGCGTTGGTCGTGGAAGCGAAGGAGAACGCCAGCTCTGATGACCAGTTCGAGGTGCTGTCGACCCGACTGCTCACCCAGTTCTCCAACAACATCCGGAACAACAACGGCTTTCTGCGCCGAAGTCGGCCCGGTGGGCTCGACGATCGGCGCGACATGCAGTTCATGCAGAACGGTCGGCAGGTCTTCAAGCAGGTCGTGCCGATGGTGAGCGAGATGATCATCGAGCATTGTGCAGACGAGGGCATCGAGCCGACCCGCCTCAAGCGGCTCTGGCTGCATCAGGCGAACAAGTCGATGAACGACTTCATCGGCAAGAAAGTCATGGGCCGCGAGCCGACCCCCGACGAGCAGCCCAACATCTTGCAGGAGTACGCGAACACGTCCTCGGCTGGGTCGATCATCGCGTTCTCGCACCATCACCGCGACCTCGAGCCCGGTGACCTGGCGGTGATCTGTTCGTTCGGTGCCGGCTACTCCGCGGGAAACGTCATCGTGCGGCGGGTGTGACGATCAGTCGGCCGATGCCTCGGCATCGGCCAGGTCGGCACCGGTGTCGGCGTCCCGTTCGGCCCGGCGGTGCATGACGAGCTCGAAGCCGGCGAAGGTGAACGCACCGCACACGACGAACATGTCGGCGACGTTGAACACGGCGTACCAGCTGACATCGATGAAGTCGATCACCTCGCCCGACAGGAACCCGTCCTCGGCACGCAGCAGTCGATCGGCGAGGTTGCCGATGGCACCGCCCATGATCGTGGCAAGGATCCAGACCCGGCCCATCGACTCGGAGACGGCGATCTGCCAGACCAGAAACCCGATCAGGCCGAGGACCACGATGCCGATGTAGGGACCGAACCCGGCGCCGGTACTGAACGAGAAGCCGCTGTTGTAGGCGAGATCGAATTCGAGTGTCGGCACGATCTCGATCGTGTCGCCGTCACCGAGTGCAGACTCGGCCCAGACCTTGGTGACCTGATCGAGCGCCACCGTGACCACGACAACGGCCAGCGTCGTGACGAGGGTGCGGGGGCCGGACACGCCAAGGACGCTACCGGTATCGGCGTCGGCTGTTGCCCCGGACGGAGTGACCGGACGACGTCAGAACGGTGCGTGTTGCGCCACGCCGTTCGTGCGGAGATACACGCGGCGTTGGACCAGGGCCAGCGCGATGCCGAGTGTGCCGACCACCATCACCGTCGTGAGCGCTCCCGCATAGCCGAGCGCAGTGTCGGCCACGATGCCGAGCATCAGTGGTCCACTGACGCCGCCGACCTGGGCGGCCGAGAACCACAGACCATTGGCCAACCCGGCATTCGCGCCGGTCACGTCGTCGGCCTCGAGCAGGGTGACGATCGCAATGGGCACGAGCGGTGAGCGAGCCGCTGTGACGAGTGCAGCGGGTCCGATGGTGTCGACGGGCCCGAAGGCGACGGCGGCGATGGCGACCACGGTCACGCCGAGGAGCGCGATGAACAGCAGATGCATCCGATTCGGCGTTGCCTGGCTCGGCACGGTGGCAGTCAGCACGAGTGCGATCAGGCCCGCAGCGGCGACCCATCCTCCGGCGCCTGCTGCGGACATGCCGCCGTGCTCCTCGAGCACCGTCGGAAGCCATGTACCGAGGGAGTGCATCACGAAGAACAGCGCGAACGCAGTGACGAGAATGAGCCGAACTTCCGTGGAGCGGAGCAACTGCCGGACCGCATCGCCTCCGGCTGTGTCGTTGTGGACGGTCGACCGTTCGGGTCGCTCGACCCATGCCCAGATCGCAACCCACCCGAGCGTGAACACTGCTGCCAGTGCCGCTTCGAACACCAACACGCGTCGCCATGTCCCGAGCCACTCCAACAGGACCGGGTTGGTGATGGCGATGATGATCGTGCCGCCGAGTGCCGGTGCGGCTGCGTAGAGCCCGACGCCGAGGCGCCGTTCGCGCTCGTCGGGGAACCAGTTCGCCATGAGCGCCGGCGCCGATGCCGACACGAGCGGTCCGAACACACCGAAACACGCAACGGCGAGCCAGAGCGTTCCGACACCGTCTGCCATCGCCCGGAGAAGAAGCGAGCCGATCACGCTGCACCCACCGAGAAACAGGGACCAGCCGAGGTCGAATCGGTCGATGAACCGCCCGGCGATCGGTGACGTGACGATGTAGACCATCGTCCACGATCCGAGCGCGAGGCCCATCTGGCCGCGACTCGCCCCCAGTTCCTCGCGGACCAGTGTCAGCATCGGTGCAATCGCAGCGACTCCGATGCCGAAGCTGAAGTAGACCGCGACCAGCCCGCCGAATACCACCCAACGGTGGCGCGGTGCGGTCATCGCCGACAGTCTCGCCTGTTGCCGACGCGATGGCCCAAAAACCGACGAACCCCGGCTGCGAGGCCGGGGTTCGTGCGTGGCGGAGGGTGTGGGATTTGAACCCACGGAGGCTTGCACCTCACACGCTTTCCAAGCGTGCCCATTCGGCCGCTCTGGCAACCCTCCCAGGCTCCTGCAGTGCAGGATCCGGTGGAGAAGGGTAGCGTGAATCGCTCTGCGCCCGTTCCGGGGTGTGGTGGCCGGGTCCTGTGCAACAGGCGCCCGTGAACCGGGTCAGGGCCGGAAGGCAGCAGCTCTCAGCGGAGCCGCCTGTGTGCCGCAGATCGCCTGGCCGCCACTCCCGGGAACGGGCGCTTGCCGTCGGGTCGCCTCCCTGCTGGGGAGGGGGCATCCTCGGCCCTCGACCTGTCCGGTGCGCAGTGCCGCCTTCGTACCGACGGCGTCGGTGTCGGGCGGTAGAGTCGGCCGGACATGGCCTACCAGTCGCTCTACCGACGCTACCGACCACAGAGGTTCGGCGAGATCCGCGGCCAGCGCCATGTGGTCACGGCGTTGCAGAACGCCGTCGTGAAGTCCGAGGTCGGGCACGCCTATCTGCTCCACGGCCCGCGTGGCACCGGCAAGACCACATCGGCCCGAGTGCTGGCCAAGGCGCTCAATTGCGAAGACCTCGGCGCCGACGGCGAGCCGTGCGGTGCCTGTGAAAGCTGCCACGCGATCGAGCAGGGCCGGTCGTTCGATCTCCACGAACTCGACGCAGCCTCTAACAACAAGGTCGAGGACATGCGCGATCTGTTGGGCAAGGTCAACCTGGGCAACCCGGGCCGGGCCAAGGTCTACATCCTCGACGAGGTCCACATGCTCACGAGCCAGGCGGAGAACGCGCTGCTGAAGACGCTCGAAGAGCCGCCCGACCATGTGACGTGGGTGCTCGCCACCACCGAGCCCCACAAGGTCGTCGAGACGATCCGCAGTCGTTGCCAGGTCTTTCAACTCACCCTGTTGGGGGCGGAGGAGATGGCCGAGCATGTTCGTTGGGTGATCGAGGATGCACAGCTCGACGTCTCCGATGCGGCCGTCGAGTACGTCGTCACCGCCGGTGGAGGGTCGGTTCGCGACACCCTGTCGGCCCTCGATCGCGTCGTCGCCGCAGGGGGAGTGGTCGAGATCGACACCTCGACCGAGCTCATGGTCGACGCCATCGCCGGCCGTGACGTGGCTGCCGCGCTCGCCGCGGTCGGCGAGGCAACGGCTCGTGGACGCGATCCCCGCACGATCGGCGAGGCGGTCCTTGCCGGTCTGCGCGATGCGTTTCTGACTGCCATGGGGTCACCGTCGCTGCGCCTGTCATCAGAGCAGGCCGATCGAGCTGCCGGGGTCGCGAAGCGGATGTCTCCCGCTGCCATGACTCGGGCGATGGAAACGCTCGGCACTGCCGTGGTCGAGATGCGGCAAGCGCCCGACCCGAGGATCGATCTCGAGGTGGCGTTGGTCCGACTCTGTCGCCCGGACGCCGATCGTTCGCTCGACGCACTCGGTGCCAGAGTCGAACAACTCGAAGCTGCGATCGGCACCGGGGCACCGCCGTCCACGGCGGCAGCGTCGGCGTCGGTGGAAGCCCCCGATCGAGGATCAGCACCGACCGCGCCAGCCGAGCCAACTGCGCCAGAAGTGCCGGCTGTGCCCGATACCCCGGCACCCTCGACGCCCCCTCCGGCGCCCACCGCTCCCGCTGCAGCGGGTCCTGGCACGGCACGTCGGGCATTGGCCGACACCCGGGGGGACGCCGAGCCATCCGATCCCATCCCCGACGCAGCACCGTCGTCTCCCCCGACGGTGCCGGCCGATCCGCCACCGACGGTGCCGGCGCCTCCGCCCGAACCGGTGCCGTCTGCGGCTGCGTCGCCGGACCTGTGGGCCATCCGGCCGCTGTCGCCGTCCGAGGTCGTGCAGCTCGGCGAGCTTCATCTGGGCCTGTCGCGCGACGCCGTGATCACTGCGGCGAACGAACTGCTCGGCGAACGGCCCCGTTCCGAGGAGGCGCTTGCCGAACTGTGGGTCTCTCTCGTCGATGCCCATGCATCGCCGGCCGACGACGTCGGCAGTGCGCCTCCGCCGGTGCCCAAGGTGTCGAGTCCCGAGATCGTTCGCGAGGTCGCCCAACCCGTCGCTCCGGTTCCGGACGCCGACCCCGAGCCGGTCGACGACATGGTTCCCGGCGAACATCCACCCGACGACGACATCGACATCCATGATCTCGTCGATGCCCCGTCACACACCGATGAGCTGATCGAGCGCCTGACCGAAGCCTTTCCCGGTGCCGAACTGCACACCACCGATCACCCGGAGGACGACCGATGACCACCGACGACCAACAGCCCGACCTTCCGGATCTCGGTGGCCTCGATCTCGGGGGCCTGCTGGCGTCGGCCCAAGAGATGATGGCTGGCGTGCAGGAAGCCGCCAATGCGGTCGTCGAGGGCACGGCAGGTGGGGGACTCGTGCGGGTACGAGTCGATGGTCACTTCGACGTGAAGTCGGTTTCGATCGATCCGAACGCGATCGATCCCGATGATCCGTCCATGCTGGAAGATCTCGTGCTCGCTGCGCTGCGCGACGCGACCGGTCAGCTTCATGCCGGTCAGTCGGGTGCCCTGGGCGGGATGGACCTGGGTGGTCTTGGCGGCCTGTTGGGCGGCGAGTGAGCTACTCGTCAACCGTGCAGGAGCTGATCGATCAGCTCGGCCGCCTGCCCGGCATCGGCCCGAAGTCGGCCCAGCGAGTCGCGTTCCACCTGCTGAAGGCGCCGACCGAGGATGCATTGCGGTTGAGTAGGTCGATCGTCGAGGCCAAGGAGCGCGTCTCGTTCTGTGCGAGGTGCTTCAACCTCAGCGAGGGAGGCGACGAGTGCGCGATCTGTCGTGACCTTCGCCGCGAGTCGGGTGTGGTCTGTGTTGTCGAAGACAGTCAGGACATCGTTGCGATCGAGCGAACCAAGGAGTTCCGTGGCCGGTATCACGTGCTCCAGGGGGCGTTCAGCCCGATCGACGGTGTGGGGGTCGAACAGCTTCGGGTCAAGGAGTTGATGACCCGGGTGGGCGAAGAAGACATCGAGGAGATCATCGTCGCCACCAACCCCAACCTCGAGGGAGAGGCGACTGCGGCGCTGCTGGTGAAATATCTCAAGCCGATGGGCGTCAGGGTCAGTCGTATTGCGAGTGGTCTCCCGGTCGGTGGCGACCTCGAATACGCCGATGAACTCACCCTTGGTCGAGCACTCGAAGGTCGCGTGGTGCTCGATTCTGGCGAGTAGACCGGGACGCATCGACCCACTCGTGGCCGAAAAACAGGACGAGGCACCATCCTGTGCCTGCCGGAGCGCGGGCGGTACGGATAGTTCCGGCAGATCCAGGACAGTGCCTCGACCGTTCACGAGAGGGGGAGGATCGAAACTCGATCCGGCCTCGTGTTGCATTTACTTTACGATTTTGTCAGCAACATGACAAGTATGTCGTAAAGATTTCTTTCCGGGCAGCGCACTGCCAAGACGTCGTGGCGATGTGGGTCGACGGCGAGCGGAGGCTCTGTTGGCTCAGGCGCTGCGTCGGCGGACCGAGACCTCGTCGCTCGATTCATCGCCCCAGAGGGTCTCGTGCACCACTGAAGGTGGGTCGTCGTCGATAGTGAACGGCTTCTTGGGCTCCTGAGACACGCCGACCCGCAACACCGAGGCCTGTATGTCGGCCAGCGCCGCCTGCAGTCTGTCGTGCACGTCGCGCTCGGCGTCCAAGAGACGATCGAGGCGCTGTTGGGCATCGGTGATGACCTGGGCCGATCGCTCGATGGCGTCGGCTGCGGCCTTGGCGGCGATTCCCTCAGCCGTCGCGTTGGCTTGGTCGATGACGTCGGCGGCAGCGGACTCGGCGGCTGCCCGGATCGCCTGGGCATCGTCTCTCGCCCTGTCGAGGATCTCGTCACCCGACTTCGCAGCATGGTCGAGCATCTCGGCCACCACCCCGCCGATGGCGTGGACCCCATCCCGCTCGAGATCACGGATTCGGGTGGCCGCGTCGGCCAATGCCTGCTTCACCGCGGCGGGGTCGTCGAGGTCGATGGAGTCGAGGTCACCGGACTGCATCTCGTGAGTATCCCACCGGAGGGGATCAGCTTGGTGGAACTGGTGGCGAGACGTTGGTGAGTTCGACCATGCCGTTGGGGGTGAGCAGCGTGGCGGTCATGCGAGCGGGTCCGGTCTCGACCGGGTAGGGCAATGCGTATTCGCGGAAACGGGTCGCCAACTGCGGATCCGGATACTGGAAGGAAAGACCGAACAATTCGACCCCTGGTGCCGAGGTCGCAGCCGGTGTCTGCCCGGGCCACTCGATGAGGAACGGGATCATGCCGTCGCCTTCCTCGGGGGGCATGGTCAGTCGCCATCGCAGCACCTCGCCCGATGGAGTCGTGCGCTGCATGTCGAAGCCAGGTCCCGGGTCGATTTTGCGCGCAGAGCACCACTCGAGCCAGAGATCGAGGTTCGGGACCGCAGCGGCCCACGTCACGAGCCGGGGTTCGGTGATGCCGTCGACGCCGAATGGTCGAGGCGCGGAAGGTTCGGGCTGATCCGGATCGGGGCCGATGATCTCCAGATAGGCGCCGCCGCCGAGGGCGAGGAGCTCGTTGGCCGTGCCACGGCCGTCATGGCGACCCCCCGGGGTCGGAGCGACCCCCCACTCCTCGGTGATACGAGCAACGGTCGTCGCCAGGTCGGGCGTGGCGTAGACGAGGTGGTCGACGCGAATCTCGAGCGCGGCAGCACGGTGCACGGCACCCTTCTTGCTTCGAGGATCGATGTCGACGGCGACGATGCCGGCTGCCGTCCCCGGCCACTGTCGGTGATCGAGCGTCAAGGAGCGGCCTTCGGCCGTCGTGAACCCGCCCCGGATGCCGGCGACCGAACGGGCGATGCGGTCGGGAAACCCCGAGGCCAGGGCGGCACCGAGCTCATCGAGCGGTACACCTGTCGAACCGGAACTCGGCTCGACA
>JBMTIM010000062.1:0-12953 GCA_049437325.1 Acidimicrobiales bacterium
AGTTCATCGAGTTGTGGAAGGGGGTGCGGGCCATCACGAGTCCGTCGACATGGGTGACGGTTGCACAGATCTGATGGCCCGCTCCGGTGCCGAGGAGGTGGTTGGCGGCGGCGCCATGGAGATAGAGCATCTCGTCGTCACGCCCGTAGGCCATGGGCAACACGAGAGGACCGTCAGGTGTCTGGACCCCGACGTGGGCGATCAGCCCGGCGTCAAGGATGCCGAGGACTGTGGTGGGTGCGTAGTCGGCCCGATTCGCCCCCCGACGCACCGTTGTGCGCAGTGAGGGAGCATCGAAATTCGTTGGATCGCTCATGCCGGTCGAACTTAGATGGTCGGACGAGACTGGCGCGGCAATTACTCCCCGGCGGGCACCCAGTTGCCGTGGAAGCCGAACGGCACCCGCTGGGGCAGGTGGACGGTGGCGACCGGCTCGACGCTCAGGACTTCCGCAACAGCGCCCAGGACATCACCGACGCGTTCGCTCCCTTCTACGAACACGCCGAAGCAATCCCCACTGACCCGAACCTCCTGTTCGACGCTTCCCGTGAGCTTGGCGACATCGACGTGATACGCCAGGACGACGTAGACGCCTTCGCCAAGGCACTCGCCAAAGGTGGCAAGACCGCCCACGAGAAGACAGAGGCAGCGCTCAACCCCGCCGTCGAAGGAACTCTGTCGCGCGATGACTTCGCTCAGGCGGTGCGGTGGGTCGAGAGCTATGTCTTCCGCCGGGCCGTCTGTGCCATTCCAACCAACTCGCTCAACAAGACCTTCGCGAACTTCAGCAAGACCCTCGACAAGAACAGGTTCCTCGAGAGCATGCAGGCGCAGTTCCTGCTCTTACCGTCGTACAGACGGTTCCCAGGCGACGACGAGTTCCGGCGGGAATTGAAGCAACGTGATCTGTACAACTTCCGGAGCCGCAGCTACTGGCTTCGGAGACTCGAAAACGTCGGTCGCAAGGAACGAGTACCGGTAGACGAGTACACGATTGAGCACATCATGCCGCAGAATGCCGACCTCCCATCTGAATGGCGAAGCGCGTTGGGAGATGAGTGGGAGCGCATCCACGAGACGCTGCTGCACACGCTCGGAAACCTGACTCTCACCGGCTACAACTCGGAGTACAGCGACCACCCGTTTGCCAAAAAGCGCGACATGAGAGGCGGCTTTCGCGAAAGCCCCTTGCGCCTCAACGATGGTCTCGGCCAGACCGAATTATGGACAGAGGCCGAGATTCACGCCCGAGCTGAGCGCTTAAGCCGACAAGCTGCAGAGGTATGGCCCTCGCCGAAACTCCCGACAGATGTCCTGGAGCTCTATCGGCCAAAGAAGACCTCTGTTCCTTCGGCGGTCTACGGAATCGAAGACCACAAGCACCTCGCTGAGGGAAAACCCGCCCGCAAACTCTTTGATGCTCTGCGGCAACACCTGATCGACATCGACCCATGCGTGACGGAGGAGTTCCTCAAGCTCTACGTCGCCTACAAGGCCGAAACAAACTTCGTAGACATCGTTGCGCAAGCCGAGCGTCTGCGAATCTCGATCAATCTCGATTTCCACGAACTACACGACCCCCGCAAGCTGGCCAAAGACGTCACCGGCATGGGCCGTTGGGGAAACGGCAACGTCGAAGTCAAATTCGACTCGTTGGACGACATCCCCTACATCATGGGGCTCGCCCGACAAGGCTTCGAACGGCAAATGGGGAACGGAACTGAAGACGGGTGAAGCGGGTCGAGTTCGCAGCGTTCTTGTCTCGCTGCGACAACTTGAACCCGAACGAGTTCCTGTCGTTTGGGACTGGTCCGAGTTTCGCTTGCAACTCCCCGGCTCAGGCTTCCCCCAAGCTTGTTTTCGCAGGGCTTGTTGACTTCGGTGCACACCGCACCAACGAAGATCCCTGCTACGGCAGGGATCTTCTCCGTTTTCAACCGGTCTACGCCGAGCGCGATATCGACGTCAGGCCGCGTGCGGGCCGCGAAACGTTCGAGGAAGCCTCTTGGAAAGTGCGGTCCAGTCCGTCGATCGTCGCCTCGTCTTCGGACGGGAAGAGATGCCCATAGGTGTTCAGTGTCAACTGGATCGAGGAGTGGCCCGTGCGGTCCACCTCGTTGCACGAACCCGATCGACTTTCCTGAAAACCGAGATCCCTCAGCTACTTTGCATACCGCCGCACTACGCGACAACAAGGACGGTCGTACTCCGGATGGGAAGCTCGCAACCCGAACCAAAAACGACCACGACACGGCTCGGGATACGGGCCTTCAGTGCATCGGTCGTGGTCAACGCAGTGCTCGGCGCCTGGGCATTGTTGAGCGGCGACTTCGGCGAAACCGAAGGCCGAGTGCTCGCCACGACATTCCTGATCTCGGCCGCCATGCTCAGCGTGCTCATCAACGCCCCAGCGCTCCGCAAAAACGTCCTGCGGCCCCTACCCGAAGTGGGTGCCGTCAGCAGCGCGGCGGGGTTTTCACTGTTCATCGTCACCGTATGGATCCGCAACCCGGACGAACCCCTCATCAAGTTGGCGGCGAGCGGCCTCATAATCGGTGGCGCCGCCACCCTCGCTACCGCACTGCGCCGGATCGGTGAACCGGGCCCGGCGCGCGGGCTCCGCTCCATGACAGAAATCGCGATCGCTGCCCTGTCGGTGACAGTTCTCGCCGTCTTGTGGAACAACGGCGGCGACGAGTGGGTCGCCCGACTGATCGGCATCGAAAGCATCGCAGTGGCCGCCGGAACACTTCTCATCCCAGTCCTCGCCCGATTCGGCCGTGGCACACAGCTGCCCGTATCGGCCGAATTTGCGTGCCCACACTGTGGCGAAACCATCGACCTCTCATCGATCGAACGCTAACGCAGCCGACTGCGCTGGTCTTTCAACACCACGCCCGCTTCGCCCGTCGTTCGCCTCCAAATCCCGCAATCTTGCCGAGACGAACAGGCAAGTAGCCACAACCACCAGAGCGGCGTTCTACGACAACGAAAGCGATCTGCGAGCTATCTGGTCAGACCCGCTCACCCGCATCGAACTGTTGACCAGACTCGAAGAAGCTGGTTTTGCCACGGCTGATCTTCGCAAGATCCAGGACCTCATCGCCGCAACAGACAGCGACCTGTACGACGTGCTTGCGTTTATCAGCTTCGACGCACCCCGACTCACGAGGCAGCAGCGAGCCGATCACGCAAGGACAAAGGTCGCCGGCGAGGTCGACGACAAAGCCCGAGATTTCATCGAGTTCGTCCTCAGCCACTACGTCAACCAAGGGTTCGAAGAGCTCTGGCTAAACCGGCTCGGTCCTTTGCTCGAACTTCGCCACGACAGCCTTCACGAAGGACTCGCAGCAATCGGCATGGGAGTAAGCGATGCACGAGAAGTATTCGTGTCGTTCCAAAAGCACCTTTACGAACTCTCGTCGACATGACGACAGGGACAGTTCGTTTGGGCGCGAAAGGACGTTCGCTTAGAACCTCTCACTGAAGCTGCCCCGGATCTCTATCGCCCCAGGGCTGGTTGACTTCGGTGCACACCCCACCAACGGAGAGAGCCTGGAATCCCGAGGTTTCCAGGCTCCTTTCGTTGTCTGGTCGCGACATCTGATCGTCGTGCGGTCACAAGAACCGACTTGTGGGCCGGGTTCGGAAGTAGGTCCCTGGCACGACGCGACCACCGAGCCGGTGCCTCAAAAACAATTCGACCCGCCGAGGCACAGAGAGTAAGGGCGAATCGCGCTCACAGTCCTAGGCAATCGAGAAATGGCCACTGGTTAGGTGGGGCGTCGCTTCTTGGGTGGGGTCGTGGTGGCGAACCCGACGACATCGCGTGCTGCGGCGCGAGAGATGTCGGGGCAGACGTTGGGGATCACCTCGACCGCATGCATGGTTCCCATCACGACGACACAACGCGCCGACACCCCGGCGGCGAGGAGCGTCCGGTAAAAGGCGATTCCTTCGTCGCGCAACGGGTCGCATTCGTTCACACTGATCACGGTCGGAGGAAGACCGGCGACGTCGTTGGCGGTCGCATACGCCGGCCAGGCCATCGGATCTCTCGCGTCGGCAGCATCGACGCCGTAGGCGTACCGTCCCTCGTTGTTGGCCAGCCGCAAGAAATAGCCCTCGAATTCGGCTGACGACGGGTACGTGTCGGCATTGCGATCGAGTGCAATGTAGGGACAGAAGGCGTAGAGCCCCTTCACCAGATCGGTGTCGCCGTCGGCAGTCAGCCGCATGCCGGTTGCGAGGGTGAGGTTGCCGCCACCGCTGTCTCCGGCCACGACGATTCGTGCCGGATCGATCCCGAGTTCGGCGGCGTTCTCGGACACCCAGCGAACCCCGGCAACGCAGTCGTCGAGTCCGGCGGGATACACCGCCACCTCCTCGGCCGTCGAAGGTTCCAGCGAGTTCCGAAAGTCGATCATCGCCACGACGGCCCCTTCGGCGGCGAGCAATCGGCCCCAAACCCGGTAGTTGCCGTCGAAGGCAGAGTTCCGAGCCATGCCGCCCCCGTGGAGGTAGACCACGCACGGAAGCGTGTCCCCCGACTCGGGACGGATCATGTTGATCTTCACCGGGTTGTCGTCGGGGGTCGACCGAAAGGTGAGGACATCGGTCGAGATGCCGTCGAAGGAAGCGATTTCCTCACGATCCATCCGCTCGGTCGCGGCCCGGGTGAGCTCACGGGCTGCGGCTGCCGCTGGTGTGGCCGCCGCGGCAAGCAGTGCTTCTCGGCTTGCCACCGGCCGCCTCGGTTCGGGGTTCGACAGCAGGGGGAGGACCCGTCGAACGCGAGGATCGAGTCGGTCGTCGTTGTCGAAGTCGGGGAGAGGCATGAGGCTGGACGGTAGCGGTCGCCGCCGGTCGAACGACAACCGGTCGTCACGGCTGGAGGAAGGCAACGTCGATGCCCCGTTGGCTGTGCCTCGGGCGAAGCCGGCGGGGACGTGAAAGGATCGCTGGCACAACAAGCGGGCTCGGCGAGCCACGGGGTGTGGTGTCGCCGCTCTCGAAAGGAGACATCATGATCACTGCCGTCACTCGCTGGGAGGGAAGCCCTGGAGCGATCCACGCCGTCGAAGAGGGGTCGCGCGCCGCCCGACCGCAGCACGAGGCCTGGGGTGCCCAGAACCCCCGACTTCTTCGACCTGCCGTCGGCTCGGGTGGTCTCGAAGTTGCGTTCTACACGTTGGATTTTCCGTCGATGGCTGCCTGGGGTGCGTTCCAGGACCAGATGATGGCGAGTGACTGGTTCGTCCAGTTGCAGCGAGATGTGGCGGCAGCCCACCCGACCCTTCGGATGGCCGACACGACGATCCTCTACGACGCCATCGGCTGACTGGCACAGCAGCGACAGGCGAACCGTCGTTCGATCGACTGCGACGACTGACGGTGGACGAACCGGCCAAGTGAGGCTAAGTATCAGTGCACCAATCCACGAAGGAAGTTCCCGATGAACGAAAAGACATGGATCAAGCTCGGCGATCAGATCGCCGGCAACCTGCGAGCGTCGCAGAGCACCTACATGCTCGCCGTGGCAGCTCTCACCGCCACGATTGTGTTCGGTGCCAACTCCGATTCGGCGTTCCTGCTCACGGTTGCGGCCGTCGGCGTCGGGCTTTTCGGCTTGCTCTCCTTCGAGAACTCGCAGCAGGGCTTTATGGCGCTCATGAAGGGCATGCCGGAATCGATGGCCAACACCGAGATGGGTGCTGCGTTCCAACGCACCCCCTTCATGGTCTTTCGGGTTGCCAACGCCGTCCTCGTCACCCTGATCGCGATTGCGCAGATTCTGCAGGTGAACTGAACGGAACCGGCTGGGACGGCGCGATTCGCGCCGTCCTTCGGTCCGGGACCATCAGGCGAGGTGCGCCTGCATAGCGATCGCGTCGCCCATCTTGACAAGGCCAGGATGGTGACGCATCGCAAGAAGGCCGTCGATCGTTGCGCAGTACACGGTGGGTTCGACCCCGAGCCTTCGGGGCTCGTGCACACAGGCGATTGGTTGGCCGGCCGTGATCGGGTCGCCGAGTTCGACCAGCCACTCGATCAAGCCGTCGGTGTCGCTGATCACGTATGCATCGTCGTCGGGAATGACGATGCGCTGTGATGGGGTCCCCTCGAGTTCGCCGGTCAACACGCCCCAGTGACGGAGGATGTTGCGCACACCACGGTCGACGATCGCAACGATCCACGGCCGGGTCGAGCCGGTACCACCCAACTCAGTGGTGACGAAGGGGAGACCGGCCTCGGCGACCACCAGATCCCACATGCCCAGCATGTCGAGCTCGACGAGCTTCGTGACGAACGGGGCACGGAAGGCTTCGGCGGCAACTGCGCCCGTTGCTTCGGTATCGGCGTCGTCGAGCGCCAGCGACGATGCCATCGGGATGAACTCGAGTGTCGAACCGCCGTCATGAATGTCGAGGACCGCATCGGCCATCGGCAACAGGGTGCGGCTGAAGTAGTCGGCGATTCGTTCGGTGTGGGTCCCGTCGGGACGGCCGGGAAACATCCGGTTGAGGTTGCCGTCGTCGATCGGCGATGTCCGCCTGGCTGCAGCAAACGCGGGTTGGTTCATGGTCGGGACGATGATCACCCGGCCTCTGATCTGGGTGGGATCGAGCGTGTTGGCGAGCTTCAGCAGCGAGAGAGGGCCCTGGTACTCATCGCCGTGGTTCCCGCCGCTGAGAAGTGCTGTGGGTCCGTCACCGTTCTTGATGACTGCGATCGGGATCATGACTGAGCCGTAGGCAGCGTCGTCGCGGCTGTAGGGGAGCATGAGGTGGCCGTGCTGCACGCCGTCGGCGTTGTAGTCGACCGTGGTCGAGATCGGCGAGGGAGGAAGGGACGTCATGGGTCAGTCCTTGACGAAGAGTTGTCGGGGGGTGGTGCACAGTGGCTCGGCGCCGCCGTCGGTGATGAGGATAGGCTCGGTGATCTCGAGGCCCCAGTCGTCCTGCCAGAGTGCAGGCATGAAGTGAATCGTCATGCCGGGACGCAACTCTGTGAGGTCACCGTCGCGAATGCTCAGGTTCCGTTCACCCCAGTCGGGCGGGTAGCTGAGCCCGATCGAGTACCCGGCTCGACTTTCCTTGTCGAAGCCGTGCGAACGAAGCTCGGTGATGAACGCCCGGTGCATGTCGTGACAGGTGGCGCCCGGCCGGGCGGCATCGAGACCGGCGGCGATCGAGTCGACGAGTGCGGTTTCGGCATCGAAGAAGTGCTGGGGCGGGGTGCCGAGATAGACCGTTCGGCTTTGCGGTACGTGGTAGCGGTGGAAGACACCGGCGATCTCGAAAAAGGTGCCGGCCCCGAGCTCGAGAGGCTTGTCGTCCCAGGTGAGATGAGCAGCCGATGCATCGATCCCGGTCGGGGTGAGCGGCACGATCGCCGGGTAGTCACCGCCGTGACCGTCGACGCCGGTGATGCCGGTCCGGTAGATCTCCGCCACCACCTCGTTCTTTCGAACGCCGGGTTCCATCACCTCGACGATCCGCTCGTGCATCTTCTCGACGATGCGTGCCGACACGCGCATGAAGTCGACCTCGGCCGGCGATTTGATGATGCGGCGCCAGTTGACCAAGCCGGTGGCGTCGATGAGGTCGGCATCGGGAAGGTGGGCGTCGAGCGAGGCATGGGCTCGAGCCGAGTAGTAGTAGTTGTCCATCTCCACACCGATCCGGCCCTGCCCACAGCCGCGTGCGGTGAGAACACCGGCCAGGTAGTCCATCGGGTGGCGCTCATCGGACATGACGTACCGGTCGGGGTAGGCAACGATGTCGGCATCGGCCAGGTAGGTGGTGCGGGCTGCACCGGGGGCGTCCATGCCGCGGCCGAACCAGAACGGGTCTCCGTCGGGGCCGACGACCACACACTGGGGGACGTAGAACGACCATCCGTCGTACCCGGTGAGCCACGCCATGTTCGACGGGTCGACCGAAACGAGCGCATCGAGCCCCTTTGCTTCCATGGCGGTGCGCGTGGCGTCGAGTCGGTCGGCGTACTCGGCGCGAGAGAAGTGCAGCGTCGGGGATGCGGCATGCATGCCGGGTGGCTATCACACCCTGGTTGGCCCCGCATCCCTCGCAGGTGCAACGCTCTGAGAACCCAGGGGAGGAATCGTGGCTGACACCGCACTCGCAGTCGAACATGTCGACGTCCTGATCGTCGGCGCCGGGATCTCTGGCGTTGGTGGGGCGTACCATCTTGCGACCCGACGCCCGAACACGAGCTTCGTGGTGCTCGAGAATCAGGAGTCGTTCGGTGGAACGTGGATCACCCACACCTACCCGGGGATTCGGTCCGACTCCGACCTCCACACGTTCGGGTACCGATTCAAGCCGTGGACCGGTCCACCGATTGCCAGCGCCGAGGAGATTCTCGCCTACATGGGCGAGGTCATCGACGAAAACGATCTTGCTCGGTACATCCGCTACCGCCACCAGATCGACTCCGCCCACTGGTCGTCGGACGATCGGCGGTGGACGCTTCGCGTGCGTCGCCTCGACACCGACGAGCACCTGACATTCACCTGCAACGTTTTGTGGATGTGCCAGGGGTACTACCGCCACGCCGAGGGCTACACGCCTCAGTGGCCCGGCATGGACCGCTTCGACGGTCCGGTCGTCCATCCCCAGCACTGGCCCGACGACCTCGACTACGACGGCAAGAACGTCGTTGTGATCGGCTCGGGCGCAACCGCTGCCACGATCGTTCCGGCGATGGCGGCCAAGGCTGGCCACGTCACGATGTTGCAGCGGTCGCCGACCTACTTTGCCGCCGGTCGAAACGAGAACGAGGTCGCCGTGATGCTGCGGGAACTCGACATCGACGAGGAATGGATCCATGAGATCGTCCGTCGCAAGATCCTGTTCGACCAGGCCCAGATCGCCGAGGCGTCGGTGCACTTCCCCGACCTCGTGAAAGAAGAGCTCTACGGGCGGATGCGCGAGTACCTCGGCGACGACTACGACATGGCCCCACACTTCACACCGTCGTACCGGCCGTGGCAGCAGCGCCTCGCCTTCGTCCCCGACGGGGACCTCTTTCAGGCCATCGCTGCGGGTGACGCCTCGGTGGTCACCGACGAGATCGAGACGTTCACCGAGGCCGGTATTCGGCTTGTCTCCGGCGAAAACCTCGATGCCGACATCGTCGTCACTGCGACCGGCTTCGACCTGAACGTGCTCGGCGACATCGCCTTCACCATCGATGACGAACCGATGCTGTTCCACGAGACCGTCACGTGGCGTGGCGCCATGTTCACCGGCGTCCCGAACATGTTGTGGGTCTTCGGCTATTTCCGGGCCAGTTGGACCCTGCGAGTCGACCTCCTCGCCGACTTGATGATCCGATTGCTGGACGAGATGGACGAGCGGGGTGCGTCGGTTGTCGTCCCCGAGATTCCGGCGGCCGATGTCGACATGGCGCTGGCCCCGTGGGTCGATCCGGAGAACTTCAACCCCGGCTACATCACGCGCGGGTTGCACCTGATGCCTCGCCAAGGTGATCGACAGCCGTGGTTGCACACGCAGGACTACTGGCGCGACAAAGACGAACTCCCCGAGGCCTCATTCGACGACGGCACGTTGCGCTTCGAGTGACCCGCCGCTCGGACGGCAATCCGTCACTCGCCGCTGAAGCGTGGAGAACGCTTCTCGACAAAGGCAGCCGCCGCTTCGCGGTGATCGGCGCTGGACATGGTTCGGACCATGTTGCTCGCCTCCGCGTCGAGGGCGGTGAGCAGATCAGCACTCGTCGCGCGGTTGATGTTTTCCTTCATGTAGCGCATGGCGATCGGTGCGTTGGTGGCGATCTCGTGGCAGTAGTCGAGGGCAGCGTCGGCAAATCCCTCGTTCGGCAGCACCCTGTTCACCAAACCGAGATCGGCGGCCTCTGCAGCTGACAGACGGGGCGACGTGTAGTACAGCTCCTTGGCCTTCGCAGGCCCGAGCAGCTGGGTGAGAAACCAGCTGCCACCGAAATCACCCGACGCACCGACGTTCGCAAATGCGGTGACGAGGAGTGCCCGTTCGGCGGCCAGACGGATGTCTGCTGCGAGAGCGATCGACAGGCCGGCGCCGGCGGCTGCCCCTGGAAGGGCAGCGACGGTGGGTTTGGGGAGCTCGTGGATCGCGGCGCTCACCCACCGTTGGCGAAGGCGGAGCGAGGCGACGCGGTCGTCGTACGCGCTCGGTTGCCCGTCGCGCGAGCGGCCACTCTGGTTGGCCTCGTTCATGCCCTTCACGTCACCGCCCGCACAGAATGCGCCCCCTTCACCGGTGATCAACACGACCCGAATGTCGGGGTCGGTCGCGAACGCCGGGAGCACCGCTCGAAAGCCGTGGTACATCGCGTTGCTCAGCGCATTTCGACGATCGGGTCGGTTGAAGGTGATCACGCCAACCTGGCCCTCGCGGCGGGCGAGCAGGTCGTCGGTTCCGGTGTCGATCTCGGTCATGGTGAGATCTTCACACGTCGGTCAGAAGGCATCCAGATCGATGCCGAGCGCAAGCCGGCCGACCTGGTGGGTGACGCGGTCACGGTGGACATTGATGTGCAACGGCATCGCCCGGAAATCGCGCTGGCGTCGAGCAAACGTTCCGCTCTCTCGCAGCCCATTGCCACCTTCCACGCGGGCGAGCAGATCCATCGCATGCGACAGTTGATCGACCGCCATCGAGACGATCGCCTGCTGGCGGAAATAGTCGGCGGTGTCCGGGACCGTCCGCTGCTCGATTCGTCGGTCGACCTCATGGCATGCCTCGGTGACGGCGGCCCGCGCCGACGCGATGAGCGACATCGCCTCACCGAGATTGACCTGGACCGTGGGCCGCTCCACCATTTTCGTCCCCATGATCGCCTTGCGGGTTCGGCTTTCGTCCGCGATCTCCGCCAGGGCGCGCCGGGTGACACCGACGGCCATCCAACCGAGCATGAGATCGGAGATCCCAACCCAGTCTTCGCGGTACCGATGATTGATCACCGGGACGACCCGAAGACTCTCGGCCCGGTTTGCCCCGAACCATGGCACGCACCGGTCGAGCGGAACACGAACGTCGTCGTAGTGGATGTCGTCGGTGCCAGAGGCCCGGAGCCCGGAGCCGTCCCATGTCGGGTCGATACGAACACCGTGCGAGTCGTTTCGTACCATCGAGAAACGCAGATCGAGCGGCTCGAGTCGTTTGCCGTGCTCGTCGGCGACCGCAAACACGACCCCACACCAATCGCCGTAGGCGGCTCCGGTCGCGAAGGAGCCTCGCCCGGTGAGCGAGACTTCGTCGCCATCGATCCGCCCGTACACCCCTGATCCTGCTCCGGCCGGGAACGACACCCACTCTCCGGCGGCGATGAGCTCGCTCAAGAGATCTGCGTGGTCGGGGCCGAGGGTCCCGGCGAACAGGTGGAACACACACTGGTGGTTCCACTGGGTCCACGCCGTGCTTGGACAACGAGCGGCGATCGCCTCGAGTTCGCGGCCGATGGCGAGCATCGTGGCTTCGAGCCCCCCAATCTCGCGGCTCGCAGGGAGGCGCATGATGTCGCTGCACTTCAAGCCGTCGATCACCGCAGGATCGATGCGGCGGGTTCGGTCAGCTTCCTCAGCCTGTTTCTCGATCAACTCGAGCAACGGCGCAACGACAAGATCGTCGATCGGCGCAGGGAGAAATTCGTCAACCGGAGAACTCACGTCTCGTTCCCGTTCGCATCGATGACAATCACGGCCACAGTCTCGCGCAACTGCTGCACATCCGGTCAGGCCAACGCTGCGAGGTCGCGCTCGAGTGGGTAGACGGTGGAGCCCGATCCGCTACGTTCGGCACGTCGTGATGGAGAAGGGGAACGCCATGACACTGCCCGGGGTGCTCGACGGCATCAAAATCGTCGAATTCAGCCAGAACGCAGCGATTCCGCATTGTGGTCGACTGCTCGCCGGACTCGGTGCTGATGTCGTCAAGGTCGAACCGCCGGTCGGTGATGCCATGCGGTATCTCGCTCCGATCGGTGATGACGGCCGCGCCTATCTCACGACGAACCCAGGCAAGCGGGCGATTGTGCTGGATCTGACCTCGCAGGAGGCGCCGTCGCTCGTGGATCGATTGTTTGCGTGGGCCGATGTCGCTCTGGTTGCCATGAAACCCGCTGATCTCGAACGTTACGGTCTCGACTGGGATCACGCTCGAACGGTCAACCCCCGGCTCGTGCACCTCACCCACACAGCGCTCGGACCGGAGGGCCCCGCTGCTCACCACGGCGGCTACGACGTGCTGGTGCAGGGCCGAAGTGGCATCGGTTGGACGATGAACCGAACCCGAGAAGGCACCCCCCAGTCGACCCGCCCTGCGGTCAACGACTACGGCACCGGCATGGTGTCGGCGTTCGCGGTGATGGCCGGACTTCGGCACCGCGATCAGACCGGGGAGGGCCAACGTATCGACACGTCGTTGCTCGGTACCGCAATGAGTCTGTGTACCCCGACAGTCGCGTGGTTCGAGCAAGACGCCGAGGGTTACGAGCGACTGCAGGAGGAGATCGATGCGCTCCGGCTTGGCGGCCTGACGTTCGCCGAGCAGCGGGAACACTACGAACGACGTGTAGAGGCCGCAGGCGGTGTCTTTCGGCTGTACTTTCGGCACTACCCCACAGCCGATGGATTGATCTCGGTCGCTGGCCTCTCAGCCCATCTCTTTGCGAAGCTTCATCAGGCGACGGGAATCGCAGCACCACCGCGCATGGCGGTCAATGACGAGTTCTTGGCGGTTGTCGACGCAATGGAGGCGTTCTTTGCCGAACGGACCAGCAGCGAACTCATCGAGCTCCTCGAAACTCACGGCTACCCATGCGGCCCCTACAACACGCCACACGAGGCGGCATTCGACGATCAGGTCAGGGCCAACGACTTTGTTGTCGAACTCGAACATCCGACGGTTGGTCGGTACGCCACCAGT
>JBMTIM010000063.1:0-12807 GCA_049437325.1 Acidimicrobiales bacterium
CCGCTTCGATGGAGTCCGGTATGGGCTTCGAGCCGATGCGCCAACCACCGGAGCAATGATGACCGCAACCCGTACCGCCGGGTTCGGGCCTGAGGTCAAGCGGCGGATCATGCTCGGCACGTATGCACTGTCGGCGGGTTACTACGACGCGTTTTACGGCAAGGCGCTGAAGGTGCGTACCTTGATGCTGGCCGAGTTCGCCTCGGCGTACGAGCAGGTCGATCTGCTGCTCACGCCGACGGCGCCGACGACGGCGTTCCGGCTCGGCGAACGCACGGCCGACCCGATGACGATGTACGTCAACGACGTGTGCACGATCCCGTCGAACCTCACCGGTCACCCAGCGATATCGGTTCCGTTCGGGGTCGGTGACGATGCCATGCCGGTTGGCATCCAGCTTCTTGGTCCTGCCTTGAGCGAGCCGACCATCTATCGGGCGGCTGCTGTGCTCGAAGCCTCGGCCCCCGACTCCGCCGGGAAGGAGGGTCGATGAGCGGTCTGCACGGCTCTGCGCTGCCCGACGAATGGGAACTCGTCGTCGGCCTCGAGGTTCATGTCGAGCTCGCCACGCAAACGAAACTGTTCTGCGGATGTGCCAACGAGTTCTCGACCGAACCCAACACGAATGTCTGCCCCACCTGTCTCGGTCTGCCAGGCTCGTTACCGGTGATGAACGAGACCGCTGTCGAGTTTGCAATGCGCCTCGGCCGGGCGCTCGGCTGCGAGATCCACCCGTCGGTCATGGCGCGCAAGAACTACTTCTATCCCGACATGGCCAAGGATTTTCAGACAACCCAGTACGACCAGCCGACCAGTCGTGACGGCGAGCTCGTGCTCGCCGACGGAACCGTCGTCGGTATCGAGCGGGCCCACATCGAAGAGGATGCCGGCAAGACCACGCACGTCGGCGGGGGCGGGCGGATCAACGATGCGCAGTACTCGCTGGTCGACTACAACCGGGCTGGCGTCCCGCTGGTCGAAATCGTGAGTCGCCCCGACATTCGTACCGTCGACCACGCCAAGGCCTACGTCTCTGAGCTCCGAGACATCCTCCTTGCGATCGAGGTGAGTGACGCCAAGATGGAAGAGGGTTCGATGCGGGTCGACGCAAACGTGTCGGTTCGCCCGGCCGGCTCGGACGAGCTTCGAACCCGGTGCGAATTGAAGAACATCAACTCGATTCGTTCACTCGGGAGGGCGATCGAGTACGAGGCTCGCCGGCATGTCGACCTCTACGAGTCGGGCGAAGCTCCTCGGCAAGAGACCCGCCACTGGGATGAGGACGGTGGTCGCTCGACCGCCGGTCGGTCCAAGGAGGACGCCGACGACTATCGGTACTTCCAGGAGCCCGATCTCGTCCCGCTCACCCCGTCGGCCGACCACATTGCCGAAATCGACGACGCAATGCCCATGTTGCCCGCAGCCCGACGGGCCCGACTCGGCGCGCTCTCCAGCGTCGCAGACGATGTCCTCGTGACCGTTGTGGAACGCGGCCAAGACCAGCTGGCGCTTGGTGCGATCGAGGCGGGAGCCGATCCCGACAAGGTGCTGACTCGGATCCAGAACGACCTTGCGGTCGAGGATTGGTCCGCAGTGAACGCAGAGACCTTGGCGACCGTGTTGCAGATGGAGGCGAGTGGCGAACTGTCGGCCACGCAGGCCAAACAGGTCCTCGCCGACATGGCAGCGGGGTTGCATGGTGGCGATCCGAAGGCGATTGCAGCGTCGCACGGCTTCGAGGCGATGGCATCGGATGCACTCGACGCACTCGTCGATGAACTCATCGCCGATCACCCCGATGAATGGGCCCGTTTCACCGCTGGGGACGACAGCGACCGAAAGAAGATGCAAGGGTTTTTCACCGGTCAGATCATGAAGGCTTCGAAGGGCCAGGCCGACGGACGTGCTGTGGCCGAGCTCCTCAGCCGCAAGTCGACGTAGCTGGAGTGAGGGCCGTGCGACACGAGATGTGTCGCGAAGCACATGCTGCGTTCAGGCCCGGGTGGCGCCGGTGACCGCCCACGCATCGGTTCGGTAACGCCACAGGAGCGTGGCAGCGCGAACGGTCATCCATGCGCCGAGCGCACCCCACAGCCAGCCGATGCCGAGATCGAGCCACAGCACGCTGAACGCCCACGGCACCAGAACCGCAGTGGCGGTGACCATGGCGATGGCGAGGAAGCGGAGATCGCCGGCGCCGATCAGGATGCCGTCGAGCGCGAAGACAATCCCGTTGACCGGTTGCCAGGCCGCGACGTGGATGAACAGGAAGGCGGCGAGCGAGACCACCTCGGGATCGTCCGAGAACACATCGGGCAACACCGGAATCACGGCGAAGACGATCGCAGCCATTGCAAACCCACCCCACCAGCCCCACTGGATCATCCGGTCACCGAGTCGGCGAGCCTCGACCGCATCACCGGCGCCGAGGGCATGGCCGATCATCGCCTGGGCAGCGATCGCCACTGCGTCGAGCGAGAGGGCGAGAATGCTCCAGATCTGGAACGCAATCTCGTGAGCAGCCAGGTCGTCGGTGCCGATACGTGCGGCGACGGCGACGGTCACGGTGATCCCACCTCTGAGCGCAGCTGTGCGCATGAGGAGGTCGACGCCGGCACCGGCGAGTTTGCCGATGATCCTCCAGTCCGGTGCGAGCCCGACCTCGTGTTGGGTGACCGCACGAGCGATCCACCAGCAGTACGCACCAGCCCCGATCCACTGGGCGATCACGGTCGACAGCGCCGACGCACCAATGCCGTACGAGAATCCGTAGATCAGCACCAGTTCGACGACGAGGTTGAGCACGGCGGTGCCGACAGCCACGTACAGCGGCCGTTTCGTGTCCTGCAGCCCACGCAGGTAGCCGACACCGGCCAGCACCATCAGCATCGGGGGGACCCCGAGCAGTGAGATCCGGAGGTAGATCTCGGCATTGACGGCCGTCTCACCTGTGCCACCCATGAGCGATATGAGTGCATCTCGGGCGAGATAGGTCACGACGGCGATGACGAGACCGACGCCGAATGCAAGCCACAAGCTCTGTACAGCCTGATGGGCGGCTTGGCGGTGTTCACCCGCTCCCAGCAGCCGCGAGACGGCAGAGGTGGTGCCATAGGCAAGGAAGATGAAGACGGCGAAGGCGATCAGCAGCAGCGACGACGCAAGGGCCAGACCGGCGAGTTCGGGCGTCCCCAGATGCCCCACGACCGCCGTGTCGGCGAGGATGTAGAGGGGTTCGGCAACGAGGGCACCGAGCGCCGGAAACGCAAGTGCGACGATGCGCCGGTCGGTGTCGGTCCAGCGGGGACGGCCGGGAAGGAAGAGACCAATCACCCGATGCACGCTACTGGTGGCCCCAGGCTCCGGTTGCGTCGTGGTGCGCTCGGGCCTGGGGGGTCATCCATTCGGTTCGACCGGCCCGAACCGCTGACGACGAGATGTCGAGCAACCCTGCTGGCACCGGCAAACGATGTGCATCCGGGACGGAGAACCCGGCCCGCGGGGCCAAGGCCAGGTCGGGGAGCGAGGCAATCGCTGCATCTCGCTCGGTCGGCCCGGCATACCAACTGACATCGTTGATCTGCTGCCATTTGTCGGCACCCATGACGACGACGTCGTAGCCATCGGCGATGTCGGCGATCAGCTGGTGCTCGGTCACGATCACACCGAGCCCGTCGACAGCAGCCACCGAGGCCGTGATCACGGCCAGACGCTCGTCGAAGGTCGGCAGCGAGACCCTGTCCTTCCCGAGAGCCGACAGCGAAATGGCGAGATCGACCCGATCGAGTCCGTGGACCGAACGGGCTGTCAGGGCGATCTCCATGTGTGCGACCGTCGGGGGATCGAACGATCCGGGATACACACCGAGTCGCCGGGGTCGCGCAGGAGTCACGTGTGTACGTTGCCATGGAGCGTCGAACCAGACATACTCGTCGACGTGAACGTTGCCGCCAGCCACCGACTCGTAGGGGTACCCGGCTAGCACACGTTCGCGCCCCAGCCGACCCGATCGTGTGCCTCGACCTCCCCCCGACGGGAGGTCGTTTGCGTTTTCGGCCGGTAGTTTTCACCCGGCGCATCTGCGTCCCAGACCCTGGAATCACGTCTCATGAGCACCAACCCCACCAACGGCGGCGAAGCCCTCGTCAAATCCCTCGAGCACGAGGGTGTCGAGGTGATGTTCGGCCTGCCCGGGGGTGCGATCCTGCCGGTCTACGATCCGATCATCGATTCGTCGATCCGGCACGTGCTCGTGCGGCACGAGCAGGGCGCCGGACACATGGCCGAGGGGTATGCCCACGCCACCGGCAAGCCCGGCGTCTGCATGGTCACGTCTGGTCCGGCGGCCACCAATGTCGTGACGCCGCTCGCCGACGCCATGCTCGACTCGGTTCCCATGGTGTGCATCACCGGGCAGGTGCCACTCGCCGCCATCGGCAGTGACGCCTTTCAGGAGTGCGACACCACGGGCATCACGATGGCGGTCACCAAACACAACTTCTTGGTGACCGACCCGCAAGACATTCCGCGCATCATCCACGAGGCGTTCCACATCGCCACGACCGGGCGTCCCGGACCCGTGCTGGTCGACATTCCCAAAGACATCGTCGATCCGGTCAACCCGCGTTCTGCGATGACGTGGTACGAGCCCGACTCCGTCCCGATGGAGCTTCCCGGCTACCACCCCCAGACGATCGGCGATCCGACCCTCATCGCCGAAGCGGCCGAGCTCATCAGTCAGGCCGAACGACCCGTCCTCTACGTCGGAGGCGGCATCCTCAAGGCCCGGGCCGCCGAAGCCCTGCTCGAGCTCGCAGAGCTGCTGCAGATCCCGGTTGTCACCACGCTCATGGCCCGGGGCGCCTTTCCCGACAGCCATGCCCTGTGTCTCGGCATGCCGGGGATGCACGGCAACTACACGGCTGTCACCGCCATGCAGCGGGCCGATCTGCTCGTGTCCCTCGGCGCTCGTTTCGACGACCGTGTCACCGGACGTCTCGACGGGTTTGCGCCGGATGCCAAGATCATCCATGTCGACATCGACCCAGCCGAACTCGGCAAGGTGCGGCAGTACAACGTCGGTATCCAAGGTGACTGCAAGGTTGTCATCGAGGGCCTTGTCGAAGCCACCAAGCGGCTCGGCTCAGGAGCCCAGGCCGACCGCGGGCCGTGGCGCTCCACCATCTCGGGTTGGCAGGAGAAGTTCCCCCTCACCTACGAGCAGTCGTTGCCCGGCGACAAGCTCAAGCCACAGTTCGTCATGGAGCAGCTCCGAGACGGCAATCCAGTCGACACGATTCTGTGTTCAGGGGTGGGACAACACCAGATGCACGCCAGCCAGTTCTGGCGGTTCGATCACCCCTACACCTGGATCAACTCCGGCGGGCTCGGCACGATGGGCTTCTCGATCCCGGCGGCCATCGGCGCCAAAGCCGGCATGCCCGATCGTCGAGTTTGGGCGGTCGATGGTGACGGCAATTTCCAGATGACGGCGCAGGAGCTCGTCACGGCCACCGTCGAAGACATCCCGATCAAGGTTGCGTTGTTCAACAACAGCTACCTGGGGATGGTCCGTCAGTGGCAGGAGATGTTCTACGACGAACGGTTCTCCGAGGTGCACCTTTCCGATCATGTCCCCGACTATGTCAAGTGGGCCGAGTCGATGGGGGCGGTCGGTATCCGCGTCGAGTCACCCGAGGAGGTTGCGCCGGCGATCGCCCGGGCGAACGAGATCGACGACCGCTCGGTCGTGGTCGAGTTCGTGACCGACGCCCGCGAGAACGTCTTTCCGATGGTCCCCGCCGGTGCAACCAACTCCGAGGTCGTTGTCGATCCGAGTCAGCAGCACCTGCTCGACGAGGCCAGGGGTGTCTCGTGAATGTCGCACCTGTCAGCCCTCGCTGGCACACCCTCGTCGCAACGGTCGAGAACAAGCCGGGGGTGCTCGCTCGCGTTGCCGGTCTGTTTTCCCGACGGGGCTTCAACATTCACTCGCTTGCGGTCGCTCCTACCGACGACGAACGCTTCAGCCGCATCACATTCACCGTCGACATCGAGGGGACGCCGCTCGATCAGGTCGTGAAACAACTCGACAAGCTCATCAACGTGGTCGACATCAGCGAACTCGATCCGGCCCACTCGGTCGAGCGTGAGTTGATGTTGATCACTGTCGAGATCGGTGATTCTCGCAAGGAACTCATGGAAATCGTCGACGACTATCGTGCCTATGTGCTCTCCGAGGGAGACGACCGGCTGATGATGTCGTGGTCGGCTCGCCCGGCCCGTCTCGACGAACTGGAAGAACGACTGCGACCCTTCGGGATCGTGGAACTACAGCGAACGGGGCGCGTAGCGCTTCCGTCACTGGACAACTGAACACAACAGACGCAATCAACGGCGTGCCGTTCTGCCGCAGGGCGAAAACAACACAGGGGGATCAACCACTCATGGCTGCGAACATCTACTACGAAAAAGACGTCGACCGTTCGGTCATCGCCGACAAGAAGGTGGCGATCCTGGGCTACGGCTCGCAGGGGCATGCCCATGCGCTGAATCTGAAGGAGAGTGGCATCGACGTTCGAGTCGGGCTGCGTGAAGGCTCCGGCTCGGTCGCCAAGGCGCAGGCAGCCGGTCTCGTTGTGGCGTCGATTGCGGAGGCCGCCGCCGAAGCCGACATCGTCATGATGCTCATGCCCGACACCGAGATGGCGTCCATCTATGACGAGCATGTGGCACCACATCTTGCGGACGGCAACGCCGTGTTCTTCGCGCACGGGTTCAACATCCGGTTCGACCTGATCCAGCCGGCGGATGGCATCGACGTGTGCATGGTGGCTCCGAAGGGTCCCGGTCATCTCGTTCGCCGGACCTATACCGAGGGTGGCGGTGTTCCCTGTCTCATCGCCGTGGAGCAGGACGCGTCAGGTCGCGCAAAGGACATTGCGCTCGCCTACGCCGACGCGATCGGCGGTGCCCGTGCGGGCGTGATCGAGACGACGTTCACCGAGGAAACCGAAACCGATCTGTTCGGTGAGCAGGCGGTGCTGTGCGGCGGGACCACCCGCCTCGTGCAGGCCGGTTTCGAGACCCTCATCGAGGCCGGCTACCAACCCGAGGTCGCGTACTTCGAATGCCTCCACGAACTGAAGCTCATCGTTGATCTGATGTACGAAGAGGGCATCGCCGGGATGCGGTACAGCGTGTCCGACACCGCAGAGTGGGGCGATCTGATTTCCGGTCCCCGAATCGTGAACGCCGACACGAAGGCCGAGATGAAGCAGATCCTCACCGAGATCCAGGACGGCACGTTCGCCGCCAACTGGGTCGAGGAGTCGCGTTCGGGTCGGGCCAGGTTCCGCGAACTCGAAGAGGCCGGTTTCGACCATCCGATCGAGAAGATCGGCAAGGAACTCCGGGCGATGATGCCGTGGATCTCCGAGGGCAAGGGCTCTGTGGCCGACGCTTCCGGTGGGCAGGGGCTCGACTGATCTCCGCCGCGGTTTCTGAGCAATCGGTGCACGCCGGGTCGTTGGGCGGCCCGGCCGGTCCGTTCGTCACGAGCGCAGCAGTGGTTCAGTAGCGGTAGGAGTCGAAGCTGGTGTCGTCACCGGACCAGCCCCACACGGTGAACACCGGTTGATCGTGGGTGACGATCGCATGGTGAGCCCGAGACGGTGTCCTCGAAAAGTCACCAGCCGTCAGGGTCCTCGTCGTGTCGCCGACGGTCCAGTCGCCTGACCCTGCGAGCACGAGATAGAACTCCTCCGCGTCATGCCAGTGATTCGGGTAATCGCACGCGGTGTCGAGCACGAAGACTCCGAACCGTTCGTTGGTCTCTGGCGTGATTGCTCCGTCCACGCCGATGATCTCGATCATCGCCGACCTGTGCGCCCAGCCGGGTGGAACATGAGCCGGATCTGGACGGTTCCAGTGCATCTCGTCGGTGCTGGCAAGCAGGGCATCAATCGCAGGGCGGGTGGACGCAGCCGCCAAGTCGCGAGCCCGTGCCAGGTCGGGAACCGGACACGGCGCAGGGTCGGAAGCAGGGGTGATCACAGCCGCACGTTCGAGCAACGCAACGAATTCCTGTGCCATCGGTTCGTCTGTCGCTGCGAGGAGCAACCGAATTTCTCGAAGGAAGGCCGCGAACATGGCGCGACGCTACCGTCAACCCATGGACCTTGGTGACGACTATCTCCATCTCTCCATCTCGACGGAAGGTCGGGCGGTGTGGGCCACGATCGACAACCCGCCGATCAACCTGATCACCCGAGAACTTCTGATCGATCTGCTGCGGTTCTCCGAACGGGTCGCAGCAGACCCGCACTCGACCGTGGTGGTGCTCGAGAGTGCGAATCCCGACTTCTTCCTCGCCCACTTCGACGTCACGCTGCTGCAGCGCGAAGCGGGCGAGCCACCACCGCGTCCGACCGAACTCACTGCGTTCGACGAGATGATCGAGCGCTTCCGAACCATGCCGAAGGCGACCATCTGCAAGATCGCTGGGCGAGTCGGCGGCGGGGGGAGTGAAGTTGCCATGGGCTGCGACATGCGGTTCGCTGCCTTGGACCGGGCGGTCATGAATCAGATGGAGGTCCCGATCGGGATCATCCCCGGTGGTGGGGGCACCCAGCGTCTCCCCCGCTTGATCGGTCATCACCGGGCCGCAGCATTGATTCTCGGGGGCCTCGATCTCGACGCAGCGACCGGTGAAGCCTGGGGGTACTTCACGCGGGCGCTGCCGGCCGACGATCTGGACGCCTACGTCGATGGTCTTGCCCGCAGGATCGCGAGGTTCGACCCTGCTGCCGTCCGAGGGGCAAAGAAGGCACTGCTTCGATCCCAAGAGGATCCGACCGAAGCCCTGATCGACGAGACCCACATCTTCAACACCCTGCAGATGTCGAGCGCAGCACAGGAGTTGATGCAGCGCTTCCTCGAATTCGGCGGTCAGACGCGGGACGGTGAACTGCGGATGGAGGACCTTGCTGCCGAGATCGCCGAGAACTGATCGGTCACGGAAACAGGCTGTCGATCAGCCACTCGGCCTCGATGAGGGCAAGGACGACGAGTGGTCCGGCCATTGCGGCAAGCGCCAGGTAGACCCCCCAGGCGAATCAATGCGGGCCGATCCGCAAAGCGGCGTTCCCGTTCGACGTCTTCGACAGGATCCGCTGCCAGCACTGCACGTGCGTCCTCGCCGATCTCAGCTCGCACGACCACGCGATGGCCACCGGCCGAGAGGCTGACGTTTCCGGTTTCGGGGTTTGTGTCGCTCACGACGGTGGCGTCGATACCAGCCGAATCGAGCATTGCGACAGCGAGCTCCGCATCGAAGAGACGGTTGTACTCACCCACCACCTGCATCCCCGGCACCAGACCCACGACAGAAGTCTGCCGTCAGTAGGGTGCCTGCACCATGACGAATGCGATCGATGTGAACGAGCTCACGAAGACCTATGGCGATCTTCGAGCCGTCGATGGGCTGTCATTCTCGGTCCCTGCGGGGCAGGTGTTCGCCCTGCTGGGGCCGAACGGTGCCGGCAAGTCGACCACCGTCGAGATTCTCGAAGGGCATCGCACGCGCGACGGGGGGAACGTCAGCGTGCTCGGTGTCGATCCGGCGACCGGTGGCCGTGACTTCCGTGATCGCATCGGCATCGTGCTCCAAGAAGCCGGCATCGACAAGGAATTGACCGTTCGAGAGACGATCGAGCTGTACCGCCATGCGTATACGCAGGCCCGACCGGTCGACGAGGTCATCGAGCTGGTCGAACTCCACGACAAGCTCGACACCCGAATCTCCCGTCTGTCGGGTGGCCAGCGACGGCGTGTCGACCTTGCGCTCGGGTTGGTCGGATCCCCCGAGTTGGTGTTCCTCGACGAGCCGACGACGGGCTTCGACCCGGCAGCTCGTCGCCGTAGCTGGGAGGTCATCAAGCGCCTAGCGGATGACGGTACGACGGTGGTGCTCACCACGCACTATCTCGAAGAGGCTGAACAGCTCGCCGACAACATCATCATCATGTCGAGGGGCCAGATCGTTGCGGAGGGCACACCCGAGTCATTGCGCCGGCATGCGTCGACGGAGTCGATCATCCGTTTCGAGCTCCCGCGAGTCGATGCTCGGCTCGAGGAACTGTTCGAGCCGCTCGTCGGCACGGTCCAGGGGCGCGATCGTCGAGTCGAGATCACCACCACCACACCGACGGCTGATCTTGCCCACATCACTGGATGGGCAGTGGGGCGTGGGATCGAGCTCAGCGGCCTTGTTGTCGAACATCTCACTCTCGAAGACGTGTATCTCCGGCTGGTAGGCGACGAGGCATGAGGCGTGATCTCGTGATCCTCTGGCGCTCGGTGCGAGCCGAGAATCGCATGTTCTGGCGCTCACCGGTTGGCGCGTTCTTCACGCTCGGCCTGCCGCTCGTCATGCTCGTGCTGTTCGTCGCCTTGTTCGGCAATGAGCCGATCGACCACCCCGAATACGGCGACATCACCACTGCGCAGTTCTACGCACCGGGGTTGGGGGTCTTCGCTGCGGCATCGGCCACTTTCACCAACATCGCGATCAACCTGTCCATGCGGCGAGACGACGGGGTCCTGAAACGGGTACGAGGGACGCCGATCCCTCCATGGGTTTTCCTCGGCGGCGTTGTCGTTTCGGCGGTCTGGATCGCAGTGTGCGCCACCACCGTCATGCTCGGGCTCGGCGTGCTGGCCTATGGCGTCGAGGTGCAGTCCGAGCAACTCCCGGTGCTCTTCGTCTCCTTCGTGGTGGGCGCTGTCTGCTTCGCCACGCTCGGGGTCGCATTGGCAAGTGTGGCGAGGACAGCCGGGGGTGCCCCGGCGATGGCAAACGCCATCATCCTCCCGATGGGCTTCATCTCCGATGTGTTCATCCCGCTGGAGACCCCGCCGTCGTGGCTCGTTCGGGCAGGCGACGTGCTGCCGCTCAAGCCGTTTGCAGTGTCGGTTTCGGAAGCAATGTCACCGTTCACGGTGGCACCCGGAGTTCGGTGGGAACGGATTGTGGTGCTCGTGGCGTGGACTGTCGCAGGCGCACTCATCGCACAGAAGATGTTTCGGTGGGAGCCGGTGCCCGGAACGACCACGCGACGTGGACGCAGAAACCGCTCGATCGCCGGCTGATGTTCCGAGGCGACCTGCCCGATCGTGCGTGCTGCCAGATCCTCGTCCCGAGCTAGGTTGCAGGTGTGTCCTTCGTGACCCTCATGACCCCGGCCCGGTTCGGCTCCCTCGAACTCAAGAACCGGGTGGTGATGGCTCCGATGACGAGATCGCGAGCCGGGGTCGACGGCGAGATCACCGACATCATGGTCGAGTACTACCGGCAGCGGGCGGGTGCCGGGATGATCATTACCGAAGGTGTGTACCCGTCGGAGGACGGCAAGGGCTACTGCCGAACACCCGGGTTGGTGCATCCCGAACAGGTGACAGGGTGGCGACGCGTCACCGATGCAGTGCACGCCGAGGGTGGCACGATCGTCATGCAGGTCATGCACGTCGGTCGGGTTGCCGTCGCCGACAACAAGCGGCCCGATGCCGAGACTGTGGCCCCGTCGGCCGTCACTGCAAACTGGAAGCTGTTCACCGATACCGGTGGTGGGACCATGCAGCCGTGTGTCGTTCCCCGAGCGCTCGAAGGTCACGAGATCCCTGCGGTGATCGATACCTATCGTCGTTGCACCGAGCTGGCATTCGAAGCGGGGTTCGACGGCGTCGAACTCCACGGTACGAGCGGGTATCTACCGGCACAGTTCCTCTCGACCGGCACCAACCGACGAATGGACGACTGGGGTGGTTCGCTGGCAGGCCGACTTCGGTTTTTCGTCGAGGTCGCAGATGCGATGGCGGGCGTCGACGGACCTGGCCGGGTCGGGTTTCGGATCGTCCCTGGCAATCCCTACAACGATCTGCACGACGACGATCCGGAGGAGACCTTCCGAGCGCTGCTGGCGGCACTCAATCCCCGTGGATTTGCCTACTGCCATACGATCCGCCTCCCCCGAGGCCCCGTCGACAACGAGCGCCTGTGCCGGCAGTGCTGGGACGGTCCATTGATCATCAACGACTCGTACACACCGCAGGAGGCGAGCGACGCCTTGGAACTCGGCCGGGGTGACGCAGTGGCCTTTGGCCGGCTCTACATCACGAACCCCGATCTCGCCGAGCGAATCGAGGCACGAGCCGAGTTGGCCCCAACCGACGCAGATCACATCTACGACCCGGGACCCGAGGGGTACGTCGACTTCCCGACGCGCTCGCGGTGATGCAGAAGCCGGCAGCCGAGGTCGAGATCACCCATGACCTCTTGCGCAGGTTGCTTCGCGACCAGGCGCCTGCTTTTGCCGAGGAACCGATCGAGCTCGTTGCCGCCGGATGGGACAACGAGATTCACCGCCTCGGTGCCCATCACGCGATCCGTCTTCCGCGGCGGTCGGTGGCTGCCCCGCTCGTGGACAACGAACAGCGGTGGCTGCCAGAGCTGGAGCCGCGTCTGCCACTTCCCATTCCTGCGCCACGTGTCGTCGGCAGGCCCGGCCATGGGTTCCCGTGGGGATGGAGCATCGTGCCCTGGTATGCGGGCGAGTCCATCGGAGCGTCACCGGGAACGGTCGCCATGGCCGAGCAACTGGGCCAGTTTCTGCTCGCGTTGCACCAGCCGGGACCCGTTGATGCGCCTGCGAACCCGTTTCGCGGCGGTCCGCTGCACGGACGCAACGAGCGTGTGCAGCGTGACCTGACCGTGCATCTTCGGGGGCTGTTGCCGGACGAGACGCTGAC
>JBMTIM010000064.1:0-12625 GCA_049437325.1 Acidimicrobiales bacterium
GGGTTAACCGGGTAAGGCCCGTGGAAGACCACCACGTTGATAGGCCGGAAGTGTACGCACAGCAATGTGTTCAGCTGACCGGTACTAATCGGCCGAGGGCTTGGTTTCTACTTGAAATCGACCCTTGATCTGGATGTTCGTGCTCGCTATGGAGTTCTCGAGAAGCTTTGATTCTCGAGTCCGACCAGGACGTTCGGTCGGACGCAACAAGTTCGTCTGTCGACTCGGGTCCGCCCGAGTGCCTGCAGAGTGCAGGCCACCACGGCAGCATATTTTCGGTGGCGATAGCGGAAGGGTCACACCCGTTCCCATTCCGAACACGGAAGTTAAGCCTTCAAGCGCCGATGGTACTTGGGCCGAGTGGCCCTGGGAGAGTAGGACGCCGCCGGATTTCTCACACGAGCCCCGCCACTGTGCGGGGCTCGTCTCTTTTTGGCCTCGACCTGAGGTGCGCCCGAGGCCCTGGGCGGTAACGTGCCCTCTCCCTTGCGTGTCCGAGCGGAGGCGAACCGAGGAGTTTTCTGCCATGCCGAACGACCGTCCCCGCAACAGCCGGAGTGCATCTGGATCCGGCTCGAGCCGCAGGGAAAGCTCTCGTGGCCGGCCGGCAAAACCGGGTGGCAAACGTCCGGCCACCAAGGGAGGTGGCCGGGGTCGCGGCGAGTCGAGTGGCCGTGCAGCTGGGAAGAGCGGCTCTGGTGCGCGTCGCGATGATCGGCGGGAGGGTGCGCGTCGCGATGATCGGCGGGAGGGTGCGCGTCGCAACGAAGGCGGCGACCGTGATCTTGCTGGCCCGAAACAGTGGGGCCGTATTGCGCGTCGTGGCGCCGGCAACATGGACTACGAGGATCCTGCAGAGGTCGAGAAGCGGGCCCAACGCAAGGCCGAGTACCTCGAGCGCCAGCGAGCACGAGAGGCGCGAGCAGCGGAGCGAGCCCAGACGGAACGATCGCTGCCGTCGCCCCCGGCGCGTACGCTCCCCGGTGCTGCCGATCTCGAGCGCACGGCCACCCGTGCGGTCAAGCGGTCGCGTGCGGCGAAGACGACCGAGCGTCGTCCGTTGCCGGCTCGTCCACACCCCGTGGTCGACCCGGCCCAGACACTCAAGCGGCTGGTGGGCGAGCCACGGGCCAACACCCTCAACCGGAAGTTGAACGAGGGTGCGAAGGCGTTCGGTGCCGAGCGCTTCAAGGATGCCCGTTCGGCTCTCATCCCCGTCGCAAAGGAAGCACCGGAGCTTCCGGAGGGACGGGAGTTGCTGGGCTTGACCCTGTACCGACTCGGACAATGGAAAGAGGCGGCCGATCACCTCGAGAGCTTCCGAGCGTTGAGCGGCTCGACCGAACAGCATCCGGTGCTTGCAGACTGCTACCGGGCGCTCGGACGCTGGAACGATGTCGACGCGCTGTGGGAGGAGCTCGGAGAGGCTTCCCCCTCAGCCGAGCTGGTGACCGAGGGTCGGATCGTCGTGGCGGGGGCGAAGTCCGACCAAGGCGATCTCACGAGCGCCATCCGCATCCTCGAACAGAACTGGCGCACACCGAAGCGTCCCCAGGGGCATCACCTGCGCCGGGCGTACGCGCTTGCCGATCTCTACGACCAAGCTGGCCGGATTCCGAGGGCTCGAGAGCTGTTCCGCTGGGTGGAGGGACATGCTCCCGACCTCGCCGACGTGCGTGATCGGGTCAAGGCGCTGGGCTAGAGCCCGACGAACTGTCGAACGACCTCGACGATCTCGGGAATCCGGGCTTTCGGCGAGTGGTTGCCGGCCACCCACTCGAGCCGGGTTGGTCCGCCGATCGCCACGAGGTTGTCGGCGAATTCGTGGGGCGTCCCGAACGGGTCCCTGTCCCCTGAGACGAAGAGTGTCGGGACAGCGATGGCAGCGAAGTGATCGACACGAAGGTTGGTCGGTCTGCCGGGCGGATGAAGTGGGTAGGAGAGCAGGACGAGTCCGGCTGCCGGGAGACCTTCGGCGACGGCGACCGAACACGAGCGGCCACCGAAGCTGCGGCCGCCGAACGCGATCTCGGCGGGATCGCAGCCGATCCGGCCGGCAAGTTCGTCAGCCGCAGTCGCGACCTTCTTCACGGCGCTCGCCACACTCGTGGTCGCCAGTGTGAGTCGTTCGACGGTGATCTCGGGGAGTCCTTGTTCGAGTGCCACGAGCGTGGCGTCGTCGCGATCGGCACTGGCTCCGGGAGCGAGCAGCAGTGCAGCGGGCGGGGTGGTGAGCACGAGGTCGGGCATGTGGTGGAGTATCGCCGAGATGAGCCTGCCCGGCCCGTCGGCCTAGAGTCCGATCCACACCACTGGTCGGAAAGAGTCTGAGCCCATGAAAGCTGTCGTTTGCAACGCCTTCGGTCCCCCGGAGAATCTCACTGTCGAGGAATGTCCTGATCCCGAACCCGGGGAGGGGCAATTGCTCGTCGAGGTCAAAGCTGCACCTGTCACCTTCCCCGACACGCTGATGCTCGAGGACAAGTACCAGTTCAAGGCGCAACCTCCCTACATCCCAGGCGGTGAGGTTGCAGGAGTGGTCGCTGCCGTCGGAGAAGGAGTCGACGGTTGGGCGGTCGGGGATCGGGTGTCGGGTGGTCTCGGTGTCACCGGCGCGTACGCCGAACGTGCGGTCGTGACCGCACGTCAGGCTCGCCGACTCCCCGAGAACGTGGGCTTTGCCGAGGCCACCGGGCTCAACTACGCGTACGGCACGACCCTGTACGGACTCAAGTACCGCGGCCAACTGACCGAGGGCGAGACGCTGCTGATTCTCGGCGCAGGTGGCACCGTCGGATTGTCGGCGGTGGAACTCGGAAAGATCATGGGAGCCCGGGTCATCGCCTGTGCATCGACCGAGGAAAAACTCGACCTGTGTCGGGCCAGAGGTGCCGACGAAACGATCAACTACGCCACTGAGAACCTCAAGGAGCGGGCCAAAGAGTTGACTGCCGGCACCGGCGTCGACGTCGTGTACGACTGTGTGGGCGGCGAGTACGCCGAGCAGGCCCTTCGGGCGATCGGCTGGGAGGGCCGCTTCCTTGTCGTCGGCTTCACCGCCGGCATCCCGTCGATCCCCCTCAACCTGACGCTCCTGAAGAGCTGTCAGGTGGTCGGTGTGTTCTATGGGGCCATGACGAGCCGTGATCCCGAGCTCGGTGCATCCATCACCAATGAACTGATCGATTTGACGGCGAGTGGCACGCTTGCGCCGTACGTCTCGGGCCGCTATTCGCTCGAGGACGCGGGTGTGGCGATGCGCACGATGATGGACCGCAAGGCTGCGGGCAAGCTGGTGATCGAGCCCTGACCGCCACCCCCGGTGGGTGGGTCGTCACCGGTCGGCGGGTCGTCGACAGCAGCGTGATTTGATCCATTCGTCAATACCTGAGGGTTGCGCAGCTGCCGGCCTCGGGAGGGATGACCAACTTGCGATGCCGCCGCGTTAGTGTCTGGCGTTGTCGCTGCGAGCGACGAGATGAAAGGGCGCCGACGCAATGACCGACACTGCTGACCGGACCGACGAGATCCGCGAAGTCGAACGCATCATCATCCGTTTCGCCGGTGATTCCGGCGATGGGATGCAGTTGACGGGCGATCGGTTCACGTCGGCGAGCGCGTTGTTCGGCAACGATCTCGCCACCCTGCCGGAGTTCCCCGCCGAGATCCGCGCGCCAGCAGGGACACTCGCCGGGGTGTCAGCCTTCCAGATCCACATTTCCGACCACGACATCACCACGCCGGGTGATGCGCCGAACGTGCTGGTTGCGATGAACCCCGCAGCGCTCAAGGCCGAACTCGACAAGATCGAACCTGGGGCGACCGTGATCGTGAACACGGACGCGTTCGAAGAACGAAATCTTGCGAAGGCGGGCTACGCCGACAACCCGCTCGAGGACGGCACGCTCGACGGCTACACCAAGATCGAAGCACCGATGACCTCGCTCACCAAAGAGGTCTGCAAGGACATCGGTGTGAAGCCCCGTGACGCGGAACGCTCCAAGAACTTCTTCGCCCTCGGCCTGGTGTCGTGGCTGTACAGCCGGCCCGAAGAGCCGACGATGATCTGGATCCGCGAGAAGTTCAAGGGTCGTGATCTCGTCATCGCCGCCAACGAAGCGGCGTACCGGGCCGGAAACGCGTTCGGCGAGACGGCCGAACTGAGCGCAAGCCGACTTGCCGTGCGACCGGCGAAGCTCCCCGCCGGTACGTACACCAACATCAACGGCAACACGGCGTTGTCGTGGGGCCTGATCGCTGCCAGTCATCAAGTGGGGTTGCCGCTCTTTCTCGGCTCCTATCCGATCACGCCTGCCTCCGACATCCTGCACGAACTCTCGAAGCACAAGAACTTCGGGGTCCGCACGTTCCAGGCCGAAGACGAGATCGCTGCGGTGGGCTCGGCCCTCGGTGCGTCGTACGGCGGCCACATCGGTATCACCACCACGTCGGGCCCGGGAATTGCGCTCAAGGGCGAGACGCTCGGCCTCGCCGTGAGCCTCGAGCTACCGCTGATCGTGATCGACATCCAGCGGGGTGGTCCGTCGACGGGGCTGCCGACCAAGACCGAGGCAGCCGACCTGATGATGGCGATGTACGGGCGGCACGGCGAAGCACCGATGCCGATCGTCGCCGCCAGCTCGCCGAGCGATTGTTTCGATGTCGCAATGGAGGCGGTTCGTATTGCAGTGCAGTACCGCACGCCGGTCATGCTGCTCAGCGACGGGTATCTCGCGAACGGCACCGAGCCGTGGAAGCTGCCGTCGGTCGACGATCTTCCCCAACTGTCGGTGGAGTTCGCAAGCGAGACCAACGGCATGGATGACGAGGGGCGCGACGTCTTTTGGCCCTATGTTCGAAACGAGGACATGGCCCGGCCCTGGGCGATACCGGGCACAGACGGACTCATGCACCGCATCGGTGGGATCGAGAAGCAAGACGGGACCGGCAACATCAATTACGCCCCCGAGAACCACGACTTCATGGTGCGGCTTCGCGACGAACGAATCCGGAAGATCGCCGAAACCATCCCACCGCTCGAGGTCCTAGGCGACGTCGATGCCGACACGCTCATCGTCGGTTGGGGATCAACATGGGGTGCGATCACGAGCGCAGTGGGTCGCATGCGAGCCGCCGGCGAAAAGGTCGCCCAAGTGCATCTCACCCACCTGCATCCGTTCGCACCGAATCTCGGGCAGATCCTCGGCCAATACGAGCGAGTGATCGTGCCGGAGATGAACCTCGGTCAACTCACTGCGCTCCTGCGCGCCGAATTCCTTGTCGACGCCAGGGTCATCTCCAAGGTGTCGGGTCAGCCGTTCACCGCAGGAGAACTCGTCGCTCGTATCCAGGAGGAAACCCGATGACCGCTGTTCCGCTCACCACCAAGAAGGACTGGTCATCGGACCAGGAGGTCCGTTGGTGCCCGGGTTGCGGTGATTACTCGATCCTCACGGCGATGCAGTTGCTGATGCCGGAGATCGATCGCCGTCGCGAAGACACCGTCTTCATCTCCGGTATCGGTTGTGCAGCGCGCTTCCCGTACTACATGAACACCTACGGGATGCACTCGATTCACGGGCGATCTCCTGCGATTGCAACCGGTCTCGCCATGGCCCGGCCCGATCTCGATGTCTGGGTCGTTGGTGGTGACGGCGACATGTTGTCCATCGGGGGCAATCACCTCATCCATGCGCTTCGACGCAATGTGAACCTCACGATCTTGTTGTTCAACAACCAGATCTACGGTCTCACGAAGGGCCAGTACTCGCCGACGAGCGAGGTCGGCAAGGTGACGAAGTCCACCCCGATGGGATCGCTCGACCACCCGTTCAACCCCATCTCGTTGGCGCTCGGTGCCGAAGCGACGTTCGTTGCGCGAACCCACGACATGGACCGGGGCCACATGCAAGAAATGTTCCGGCGGGCCCATGCGCACAAGGGAGCTGCGCTGGTCGAGGTGTACCAGAACTGCAACGTCTTCAACGATGGCGCGTTCAGCGCGATCACCAAGAAGGACGCCCGCGACGCAATGCTCATCGACCTGAAGCACGGTGAGCCGGTGCGGTTCGGCGCCGAGAACGAGCGTGGTGTGATGATCACCGACGACGGGGCCCAGATCGTGAACGTTGCCGATGTCGGCGAGGACAAGATTCTCGTGCACGACGAAACCGCCGATCGCGGTATCGCGTTTGCGCTCAGTGGACTGGCACAGGACCGCGAATCGCCGACACCGATCGGTGTCTTCCGAGCGGTCGATCGTCAGGAGTACGGCGAAGCGGCTTCGGCGCAGCTGGCTGCTGCTCAGGAAGCAAACGGTCCTGGCGACCTCGACATGCTCCTGCGCAGCCTTCCCACGTGGGACGTGAGCTGACGGGCTGGGCGCTCGATCTCGACGGCGTCATCTGGCGCGGAACCGAGACCGTACAGGGCGCTCCCCAGGCGGTGGCTGCCCTGCGTGCGGCCGGCATTCCTCTTGTGTTCGTCACGAATTCGGCGATGCGTACCCCCGCCCAGGTTGCCGCCAAGCTCGCCCTCCACGGCATCCCCGATGCGGAGTCCGAGGTCATCACCGCTGCGATGGCGGCGGCGACGATGGTCGAGGCCGGCGAGCGGGTCCTCGCCATTGGATCCGAGGGCCTGCACGCTGCGCTGGTCGGGGTCGGCGCCGAACTTGTCGCGGACGGTCCGGCCGATGCGGTCGTGGTCGGCATCACCATGTCGTTCGACTACGACGACATGGTCCGGGCGATGCGAGCGGTCCGTGGAGGTGCCCGTCTCATCGCAACCAACACCGATTCCACGTTCCCGAGTCACGACGGTCTTCTTCCTGGGAACGGTGCCCTTGTTGCTGCGATCACCGTCGCCGCCGGGGTCGACGCAACCGTGGCCGGCAAACCACATGAACCGATCGCAGCGCTTGTTCGTCGACAGCTCGGCGCACACGGCCTGATGGTGGGTGACCGTCCCGACACCGATGGCAGGTTCGCCGAGTCGGTCGGGTACGACTTTGGGCTCGTGCTCAGCGGGGTGACCACACCTGCGGATCTGCCGGTCCAACCCGCACCGCTCGCCATCGCCGATGACCTCCTGGCGCTTGTCGCCGACCGATTGGGCTGATCGATGGCCGCACGTCGCCGTCTCGATGCCGAGTTGGTTCGACGGGATCTTGTGCCGAGTCGAGCCCGAGCCCGTGAGCTGATCGAGGAGGGCCGAGTGACGGTCGCAGGTGCTCCGGCCGGGAAGGCGTCCCGCATGGTCGATCCTGCCGAGGCGATCGAGGTCACCGGTGACCGGCCGAGATTCGTGAGTCGGGCCGGTGAGAAGCTCGATGCTGCACTCATTCGATTCGGCATCGATCCTGCCGGTAGGCGAGTCGTCGATATTGGGAGCTCGACGGGCGGATTCACCGACTGCGTCCTTCAGCGGGGCGCAGTCGAGGTTGTGGCGATCGACGTCGGCCGAAACCAGTTGCACGAGCGGTTACGGGCCGACGAGCGGGTCAAGAGCCACGAGCGGACGAATGTCCGTCATGCAGATGTGGCTGCGCTTGGTGGCCCCGGAGATCTCGTCGTCGTCGATCTCTCGTTCATTTCGCTGCGGACGGTGGCCACCCAACTCCTGGCATTCACTGCGCCCCATGGAGAACTCGTCGCCCTCGTGAAACCGCAGTTCGAGGCCGGGAAAGCCGAGGCCGACCGGGGAAGAGGAGTGATTCGCGATGGCGAGGTGTGGCGACGAACGCTCGATGAGGCCACGAATGCGTTGTCTGACGCCGGAGCAGCCATCATGGGTGTCATGGTCTCTCCCATCACCGGTGGCGATGGCAATGTCGAGTTCCTGGTCCATGCACAACGCGACGGCCAGCCGCTTGGTGCTGCTGCCTGGTCCGCTGCTCGAGATGCCGCCGTCCTCCGTGCCGGGGATCTGTTGTGAGCGCCGTCGGACTCATCGTGCATCTCGGCCGAGAGTCGGCCGGTGTGCAGGCCCGTGAGCTGGCCGACTGGCTTCGAGGTGAAGGGCATGATGTCCGGGTCCCTTCCGGCGACGCTGCGCTCGAGGGACTGACCGGTCTGGCCGTCCCCGAGGACGCTGCGTTCGCTGAGGGACTCGATCTTGTGGTGACCCTGGGCGGTGATGGCTCGATCCTCCGTGCTGTGGAGTTGATCGGGACTGCCGGGACGCCGATCCTGGGTGTAGACCACGGGCAGCTCGGGTATTTGACCGAGGTGCAGCCGGCCGAGGCAGCTGCGGCAGTGGCTCGGTGTCTCGTCGGCGATCACGCCATCGACGAACGCATGTTGCTCGACGTCACGCTCGAGCCCGGACCGGGTGAGTCGCCACAGCAGTTCACTGTGCTCAACGAGGTTGTCGTCGAGCGATCTGCCGAGGTCAACACGATTCGGATTCGGGTCGACATCGATGGTGAGTTCTTCACCACGTATGCCGCTGACGGGCTGATCCTGGCCACCCCGACCGGCTCCACTGCCTATGCCTTCTCGGTTCGGGGTCCGATCATTGCTCCCACGCACCGAGCGATGCTGCTCACCCCCGTGTCGCCGCACATGCTGTTCGATCGATCCATGGTGTTCGGCCCCGCCACCACCCTCACCCTTGCCGTCGAGGGGCACCGTCCAGCGACCGTGTCAGTGGACGGTCGTAGAATCACCGATGTCGGTGATGGTGCGATCATTCGTTGTGTCGCCGCCAGCCAGTCGGCCCGACTGGTTTCGTTCGGGGACCGTCGGTTCCACCACGTCGTGAAGGCGAAGTTCGGACTCAATGACAGATAGCACCTCACCTCCAAAGGACGCCGATGCTCGCTGAGCTCGTGGTTCGAGATCTTGGAGTGATCGACGAGGTGTCGCTCGTGCTCGGTGAGGGGCTCACGGCAGTGACGGGTGAGACCGGTGCCGGCAAGACACTGATCGTCGGTGCCATCGATCTGCTCACCGGCGGCCGAGCGGACGCGTCGCTGGTCAGACCGGGGGCCGACGAAGCCGAGATCCAAGGTCGCTTCGTCGTCGGGGACGACGAGCTGATCGTTCGTCGGGTCATTCCCCGTGATGGTCGAAGTCGGGTGTACATCAATGGACATCTCGCCACCGTGTCCGCGCTGTCGGACCATGGCGCCGACCTCGTCGACCTCCACGGTCAGCACGCCCACCAGTCCCTGCTCAAACCGGGTGTGCAGCGAGCGGCGCTCGATCAGTTCGGCGGGATCGATACACAACTCTTGGCTTCCCTTCTCGACGAGTTGCGTGCGACGGACCGAGCGCTCGATGAGCTCGGAGGTGACGATCGGGCTCGGGCTCGCGAAATCGATCTGCTTCGTCATCAGCTCGCAGAGATCGAAGCGGTCGGAATCCAAGATGCCGACGAGGGTGCTCGTCTCGATGATGAAGAGAGCCTGCTCGCCGACGCTACTGCGCACCGCGAAGCAGCTGCGCAGACGGTCTCCCTGCTCGACGCCGACGGTCCGGCTGCGAACGGCATTGCGGCGGCCATTGCAGCACTCGATGGCCGGTCGCCGTTCAGCGATCTCAGCGTGAGGCTCCACGGCCTCGCAGCCGAGATCGCCGATGTTGCCGCCGAAGCCCGGAGCAGATCCGAAGGAATCGACGACGATCCTGTCCGGCTCGAGGCGCTGCGTGAACGACGAGCGTTGCTTCGGGAGCTGCGCCGCAAGTACGGCGAGACACTCGATGATGTCCTCCAGTACGAGCAGGACACCGCCGCACGTCTTGCAGAGCTCATGGCGTTCGACGAACGGGCTGCAGAACTCGATGCTCGCCGTGCCGCTCTTCTCGCAGACCTGACCCGGGTACGAGCGGAGGTGCTCGGTGCCCGGACCGAGGCTGCGCCGCGGTTTGCCGAGGCGGTCGAAGCGCATTTGGCGGGCCTGGCGATGGCAGGAGCTCGACTCGATGTGACAGTCGCAGGGGAGGCCGGTGAGGAGGTCACCATCAGGCTTGCCGCAAACGCCGGTCACGAGCCTCAACCCCTCAGCCGGGTGGCATCGGGTGGTGAGCTCGCCCGAACCATGCTGGCCCTTCGCCGGGTCCTCACCGCCGGGCCACCGACGCTCGTCATCGACGAGGTCGATGCCGGGATCGGTGGCGATGTCGCCAACACGGTGGGGCAGAACCTCGGTGACCTCGCTCGCACCCATCAGGTGCTGGTCGTGACGCACCTTGCGCAGGTGGCAGCGTTTGCCGACCGCCACGTTGCGATCTCCAAGCGGACTGTCGACGGGGAGACACTGAGCGACGCAGTCGTGCTCGATGACGATGCTCGCATCACCGAGTTGTCTCGCATGTTGAGCGGTTCCCCCGACTCGAGTTCGGCCCGCCAGCACGCGCAGGAACTCGTCGCCGGTGCGTCCAGCCGTCGTGACCGCTGACTTCGATCACAGGCGTGAAACCGCTGCGACCAACCGCGCGAGTCAGGCGGCCCGAGGTTAGGGTGAGATCCCGATGACGAAGCACATCTTCGTAACCGGTGGAGTGGTGAGCGGACTCGGCAAAGGCCTCTCCGGCTCGTCGCTCGGGCGTCTTCTGAAGGCTCGTGGCCTCCGCGTCAGCATGCAGAAGCTCGACCCCTACCTCAATGTCGATCCGGGAACGATGAACCCGTTCGAGCACGGTGAAGTGTTCGTCACCGACGATGGCGGTGAGACCGACCTCGACCTCGGTCACTACGAACGGTTCATCGACGAGAACCTCACGATCGACTGCAACGCCACAACCGGATCGATCTACTCATCGGTGATCGCTGCGGAACGTCGGGGGGACTATCTCGGCAAGACGGTCCAGGTGATCCCCCACATCACCGACGAGATCAAGCGCCGGATCAACCGACTGGTGAGCGATGACGTCGACGTCGTCATCACCGAGGTCGGAGGCACGGTCGGCGACATCGAGATCCTGCCGTTCCTCGAGGCCATCCGTCAGTTCCGTCTCGACGTTGGTCGAACCAACGTCTGCTACGTGCACGTGACCCTGGTGCCGTTCATCGGCCCGTCGTCGGAGCAGAAGACGAAGCCGACCCAGCATTCGGTGACCGAACTGCGGAGCCGTGGTATCCAGCCCGACGCCATCGTGTGTCGATCCGACGATCCGATCAGCGCCGATCTGCGTCGGAAGATCTCGAACCTGTGCGACGTCCCGGTTGCCGGAGTCGTCAACGCCGCCGACGCCTCGAGCCTGTACGAGATTCCCATGGTCCTGCACAACGAAGGCCTCGATTCGTATGTGTGTGACCTGCTCGGCCTCGGCGATCTCGTACCCGATCTCGACGAGTGGCGAGCCCTGGTGCAACGAGTCGAGCAAGCCACCGTTCCTGTCCGCATCGGCCTGATCGGCAAGTATGTGTCGTTGCCGGACGCCTACCTGTCGGTGGTTGAATCGCTGAATCACGCCGGCATCCATCACGGTGTCAACGTCGAAATCGAGTGGATTCAAGCCGAAGAGGTCGAAGGCATGCTGGCCGCTGGTCGCCTGCGCGACCTCGACGGCATCGTGGTGCCCGGAGGGTTCGGCGAACGGGGCATCGAAGGAAAGATCGCTGCAGCTGGCTACGCACGGGAGCACAATGTTCCGTGCCTCGGCCTGTGCCTCGGTATGCAGGTCATGACGATCGAGTACGCCCGCAACGCCCTCGGACTGGTCGGTGCGAACTCGACCGAGTTCGATCTGCGGTCACCGCACCCGGTCATCGATCTGATGGAAAGCCAGCGGGACGTGACCGACATGGGCGGCACGATGCGGCTCGGGGCGTACATCGCACAACTCAAGCCCGGAAGCCGGGTGGCGGCGGCCTATGGCGAGGAAGTGGTGAGTGAACGCCATCGTCATCGGTACGAGTTCAACCCGAGGTACCGAACCCGCTTCGAGGAAAGCGATCTCGTGCTGTCGGGCGAGTCACCCGACGGTCGGCTCGTCGAGTTCATAGAACTCGACAACCATCCGTTCTGGATCGGAACCCAGGCGCATCCCGAATTCAAGAGCAGGCCCGATCGGCCCGCACCGTTGTTCCGCGAGTTCGTCGCTGCGGCACGCAGCCGGGCAGAGGGCCGGAACCCTCGACTTCCGTCGCTCGAGACGCAATCCGCCCCGGCCCAGTCGTGAACCCCGACATCCCGACCTCGGTGTCGGGCTTCACCCATGTGGCCGACGAACTGATCTACGACGGCTTCGTGATCGATGTCGTGAACGGAGTATTCACCACTCCCGAGGGTGAGCGAATCCATCGTGACATCGTGCGCCACCCCGGTGCCGTCGGGGTCGTTGCCCTCGACGGTGACGAGGTCGTTCTCGTCCGTCAGTACCGACCTGCGATCGACGATGAGCTGCTCGAGATTCCGGCGGGCAAACGCGACATCGAGGGCGAACCGCCAGAGCGCACTGCGGTGCGTGAACTCGAAGAGGAAGTCGGGCTCCGGCCCGCGACGATCGAGCGACTCGGCGGGATGTACTGCTCGGTCGGGTTCTGCGACGAGTACATCCATCTCTTTCTCGCCACGGATCTCGAGCCGGTACCTTCCAAGCACGACGGTCCGGAGGAACGACACATGGCTGTCGAGCGGTGGTCACTCGACGAGATTGCCGCCGGCCTTTCCGATGGT
>JBMTIM010000065.1:0-12252 GCA_049437325.1 Acidimicrobiales bacterium
AGACGGCTGTACCTCCCCGACGCATCGGACCCCCGCACCCAACGCCACAGGCCACTTCCGGCTCACCGTCGTCGCGTACCTCCGCAGCGACGCTCGCAACCCGAGCGAACAACTCTTCGGCATCGAGCGGATCGGTCGAGGGAACCCGAGCCCGGCGGACAATCGTCCCCTCGGTCGTCACGATGCCCGCCTCGATCTTCGTCCCACCGATGTCGATCGCAAGGATGCGGCTCATTGCTTCGATCCTACGGCGCACGTCGAGCAGGCGCGATCACCGGCCCGAGTCCCTACAGGGGGAACCGGTCGCCTATCGTCTCGGGGCACGAGTGAGAGCGGAGGCTCTGTGGTGACAAGCGAACACACGGCGGAAGACCCGGCTGCTAGCGGCCGCGACCACGGAGCGAGCCCGGGTTTCGCAGAGCACTTCGACGCACTGACCCGAAACATCTCGAAGGCGATCCGGGGCAAGGACACCATCATCCATCTGATGACGCTTGCGCTGGTCGCCGACGGTCACGTGTTGGTCGAGGACGTGCCCGGCGTGGGCAAGACCAGCCTCGGCAAGGCCCTTGCTCGCAGTGTCGATGGGCGTTTCGGTCGGGTTCAGTTCACGCCCGACCTTCTTCCCACCGACGTGACCGGCGTCAGTGTTTGGAATCGCAGCGCCAACGCGTTCGAGTTTCGGCCCGGCCCGGTCTTCGCCAACATCCTCCTCGCCGACGAGATCAACCGTGCATCACCCAAGACCCAGTCGGCGTTGCTCGAGGCGATGGCCGAACGCCAGGTCACTGCCGACGGCGCCACCCACCACCTTGCCGCACCCTTCATGGTGATCGCCACGCAGAACCCGATCGAACACGAAGGGACCTACGCACTTCCCGAAGCCCAACTCGATCGCTTCCTGATGCGCCTCGAAATCGGCTACCCCGACCGCCGGGCCGAACTCGAGATTCTCGAATCTCATGGTGATCGTCGCGAGCCGTCCGACCTGCTCGGTCCCGTGGTCACCGCCGACCAAGTGGTCGAGATGTCTGCTTCGCTCGAACGGGTTTACCTCGCTCCAGCGCTGCAGTCCTATCTTCTCGACCTCGCCGACGCGACCCGCCGTCACCCGTCCCTGTCGCTCGGGCTCTCTCCCCGCGGTGTGCTCGCGCTACAGCGCGTGGTTCGCGCCCACGCGGCGAGTGAACGCCGTGCCTACGCCACCCCCGATGACGTCAAATATCTCGCCGACTACGTCCTCCCGCATCGGCTTCTCGTCACTCCGGAGGCCCGTATGCGTGGCACTCGGCCAGCCGATGTCGTCACCGAGATCCTCGCTGGCGTTCCCATTCCTCGTCCGGGCGGGTCCTGATCATGCCCACCCGAGCCGGGTGGGGTGTCCTCATCGGCGGTAGTGGTTTCGTGGTCGCCGGTCGATTGTTCGGCGCAATCGAGTTCCTCGTGGTCGGGCTAGGTGCCATCGGAGCCGTCAGCATCGCCGTGTTGATGCGCAGCATGGTCCCCAGTCGCGTGACGATCACCCGCCAACTCACGCCTCCGCAGGTTCCAGCCGGTGAACCTGCGCGCATCGACCTCGAGATCGTCAACCATGCGCCGTACCGCACACCGGTGATGACACTGCACGATGCAGTGAGCGGCAGTCGCGGTGTGACGTTGTCACTGGCACCGGTTGCCCGCAACGGCGGACGAGTGCACGGCGCATACCGCCTTCCGACGACCCGACGGGGTGTGCTCACCCTCGGTCCGATCCGCATCGAAGACACCGACGGACTCGGGCTTGCCCGTCGTCGTCACCACCTCGAGACACGGGTCCGTCTGGTCGTTCACCCGCCGATCGAGCCGCTGCCCCCGCTTCGCATTCCCGCAGGCGACGATCCATTGATCGGTGAAGATCTTCGGCAAAGTCTCGGTTTGAGCGACGAGGAGTTCGACGGTCTTCGCGAGTACGTGCCGGGTGACGACCTTCGCAAGATCCACTGGCCGTCATCGGCACGTCACGGCGAACTTCAGGTTCGCCAATTCCGCCCACCCCGGCATGGGCGACTGTCGCTCGTCATCGACACCCGTCCCCCGGGTGACGCTGCCACGGCGATCGACGTAACCGCTTCCATCGCCGGCTCGATCGCCGCTGCCGTCCTCGAGTCAGGCGATGCAACCCGCATCGAGACAACCGACGGCCGCACGACACCACTTGTCACCGGCATGGCTTCGCTCGACGGTCTCCTCGAGTTCCTGGCCCTGCTCGACGGCGGCTCCGAACGTCTCCACCCAGCCGTTCCGACCGGTGGCGGCACCGTCGTGGCGATCAGCGCCGATCCTGACATCGCCACCAACCCAGGGGCCCGACGGCGACTCGCAACCCGTCTGCGAGCAACTGTGGTCATCACGGTCGACACTGCCGCGTGGGGCACTGGGACGACTTCGCCACACAGCGCTGGTGACTGGATCCACCTGACCGGGCCGGGCCAACTCGCCACCAACTGGAACCTGGGCCGTCGCAGGGTTGTGGTGCAGTGAGCATTTCGCGGTGGACCGAGACGCTCAACGAACTCGCCGTCGTTGCCCTGACCGTCGCCGTGGCACTCGGGCTCGAGCGACTCTTCACCACCGACACCTACGAACCCGATCTGCTCGTCCTCGTGGTTGGCTCGCATCTGAGCGCCATCGTGTGTCGCCGTGCCGGCCTCGGCTTCGCCGTGTCAGCTGCTGTCTCCGGCGCAGCCCTGCTCGTCGTTGGCAATGTTCTCCTCTTCCCCGAGACTGCGAGCCAGGTCTTCCCCTCACGAGAGACACTCGACCTTCTTCGCAACGATCTCTCACTGGCGCAAACAACGTTCTCGGCCGAAGTTGCACCGGTCGACCCTGTTCGCGGCTTCGTCGTCATCGCCGGCGCAGCGCTCTGGTGGACAGCTGCGCTTGCCGACTGGGCGGCCTTTCGGCTTCGAAGCCTGTTCGAGACGATCGCCCCTGCCAGCACCATCTTCGTGTTCAGCACCTTGCTCGGGGACGGGAGTCAGCCCCTCCTCCACGGTGGTGTCTACGCAGCTGCAGTCGCAGCGCTCATCTTGACCACCCGCCTTGCTCGTCGAGCCCGAGAAGAGATCTGGGTTGCATCCGGCACCACCGCCGGCGTATCGGCCACCCTGCGCAGTGGCGTGATCGCTGCGACGCTCGCCATCACCATCGGTGTTGTCGCAGGGCCCGAAGTACCCGACGCCGGCGACCAACTCCTCGATCCGAGCGACTGGGACAACGGGCCTGAGCCGCGTCGCGTGCTCAGTCCCCTCGTCGAGATCAATGCCAATCTGATCGAACAGAGCCAGTTCGAGATGTTCTCGGTCAAAGTGTCGGATCCCTCCGACCGCAGCTACTGGCGACAGATGGCGCTGACGTCATTCGACGGACGCTCGTGGAGCCGATCGAGCAACTTCGACGACGTTCGCGGCCCGGTCGGCTCCAGCATCGACGAGACGATTCCCCGCCGGACGATCCGACAGGAAATCACCACCGGTTCACTCGGCGGCATCTACCTCCCAGCGGCCTACGAGGTCGCCGCCCTGGTCGACTCCGAGGGGATCGGACTCGAATACGAGATCGAAACCGGCGCGCTCGTCGTGACCAGGGAATCCGAAGAAGATGCCGCTCGAGGCTTCACCTACATCCTCGAGTCACGGGTGCCGGACTACTCCCCTGCCTTGCTCCCCGTCGACGCCACTGCCGGTCTCGATGAACAGTTCATTGCCGAGTACACCGCACTTCCCCCTACGTGCAGTTCTGGGCAGACCTCGGCCGATCGCTGTTGGCCCGACACGATCGCTTCGTATGCCGAGGAGATCACCGCCGGTGCCACATCGGACTACGAGCGTGCCCGCCTTCTCCAAGATCACTTCCTCGATCCGGCCAATTTCGAGTACGACCTGAATGTGGCCCAGCGTCACGACGTCAACAGCATCGAGGACTTTCTCTTCGTCGTCGAGGCGGGCTACTGCGAACAGTTCGCATCGACTTTTGCGTCGATGGCCCGCTCTGTTGGTCTCCCGGCCCGCGTCGCTGTCGGCTTCACCTGGGGCGAGTGGAACGATGCCCGTCAGGAATATGTCGTACGCGGCGAGCATGCGCATGCCTGGCCCGAGGTCTACTTCGCCGGTGCAGGCTGGGTCGTCTTTGATCCCACACCGGGACGAGCTCCCGCCGGCGACAGCGATATCACCGGGCAATCACCCGCCCAGCTCTTCGAAAACGACGAAGTGAACCGTGGAGGGGCAGCCCCACCACCGAGCACGGTTCCGATCGCCCCCGACGACAACTCGTTCATCCCCGACCAGCAGCTTCCCGATGACTTTCTCGATGGACTGGATCCGGCCGACTTCGACCCCGAGGCGGTGACGGACGAGCCGGGGCCGAACCGGTCGGGGCGCTTCATTCGCTTCGCACTTGCCCTCCTCGGTGCGTTGGGCATCTTCGGTGTCGTACCGATCCTTCGCGCTGTCATTCGCCGGCGCCGCTTCAGCCGTATCGCCCACGATCCGCTCGGTCGCAGCGAATTCGCATGGGACGAGGCGACCGCTGCGCTCCGACTCGTCGGGATCGAGCCCGAGCCCTCAGAAACCGCCTACGAGTTCGCAGAGCGCACGCTCAGCGCACCTCGGCCGGTCGGCCCGATCGATGAGCTTGCCGAGTCGGTCACGATCCTTCGCTACGCCACCCCCGCCGATCCTGGGTCCCACGCCCAACGAGCCGAAGCAGCCGCATCGGCAATCGGCACTGTCTGCCGCGACCAGGTGCAGTGGAAGCGGAGAGTTGGGGACGCACTCGATCCCCGGACCATCCGTCAGCACTGACAACGATCGCCCGATCAGGCAACCACCGAATCGACGCTAGAGATCGTCGCTTTCTTGGCGGTTGAACCGGTCGCGAAGCTTTGCTCCGGTTCCACCCACGGCGTCCTTCAACCCGGCAGACCGCGCCGCAGACGTCATCTGCTCGAGACCAGCGCGACCGAGCTTGCGCGCATTCTCGACGAACCAGAGGAGGGCACCGAGCATCACCAGCACGCTGACGAATGAGGCAAGGAAACTGAGCGACAGCAGCGCGATCATCGCAGCCGTGCCGGCAACGAAGACGAGCGCAGCCCACTTGAGACCTCGGAACGCATGGGTATAGATGGTGGTCTGTGCGACCTCACGCGCAAGTGCGGGGTCGGACTCGTAGAGATGGTCCTCGATTTCGCTGAGGATCCGCTGTTCGTCCTCACTGAGCGGCACGCCGGCCCTCCTTGCTCGATGTGTCATTCTCTCACACGGCCCCCGCTTCAACAACGCGGGCCGTGCACCGATCCAACCAAGAAGACCGCCAGTCAGAGGTCGTCGGGACCCCACTGCTGCTGACCACGTTCCATTCGGTCGAGACCGCCCCCGGGCTTCGCAAGACTCGCCGGACCGATCGCATCGCCGCCGAATCTGCCCCGGATTTCCTCGACCACATCGTCAGCCTCGTTCCAGCCCGGTCCGGCCGCATCATCGAGCGTCAACTGGTACGCAACCGGCTCGGCGAGTTGGCTCACACTCACCCCCAACAACCGCACACCAGAACCGGTGTCGACCTTGTCGAGCAGGGCCTCAGCCGTGCGGAGAATTGCCGTCGCACCATCGATCGGCTCGGCCGACGTCTGGGCGCGGGTGATCGTCGTGAAATCGCTGAAACGAACCTTGATCGTGACTGTTCGGCCGGCGACACCTGCCGAACGCAACCGAGTGGCCACCGCATCGGCCAAACGCACGAGTTCTCTGCGCAGAACCGGGCCATCGACGAGGTCACGAGGAAAGGTCTCCTCGTGACCGATCGACTTTGCTCGCTGATCGACGATGACGGGTCGGACATCGATTGCGTTCGCCAGTTGATGGAGATGGCGACCTGATGCGAGACCGAGACTCGCCTCGAGCCGTTGACGAGGTTGGATGGCCAGGTCTCCGACCGTTTCGATCCCCATTCGCGAGAGCTTCGCTTCGGTTGCCGGTCCGACTCCCCACAGGTCACGAACCGCCATCGGGTGGAGGAATTCGAGCTCCCCGCCCGGCTCGACGACATGGACGCCAGAACCGAACTTCGGCCCTTCGAGGGTGGCCTGAGGCTTGGCTCGCTCGGTCGCCAACTTCGCAAGGAACTTGTTGGTGGCGACCCCTACCGAACACGTGAGACCTTCGGCTTCGAACACACGGCGGCGGATCATGCCGCCGATGTCGGGGGCGTGATGCGTCCCGTGAAGGGCACCCCGCACATCGAGGAACGCCTCGTCGAGAGACAGAGGTTCGACCAACGGCGTGATGTCGCCGAACAGTTCCATCACTCGACGGGAGATCTCGCTGTAGTACTGATGATCTCCGGGCAAGAACACTGCGTGCGGACACAAGCGACGAGCTTGTGAGGAAGGCATGGCCGAGTGGATGCCATACGTTCGAGCAACGTAACTGGCTGCGGCGACGACCCCCCGATCACCCGTGCCACCGACGACAACCGGTTTCAGCCGCAACTCGGGGCGGCGCAGCAATTCGCATGACGCAAAAAACGCATCCATGTCCACATGGATGAACCCGAGAGATCCGTCGGGTGGGCGCCCGACGAGTGCAGCCTGCGTCACGGCCCGAGACGCTCGGCGCGAAGATCCCCGGCGAGGCCGATCGCTCGATAGCGGAAGTGGGGGCGCCCGTCGAAGTCGCTGGCGAGCCAGGCCTGCAATGGCTCAGCCACCCAGCGAGCCGCACCGGCCAAGCGCGCGGCCACGCCATGATTGTCGTGGAACCCACCATCGTGGACGATGCCGTCGGGGTCGTCGAAAGCAAGTTCTCCTGTCCAACCGGCAGCCCGGTGGACTTCGACGTGCAGGTGCATGTCCAAATCGACGAAGTCGACCTCGACGGTCCAGCACAGTTCGTCCCAGCCGGAGACGACCAGATTCGTCTCTTCGGCCACCTCGCGGCTGAGCGCATCCAGAGCGGACTCGCCGTCGTCGATCACACCACCTGGAGTCGACCAGTCGACGCTGCCATTGCGGCGGCGGTTCGCAACGAGCAGGAGCCCGTCGTTTTCGGTCAACAACCCCCCGGCAACCTTCCAGCGGCGCATACCGCCAGCATGGCAGCCCATCCGGACCGCCGCAGGCTGTGGCCTGGGATCAGCTACCGGTGTTCACCTCGACCACGGCGCTGCCGAGTTGCGTCTCGACGCTTGCAGCGATGGCGATCGCCCCGCCGGTGCCGATGTCGGTCACGACAGCGGGTGCGGCGACTGCGGGCGTCGACACATCGGTCTGCGTCCCTGTGGCGCTCGGCTGGGCCGCGTCATTGGAGCTGGCCACGAAGACGAGCACGCCGGCAGAACAGGCAGCGAGCACAACACCCGCCAGCGGCAGGAGCATCCGGCCACGGAAGCGCTGCTGCGACTTCGTGATCGCTTCCTCGTCGCTCATCAACCGCTTCAGGCGCTCCTCGATGTCGATCGTCTCGATCTCGAGGGCGGTCGACAGCACCTCGAGGTCAACATCGCGAAGTGGGATCGGCGAGCCGACCGGCATGTTGCGCAGGTGATAGACGAAGGCAAGGTACCGAGCGAGGATCTCGTCGGGTCCGGAGAGCCCATCGGTCGAAACCTCGGACTCCTCGACGGCCATCCGACCCTCGTCGAGATCGATCACGAGCTTGGAGCGGGTCGGCACCAGGCTGGCCTGGTCGAGGCCGTACGCCGCCATGACTTCCTTGAGCTGTGCGTCGCTGAGCGTGCGACGACCGAGCTCGAGATCATCGATGTCGACCACGGTGAACTCAGGGTGACGCGCAGCGATGTCCTCGAGCTCGAGACCCTTGTCAAGACGGGCCTCACGCAGGAGCGATCCGAGGCGCCGGGGCGGTACAAGCGTTGCCGATTCGTTCTGCATGGGATTGGTATCGGACTCCCTGAAGCGTTTCTTTAACGAAATTTCGGAAATTTTCGAAGTGTCCGGAGTTGATCTCGAAGGCCCCACGCTGTCACCAGCACCAAGGCCTCCGCAATGATGCGGCTGGACATTTTCGACTCGCCACGAACTCGATCGGTGAACGAGATCGGAACCTCGATGATGGTACCCCCGCAGCGCAAAACTCGGTATGCCATCTCGATCTGAAAGCCGTATCCGTCCGCACGGACGTCGTCGATGGCGATCGCTGCCAGCACGTCGGCGGCGTAGGCGCGAAAGCCACTCGTTGCATCGGTGATCCCAAGACCAAGGACACGAGCTGCGTACCGGTTCCCCCAACGTGAAAGGGCACGGCGGTACCAAGACCACTCGGGAATCGAACCGCCGGGGACATACCGACTGACAAGCGCCAGCGAGGCACCCTGCTCCACTGCAGCAAGAAGGGCCGGCAGGCTCCCGGGGTCGTGTGAGAGGTCGGAGTCCATCTCGACCATCACGTCATAGCCCCGGGCGAGACCAAGACGAAAGCCGTCTCGATAGGCGGACCCGAGACCGGACTTCGCGGGTCGTCGCATCACCTCGACCGACCCGAGTTCGCGTCCGATGCCCTCGGCCAGGTCGGCTGTGCCGTCCGGACTCGAATCATCCACGACCAGCATGTCGGCCGCAGGTACTGACGCGCGCACCTGGCGCAACACCTCTTCGATGTTGGCGGCCTCGTTGAATGTGGGAAGAACGACCAGCGTGCGCACAGCGTCTGAACTTTACGGTCATGACTCGCCGGTTCGAGCCATCACTGCGTCGGTAGACTCCACAGCGATGTCCTCGCCCCCTCCGTCGGCCGCTCCTCCCCTCTACGCACGGATCCTGGCCGTGGTGGCCATTGTCGTTGCCGGCCTGTGCGGCGGATTGATCGGCTACGCCGTCATGGACCTGCAATGCGACGCCGGCTGCACGACCTACGCCGGCCTGACCGGCATCGGAGCTGCCGCACTCGCAGCAGGGGGCGTGGCCATCGTCGCAGTTCTGACCCTTCGGGCCATGAGCGAGTGGGAGGCCACCGAAGCCCAGCGAGCTGCACACGAACCCGAAGACACCTGATGACCGTCGATCTCCACGAACTGCGCGCTGTCGCGATTGCTGCGGCCGATGCCGTCGTCCCGACGCTCACTGCTGACGGCGCCCGCGACGATCTCGGGATCGACACGAAGTCATCGGTCACCGACATGGTCACCGCCATGGATCGGTGGGCCGAGACGACCATCACCGACACCATTCGACTGACGCGACCCCACGACGGGTTCATCGGTGAGGAAGGCACGGTCGAAGCGGGCACGACCGGCGTGGTGTGGGTGATCGACCCGATCGACGGAACCACGAACTTCATCCGCGACCTTCCCGGCTTTTCCGTCTCGATCGCAGCACGGGTCGACGGCGTCGATGCTGTTGGTCTTGTCCACGACCCGATCCGAACTGAACGGTTCACCGCCGTGCTCGGCGGAGGAGCGTTCTGCAACGATGAACGCCTCCGAGTGAGTTCTCCGCTCGGGCTCGATCGGGCCGTCCTTGCCACCGGCTTCAACTACCAACCGTCGGTGCGCGCCCAACAGGCCGAGGTCATCGCCAAGCTGCTACCCCACATTGCCGACATCCGCCGCTTCGGCGGTGCTGCGATCGATTGCTGCAGCGTCGCAGCGGGCCGCCTCGATGCCTATTTCGAGATCGGGGTTCAGGACTGGGACATCGCCGCTGGCCGCTTGCTCGTGCACGAAGCGGGGGGCCTCAGCTGCGATCGCCGTCCCGACCTTCCGTTCGTCTGCGGGTCACCAGCCATCTTCGATGCTCTTCTCGATGCGCTCGGCCTCACCGAATGATCATGCGTTTTTTGCCGTCGCGCCCCCGTCTGCGGTGAGAATCTGCAAGCATTCCACCGATGGGTACGCGCATTCTCACCGTTGAAGACGACGAACGCATCCGTCAGTCGGTTCGTCTTGCCCTCGAAGACGAGGGTTGGACGGTTGTCGAGGCTGCGAGTGGCGAGGATGCGCTCAATGCCTTCACTCGAGAGCCGACCGACGTCGTCTTGATCGACATCATGCTGCCCGGCATCGACGGTTTCGATGTGTGCCGCTCCATTCGTCGCGCCAGCGACGTGCCGATCGTGATGGTGACCGCCCGTGCCGATACGCACGACGTCGTTGCGGGGCTCGAGGCCGGCGCCGACGACTACCTGACCAAACCGTTCGCACCCAAAGAGCTCAGCGCCCGGATCCGTGCACTGCTGCGCCGTGCTCGTTCACTCGATCCGGGCTCACCCCAGATGGTCTTCGGCGACCTCGAGATCATCCCCGACCAGGGGGTCGTGCGGCTTGCCGACGAAGAGGTCCATCTCACCAAAACCGAATTCAGGCTCCTGGTCGAACTCGCCTCCAACCCGGGGCGGGTATTGAGCCGCGAGGTGCTGCTCGAACGGGTGTGGGGCTACGGCTACTTCGGTGACGGCAGACTTGTCGACGTCCACGTCCGTCGCCTTCGAACCAAGATCGAGCCAGACCCGGCGAATCCGAGCTATGTCGTGACCATTCGCGGTCTCGGCTACAAGCTGAAGTCCTGACCCGGAAGATCATGTGGAACGTCTGGGGTCGGCTCGGACTTCGGGCCCGCATCATGGGTCTCTACGCCCTCGGAGGTCTGTTGTTGTCGCTGATGATCGCCATCGCGACACTGACGCTGGCCCGCCAAAACCTCTTGGAAGACCGCGAGGACCGGGCCTTTCCGGTCGCCGTTCGCAACGCAGCACGAGTCGAAGGCGCCCTGTCGGGTGAAACAGAGATCGAGGATGTGCAGACGATCTTCGACCTCCTCACCGTGACCGAGCGTTCGGTTCCGCTGGTGCGCCTCGGTGACGAGTCCACCTCGGGCAGCCCGCAGGTGTTCAACCAAGAGCTCATCCCTTCCTCGCTTCGGACGCAGGTCGACGCAGGGAATGCTGCACGAATGCGAACCCGGGTCAACGGGATCCACATGATCCTGACCGGCATCCCGATCCCCGATGTCGACGCCGACTACTACGAGGCCGCCCTCACCGACGATGTCGAGGATGCACTCGACGCACTCGGCATCATCGTGCTCGGTGTTGCCGCAGCCACGACGCTGCTTTCCGCTGCGCTCGGCTCGTGGGCATCACGACGTGCCCTCACCCCACTCGCCGATGTCCGTATGGCGGCAGAATCGCTTGCGGCGGGCGAACTCGATACCAGGCTCGATCCTCCTGCCGATGCCGATCTCGCATCACTCACCGCATCGTTCAACGGCATGGCTCGTTCGCTCGAGGACCGGGTCGAGCGAGACGCCCGCTTTGCGTCGGAGGTCAGTCACGAACTGCGTTCGCCGTTGATGACACTGAGCGCATCGGTCGAGGTGTTGCAGAACAGCCGCGACCAGCTGTCGGAACGCAGTCAGATGGCACTCGACCTGTTGACCGACGACATCCAGCGCTTCACGCTGCTGGTCGAAGATCTCCTCGAAATCAGCCGCTACGACGTCGGTACCGCATCGCTACAGGCCGAACCCATCGACCTGATCGAATTCGCTCATCAATCGATCCGTCACGTTCCCCACGACGACGTGAGCGTCGACTTCGGTGATCTCGAGCACCTCGTGATCGTCGGCGACAAGCGTCGTCTCGCCCAGGTCATCACCAATCTCGTCGACAATGCTGCGAAGTACGGAGGAGGGGCGATCACGGTCACCCTTCGCGAGCGTGACGGCAGTGCACTGCTCGCAGTCGAAGACGAAGGCGTTGGGGTACCGGAAGCCGAACGGGCGGTGATCTTTGACCGGTTCTCTCGCGGGAGTGCCGGTGGGCGACGGGGTCAAGGGACAGGATCAGGGCTCGGATTGGCCCTCGTCGCCGAACATGTGGGACTGCACGGCGGAACGACCTGGGTCGAAGATCGCGAGGACGGAGCATCGGGCGCCCGCTTCGTCGTTCGCCTGCCCATTGCTGAAGCCTCCGAGTTCGAGGGGGAGTTCGGATGAAGCGGATCCTCTTGCTGCTCGGTGCAAGCATCCTCACCGTTGTCACGAGTTGCTCGCTTCCGACTGACGACCAGGCAGCAATCGTGAACCCCGAGGACCTCCCCGATGTGTTGCGCAGCGATCTCGAGGTGCAGGTGGAGGAGGCCGAAACGCCCGGCCCGCTCACGGTGACGGTCACCATCTTCTTGCTGGAGGTCGTCGGCGAACGCAACGTCGTGGTGCAACGCGATCGTGAGGTCTCGCCCCAGGCAGGCTTCGCC
>JBMTIM010000066.1:0-11852 GCA_049437325.1 Acidimicrobiales bacterium
TTTCCATCGCAGAATAGGAGCCTTTTTCAAGCAACTGATCTTCGGGGAAACCACCTTCGGGCGCGGATGGTCGCTGCCATCAACCCGCAGTGGCTCGAGCACAGCGCGTCACACCTTCTGCGTTGGGAGCATTCCGACCCGTGGTGGAACGCCGAGCGTGGCGCAGCAATGTGCACAGAACGAGCATCGCTCTACGGCCTTCCGGTGATTCCGGACCGGCAGATCAACCTGCACCGAATCGACCCTGAACTGGCCCGGCTGCTCTTCATTCGTCACGCCCTCGTCCTCGGAGAGTGGGAGCGTCGCCACGAGTTCGTCGATCGCAACAAACGAGTGCTTGCCGAGATCTCCCAGCTCGGTGCGCGACTGCGCCGCGATATCACCATCGACGAGCATGTGCTCGAGGCTGCATTCGAGCACCGGATTCCACCCCATGTGGTGTCGGTCCGCCACTTCGAGAGCTGGTGGACGACGCATCGACAAGACCAACCCGAAGCGCTCGATCTCGCCGCCGACGAGTTGCTCCACGGCGTCGACCTCGACGGCCTCGATGCCTGTCCAGACCAGTGGCCGTGGGGCACCCGCTCACTCCGTGTCGACTACCGATTCGATCCCACAGCCCCTGACGACGGGATCACGATCGAGCTACCGCTCGAGGTCGTCTCCGACATCGATCCGGCACCCTTCGAGTGGTTGATCCCGTCACTTCGCAGCGAACTTGTGGTCGAGTTGCTTCGCACGCTTCCGAAGGAGACCCGGCGGCCACTTCTTCCCATCCCAGAGACAGCAGCGGCGATCCTCAGCGAGCTCGAACCCACCGGCCCACCGCTGCCTGCTCAGTTGGCGGCGGCCGTGCGCGACCGCGGTATCCGTGTCAGCCCTCATGACTTCGACGCCTCGTCGTTGGCCGCCCACCTTCGTCCCCACTTTCGGGTCGTGGACGGTGGTGAGATCCTGGCCGAGGATGACAATCTCTCGATTCTCAAGGACCATTTCGTGGCCGAGGCACGGGCGTTGCTCGACGCCAGTTCTCACGAGTTCGAGCGCACTGGAGCAACCACCTGGGTGTTCGGCCGGCTTCCCCGCACGATCACGAGCGAGCGTTTGGGCCAGGTCATCACGAGCTATCCAGCCCTCGTCGATGAGGGCGACACCGTCGGGCTTCGTCTCTTCGCAACACCGGAGGAGCAAGCCGACCACATGTGGTTTGGGAACCGTCGCCTGCTCTCGCTGGCTCGTCCCCCGCTGGGTCGGGTGCTGCGCCCGCTGCTCACCGATGAGGTGAAGCACGTCATCGTGCAGAGTCCGTACGACGGGCCGCAGGCGTGGTTCGGGGACTGCGTTGTCGCTGCCCTCGACCAGCTCATGGTCGATGCTGGAGGCCCGGCATGGGACGGTACCCGTCACGCCGAGCTCGTCGCACTGATGCATGACGTTCTTCCTGGCCACGTGCGGACGGTCGTCCGATCGACCACCGAGCTTCTCCGGAGGTCCGTCGAGCTGACCCGCGGCGTGGCGGCCCTCGACAACGATGTCTTTGCTGCTGCCGTGATCGACATCACCCGTCAACATGAACAACTCGTCTACGACGGTTTCATCACCGCAATCGGGTTCGAGCGACTCGCCGACGTCGAGCGTTACCTCCGCGCGCTGCTCTACCGCGTCGAGCGGCTGCCCGACACCTTCGCCAAGGACCGCGACCGGATGTCTGCGGTTCGCACCATCGAGGCAGAGCATGCTGCTCTGGTCGATGAACGCGGTCACACCACAGAACTCGAAGAGATCGGCTGGGCTCTCCAAGAACTTCGGGTGAGTGTGTTTGCGCAGCCGATCGGCGCAGCGCAGCCGGTCAGCTCCAAACGTCTTCGCACTGCCCTGGAACAGATCCGGCGAGACCACAAGGGGTGAAACGACAAGCCAGCCACTCCCCGACCGTGGGTCTGCTGCGAGACTTGACGGCACCGGCCGACGGGCAGCCCTGCCAGAACGGGCCTTCATGTGTAGCCTTGCTTGAGGCGACAACAAAGGCAACCTGCGAGCAATGAGCGAAGATACCCAACTGATCGCAGATCTTGCCGATGCAGTTCCCGGGGCGCTTTATCGCATCGAATCGTCGGCATACGGCGACTGGTCGTTTTCCTATCTGAGCAACGGAATCGAAGCGTTGTACGGCTTCAGCGCCAAAGAGGTGCTTGACGATCCGATGGTTCTGAACCGCTGCATGCACGAAGACGACCTGCCGGGCTACTCCCAGGCCAACATCGTGGCGTTCGAGAAGCAGGCAATGCTCGACTACGAATACCGGATCACGACCCGGGTTGGCGAGTTGCGCTGGGTCGGGCTGAAGGCAGTGCCTCGACAGGTCGATGATGGCGCGATCACCTGGACGGGGATCATGCTTGACATCACCAAACGGAAACAGACCGAAGAAGCACTGGCGTCGAGTGAACTCCGCTTTCGCGCCGTCTTCGAGGAAGCCCCGCAGGGCATGGTGTTGCGGGATGAACTCGGCAAGGTGGTCGACGCCAATCCTTCCGCCCTCCGACTTCTTACGAGGTCATTGACTGAAGTGCTGTCTCAGCCGGCGATGCAACCACTGTTCGATGCGATCGCAATGGACGGCTCGGCCATCCCAGCCGACGAGCATCCAGATCTGATCGCGCTTCGCACGGGTAAACGCCCGGCCACTGAGGTCATGGGTGCATCCGTTGGTCTCGGGAAGAAAGAGCGGGTCTGGCTCCGGGTGAGCGCAACTCCGATTCTTCGAGACGGATCGATCGACCGAGTGGTTGCCACCCTGGAAGACGTCACCGAAGGTGTCGAGCTGAATCGCAAGATCCAAAAGGAGGCGGAAACGGACTTCCTCACGAAGCTTCTCAACCGGCGAAGCTTCATGGCTCGGCTCGACGCCGAAGCCGAGCGTCTCTCGCTCCACGATGATCGCTGCTCTGCAGTGTTGGCGATCGATCTCGATCACTTCAAAGCCGTCAACGACACCTTCGGCCACGCTGCGGGCGATGCGGTGCTGGTCCACGCAGCTGGTGTGATCACCGACAGCGTCCGGGCCAGTGACACCGTCGCCCGGTCCGGTGGCGAAGAATTTCTCGTACTCCTCCCCGACACGACTCCCGAAGGAGCGCTCTCGATCGCCGAGCGAGTGCGCTCCGGGTTCGAAGCGCGCTCAGCAGAGTTCGAAGGGGAACCGATCACGGTGACTGCCAGTATTGGCTTGAGTCTCCTCGATCGCAACGACGGCGACATCTCCGAGGCACTGGCCTATGCCGATACTGCGCTGTACGAGGCAAAGGCAGCGGGTCGAAACACCGTTGTTGCAGGGTGGCGCTGAGCACGCCTGCTACACCGGCGCTCCCGACCACCGAAGCTGCCAGACGACCTCGCCCTCACCAGACACCGCGATGGACGACCCGCTCGAACGTGCTCCGCTTTCGTCTTGCAGACACCGACGGCCGGTCTGGTGCGGCGTGCCCGATCGCAATCCCTCCGATCGCACGCATGGCATCGGGTACACCGAATGCACGTCGAACGGCGTCCTCGTGCCCGAACAGCCCGAACAGAAGGGCGCCGAGGCCGACAGCCTCCACGGCCAACAAGAGGGTCATGGTCGCTGCTCCCCCGTCCACCCACCAGTACGGGACGTCCCATGCGTCTTCGCCGGCACCCAGACCGGTCGACACCTTGTCCGCCTCGCTGTAGCGCCGGACATACGCCGCAGGTTCGACCCACGGAATGATCAGGACGGGGGCATCGAGGAGACCGGGCCACGGGAACGCCGGGCGCTTCGCCGGCGGGAGCGTCGTGTCCCAGTAGCGGGCTGTCTGCGTCCCCTCGAGAACCAGAAAGTCGAGTGACGCAGTCTTCCCCGCCGACGGCCCCCGCCGAGCGAGATCGAGCACCAAATCGACGACCTCGGCTGCGACCGGTTCGTCGGTGAAGGACCGGGTCATGCGACGCCGTCGAACGACGCGCTCGAACTCCGGATTCACGCTCGCTGCGCTCGGCGGATCAGAGGAGTTTCTCGAGATCTTCGGCCATCGCCCAGCCGAAGGCGATGAGTGTGTCGCCGTTGTCGACATCGAGGTGAGCGAACTGGTCGGCAACAGCAGGATCGGTCTTCTCGGGCTTCGAGGATTCGTGGTCGAGCACAGGGGCCTGGCTTCCATCGCCCCGGGCGGTGAAGGCACGATCTTCGTAGACCGAGGCACCGATACCGAACCGCTTGGCCAATCGGCGGCCCCAGGCCCGCTCCTCCCCCGATGCTTTGTGATCAGGGCGGGGAACGATGTCGTCGAGACTCTTGAACGCCTCGAAGGCGCCCGGATCGTTCATCTGCACACCGATGAGGACGTCTTCGTCGGGAAAGGCGAGGACCGCTCGCCGCATCTGGTCGGTCATGACCGCTCGCAGCACGGTGTCGCGCTTGGTGTTACGACAGATGTGCCCTGCCCCGACGAGGACCGACGGAGTACCACCGATGCGTTCGAGCGTGCAGAACGAAAAACCCCGAACCTTGCCGCCCTCGGTGGCGACCGTGCACAGGACCCACGCCTCGGCCTGCTTGGAAAGTTGACCAACCTCGAAGGCATTCGGGGAGTCGGTGCACAGGTCGGCCATCTCGGCCAGCTCCGCGTCGCTCAGCGCCGTGCAGTCCTTGGTCTCGACCTCGATAGCCATGCGTTTCGTCCCCACTCGCTCGCAAATCCGATCATTCAGTTTCAGCCCTGTGGACAAATTTCGCAACCTGGGAAGCAAGGATCTGCCCCGCATCTGAGCCGATCGCAGAACTGGCTGTCACCAGCCATCCATGCTCGTCAGGTCGGGGTCCCCGACCTTCAGACCAAGATCGCGTCGGGGCCGAAGACGACCCGAAGCTCGGCGACCACCCCGTTGGCACTGTCGACGGCGAACTCGTCGGGCAGCCGCAAGATCTGGCGATCGCTGAGATGAACCTCGACCGGGGCGTCGCCAGGGTGCGCCGAAAGGATCGATTTCAGTTCGTCGATTCGCTCTGGTCGCTGGTTCTCAGGCGAGAGCCGCAATCGGACCGGCTGATTGTCGGACAGATCTTCGACGATCTCGATGTCTTGGGCGAAGAGCTTGGGGAGATCGTCGCTGTTCTCGACTCGGCCTCGGATCATCACGATCGCGTCGTCTCGCAGTTTCGGACCGTGCTCCTGCATCGTTCGCGGGAACACCATGACTTCGATCGTGCCCTCGAGGTCTTCGAGCTCGAGCACTGCCATCAGGTCCCCCTTCCGAGTCCACTTTCGTTGCAGGTTGGTGATGACACCTCCGACCTTGACGATCGCGCCGTCGGGCAGTTCGGCCACACCGGCGATCCCGGTGTCGGCCTTGCGGCGGACTTGGGCCTCGAAACCAAGCAGCGGATGATCGGAGATGTACAGGCCGAGCATCTCTTTCTCGTTTGCCAGCCGAGGCATCTTGTCGAATTCGATGTCCGGCACCGCCGGACGCTCGTCGAACGCTGGTCTCCCGTCCAGATCGCCGAACAGCGACATCACGCCCATGTCGTGCTCCTTGCGGCGCTGGACGGTGAGGTCGATGATCTGCTCGTACACCTGGAGCAGACCCTTGCGAGGGTGACCGAGCGAATCGAAGGCCCCTCCTTTGATGAGCGACTCGATTGTCCGCTTGTTGAGCGCATCGATCTCGACCCGCTCGACGAAATCGACGAACGACTCGAACGGACCATCTGCTTCACGCGCTGCGATGATCTTCTCGACGACTCCCTCCCCGACGTTTCGGATCGCCGACAATCCAAACACGATGTTGCCCGGTGAGACCTCCCCCTTCGGATTGCTTCCCGACGCATAGGGGCTCCCGTCCCACGCAGCATTCGGCACCGGCGTGAAGTCCGACTCGGACCGGTTGATGTCGGGTACCTCCACGGTGATGCCCATCAGACGACATTCATTCAGGTAGACCGCAGCAGATTCGAGCTTGCTCTTCACCGACGTGAGCAGTGCCGAGAGGTATTCGATCGGGTGGTTCGCCTTCAGGTAGGCGATCTGGTACGCCACGTAGCCATAGCCGTAGGAGTGGGACTTGTTGAAGGCGTAGTCGGCGAACTGGGCGATGATGTCGAACATCGTTACGGCCAGCGCATGCTCGTAGCCGTTCGCGACCACACCATCGGTGAACTTCTGCCGCTCCTTTTCCATCGCCTCACGGATCTTCTTGCCCATCGCCTTGCGCAGCGAGTCCGCTTCGGCGAGTGAATAGCCGGCGAACTTCTGCGCCATTCGCATGACGCTCTCCTGGTAGATCATCAACCCGTAGGTGTCCCCGAGGAGTTCCTCGGCGTCCGGGTGGATGAACTCGACCGGTTTCCGTCCGTTCTTGCGGTCGGCGTAATCGTTGTGCATGTTCGCGGCCATCGGCCCGGGCCGATAGAGCGCAACGAGCGCTGCGACATCGTCGAAGCTGGTAGGCGCCAAGGAACGAATCAACGCCCGCATCGGTGCTGATTCGAGCTGGAAGACACCGATGGTGTCACCCCGCTTGAGCAATTCGAATGTTGCTTCGTCGTCCAGTTCGATTGCGTCGATGTCGAGGTCGACACCCTTGATGTCCTTGATGAGTGCGAGGCAATCAGAGATGACGTCGAGGTTTCGAAGCCCCAGGAAGTCCATCTTGAGCAGACCGAGGTCCTCCACGCCGTGCATCTCGTACTGGGTGACGACAGGTGCTTCCTCGATCGGCTTGCCGGCCTCGGGTTTGCGCTGGATCGGGAGATACTCGGTCAGCGGCTCGTTGGTGATCACCACCGCAGCCGCATGGATACCGTCCTGGCGGCGCAGTCCTTCGAGCCCCTTGGCCACGTCGACGACTCGGGCGACATCAGCATCTGCAGCAACCATGTCCCGCAGCTCACTCGCCGATCTGAAACCGTCGATGTACTTCGGGTGCTCCTCAAAGCAGTACTTGAGCGGCGTGTCACGCCCCATGACGAGCGGGGGCATCGCTTTGGCAACCTTGTCGCCGAGGGAATAGGGATACCCGAGCACTCGCGCGGCATCGCGCACCGCCGCCCGCGCCTTGATCTGGCTGAAGGTGACGATTTGAGCGACGCAGTCTCGACCGTACGTGTCCGCTGCGTAGCGAATCATGGTGTCTCGATAGCGGGTGTCGAAGTCCATGTCGATGTCGGGCATCGAGACGCGGGACGGATTCAAGAAACGCTCGAACAGCAGGTCGTACTTGATCGGGTCGAGATCGGTGATCCAGAGCGTGTAGGCCACTGCGCATCCCGCTGCAGAGCCACGACCCGGTCCGACCCGAATGCCGTTGTCCCGGGCGAATCTGATGAGGTCCCACGTGATGAGGAAGTAGGCCGAGAACCCCATGTTGTCGATGACACCGAGCTCATAATCGAGCCGTTCGGTGATCTCGGCACCAAGGTCGGCACCCCAACGCCGATGGGCGCCCTGATACGTGAGGTGACGGAGATACTCGGTGTCGGTGGCGAAGCCCTCGGGAAGTGGGAACTCCGGAAGCTTGGGTTTGCCGAATTCGATCTCGACATCGCAGCGCTCGGCAATCCAGAGCGTGTTGTCGCACGACTCGGGAACCTCTGCGAACAGCCGACGCATCTCGCCCGCCGACTTGATGTAGTGACCATCACCGTGAAACGTGAAGCGATCGGTGTCTGACAGCAGTGAGCCGGTCTGCACGCAGAGCAGGGCGTCGTGAGCCTCGGCGTCGTGCTGGTGGGTGTAGTGGGAGTCGTTCGTGGCGAGGATCGGTGCTTTGATCTTCTTTGCGATCTCGAGGAGCTGCGGATTGGTGGTGCGCTGCTCCGGAATCCCTTGGTCCTGCAACTCGATGAAGAAGTTGTCGCGACCGTAGATGTCTTGAAATCGAGCGGCGTGCTCGAGCGCTGCATCCTGGTTGCCGTTCATGAGCGACTGCAGGACGTGACCGCCGAGGCACCCGGAGGTGGCGATGATGCCTTCGGCATGTTCGGCCATGGTCTCCCAGTCCGCTCTCGGCTTGTAGTGGAAGCCGTCGAGATACGCCTTCGACGAGAGATGAATCAGGTTCTGATAGCCGGTGTTGTTCTCCGCCAGCATGATGGCGTGGTAGTAGAGCTTCTTGCCGCCACCGACATCGCCACCGGAGTCATCGGATTTCCCACGTCGGCTCGGCCGCTCGTGTCGACTTTCGTGGGCGAGATACATCTCGGTGCCGATGACCGGGTTGATTCCTGCGTCTTTGCAGCCTCGGTAGAAGTCGAGAACGCCGTACATGTTGCCATGGTCCGTGATCGCCATCGCTGGCTGACCATCGGCCACCGCAGCTGCGATCGCCTCGTCGAGGCGCGACGCACCGTCGAGCATCGAATACTCGGTATGAACGTGAAGATGAGCGAACGAGTCCGCCACGCACTGCTCCTGGCTGCTTGTGGACACGGCTGTGGACACCGTGTGGACGAATCACACGGTTGTGATTTCGACCATAGCCTTCCCAACGCCCCCTGACCAGTGGCCCGTAAGCTCCTGTTGTTCCGATGCCTGCCCCGCTCCTGCCCTGCCCAACCGACAACCCTGATCCGGCCGTCATCGAGCGAGCCGCATCGGTGTTGCGGGCCGGCGGACTGGTGGCGATCCCGACCGAGACGGTGTACGGCCTTGGGGCACATGCGCTCGACGCAACCGCCGTGGCGTCGATCTTCACCGCCAAGGGGCGCCCGTCGACCGATCCGCTGATCGTGCACATCGATGCTCTGGCGATGGCACCTCAGGTCGTGGACGGAGACTTCCCGACGCCAGCTCGCATCCTCGCCGATGCGTACTGGCCGGGCCCCCTCACCCTGGTACTACCCCGGCACCCGTCCGTCCCCGCTGCGGTGTCGAGTGGTCTGCCGCTGGTTGGTGTTCGCTGCCCCTCTCACCCCACGGCGCAGGCGATCATCTCCGCTGCAGGTGTTCCGATCGCTGCGCCGAGTGCGAACCGTTTCGGCCGAATCAGCCCGACGCGAGCGAGTCACGTCGCTGCCGAACTCGGCGACCGGATCGATCTGATCGTCGATTCCGGTCCCTGTAGCGCCGGTGTCGAGTCGACGGTCGTCTCCTTCGACGGTGGCATGGCCGTCGTCCTCAGGCATGGCGCCATCCCCCTCGAGTCGATCGCTGCCCATGTCGCCGTCCGTTCGATCGACACGACGAGCGACGCGGCAATTGCCTCTCCCGGACACGATGAACGCCACTACTCCCCCGGCATCCCGACCACGACCGTGATCGCAGGATTCGATCCAGCACACGCCCCACCGGGGAACGTTCGCTATCTCGGCTACGAGGGAGAGGAACCCGAGCTTCCTGCGGGATGGTCGTTCGTTCCGTTCGGATCGCGCAGAGACCTGGACGCCATCGCCCACGATCTCTACGACGTTCTCCGTCATGCCGACGTTGCGGCGCCGACCCGAATCATCGCCGAACTGACCGGAGAATCAGGGATCGGTCGTGCCATCGACGACCGCTTGAGCCGTGCGGGATCGAGTCGGATCGCGCAGTCGATCGCCGACCTCTAGAGGTATGTGCCGGGACGGGGATCACCCGCCGTCGGCTCGCCCGAACCGATCTCGGCCCGCATGGTCTGGAGCTGCTGCTGGGCGGCCATCTGTTGGGCGAACAGCATTGCCTGCATTCCCTGGACCAACCCCTCCAGCCAACCGACGAGCTGGGCCTTTGCGATCTGGAGCTCTGCTGCGGTCGGGGTCTCGTCTCCGCTGAAGGGCAGCGCCAGTCGCCCGAGCTCGTCGGCCAGGTCGGGAGAGAGTGCAGAGCTGAGTTCACCGACCGAGCGACCGTAGATCTCGCGGAGACGGTCTCGGCTCGGGACGTCGAGATCCGCCGAGCGCAGTTCGTCCAAGAGCTGCCGCATCATCGCACCGATTCGCATCACCTTGGCCGGGTGATCGATCGTCTCGTCGATCGGCGTTTCGGCCTCGGCGGGATCGACCACCTCCACCTCGGGCCGTTCGACATCGGGACGCGGGGGCTGCGGGTCGGCTGGATCAACAGGGGAGCTCACGGGAATGGTTCCTTCTCGGGTTCGGCGGTCAGGACAGGTGACAAAGCATCGGGACATGCATCTCGGCTTCGCTGAGCGAGCCGTGGCGACCGATCAACCAGTGTGGCGTCGCATCGGCCCGATCGGCGAAGAACCAGTGATCACGCGCTGCCACTGCAACATCGCCCAGCCGCGTTCGCGCTGCGTCGGACACGACAGGACCGAGCCATCGCTCGTCGATCGCTTGCTCCACCGAGACGACCCATGCGCGGTCGGCGTGATGATGCCTCGTGATCTCGAGAAGATCTCGGGCTCGACCGAGCTTTGCGTGCAACCACCGGAATCTGGCTTCGCCGGACGATCGATCCGTCAGCGCCCAGACGTCATCATGCAGTTCGCTGTGACCATCGGTGCAGTCGACGAGCCCATGGTCGGCGGTCACCACCACAGCCGCCCCGCGGGGAAGCGCCATCACGAGATCGCCAATCATGCGATCGACCGTCGTGAGCTCGGCTCGGTAGTGCTCGCCGAAGCCGAACTCATGCGCGATCTTGTCGATCCCGTCGTAGTAGGCGTAGACAAAGGGCTCTCCGGCAGCGACGGCTCGACGAACCTCGACAGGAAGTGTCGGCAACGTCCGCCAATTCTGCTGCCGGGTGCCGCGCAGGTGGGCTCGAGTGAAGCCTGTCCGCTGAAACGGCGAGTTCTGGACCACGACGGGTCGTTCGCCAAAGAATGGTTCGACCGCCTGGAACGATTCGGGCACAATCCGGTCGCGGGCGTCGCCGGACGGCGTTCGCCACGACAGACAGTTGAGGTTCTCCCCCTCGACGTCGACCCGGTACCCGACGATCCCGTGCTCCCCGGGAGCAGATCCGGTCGTGATCGAGGTGAGCGCTGCGCTGGTGGTCGACGGAGCGACCGTGGTGATCGGGCCGCCTTCGAGGGCCGAGAGTGTTGGAGCGAGCGACGAGAACTGCTGAAGCTGATGCCAGCCCAAGCCATCGATCACGACGAGCACCACCGCTGAAGCATCGACGAGCGCTGCAGGAGCCACCGACGGCAGCCGTTCCACACCGATCAGCCCTGGGACGAGATGTGTCACGCACCCATCGGCCCAGTCGGGCAGCACCGGATCGTCGGCGAGCATTGGCCGATGCTACCGAGGCCGCTCGGCCCAACGCGCGCCGGGGCCAGGCTCTAGAGTCCACCCGATGCGTGTCTCGACTCGTGGTGACTATGCGGCGAGAGCTCTGTTGTCGCTCGCGCTGCATCCCGAGTCCTCCCCCACCTCGGTGCGCGAGATCGCAGAACGCACCGTGCTCCCGCAGCCCTACCTCGAGCAGATCCTTCTCGCACTGAAGGGTGCGGGTCTCGTTCGGTCCAAGCGCGGGGTCGGCGGAGGGTACGTCCTGGCCCGCAATCCCGGCGAGATCCGACTCTCCGAGATCATTCGAGCGGTCGACGGTCCCATCACCGCCGGAGATTTCGCCGAACCGCACACCGACGAGGCATGCAACCACGAGGGGCAATGCGTCTTGCTCACCATTTGGGGCGCCGCTGGGTCACATATGCGTGAGTTCCTCGATTCGTTCTCGCTCGCCGACATTGCCAACATGGCGCTGGGCGACTCACCCTGGCCCTCCTGACTCGTCAACGACATCCGGCGAGAAGTTCCGCAAGGTCAGCCGGCAGCGGCGCCTCCGCTTCGAGCACAACGCCTGAACGGGGGTGTGTGAAACGCAAGAGGCGCGCATGCAGGAACGGTCGACCCGGATCGAGGCCGGGTCGACCGCCGTCGT
>JBMTIM010000067.1:0-11641 GCA_049437325.1 Acidimicrobiales bacterium
CGCAACGTCGTGGTGCAACGCGATCGTGAGGTCTCGCCCCAGGCAGGCTTCGCCGACCGCATCGGACTGCTGTTTCGCGATGAGGTCCGTACCGAGGAGGAGCGGGAGCTGTACAGCAATGCGCTGCGGGAGTTCACGCTCCTCGATGCCCAAATCAACGAAAACGACGTCGCAATCATCAACATGGTCGCCCTCGACGAGGAGGGCTCACCGATCCCGTCCGAGGCCGAAGTGCTTCGCAACGCTGCAGCACAACTGGTGTACACCGCTACGGGGTTCCCCGACGTGATCGCAGTACGTATTCGGATCGATGGTGAGCGGATCTCGTTACCGACGAGTGAGGGCGACACCGAGGGTGTTGTCGACCGCGACGACTACTTCCAGTACGACCCGAGCTTCGAAGTTCCCACGACGTCCACCCCACCCTCGACCACTGCACAGTCCGACGAGGAGACCTGACGCTCAGGCGAAGAAGGAGCGAGCGGCAGCGCGAAGCTCTGGGCTCGTGTACTTGATCTGTGCGATGGCGTCGGCGAGCGCGACCCGAACCATCGAACCGCACTGAAACGCAACCATCGATCCGAAGTCGCCTTCGGCGAGCGCGTCGGCAGCTTCGACTCCGAACCAACTCGACAGCGCCCGGTCGAACGAGGTCGGTGTGCCGCCCCGCTGCACGTGACCGAGCACCGTGACGCGGGTCTCGAAGCCGGTGCGTGCTTCGATCTCGGCGGCGACGACGTTGCCGATTCCACCCAACCGCCGGTGGCCGTATTGATCGACCGGTGGCTCCGGCACCTCGATCGTGCCCTCGGCCGGTCGGGCCCCCTCGGCAACGACAACGATCGAGGCGAACTTGCCTCGGGCATGGCGGCGGCTCAGTGCTTCGCACACCTCGGCGATGTCGAAGGGCTCCTCGGGTACCAGGGTCAGCGTGGCGCCACCCGCCATGCCGGCCCATGTCGCGATGTGGCCGACATCTCGGCCCATCACCTCGACGACCATCACTCGGTTGTGTGACTCGGCGGTGGTGTGGAGACGATCGATGGCATCGGTGGCGATCTGGACCGCAGTGTCGAACCCGAAGGTTCGTTCGGTCAGCCCGACATCGTTGTCGATCGTCTTGGGCACACCCACCAACCGAATGCCGCTCAGGTGCATCTCGTGGGCGCACGACAGGCTTCCTTCGCCTCCGATCACCACAAGAGCATCGAGCTTTCGGCGTTCCATGGTTTCATGCACCATGTCCATGCCACCCTCGTGCATGAACGGGGTATGGCGACTGGTGCCGATGATGGTGCCGCCACGCGGCAAGATGCCACGGCAACCCTCGACTGTCAGTTCTTCCATCGAGTCGTCGAGCAGGCCCTTGAATCCATCGTGAATGCCGAAGGTTTGCCAGCCGTGCTGCCACTCCGCCTTGCGCACGACGCCGCGGATGACGGCGTTCAGACCGGGGCAGTCTCCCCCACTGGTCAGTACACCAATCCTCTTGATGTCGGGGGAAACAGACACCCGTAGGACCCTACCGGCGATGCTCGAAGACGGACGGCTATGGTCGGCCGCTATGGGAATCGTGATAGCAATCGATGCAGGGACGACCGGGGTCCGCTCCTTCGCCATCGACGAGTCCGGGACCCCACTCGGATTCGCCTACCGAGAATTCACCCAGCACTTCCCCCAGCCTGGGTGGGTCGAACACGACGCCGAAGAGATCTGGCAGGCGGTTCTTGCAACCCTTGCCGAGGTCAGAGCCACGATCGACGAACCGATCGCTGCGATCGGGATCACCGACCAGCGAGAGACCGTCGTGATGTGGGATCGACGATCCGGCACGCCCCGGCACCGGGCGATTGTCTGGCAGGACCGTCGCACTGCGGCGCGCTGCGAGGAACTGCACGACGCTGGCCATCTCGACATGGTTCGTCGCACAACCGGCCTCGTCCTCGATCCCTACTTCTCGGGAACCAAGGTCGAGTGGATGCTCACAACGGGAGGTGTCGAGGTCGACGACGACCTGGCGTTCGGCACAGTCGATTCGTGGATTGTGTGGAAGCTGACCGGTGGTGTGCACATCACCGACACCACCAACGCGAGCCGTACCTTGCTCTACGACATCGGCGAGCTTCGATGGAGCGACGAGATGTGCGACCTACTCGGTGTGCCGATGTCGATCCTTCCCGAAGTTCGGCCGTCGTCGGAGCGCTACGGCGTCACGACCGATGGGCTGCCAGTCCCCGCCGGTACGCCGATTTCGGGTATCGCCGGCGATCAACAGGCTGCGCTCTTCGGCCAAGCCTGTTTCGAGCCCGGGCAGGCCAAGAACACCTACGGCACGGGGTCCTTCGTCCTCATGAACGTGGGCCAGGTCTGTCCCGATCCGGTCGAGGGTCTTCTCACCACCGTGGCATGGACCCTCGACGTCGACGGTGCATGGCAGACGAGCTACGCCTACGAAGGCGCCATCTTCGTCACCGGTGCTGCGATCCAGTGGTTGCGCGACGGGTTGGGAATCATCGATGACGCGTCGGAGACCGGCCCCCTGGCGACGTCCGTTGCCGACACCGGCGGCGTGGTCTTCGTTCCGGCGATGGCCGGCCTCGGTTCGCCGTACTGGGATCCGCGGGCCCGCGGCACCATTGTCGGGATCACCCGCGGTACCGGCCGGGCCGAACTCACCCGGGCGACCGTCGAGGCGATGGCGTACCAGACCCGCGACGTGGTCGACGCCATGGCTGCTGCCAGTGGAACGGGCGTCCGCGATCTCCGCGTCGACGGTGGTGCGTCGGTGATGGACTTCCTTCTCCAGTTCCAGGCAGATCAACTCGGTGTTCCGGTGATCCGGTCCAAGGTCGCGGAGACGACAGCACTCGGTGCGGCGTATCTGGCGGGGTTGGCCGAAGGCGTCTGGGACTCCCCTGCCGACGTCACCGCCAATTGGGCGGCCGACGGCGAATTCGTACCCACGTCCGAGCGAGGCGGGGCAGATGCCGACTATGCCCGCTGGCAGCGTGCGGTGGAACGGTCACGCCACTGGGACGCGGACTAGGCCTCGAGCAGAGGCAGCGCGTCGCGGAGATTGCGGATCGCCTGGGCGATCCGTTGCTCGTTCTCGATGAGCGCGAAGCGAACATGGCCCTCCCCTCCGGGGCCGAACCCCACACCGGGCGACAGGGCGACGTTTGCGTCCGTGACGAGCATCGACGCGAAGTCGACGGAACCCATGTGGCGGTACTCGGGTGGGATCGGCGCCCACGTGAACATCGTCCCCCTCGGGGGTTCGACGTGCCATCCGATGCGGTGGAGCCCATCGATCAGCGCGTTTCGTCTCGCTTCGTAGACGGCACAGGCATGCGCCGGGTAGTCGAGTGCCTCGTTCATGGTGACCGTCGCTGCGATCTGAATCGGCTGGAAGGTCCCGTAGTCGAGATACGACTTCATTTTGGTCAGCGCAGCCACCACCTCGCGATTCCCGGCCATGAAGGCGACCCGCCAACCTGCCATCGAGAACGACTTGGTCATCGAGTACAACTCGACGGCAACCTCCTTGGCTCCATCGGCTTGCAGGATCGACGGTGGTGCATAGCCGTCGAAACCGAGGTCGGCGTAGGCGAGATCGTGCACGACCACGACCTCCTGCTCACGGGCGAAGTCGACCACCCGCTGCATGAAATCGGCGTCGACACAGGTGGTCGTGGGATTGTGGGGAAACGAGAGCAGGATCACTCGAGGCCGCGGCCACGAGTACGTGAAGCGATCTTTCATCGCCTCGAAGAACGTGTCTTGATCTTCACTGAGCGGAATCTCACGCACGTTCGCGCCAGCGAAGATCGGGGCGAAGATGTGGATCGGGTACGAAGGCGCTGGCACGAGCACGCTGTCGCCGCTCTGGCACAGGACCCACATCAGGTGTGAAAGGCCTTCCTTGGCGCCGATGGTGTTGATGACCTCGGTGTCAGGGTCGAGGTCGACGTCGAAGCGGCGCTTGTACAGGTCGGCGAACGCCTGCCGAAGCTTGGGAAGGCCCTTGCTCGACGAGTAGCGATGGTTGCGAGGGTTCCGGGCAGCTTCGACGAGTTTTTCCACGGCGATGTCGGGAGATGGCAGATCAGGGTTGCCGAATCCGAGGTCGATGACGTCTTCGCCGGCTCGACGCGCTTGCACCTTCAGCGAGTCGATGATGGTGAAGACATAGGGAGGGAGTCCAGTGATCCGCCGAAATTCCATACGCCGAGGCTACTGAGAAGGCCGCAACGATCTCGGCAAAAAGCTTGCCGTGTTGTCGATGGGTCCTGATGCCAGCATCCGTGTGAGGGAGCACGGTGTGCCCGCCCGGCGACGCTCAAGCGCCGGACTCCACGTAGGCGGTGAAGTCGTTGACTGCAGTTCGCACAATGCGGGCCTCGGCCCGCCGTTTGACGAAGCCGGGTAGCGGCACGGAGAGGTCGACGGCGAGGTGGTACACGATTTCGGTCGACGACGGGTCGGACGACACCGGCAAGAACTCGTACTCGCCGTCGAGGCGACGCGCAATGTCACCGCTCTGGAGCCGCCACGCAAGCCGGCTCGGATTCGAACCGTAGAAGTAGCGCAGCGTGTAGGTCGTGGATCGGCCCATGGCTGCCGCTCGGAACTCCACATCGACGGCACGACCCTCGTCGTCTCGAGAGAGGACGCGCGCCATCTTGATGTCGGAAGCCCAATCGGGGTAGCGCTCGAAGTCGATCGCAGCCGCGAAACACGCCTGCGGAGAGGCGGCAATGGTCGTACGAACGGTGGCCTGATCAACCATGGAAGGACACTAACAACTAGGTCTCGGTATCGGTGTCAATCGGCCGATCGGTGGGTTCGAACTCACCGTGACGAGCCGCCCACAGGCCCATCAGCCCGATACCGAGAATGGGCACGAGCGTTCCGAACGCCAGTGAGGTGAATGGCCGAATCGATGCCGAGACGATCCCGACGACGACCTGCAGCACCAGCGCGCCGAGGAGGTGTTGTCGAACCGATCGGGGTGAGCTTCCCATGCCGAGATACAGACCACCCACGCCGATCGCATCGACGCGACTGCGCCGAACGGCAACTGCGAACGCCCACAGCATCGGGACGATGCCGACGGCAAAGAGGACCAGCGCAACGACGACTGCGGGCCAACGCAACCAATCCGGCCCGATGACCGCCGCAACCGCAGTGATGGTGAACACGGCGGTCGCCTGCCACGAAAACCGGATGAGGCCGGTTCCCGGGCTCGGCAGGTCGAGGAAGCTCACGGTGCTGTCACCATCGCGTCGATCGCGGCACCAAGCCGACCTGCGAGCACGCCGTAGTCGAAGTCGCTCACCGCTCGCGCCCGAGAAGCCGCAGCCATCGTCGCTCGGCGAGTCGGATCGCGCAGCAGCGCTGCGATCGCCCCGGCGGCGAGAGCGGGGTCGCTCGGGTGTTCGACAACAAGGCCGGACGTGTCGTCCTCGACCGCTTCATGCGCCCCACCACTGCGCCCGGCAACCTGCGGAACACCGGCCGCAGCCGCCTCGACGAAAACGATGCCGAACCCTTCCTGCTCGAGTCCTCCCCACCGAGAACGACACAGCATTGCGAACACGTCACCGGCCCCGTACAACTCGACGAGTTCGTCGTCGGGGAGACGACCGACCAGTTGCACCGGTGCACCGGTGTTGTCGATCAGACCCTGGAGACGGCCGCTGTCACGTCCCGCCCCTGCAATCACGACGGCCAAGTCGGGGAATTCCTCGACGAGGATCGCACTGGCCGCGATCAGCGTGTCCATCCCTTTTCGGGGTACGAGCCGAGACACCGACGTGATCATCGGTTGGTCGGGGGCGATGCCGTAACGCGACCGAGCAACAGCTCGGTCGGCGGCGTCGAGCGGTGCAAATCGGTCGGCATCGACGCCGGGAGGCACGATCGTGCACGGCGGCAACGGTCGCCCAAGGCTTCGTTCGCCCTCGGCAGCCGGGTACCCACCGGCAGCGATGACCCCGCTCGCACCGGCCAGCACACGATTGAGGAGTTGACGGGTGCCGGGGATTCTGCCGGGGATCGTGACCTCGGCTCCGTGGAGGACGACACCGTAGGGAACATCGAGATGGGGCCCGATCAAGCCGACGGGCACGGCCGGATCGAGAATCACCACCTCGGCCTCGTACTGGGCGATCAGGCGATTCACCCGTCGAACCAGCATCGGTTGCGGCAACAACCACGGCTCGGGGCTGCGGACGATGGTGTGGTCTTGCGAAGCATCGAAGGCCTCGGCACCAGGGTGAGGCGTGGTGTGAACGATCACCTCGTCGGCGGGGAGTCGACGCCACAGTTCCCAGAGGTAGTTCTGGATGCCACCGATCTTCGGCGGATAGTCGTTCGTGACGAGCAGGTGCCGGACCACGGCCTGACCCTACGGCCGCGCGACCTCGATAGCGACGAGCGCATCGGGGTCGGTTGCCACCTGTGAAGGGAGGGCGATGTCGAGTCGGCGAGCAGCCCAGACCGCATGGGCGCGAAGCATCGGGTTCGGTGCTTCGAGGTAACGCTCGACGGTGGCGCGCACGGCAGGATCGGTGCCGTCGGCGACGTTCGCCAGGACGAGAAGCGCATTACGACGGACATAGTCAGGGTCGCGATGGGGGATGTACCAGCGGCCAAGTCGGTTCATCAGCGACGCGTCGTCGGCTGCCAGCACGTCGAGCAGGTCGATCCATGCCTCATCCGCTCCCGCTTGGGACGGCCGCCGCATGCGCACCCGATTCGGAGGGCAGACGTCTTGACAGTCGTCGCAGCCGTACATTCGATCCCCGAGTGCCTCACGGAACTCGACCGGGAACATGCCGTCCGCTTGCACCAACCAGGCGAGACATCGGCGGGCATCGATCACCCCCGGCTCGACGATTGCTCCCGTCGGACAGCCCGAAAGGCACTGCGTACACGTGCCGCAGCCGTCAGCAACCGGTTCGGGATGGTCCGGCGCGATCTCCGCATCGGTCACGACTGCACCGAGGACGACGAGGCTTCCGGCACCGGGGACGAGGATGTTGCTCGATTTCCCCCACCAACCGATCCCGGCTCGGTGGGCGGCGGCACGATCGACGAGATGGTTCTGGTCGGCCACCACGACCGCTCGGTGTCCCTGGGCTCGCAGCGGCGCAGCGATCGTCTCGAGCGCGTTGCGAAGCACTGCATAGTGATCTTCCCACGAGTACGCCGCCACTCGGCCGACGGCGAGTCCGTTCGGTGGGGTGGGAGCCTCGCGCTGGTAGTCGTAGGCCCCGACGACCAACGATGTCGCTCCCGGCACCACCTGCTGGGGATCGGTGGAACGGCTCGGATTGCGGAACGTGAACTGCATACCTGCGTGCAGCCCTTCGGCTCGACGGCGTTCGATCTCGGTCCGTACCTCGACGAACGGGGCAGCGTCGGCGGCACCGACTGCACAGAGTCCGGCAGCGAGTCCGATGGTGCGAAGCTCGCCGATCGACGGGGTCATCCCGCCATGGTGCCAGCTATGCCACGCCGTTGCGGGATGCGAAGCGGGAGGGAGGCACGAGACCACCGTCGACGAGCAGGCCGACGGCGGTTTGTTCGGCTTCGTCGAGCACGACTGGCGTGCCGGCCTCGTGCCCCACGAGATACGAGACGAGACAGTCATCGCAGGCATCGGTGAACTGGGCGACGCAGGCGTCGCAGTCGATGATGATGCCGGGTTCGGAGGGCGGCGACGGCACGAGACGAAGATGGGGGACGTTGGTGCGGGTCATGTGTCGAACGTTACGGAAGGGGTGTGACAGCGAACCGCAACGGACCGAGACTTGACATACGAACACCTGTTCGTGCATCTTGCACTTCGATGACCGAACGCCTGTTTGCCGATCCGCAACCAACGCCCGTTGCGGCTGCGTGCCAACCACAGCAGCGCAGCCTCGACGACCTGGGTGCGTCGCTTCACGAGGTCACGTTCGTCGTGTTCGACGTCGAGACCACTGGTGGTTCTGCGGCGGATGGAGCGATCACCGAGATCGGCGCCGTGAAGCTTCGAGGCGGAGAGTGCCTCGGCACCTACCAGACGCTTGTCAACCCGGGCCGGGCAATCCCTCCCGAGATCACGGTCCTCACCGGGATCACGCAGGCCATGGTGATGCGGGCCCCGGCGATCGACGCTGTGTTGCCCTCGTTCATCGACTTCGTCGGGACCGACTCGGTGCTGGTCGGCCACAACGTTCGATACGACCTCTCCTTCATGGCCGCTGCGATGCAGCGCGCAGGCCGCGAAACATTCACCCACCGCTCGGTCGACACCCTTGCCTTGGCCCGCCGACTCCTGCGTGACGAGGTCCCGAACTGCCGGCTCGGCACCTTGGCCGATCGCCTTCGTCTTTCACATCGGCCCAGTCATCGTGCTCTCGACGATGCCCTCGCCACCGGTGATCTCCTTCACCTTCTCCTCGAGCGCGCCGGCGCAATCGGGGTCACCGGCCTCGACGACCTCCTCACCCTGCCGAAGATGGCCGGAAACGCACAGGCCGGGAAACTCAGGCTCACCGAACGACTTCCCCGCTCCCCCGGTGTGTACCTGTTCCGGGGACGTGCCGGTGAGGTGCTCTACGTCGGCAAGGCCACCAACATTCGCTCACGGGTCCGCAGCTACTTCTCGACCGACGAGCGCCGCAAGATCGCTCAGTTGCTGCGTGAAACACACCACATCGACCATCAGGTCTGCCGCAACGGACTCGAAGCTGCCGTGCTCGAACTGCGCCTCATCCACGAACACCTTCCCCGCTTCAATCGCCAAGGCACCCGTAGCTCGGCCTACCCGTACGTGAAGCTCACCCTCGAGGAGCGATTTCCTCGCCTGTCGGTTGTTCGCAAGCTGCAAGACGACGGGGCGCTCTACCTCGGCCCGGTCGCATCGTCGAGGGCCGCTCATCGGCTCATCGAGGCGATCCAGACCGCATCTCCCATCCGGCGTTGCACCACCAAGTCCACAAGTCGAACCGCCAAACCGGTCTGCACTGCCGCCCAGATCGGCGTCGCCGCATGTCCATGCTCGGGGCAGACCTCTGACGACGACTACCGAGAGATCGTCGTCGACCTCGTCACCGGTCTCACCCGCGAACCGCGCCGGCTCCTCGATCCACTCGATCGACGGATCGCAGCACTCGCCGCTGACGAACGCTACGAAGAGGCAGCCGACGTGCGGGACCGCGGTGCAGCGCTGTCGGCGGCCCTTCGCCGGCAGCGCCGGTTCGATCTGCTTCGCCGCGCCGGCCGGGTTCGGTTCCAGGTCGACAATGCATGGGCCGAACTCGACAACGGCTTGTTGCGTCGCTGCGGGAGTATCGACGATCCACCGTCGCTGCTCGACAACGTCGACACCGAACCGTCGCCGCCGGTCGACGGCCCGCCGCAACGTGACGAAGCCGACGAACTCCTCTGTATCGCTCGTTGGCTCGACGACAATGCCCACCGCATCTCGCTCGAGTTGACCACCGGCGAGCTGGCCGAGCCGCTCCCCCGCTTACCGACCTTTCTGCCCCCGAAGCGTTAGCCGGCGAGCGTTGCGAGCTTTCGCGCTGCGGAACCGTCGTCGATTGCCGCTGCAGCAGCCTCGACCCCCGACCCGAGATCGTCGACAACGCCGGATGCCACAAGACCCGCGCCGGCATTGAGCACGACGATGTCGCGGGCTGCGATGCGTTCGCCGGCGAACACCCGATGGGCGATCTCGGCGTTCGTCTCGGCGTCACCACCGGCAAGCTCATCAGGCGCGACCCGGGCCAAACCGAGCTCGACTGCGTCGATCTCGATCTCGGTGATCCCCCCGTCATCGAGCGACACCATCCGGGACGGGCCGGTGGTGGTGAGTTCGTCGAGGCCTCCGTCGCCGTGCACGATCAACGACCGAACGGAGCCGGTGGCCTGGAGCGTCTCGGCCATGCGGTGCGCCAGCGTCCAGTCGGAGGCACCGATCACCTGACGCTGCAACCGGCCGGGATGTGACAGTGGACCGAGGATGTTGAAGACCGTCGGGATCCCGAGTTCGGCACGCACGGGGCCGACATGGCGCATCGCCGGGTGGAACGCTCGAGCAAAGGCGAATCCGAGGCCATGCTCGGCCACCTGCTTCTCGAGTTCCCGGGGAGTGATGTCGACATCGACGCCCAGCGCCTCGAGCACATCGAAGCTGCCAGACGTCGATGAGGCCTTCCGATTGCCGTGTTTGCAAACGGAAGCCCCGGCTCCGGCAGCCACGAAGGCAGCCATCGTCGACACATTGAGGGCGTGCAGACGCCGTGATGGCGCACCGCCGACACCGACGATGTCGATCGTGTCATCGGGAACGTCCAGCGGTGCAGCAGCGTCCATCATGGCGTGCTGCATGCCGATGAGCTCGTCGACGGTTTCGCCTTTGAGCCGAAGCCCAACGATGAATGCAGCGATCTGGGCATCGGTCGCCTCGCCGGCGAGGATCTCGGTGAGCACGGCGTTGCAACGGTTGGCGTCGAGGTCGTTGCCGGCTGCGAGTTGACCGAGCACCGCCGGCCACCCACCGAGCTCGACGATCGAGGTGGTCATCCTTGTCTCTCGGCGTTCCAGTGGCGTGCGTCGGCGAGCCGTGCGAGATGGTCGTGTTGTGCCGCAGCGAGCTTGTCCATCCACGATGCCAAATCGTCTCGGCCGCCGGCACGGAGCTCCTCGGCCAGCGATGCATGGTGTGCGGCATGGGACGGCAGACGTTCCAGCAGATCGTCGACACCGGGTCGGGCATCGGCCGTTTCCGTCTCTTCCGCCAACAGCGCATACAGACCCTGAGCCAACCCTCGATTGCGTTCGGTCATGGCGCGCAGCAGTGCCGCAAGCTGGGGTTCACCATCGACATCTGCCTGTTCGGCCAGGTACTCGGTGCGGGTGACCGACGCGCTGATGTGCCGGATCCCGGCTCGCAGGGCGTCCATCGCGTCGGTACCGGTCGACTCCGTCATCGGCGGTACTCTAGGGCTCTTGTGAACGACGCCCTCAATGCCCCCGCCGTCCTTCGCGGCTCGCTCGCCACGCTCGTGATCGCCACACCGGCTGTGCTGATCATTCGGGCTCTGGGCGATACCGCCGACGGGACCGACCAGAGCAACTGGGTGTATCTGGCGTTCGTGTTCGTTGTGTTGGCCTACATCGCAGGTGGTTGGGTGGCAGCCCGCCGGTCGGCCGAGGCTCCGTTCGTCAACGGGGCTGCCGCACCCGCTGCGGGGTTTGTGATCGTGCAGGCGATCGCCTGGATCGCTTCGGGTGGCGGAATCAGCGTTGTCGCTGCTGTTTTCAATCTGCTTCTCGCAGCCACCATCGGCGTGGTCGGGGCGGGCTTGGGCGGCATGCGTGGCACACTGGTGGACGGTGGCGGGGAGCCGACTGGGTGACCGCGGCCCTTCGGGGCTGAGGAAAGTCGGGGCTCCGCAGGACAGGGTGCTGGCTCATGCCAGTCGAGGTGACTCGCAGGAAAGTGCCACAGAGAACAGACCGCCGGCTCAGGTCGGTAAGGGTGAAACGGTGCGGTAAGAGCGCACCAGCACCCCTGGCGACAGGGGTGGCTCGGCAAACCCCACCCGGAGCAAGGTCACGCAGGGAGAGGGCGGTCCGCCCG
>JBMTIM010000068.1:0-11228 GCA_049437325.1 Acidimicrobiales bacterium
AGCCGGCCGCGAACAGGACCCACGGGCCCCACCGGTTCGAGACACGGGGCAGCCGACCGGACGGAGTGAAGACAGCGAGCGGTTCGACGAAAAGTTCTTCGAGTTCGATGCCGGGCCGCATGCTGGCCTCGGGTGGCGCAACGCACACCGCCATGTCGAGTTCGCCAGCCTCGACCAGATCGAGCAGTGCCCCCGAGGGAGCCACATGCAACGTGAAGTCGAGGTCACCGTGGTCGGCGCGGAACTGTCGAAGGGTCTCGGGGTAGTGACCGACGGCGGCAGCGTCGATCATGCCGACACGAAGCCGTCCGGAATGCCCGCTCCGAACCCGCTCGGCCCACGTCGCCAAGTCACCGGTGAGTGCAACCACCTGCCGGGCGTGAGCCAACACCGGTTCGGCGCCGCTGCGAAGGATTCGCCGGCGCCCGTTGCGCTCGAAGAGCGGCACGCCGACCCGGCGTTCGAGTTCGGCGAGCCCCTGTGACAGCGCCGAGGCCGATACGCCAACCGAGTCGGCCGCAACCGACCACGACGGAGCAGTCGACACGGCGACCAGATATTCGAGTTGCCGGATGGAGAGGTCGGGCAGTGCCTGCATCACCCTCTGCACAATAGTTCAGATTTGCTTCACATCAGCAGAGTATTGTTGCACATTGCTTAGTGTTTCTGTCATGACAAAACGCGCTATCTCTCCGGCGAACGGCAAACTCGGGGTCCTGACCCCTGGCCTCGGCGCCGTCGCTTCGACGTTCATCGCCGGTGTGCTCACCGCCCGCCAGACCGGCATCGCGCCACTCGGCTCGGTCAGCCAGATGGCGCACATCCGCCTCGGGACTCGCGAGGAGGGACGGAACCCGCTCATCAAGGACTTCGTTCCGCTCGCCTCGCTCGACGACATCGTTTTCGGCGGCTGGGATCCGATCTCTGCCAATGCGCTGGAGGCGGCCCGCACCTGCGGCGTTCTGGAGGAGAAGGACCTCTCGCCCATCGCCCAAGAACTCGAAGGCGTCGTCGCCATGGACGCAGTCTTCGACCAGACATGGGTCAGCCGTCTCGAGGGCACACGCGTGAAACGCGAGACGAACAAGTGGGATCAGGCCATGGCCCTCATCGCCGACATCGAGAACTTTCGCACCGAAAACGACTGCGACCGCCTCGTGATGGTCTGGTGCGGTTCGACCGAAGCGTTCCAGGAGCCCTCCGCCGTCCACGACTCGGTTGCCGCCTTCGAACAGGGTCTGAAGGACGACGACGAGAACATCTCACCCTCGCAGATCTACGTCTACGCCGCGCTGCAGAGCGATGTGCCGTTTGCGAACGGCGCCCCGAACCTCTCCACCGACCTGCCGTGCATGCAGGAACTGTCGAGGACCCGCGGCGTGCCGATTGCCGGCAAGGACTTCAAAACCGGACAGACCCTGATGAAGACGTTGCTGGCACCGGGCCTGAAGGCCCGCATGCTCGGTCTTCGCGGCTGGTACTCCACCAACATTCTCGGCAACCGCGACGGGGAGGTCCTCGACGCTCCCGAGAACTTCAAGACGAAGGAAGAATCGAAGCTCGGCGTGCTTCACAAGATCCTCGAGCCGGAGGTCTATCCGGACCTGTACGGCAACGTCGACCATGTGGTGCGGATCAACTACTACCCCCCACGAGGTGACAACAAGGAGGGCTGGGACGCAGTCGACATCTTCGGCTGGATGGGGTACCCCATGCAGATCAAGATCGACTTCCTGTGCCGCGACTCGATCCTCGCCGCTCCGATCGTGCTCGATCTCGCCCTGTTCATGGACCTTGCGATGCGGGCCGGCGAGTCGGGCGTGCAGGAGTGGCTGAGCTTCTACCTCAAGGCGCCTCAGGCGGCCGGCGACAGCCCCGCCGAACAGGATCTGTTCATCCAGCAAACCAAACTGAAGAACACCCTTCGGGAGTGGATGGGTGAGCTCCCCGTGACGCACAGCGAGGCTGGCTGAACCAGCCGACCCAACAGCACCGAGGCTGGCTGAACCAGCCGACCCAACAGCACCGAGGCTGGCTGTGGTTGCGGTCACCCCTGGCGAGATCCGCGACGCCAAAGTTCGGGGTAGAGGGGTCCCCCGACCCGATCACCGGGTCGAAGGCCCTGTTCCGTCATGACCTCGCGGTGATCGGGGTCCATTCCTTCGGGACGAAAGCAGACCCGCACGTCGTCACCGAGCCACTGTGTGTTGAACACCTTCAGGTCACGGTCGGGGCGGAGCAGGCCCGAACCTCCGTGAATGATGCGGGCGTTGAAGATCGCGACGTCGCCAGGCTCCATGTCCCAGCTGAGAATCTCGTAGTCGGCCCGGTTGCCCTCGATGTCAGGGAAGGGAACGAGGCCGTCATCGCCGATCTCGTCATAGCTGACCTGATCGCGCTCGTCGCCAGTCAATGCGGCGAAGTTGACCTGGGCGTAGCGGTGGCCCCACACATGTGACCCTCGCACGAACTCCAATGCGCTGCGCTTCTCGACGGCCACGAGGGGCATCCACGCAGAGCACGTGTCGAAGCCGTCGACCGACCAGTACGGCTCGTCCTGGTGGAACGGTGTGCGGAACTGGCTGCCGCTGGACCTCGTGAAGATTGCGTCGAAAAAGAAGTTGACCGCCTCGGCATCCATGATCCGCCCGGCAATCTCCGCCATCGGCGACTGCTCGACGAAGTCCCGATACTCCGGAATGTCGCGCCAGACCTGCGAGTCGTAGAAGGTGACACGGCCGCTCGCATCGCGATCCCAAACCCGTCCACGGGTGGACGGTTGGGCGATGTTCTTGTCGACGCCGGCTCGAAGCGAGTCGATCCAGCCGGCGCCGATGACCTGCCGCAGGCAGACGACTCCATCACGGGCGAAGTCGGCCACATGCTGATCGGTGATCACAGCAGCGCCGTCGGTCACGAGAGCACCTCGTGGGACTGGCCGTACGCGCTGCAAGCCCTAGAGGTCATCGATGTACGCGAGTACATAGTCCCAGGTCGCAGAGTCGGGCGAAATGACGTCGAAGTGGTCAGCGTCGGGAAAGATGATGATGTCGGCTCCAGACGCATCGGCGTACGGCTGTACGTGGCCGGGTGGCACGACATCGTCTTTCCCGCCCTGCACGATGAGCTGCGGAACGCTCACCGGCAGCCGACGAGCCGGGTCGGCCGCGGCATACGCCTCGGGAATCTCGTCGGGCGTACCTCCCATGAACTCCTCGACTGCCCCTCGCCCCAGATCGAGCGAGTTGCCAAGGTCGGCGACCGGGGCCTGCCCCACCACGAGGCGAGGTGTCACGACCGGATCGTCCCGCTGACCAGCCCACAGCGCCAGATGTCCTCCCGCAGAATGGCCGACGACGTAGACCCGATCGAGGTCGAGTGGCGCGTCGACGAGCGCCATCGCATCGATGGCGGCGGCCACGTCTGCGAGCGTGCCCGGATACCCGCCGCCGGGATCGCCGACCCGGCGGTATTCGATGTTCCATGTCGCATAGCCATGTTCACGAGCGTCGGCAGCCTGTTCGTGAGCGAGCGAGAGGTCGTAGAGATTGCGCCAGAACCCACCGTGGATGAAAACGATGACCGGGAACGGGCCATCGCCGAACGGTGTTCGGAGCTCGACGAACTGTTGGGGTGCCTCGCCGTAGCGGACGACCCCACCGACGCTGATCTCGAGCGGCAACTCCGTCACCGCCGTCTCCGTGGACGGGCCTCCGCACGCTGCCGCAAGCAGACCGATGGCCAACACCACGACGGTTGCACGACGCACTCAGCTCCCGCCGACGGTGTCGAGCTCGAGCACCCCGGCAGCGAGCAGTGCCTCGACCTCGTCGTCGGTCAACCCGATCTCGGCACAGATCTCCCGGGTGTGGGCGCCGAGACCCGGAGCGGGTCGAATGTCGGCGCCGGCCATTCCCGAGGCGTGAAACCCTGGGCCTTCGAAGGTCATGCCGCCGATCGGAGGCTGATCGAGCTCGACGATGAAGCCCCGTGCACGAAAGTGCGGGTCGTGGTACTGCCCGCTCGAGTTGTGCATCGGACCGGCCGGTACTCGTGCGGCGAGGCAGGCATCGACGACATCGGCGACCGTACGCTCGGCCGTCCACGCACGAACGTGGTCATCGATCTCGCGCTCCCGGACTCGGCGACCGGCGAGGGAGGACAGCTCATCGTCGGTTGCCCAATCCGGCGTTCCCAGGACCCCCACGAACGCCTGCCACTCGGCATCGGAACGAGTGCAGATCGCAACCCAGGCATCGTCGCCTGCGCACGGGAAGAGTCCCCAGGGTGTGCCCCGATCGTGATGGTTGCCGCGAGGAACGACCGAGCCGGGGTTTACCGATGCTTTGGCCAACAGATCGGCCATCACGTTCACGACCTGTTCGACCTGGCAGACCTCGACATGCATCCCCCGTTCACCGTTGCGCCGCCGTCCGAGCACCCCTGCCAGCGCCGTCACCGCACCGGTTCGGCCCGCGAAATGATCGGGGAAGATCGACATCGAACCGGCCGGCGCCTCGTCACCTTCGTAGTTCCACAGGTGGGTCATCCCGCCGGTGACCTGCGTGTTGGGCCCGTACCCCGACCACGAGGCCCAGGGCCCTGTCGACCCCATCAGCTGGCTCGACATCATGATCAGGTCGGGATTCTCTGCGATCAGGTCGGTGTAGCCGATGCCCATCTGGTCCATGATCCCGGTCGAGTTGTTTTCGATCGCGATGTCGCAGGTGCGAGCCATCCGCTTGAGAAGGGTGACGCCGTGCGGTGACTTGGCATCGACACCAAGGCTGCGCTTGCTGCGGCTCGACGACGCGAAGCTGGGCGACATCTCACCGCCGAGCACGGTGCGGATGAAGTCGGGATAGGCGCGCGACTCGATCTTGATCACATCGGCGCCGTATTCGGCGAGCATGCGTCCTGCCTCGACGCCGACACCGCCGTGCCCGAAGTCCATGACCCGGATCCCTTCGAGCGGGGAATCGTCGCCGGACAGCGCGCGGCTCGGTGCCGGTCTCGGATCGCCGAGTGCAGCGAAGACCGCGTCGGTGTGCTCACCGACCGTCGGCGGCGGTCCGGTCGGCCCGACTCGCTCGCGATCGATCTCGAAGAACCCACTCGCCAACGTGAGCGACGTGCCGTCGACCTCGACCTGTTCGAACGAGCCACGTGCTTCGAAGTGTGGGTTCGCCAAGACGTCGTCGGGTTTGAGAATCGGGGTGCAGACGATGCCCCGGTTCTGGCATTGCTCGGCGACCTCGAGCATGGTCATGGTCGAGAAGAGTTCGGCGTACAGCGGGTTGAGCACGGCATCGGCGATGCCGAAACGGCCCATGAACGTCTCGTACTCCGGGTCTTGCAGATAGTCGGGTTCACCGAGCCACGCCCGCATCGCCTTCCAGTGCCGTTCGGCGATGATCACGAGCCGGACGTAGCCGTCTTTGCACGGCAGAATCGTGTACACCGGCCCCGGCCCGATGCGGCTGTCGAGGCTCGGCATTCCGGCGTCGAGCGAGCGAGTCCAGTTCGACAGTGACCAATCGGCGATCTGTGCGGTGGCTTCGTTGACCGACACGTCGAGCACCTGCCCCGCACCTGTGGCGTGCTGCTGGATGAGTGCACACTCGATCGCAAACACCGCATGCATCGATGCCGTGTCATCGGCAATGTTCCCCGGTGGCAGCAATGGCTCACGATCGGGAACGCCCGCTTTGAACGCCATCCCGCCGGTGGCATCGAGCACGGCACACGGCACGTCACGGCCGGCATAGGGGCCGCTGCGCCCATAGCTCGTGATCGAACACACGATCAGATGCGGGTGGCGGCGAGCAAGGTCATCGGCATCGAGACCACTGTCGGCCCAGGCTCCCGGTTCGGCCGAATCGATCACGACGTCGCTGCAGGCCAGCACGTCGTGCAGCCGGGCACGATCCGGATCCTGACTCAGGTTCAGCGCCACCCCGAGCTTCCCGGCGTTTCGGACGGTGAAGAACAGTGACTGACTGCCGGTCATCGGATGCATCGTGCGCGCCGGCGAGCCCTCCGGCGGTTCCACCCGAAGCACCTCTGCGCCAAGATCACTCAACAGACGGCCGGCGAGTTCGCCTCGCTCGATCGTGAGGTCGACGACCCGGATCCCGGACAGTGGACGACGCGGCATTGTGGGATCGTAGAACGCAGGCGTCCCGACCGTCAGATGCCCTGACTGATCCGCGAGACTGTTGCCATGGCACAGCACGCACCCGAGCCTCCGGTTCCCGTCACCCGGGAGGTCATGCGGATGTGGTGGCTGGACCTCGCATTCATCCACACGCCGGTCGAGCCCGCAGCGGTCGAAGCACTCCTCCCGTCCGATCTCCGTGTCGACACGTGGCCCGACGACAACGGAATCGAGCGGGCCTGGATCGGCTTGGTGCCCTTCGTCATGAAGGTCGGGTTGCCCGGGGGTCGCGCCATCCCCTGGTTCGGCACCTTTCCCGAAACCAACGTTCGTACCTATGTCCTCGGGCCCGACGGCACCCCTGGCGTCTGGTTCTGTTCCCTCGAGGCCGGGGGCCTCGCCGCCACCGCCACGGCACGGGCGGTCTACGGCCTTCCGTACTTCTGGGCCGACATGCGCGTCGATCATCACGACGGCATCTGGACCTACGAGTCAACCCGCCGCTGGCCCCGGGGGCAGGGCCAACCTCGGCATCACAGTCGGGTGCGGGTCGGTGATCGCATCGCAGCCGACGACGTCACGGACTTCGAGCACTATCTCAGCGGTCGCTGGGGGCTGTACTCACGGTGGCCGACCCCGAACCGGGGCATCACCGTGTACGCCGCCGTCGACCACCCACGGTGGGAACTCCACCGGGCCGAACTGCTGGATCTCGACGACTCGCTGGTCGTCGCCGCTGGCCTCCCAGAGCCTGCCGGCGACCCGATCGTGCACTGGACACCGGGGGTCGAGGTACGCATCGGCAGACCGCGACGAGCCGTCAACTGACGATCCCGGTGCCGCCGGGGCCCACGGCGTCGGTTCCGGCCGCTCAGCCGAGTTCGGTTCCGTAGATCCCGACGAAGCTCACCATCTCACCGGGATATCCGCCCAGATTGTGGGTGAGTCCCAGCGAACGACCGTTGTCGGCCATCGTTCGATCCGATGGGGCGTGCCCCCGCAATTGGAGCCAAATCTCGTAGAGCATTCGCAAGCCCGACGCGCCGACCGGATGCCCGAACGATTTCAGCCCACCATCGGTGTTGACCGGGAGTCGACCGTCGAGGTCGAAGTCGCCGTTCAACACGTCTCGCCATGCCTCACCGGGATCGGAGAACCCGAGGTCTTCCATCAAGACGAGTTCGGTCGGCGTGAAACAGTCGTGCACCTCGGCGACTGCGATCTCATTGCGCGGATCGGTGACACCCGCCTGGGCATAGGCATCATCGGCCGACCATTTGCACTCCGACAGCGTCGTGTAGTCGTAGTCGGGGTCGAGCGATCCGGCACCGGTGCCAGCCACGAACGACAGTGCCTTGATGTAGAGCGGGTTGTCGCAGTACCGGTGTGCATCTTCGGCGCGACACATGATCACGCCCGCAGCACCGTCGGCCACACCAGCGCAGTCGAACACACTGAGGCGGCCCGCCACCGCAGCCATCTGGCAGATCTGCTCTGCCGATGTCTCCCGCCGAAACTGGGCGAGCGGGTTGCGGGCCCCGTTGTAATGGTTCTTCTCGGCGATCTTGGCGACGGCGTAGCGGATCTCGTCGACGTCGAGGTCGTACTTCTCGGCGTAGGCGGGCAGGATCATCGCGAACATCGCAGCAGCAGTGAGGGTGCGCTGCGTGCCGTCGGTCGGGATCGGGAAGGCATTGAGCCCCTGATACCCACCGTCCTTGACCTTCTCGGCGCCGAGCGCCATGACGACGTCGTAGGCGCCGGACGCAACGGCATACGCCGCCTGTCGCATCGCCTCACTGCCGGTGGCGCAGTAGTTCTCGACCCGACTGATCGGCTTGCCGTGAATTTTGAGCGGCCCTCCCATGGCGAGACCGGACGCTGCCGACTGAGACGTTCCGAACCAGAACGCATCGACGTCGTCTTGACCGATACCGGCCGACCCATACGTGGCCCGCGCCCCGTCGATGATCAGGTCGTCGAGCGACTTCTCCCAGTGCTCCGTGAACGGCACGCAACCGACGCCGATGATCGCAACCTTGTCCTTGATTCCATGACTACCCATTGCGCCTGGCTCCTCGCTGCCCGCAGTGTCGCAGATCCTGCGTCATCGGTCGGCCCCTCGCAGGGGCCGCACCTTCCAGAAGTAGTTGTGGATCTCGTCGGCGGTGTAGAGACGGCGAAACGTCGGCTCGACCCGCATCCCAACCTCGACCTCATCGGCATCGACATCGGTCACTTCGAGTGGTACGCGACCGCCCCCGTCGAAGTCGACGACAGCGAACACCACCGGTGGACTCGGTGAGTAGACGAGCCTGTCGACGGTGAAACTTGCAACCGTGCCGCGCACATCGGCCATCGGCATGTCGTCCATGTCGTCGACTGCGCCACCCTTTTCCGAGACACGGGCCGGGGGAAGATGAACCATCCCCGAACCACGGTCGCGACTGCCGACGAAGCCGAACTTCCAATCGTCGCGTCGATGCGCAGCGGCTGCCGAGGGACGGTTCGGGAGGGGTCGATTCGGGGGCTCGACCGCGACCATGCCCCGCCACGACAGAAACGTCGCGTACTCGACGGGCGCGCCGCTGGTGAGTTGCGACGCCACCGACCTCGCCGGCGTATACGACGCGATCGCCTCCGTGGTCCGAAAGATCAAGACATCGACGCCGTCGGCGAGTGCCATGACGGCGATCGTCTGATCGGGGGCTGCCGCCTCGACAGCGTTCGCCAGCACGAGCAGAGGATGGGCGGCGCCGGTGTTGCCAACCGTGCTCGAGAGGTCGTCACCGATCCGATCGGGGTCGACGCCCAATGAGCGGAGGTTGCGGATGACGGCCCGCCGGTGGGTCCCGACCACCACCAGCCCATCGATGTCCTCGGCTGCCAGACCGGCGTCGGCCAACGCCGCCGTCCAGGCCTGCCTCATCAGGGGCGCATAGGCGACCTCACCGAAACGCTCCTCCCAGGTTCGGGAGCGTTCCCCGCCAGGGATGCGCCATCGTTCGAGGAACTCGTCGGTCACCGATGCACCACCGATGAACTCGGCGATCACCGGGCCGGCGGTGTCGTCACCGATCAGCAGTGCGGCTGCGCCGTCGCCCCCGTGTGACTCGTCGGCCGAGGTTGCGAGCCCGTCACGAGCATCGGATGCGACCACCAGTGTGGTCGGTCCGGCCAGAAGGGCGGTGCGCATGGCGCCGATACCGGAGCGGTGGGCCCCACCGAAGTCGAAGGCCGGAACCGAGGCGTCGAGGCGCAGCGTCGCATGGATGGCCGAGGCGTTCGTCTTTTCGAGATACGCAGGGGAAGCCGTGGCGAACCACAGCGCAGCGACGTCGACATCGGGCGTGGACGCCACCGCAGCCCGCGCAGCCTCAGCTCCCATGGTCGTGGTGTCCTCGTCGTACGACGCAACCGTCCGGGTTCCCGTTCCTCCGCCCTTGCCGAAGAACGCAGCGACCGCCGCTCGGTCGAGCCGCCGATGGGGAAGATGGGTACCGGTCGCGATGATCCCGCGCACGAGTGCTCCTGGTCTCGGGGCGATCGTTTCGAGCACAACCGCCAACGTTGCGCACCCTACCGGCGAGCCGACACCGGCCCCGAGTCAAACGCACCGACTGTCGTCAGATGTGCGGCGAACGAACCCGATTCAGGCCATCATGTCGCGATGGCATCCAGTGACCCCAACGGCGACGAGACGATCGAACTCCTCCAGGCGATGATCCAGAACGCCTGCGTGAACGACGGCACCGAGGCGAGCGGCCAGGAGATCCGCAACGCCGATCTCCTGGCGACTTTTCTGGAGGGTGCCGGCGTGGAGGTCGAGCGCTACCACGCAGCCCCGGGCCGCACCTCACTGGTGGCTCGCATCGAGGGTTCTGACCCGACCGCGCCGAGCTTGTGTCTGAACGGCCACACCGACGTGGTGCCGATCAGTCCCGACGGCTGGGTCGAAGATCCCTTCGGTGGCGAGATCATCGATGGCGAAGTGTGGGGCCGAGGCGCGGTCGACATGCTCAACCTCACGGCATCGATGGCCGTCGTCACTCGAGCGATCGCCCGATCCGGTCGGCAACTCAAAGGTGACCTCGTCTTCTTCGCCGTCGCCGACGAAGAAGCGGGTTCTGCATATGGCGCCCGATGGATGGGTGCGAATCATCCCGACGTGATCACCACCGACTACCTCCTCACCGAAAACGGCGGCCTCCATGCAGGAACCACGGAAGATCCAACCGTCTCGATGGTGGTCGGAGAGAAGGGCATCGCCTGGCGTCGTCTGCGGGTGAAGGGGACCCCCGGCCACGGCTCGCGCCCCTATCGCCAGGACAATGCGCTGGTGAAAGCGGCGGCGATCGTACAGCGACTCAACGAGTACAACGCCGGGCCTCGCTTCCACGAGTTCTGGCGACCCCAGGTCGACGCCATGGGCCTCGACGACGAGATGACAGCGATCCTGCTCGACGATGCGGCGATCGACGAGATGCTGGCCACGCTGCCGAACGCGTCCACCGCAGCTCATCTGCATGCCTGCACCCACACGACGTTCTCGCCGAACGTCATCGGCTCGCAGACGAAGACCAACATCATCCCCGACGTCGTCGACATCGACGTCGACATTCGGTCGCTTCCCGGCGAGGGGCACGACGACATCGAAGCCCATCTGCGAGCGGCGCTGGGCGATCTGTACGACCAGGTCGATGTCACCGTCCTGCTCGAGGAACCCTCGACGAGCAGTCGTATCGACACACCACTGTGGGAGTCGATGCAAAAGGCGGTCAACAACCCCTTCCCGACGACTCGGATCTCGCCGTCGATCTCGGTCGGATTCACCGACGCTCGCGTCCATCGCGAACTCGGGGCCGTGGCCTATGGCGCTGGCCTGCTCAGCCCGACCCTGAGCGCGGCCGATTTCGGGAGTCGGTTCCACGGCCACAACGAGCGCATCGACACCGAGTCGCTCCATTTGACGACACGCTTCTTCCACGACGTCGCCACCGATCTTCTCGGCTGATCACCTCTGGCGGGTGCGGGCGTCGGCCCTCCATCGGCGCCACCGTCCTCGGCCCTC
>JBMTIM010000069.1:0-10465 GCA_049437325.1 Acidimicrobiales bacterium
ACCTCGAGGCTGTCGAGGACGTCGAGACGGTGGATGAGGACGATGTCGAATCGCCGGCAGGGTCGGGTGAGGACGTCGACGACGAGGCCGATCCACCCGAACCCACCGACGCCGACGCGAAGGTTGCAACGCCGGCAGACGACATCTTTGCCCGGCTGCGCGAACACCAGGCTTCGGACGACGAGAACGATCCCGGCCCAGACGAAGTGCCACCGGCAGAGCCGGAGAACACGGCGGAACCTGCCAACGAACCAGACGGGGTCGGCGACATCGCCGATGGTGCCGGTCTTTCTGATGACGACGAGTCGCCGGTTGTCGATCCCGATGCAGAGGTGGTGCAGCGGACCGTGAGCACGGCCCTCCGGGCGGTCAAGAAGGTGCTCGTCGAGGAGCAGGGGATCTTGCTCGACGGGATCCGACAGCATGGAGCCGGCGCCATTTCCTCGGTTGTCGAAGACGAGGATGCGCATGCCGATCCGTATGAGTCGGCCGCCGAGCCTGCGCTCGTTGCCCTGGCCGAGGCGCTTGGCGGCACCGGCGACAGCGCGATACTCGAGGTCGGTTGTGCGCAGCTCCGAGCTGTTGCGTTGTTACCGGTTCGTCGGCGACTCCTCGAGGCCTGCGAAGCATCCGACGACGCCGACGAACTCACCGACATCGTGCGGGGCCTCTATCGCGAGACTCGCGCCCGGCGGTTGCCGAGCGCAGTTGCTGCCGCCGTCACTGCGGTGCGCGGCGCAGTCGCTCTTGCTACTGCGAGTGGTCAGGTGCGGTGGCAAATCGATCCAGCGGGTCCGTGTGGTGCTGACTGTGCCGACAACGCACTTGCCGGTGCGATCGAGGCTGGCTCACCGTTCCCGACGGGCGCCCTTCATCCGCCCACCGATTCGAGCTGTACCTGCTGGCTCGTAGCGATCTGAGTCACTGACACCGACCCGAGCCCGACACGCCGGGCCAGGCCGGTAGAGTTTGGGCGCTATGCGTGGACCTGAGGATATGCCGCGCCGGGAATCCCGGTTCACTGGACGAGGGCGCATCGTGTTGGCGGTGTTTGCTGCTGCGTTCGTGGTCGTTGCCCTGTCACTGCGCGGGATTGCCGGCTTCTACACCGACTATCTGTGGTTCGGCTCGCTCGATCGCACCGATGTGTGGGGGGCGGTGCTCGGCGCAAAGGTGGTCCTCTGGCTGATTTTCTTTGCGGTCTTCTTCGCGCTCTTGTGGCTCAACCTGTTTCTGGCCGATCGGGTGGCTCCGCCACTGCGGGCTCCCGGTCCCGAAGAGGAGATGCTCGCTCGCTACCACGACTTCATCGGTGGTCGTTCGTCACTCATACGGTTCACCGTCGCCTTCATCTTCGGGCTGCTGGCATCGGCCGGTGCACCGGCGCAGTGGGAAGAGTGGTTGCTGTTCACCAACCGTCAAGAGTTCGGTGTCACCGATCCCCTCTTCGAGACCGACATCGGGTTCTACGTCTTCCAACTGCCGTTCTTGAGTTACGTGGTCGACTGGGCATTCGCGTCGTTCATGATCGTCTTGATCCTGACGACGATCGCGCACTATCTCAACGGCGGGATCCGGATGGCCGTCACCAGCGGTGAGCGTGTCTCGTCGAGTGTGAAGGTGCACCTGTCGGCGATTCTCGCAGTGCTGGCGCTGATCAAGGCTGCCGAGTACTGGCTCGACCGCTACGAACTCACCGTCTCGAAGCGGGGGGTTGTCGACGGTGCGCTCTACACCGACGTCAATGCCCAGTTGCCGGCCATTCACCTGTTGATCGCGATCTCCCTCGGGGCAGTCGTGTTGTTGGTGGTGAACCTGCGTCGTCGCGGGTGGATCATGCCGGTCATCGCCGTCGGACTCTGGGCGTTTGTTGCGATCGTGATGGGTGGCATTTACCCCGCATTCGTCCAGCGGTTCCAAGTGGAGCCCAATGAGACCACTCGCGAGGCCGAGTTCACCCAGCGCAACATCGACGCGACTCGTATCGCATTTGGACTTGTCCCCGGGGAAGATCTCACCGAAGCAACGTTCGACTACACCGTCGATCTCACCGCCGATGAGCTCCGCGAGCACGCCGACACCGTCCGCAACGCACGCGTGCTCGATCCGCTTGTGGTGCACCCGACGTTCGAGCGTTTTCAGGCCGAACGCGAGTTCTACCAGTTCGAGGGTGGTGGCGTGCTCGACACGGATCGCTACATGATCGACGGGCAGCTGACCCAAGTTGTCCTCGGCAGTCGCGAGCTCAGCGTGAACGACCTGAGTTGGGAGCGTGAGCACGTCCGTCTCACCCATGGCTACGGCTTGGCGATCGCGCAGGCGAACGTCACCACCGGCGAGGGTCGACCGAGCTTCTTGGCTGGCGGCTTGCCCGTCGACGTCGATGATTCGCTCGATCTCGGTCTCGAGCGACCGCAGCTCTACATCGGTGAAGGACTCGGCGGGTATGCCTTGGTCGGTGCCGGGGTCGATGAAATCGACTTTGTCGACAGTGCCACGGGTGAGGACGTTCCGACGCGCTACGAGGGCATCAGCGGTGTGGAGATGGACTCTTTTTGGCGGCGCGCTGCGTTTGCCATGCGCTTCAACCAGATCGAGCCGCTGATTTCGGGTTTTGTCACCGACGACACCCGCGTCATCTATGTGCGCGACGTGCACGATCGCGTCGAGGCGCTCGCGCCCTTCCTCGACTTCGACGCCGATGCCTACCCGGTCGTACTCGACGGCCGCATTCACTACATCGTTGATGCCTACACCACCACCGATCGGTACCCGTATGCCCAGCAGGCCGAGAACGGGCGACTCGACGACGGGGGCCTTGCTCGCAAGTCGTTCAACTATGTGCGAAACCCCGTCAAGGCGGTCGTCGATGCCTACGACGGCGATGTCACGTTCTACGTCATGCCGGTCGAGGACCCGATCATCGAGGCGTGGCGGGCTGCGTTCCCCGATCTCTTCACCGACTTCGACGAGATGCCGAACGGATTGCGTGATCACCTTCGCTACCCGCAGGATCTCTTCCGGGTGCAAACCAATATGTGGGCCCGCTATCAGATCTCCGATCCCGAGTCACTCGTGATCGGCACCGAACGCTGGGCTGTTGCTCAGAACCCGGGTCGTGAGGTTCGGGTCGGGTCGAGCGAAGATGTGATCGACGAGACGGGTCTGATCACCAGCCGTGAGGAGCGAATCGATCCGTACTACACCTTGCTCGAACTGCCCGGCGAAGGGCGGCCGAGCTATGTGAGTCTGCGAAGTTTCGTTCCCTTCGACGAGAACGATGACCGACGAGAACTCGAAGCGTTCATGGTGGCTGAAACACGTTGGGACGGAACCACCCGATTGGTGACGTACGAGATCACCTCACCCGATGCCCCGGGCCCGGTCCTGGTGGCCTCGGGTATTGCCCAGAACGAGGAAATTTCGAGCCGGCTGACGCTGCTCGACGACGCTGGTTCCGAGGTCCAGTTCGGCGATCTGCTGATGTTGCCCATCGCCGATTCGATCCTCTGGGTTCGTCCCCTCTACGTCGCAGCGCAGGGCTCGTCGTCGGTGCCGACCCTCGAGGCGGTGATTGCGACGGTGGGCGAGGGTGAGCAGATTGCGATCGGTACCAACCTCAACGATGCGCTCGGCAAGTTGTTCCCCGGTGAGGACTTCTCCGACATCCTCGGTGGTGGAGCGAGCGACATCCCTGCTGTCTCCGACGATGCTGAGACCGGTGAAGGCGACGACGATGCGGCCGACGAACCCTCTGAGCCGAGTTCAGCAACCACCGCCGAAGAACTGTTGGCCGAGGTGGTCGAACTGTATGTCGCTCGGCAGGCCGCACTGGCGCAGACGCCACCCAACGAGGTACTCGCAGCCGAGCTGCAGGCCCAGATCGGTGCACTGCTCGCTCGGGCTGCAGAACTCGAAGGTGTTCTCGCCGCTGGCGAAGTCGAAACCTGACCCTCCGCGACCGGGGTGTCTCGGCGCAGCGGGAACACAACGCCGATGCCTCGAGGCCCGCAAGCGTTCATCATCGCCGCACGCCGATGTCGGCTCGGCCACAATGGGTTCAGGACGTGGGCGGCGGCCCTCTCGACGCTCTGGTGGAAGGTGGTGGCACCACCCACCAGAGCGTCGCCGTTGCCGACCGCGAGTGACGACAAGCCGTGGTTGCTGTGTCCGTGCTCCCGACACCCTGCGGATCGAGGTCCGGGCTAACGTCGAACCACCGGTTCGTCAACGGAGGTTCCCCGATGCGCCGTCGCCCGCTTGCTCTGTTCGCTGTCTTGGTGGTGTTGGTCGGCGCCTGTGGTGGAGGTGATGACGGGGAAGGTGACGCAACGGCGCCCGACGACAACGTTGGAGCTTCTGTGGTCGAAGATTCGGACGAGGAGCCGGTCGCAACGGCACCGACCACCACTGTGACCATCCCCCCAGAGGCGACCGAGATCCCCGATCTTCAGATCGTGTTCGTCGAATTCGGAGAAACCGGCTACGTCGTGGTGGCAAATCAAGGCGATGATTCGGCGCAGCTCGGCGGCATTCACCTGTGCCAGCTGTCGGTGTGTGTCGATCTCGGCACTGTCGTCGACGGAGCGTCGATTGCGTCGGGTGGCTCCGCCGAGATTGCGGCTGCGACGATCGGAGGTCTCAGCATCGCCGGAGGTGAGGCCGCGCTGTTCAGCTCGAGTGACACCACCGATCCCGATGCGATCGTTGCCTTCGTTCAATGGGGCACCGGTGGCTCGAGGGGTGAGGTGGCAGCGGCAGCCCGCATCTGGCCGGCTGGTGCAAGTGTCGAACCAGACCCGGCGTTCAACTCCATCGAGTTGTTCGGCGACCCGGCCGACCCCGAGAGTTGGAGCTGATCAGCTGAGGACCGAAGCGGCGGGGACGATGCCCCCGTTGCCGTCGGTGATCGTGATCTGGTCGAGGCTGATGGAACTTGGGTGCTCGTGGCCCATGGCGTGGGCCAGGGTGAGGAGGTCGTTGCGCAGCGAGCGGATGTAGCCGTTGACGCGAGTTGCCTTGTCGGTGGGATCGAGGCCTCGTACGAGCCACTTGTTCTGGGTTGCCACACCGGTCGGGCAGTGGCCGGTGTGACACTCCTGGGCCTGGATGCAGCCGATGGCGAGCATCGCCTCTCGGGCGACGCCGATCATGTCGACGCCCATCGCCATCGCCAGCGCTGCATCGGACGTGAATCCGAGTTTGCCAGCACCGAAGAACACGATCTGATCGCCGAGCCCACGTGCTTCGAAGGCCCGCCGCACAATCGGAAAGGCTTGGCGGAACGGGAGTGCGACATGGTCGGAAAAGATCAGCGGTGCTGCCCCTGTGCCGCCCTCCCCACCGTCGACCGCTACATAGTCCGGTCCGCGTCCGGTTGCTGCCATGTGCTCGGCGAGCTCATCCCAGAACGCAGCATTGCCGACCGCTGACTTGATCCCGACGGGTAGCCCGGTTGCGGCAGCAATCGATTCGACGAAGTCGACGAGCCCTGCCACGTCGTCGAACGCTCGATGCCGGGCTGGGCTTCGGACAGTGACGCCGACCTCGACGCCACGCGCCGTTGCGATCTCGGGCGTGACCTTGGCTCCCGGGAGTACGCCTCCGATTCCGGGTTTGGCCCCCTGCGACAGCTTGAGCTCGATGGCGCGGACCGGTGCCGTTTCCATCGAGGCGAGCATGGCGTCGAGCGAGAACTCGCCGTGCGCGTCGCGTGCGCCGAAGTAGCCGGTCCCCAACTGAAAGACGAGGTCACCACCGTTGCGGTGGTGGTTCGAGATGCCACCCTCGCCGGTGTTGTGAAGGCATCCGGCAAGGCCGGCACCGCGATTGAGGGCCGTGATTGCAGCGCTCGAGAGCGACCCGAAGCTCATTGCCGAGATGCCGATGATCGACGGCGGACGAAAGGCGTGCTCGCGATTGCGCCATGCTCCGAGGGTTTTCGCACAGGGGATCTCGTCGCCGGCGTCGCTGTCGATCGGGAACGGATCGTGATGGAAGAACGGATAGCCGGCCTCGTCGAAGCGATTGTCGGTCCCAAATCCGAAGTAGTTGTTGTCGCCCTTTGCCGATGCGTAGACCCAGCGGCGCTGGTCGCGAGAGAAGGGGCGCTCTTCGTCGTTGTCGGTGACGATGTACTGCCGCAGTTCGGGACCGATCGACTCGAGTGCGTACCGGAGGTGTCCGATCACGGGGAAATTGCGCAGGATTGCATGCCGCTTCTGAGTGATGTCGTAGAGCGCTACTGCGGCGACGACGACGCCGATGCCGACGAGGGTCCAGATCCACCAGCTCACGCAGAAACGGTAGTGGACGCGCTTCCTCCACCGGGAGGCAGCTGTTCGACAGATTGCTTCGCCCCTCGGACCAATGGGCGACAGGCGAGCAACGTCATCCCAAGCGCTGGATGTGCCACACCTGCACCATCTCGCCGCCGATCAGTCCTTCGTCTTGGAGTCGGAAGCCGAGCTTGCGAAGCAGTGGGCCTGAGGCCGGATCATCGGGATGAACGACTGCATGGATCTCGCTTCCGGAGTAGCGCTGCCAGGCGTCGAACACGATGGCGTGTCCGGCCTCGGTCGCCACTCCCGTTCCCCAACTTCGTCGGCTGATGATGATGCTGAATTCTGCCATGGCTCCGTGGATCTCGGTCACCAGTTGGAGTCCGGCTTGGCCGACAAACGCGCCTGATGTGACATCGCGGACAGCCCAGAGCCCCCAGCCGTTGGCAGCCCAGCATCGCTCGTTCGCCTCCAGCGCGCGAGTGGTGTTGGCCCGGTCCCGAGTTCCACCGTCGACGTAGCGCATCACTCGAGGGTCGCCGAGCATGGCGGCGGCCTCGTCGAGATCAGCGGTGCTGAGCGGCAGCATCACCAATCGATTGGTGCGAAGCGAAGGTGCGACCACCCTGCGATCGTGCCACTCTGGGAGCAGAAGAGCGAGCGAAACGGAGTCTCCGATGCCGATCGAGGTCATGCCGATCACGGGTTCCGTTGGGGCCGAGGTGCGGGGTGTCGATCTGAGCGACGTGTCGATCGACTTGGCCGAGGAGCTTCGGAAGGTGTGGCTCGATCACCATGTGCTCGTTATTCGTGATCAGCCGATCAGCCGCACAGCTCATGTTGCGTTCGGTCGACGATTCGGTGACCTCGAGGTGCACCCGTTCACCGAAAATGACGGTGAGCATCCCGAGATCGTCGTTCTCGAGGCTGGAGGCGACACGGGCAGTACGCAGGTTGCGTCGGGCTGGCACAGCGATGTCAGTTGGCGGGCCGAGCCGTCGATGGGATCGATCCTCCGAGGTGTTGTGGTTCCCTCCGTCGGCGGCGACACCTGCTTTGCGAGCACGAGTGCGGCCTATGAACGCTTGGATGACGAGTGGAAAGCCCGTGTCGAAGGATTGGTTGCCGTTCATGACTACATGAAGGTGTTCGGTGGTGTCGTCCCGGACGAGCGCGCCGACGAGTTGCGAGAGCGGTATCCGATCCAGCGTCACCCGGTTGTGCGGACGCACCCGGAAACGGGCGAGCGAGGCATCTACACGAACCGCTATTTCGTCTCTCACATCGAGGGTGTGGATCGCAGGGAGTCCGACGAGATCATCGGCCATCTCGAACGTCAGATCATGAGCCCATCGGTACAGTGCCGCGTTCGGTGGCACACGGACACGTTCGTCATGTGGGACAACCGGGCGGTTCAGCACGCGGCGACCAGTGATTTTCTCCCCGAACATCGTCGTATGGAGCGGGTGACCATCGTCGGGGATCGGCCGTACTGATGGCTGCGTCTTTTGGCCCTGTTGTCTCGGCTGGGTGGCTGGCCGCGAATCTGGACGAGGTGGTGGTCGTCGACTGTCGTTGGTCTCTCGCCGACGGCCCTGGGCGCTCCGCCTACGAGGAAGCACATCTGCCGACGGCCGTGTTCGCCGATCTCGACGTCGATCTCTCGGCGCCTCCCTCGACTGCCGGAGGGCGTCACCCCTTGCCGACCCCGGAAGCGTTCGCTGCTGCGATGGGCCGACTCGGGGTCGACGATCACAGCCGGGTGGTCGCCTACGACGATGCGGGTGGCACCGTCGCCGGTCGACTGTGGTGGATGCTCGACGCGATCGGAAGGTCGGCGGCGGTGCTCGACGGTGGTCTCGCCGGATGGGATGGACCGCTCGAGTCCGGTTGGGTCAGCCCCGAGCCGACTTCGTTCGCAGCTGTCCCGTGGCCGGCTGAGCGGCTGATCTCATCGGCTGACCTCGCTGCGTCGCTCGACTCGGGCCTGGTGATCCTGGACGCTCGTGCTCCTGACCGATACGCCCATGGTGGGCCGATCGACCCTCGGCCCGGTCATATTCCGACCGCTCGCAACGCGCCAGCAGGAGGCAACCTCGCCGACGGTCACTTCCGTTCGGCCGCGGATCTTGCCGACTACTACGCCTCGATCGGTGCCGATGATGAGGCTGATGTCGTCGTCTACTGCGGAAGTGGGGTCAGTGCCTGCGCCGACCTGATCGGGCTGCGGCTTGCCGGTCGGCCCGATGCTCGTCTGTTCGTCGGGTCGTGGTCAGCGTGGGGTGCCGATCCTGAACTTCCCAACGAGGTCGGTCCGTAGCGATCAGTCGCACCGCGGGCGCCTCGTTGGCTGCGTCGGCCGGGGGGAGGCTCATCGCTCGTCGATCGCAGAACGGGCTGCGTTGGCGGGTGGGTCCAGCACTACTGTCAGCGTCATGGAATTCGATCTGATGACCGGTGGTGCTGCGAACTCCTGGAAGGCGTCGGCCGACTTCGCCAAGCAGTTGCAGGACGCCGGCTTCTCCGGACTGCTCTACACCGAGACGAGCTCGGTTCCCTGGATGAGTATCACGGCGGCGGCGATGGCGGCGCCGGAGATGTTCTTCACGACCGGGATCGCCGTGGCCTTTCCTCGTTCGCCGATGGTCTCGGCCGCTGTTGCCTATGAGATCAACGCAAACACGGGCGGTCGGTTCCGGCTTGGACTGGGTTCGCAGGTGAAGGCTCACATCGAACGCCGGTATGGGACCGAGTTCGACCGGCCGGCGGCCCGCATGCGCGACTACGTCCTGGCGGTGAAGGCGTGCTTCCGGGCGTTCAACCGCGAGGAGAAACTCAGCCACGACGGCGACTTCTTCAACCTGTCGCTGCTTCCTCCTGACTGGGCGCCGCGGCCCCACGACCACCCGATGTACGTCGACATCTCAGCGGTCGGTCCGGTCATGACGAAGATCGCAGGCGAGGTCGCCGACGGTGTGCATGTTCATCCCCTCCACTCGATGCCCTACATCGAGAACCGTCTGCTGCCGGGGCTGGCCGAGGGCGCAGCGACAGCTGATCGTGACGTGGCCGAGATCGAACTCATCGTCCCCGTGTTCGCCTGTCCCGGTGACTCGCCGGAAGAACGAGCCCTCTATGTTGCGACGGCAAAGCGCCAGATCGCGTTCTACGGCTCGACGCCGAACTATCACTTCCAGTTCGACGATCTCGGCTTCGAGGGGACGACCGGGCGTATCCGCGAGAAGTTCAAGGCCGGCGAACTCGACACGATCGGTGACGTGATCACCGACGAGATGCTCGAGCAGTATGCGGTGGTGACCACCTGGGACGAGATGGCCGACAAGCTGCTCGAGCGCTACCGCGGCACTGCGGGTCGCCTCGTGATCTATCTCGGCGAATCACAGATGCGCAGTGACCCCGACCACCTGGCCAAGTGGGGGGAGATCGCACGGGCAGTGCGAACTGGTTGACCGCTCATCGCTGTGGCATCACGTAGGTACCCTGTGCCGTTGCCACGAGTCGGTCAGGGGCGTCATCGACCCAGATCTTGACCGTGCCGACGACCATCAGCCGCCCCGCCTTGTCGAGATCGGCTCGGGCCCACAGCTTCTGCCCCTGTGCGGGACGAAGAAAACGGATCGACAGATCCGAAGTGAGCGCCATGGGTTCGATGCGATTGACCGTGCCGAAACTCAGATACCAGAGGACCACGTCGGCCAACGAGAACATGGTGGGACCCGGCACGAAACCACCGGGTCGAAGGTTCTCCTGATCGATCACCTGCGTAGCCATCGCATGACGTGGACCGATGTCGGTGCAGAGGTGAGGAGTGTCGGCCCAATGGTGCCGAACAGCTTCGTTGACGATGTCGGGGGTGAGGGAGAAGTCGGACACGACAGCATGTTTGCGGTCTCGGCGACGCCTGTCGAACCCGGTTGGTGATCGCACCATCGGTCGCTAAGGTCTGGTCTGCGGGGTGGAGCAGTGTGGTAGCTCGTCGGGCTCATAACCCGAAGGTCGCGGGTTCAAATCCCGCCCCCGCCACCAAGGGGGATGCACCGAAGTGCAGGTCCTCAAAGCACTGAAGTCCCGGGTTCTGATCCAGAGCTCGGGGCTTGTGCTTTTCGTAGGCGTCAGCCCTCGGCGGACCGATCCTGGCGGTCGTCAGGGGTTGTCCCGGCAAG
>JBMTIM010000070.1:0-10354 GCA_049437325.1 Acidimicrobiales bacterium
GCCCGGGAAGCCGAGGCGGCATTCGGGGACGGCACGCTGATCGTCGAAAAACTCATCCTCGATCCCCGGCATATCGAGGTGCAGATCTTCGGCGACGACACCGGTTCGGTCGTCCATCTGTGGGAACGGGATTGTTCGGTGCAGTTGCGGAACCAGAAGGTCCTCGAGATTGCACCGGCTCCGGCGCTCGATCCGTCTCTTCGAGACGTACTCCTGCTCGACGCCGTTCGGCTCGGACATGCTGTTGGTTACCGAAACGCCGGAACGATCGAGTTCCTTGTCGACCCAGGTACGGGAACGCACTGGTTCATCGAGGCCAACCCGCGGATCCAGGTCGAACACACCGTGACCGAGGAGATCACCGGGTGCGACCTCGTTCAGAGCCAACTCCTGGTCGCGGCGGGCGCCACGTTGGCCGAGACAGGCTTGGTCGGCGTCGGTCCGCCACGAGGGACCTCGATCCAGGCCCGGGTGGCGCTGACATCCGCAGGACAGCTCACTGCCTATCGCGAACCGTCCGGACCCGGGATTCGAGTTGACGGCTTCGCCTACGCCGGGTTCGAAGCATCAGGGTCGTTCGATCCGCTGCTTGCAAAAGTCGTCGCCTCGGCAGGGGGGCACAGTGCGGCGCTCGATCGACTACGCCGCGCACTCGGCGAGTTTCAGATCGACGGGGTCGGGACCAATCTTGCCCTTCTCGAACGGCTGGTCGACGATCCTCGCGTGCGTGCCGGCGACGCCCGCACCACCCTGGTGGAGACGCTGCCTGCAACGTCGGACGGCCAGTTGTCACCTGCGGTTGCGTTGTTCCGTGCCGGATCCGAGGTCGACAGCGGGGCAGGATCGTCGTTCGAGCAGTCTCTCGTCGCCAGTGGCGAACTCGAGCCGGTGGTGAGCCCGGTCGGGTCGACGGTCGTCGACGTCCTGGTTGCTCCGGGTGAGCGGATCGATCCCGGTCAGGCGCTCGTCGTCTGCTCTGCGATGAAGATGGAGACGGTGATCACGGCACCATGCGCCGGTGTGGTGCACGAGCTTCTGCCACTCTCGCCCGGCACGCCGGTGTACGAGGGGCAGGTGATTGCCTTGGTCGAGCCGGGGGAGGGGACCGGCACCGCCCCGGGGGACACCCGAACCGACGACGGGTGGGTGCCGGAGTTGGCCAAGGCCGACCAGCTGCGTGGCCTCGCCGTCGCCCGTCTGGCCCCCGGCTCCGAGGACCCAGGCGTCGTCCGACAGCGGGGCCGCAACAAGCTCACCTGCCGCGAGCGAATCGACCTGTTGCTCGATCGTGGATCGTTCCGCGAGATCGGAAGCCTTGCCGGGTTCAGCAGCTACGACGACGACGGCAACGTCGCAGCGTTCACCCCCTCGAATCACGTCGGTGGCAACGGCACGATCGAAGGGCGGGCCGCGATCGTGTGCGCAGATGACTTCACGTCACGAGGCGGACACTCCGATGGCTCGATCGGCTCGAAGGCCATGCATCTCGACCGTTTGTCGCTCAACCTGCGCCTCCCATCGGTTCGTCTGCTCGACGGTTCTTCGGGTGGTGGCAGCGTCGCGTCGATGGTCCCTTCTCAACAACGGGCCGGGAAGAGCACTGCGGAGGAGAGCACGGGGGCGATCGATGCCGGCAAGCCGAGGGTCACTGGTCCCGGGGGCTCGTTTCTGCCCGCTCATCTCGGTTCTTCCCTGTACGCCAAGCAGCTCGAGACCGTACCGGTCGTCAACATGTTGCTCGGCAGCGTGGTCGGGCTCGGTGCTGCGAAGGCGGTACTCGGCCACTTTTCGGTGATGGTGCGCGACACAGCGCAGCTGTTCGTCGCCGGCCCACCGGTTGTCGTCCAAGCCACCGGGCAAGACATCACGAAGGAAGAACTTGGTGGTTGGCACATCCACTGCCGTAACGGCTCGGTCGACAACCTGGCAGAGGACGAGGACGATGCCGCCGCGCAAACCCGGCGCTTTCTGTCGTATCTGCCGTCCAGCGTGTACGACGCGGCACCGACCGTGGCGGGGGCCGACCGGGGGATCGACCGGGTCGACGAACTGCTCACCCTCGTCCCCAGAAATCGCACCACGACGTTCGACATTCGGCGCGCCATTGCGCTCATCGTCGATCCTGACTCGTTCTTCGAAATCGGTCCCCATTGGGGGACCGATCAAGTGACCGGGCTCGCTCGCTGTCGTGGCCACGTCGTCGGCGTCGTTGCGTCGGACTCCCGTCACAGCAACGGTGGTGCACTCACCGCTGATGGCTGCGACAAGATCACCCGTCATCTCGGACTCTGTGATCTCTTCAACATTCCGGTGGTGAACCTCGTCGACAACCCCGGCTTCGCAGTCGGCCTCGATCACGAGATCAACGGCACCATTCGCAAAGGTGGCGAGTGGATGCTCGCGTTCGCCCGAATCTCGGTGCCGCTCTTCACCGTGATCATGCGACGAAGCTTTGGCGTTGCCGGCAACAACTTCGCCGCACCTCGGTCCGACGCCGACATGCGAGTCATCTGGCCGGCCGCCGACATGGGTGGGATCCCGCCAGAAGGGGGCATCGAAGCGGCGTACAAGCGACAGCTCGCAGAGGCCGAGGATCCAACTGCATTCCGCGCCGAGTTGATGCAGCGGATCGAGAGTGCGCGAGGTCCGATGGGCCCACTCAACCGCTTCGAGGTCGAAGAACTGATCGACCCCCGTGACACCCGACGTCATGTCTGCGAATGGATCGAGCATGCGACGAGGATCGCGACTCACCCCAATCGGCTGGCCCCACCTCGCGACCGTCGCTGATCCGGTTCGAGTCGCACCCGGCAGCGGACCGTCGCTCGACGATCGAGAGGCGAGGTCTGTCAGCGCGACGTTCGGACAGTTCCCTCTTCGGCGATCCGCTTCTTGGTGGCCGCCCACGAACAGATCTCGCAGGACGTGAGGTCGTGGTTGCGGGCGGGGCAGTACTCGCGCCCGAAGAAAATCACCTGGAGGTGGCGGCGATTCCACGTGGACTCGGGAAACACCGCCTTCAGATCCCGCTCGGTCTGTTCGACGTTCTTGGCGGCCGACAGCCCCCAGCGTGCGGCAAGACGATGGATGTGCGTGTCGACGGGAAATGACGGAACCCCGAACGACTGGGCCATCACCACACTCGCCGTCTTGTGGCCGACCCCGGCCAAGGACTCGAGGAACTCCCAATCCGCGATGACCTCACCCGGACCCTCGAGAATCTGATGGGCCATCGTCGAGAGGTTTCGGGCTTTCGTGGGAGCCAGTCCCACCTCTCGAATGTGCCCCAGGATGTCTTCGGGTGACAGTGCAGCCATCGCCTCGGGCGTGCTGGCAGCGGCAAACAACGACGGCGTGACCTCGTTCACCTTCTTGTCCGTGGTCTGGGCGGACAGCGCTACCGCAACCAGCAAGGTGAAGGGGTCGGCGTGGTCGAGGGGAACCGGTGGGTCCGGATAGAGATCGTCGAGGATGACACCGATCCGGTCGGCCTTCTCCTGCCGCTTCATCGTTGCGACACTACCGGAGTGCTCTGCGCAACGGGCCGGCACGTCGAGCCGTTCAGGTCGGATGCGGCGCGGCGGGACTCTTGCCGGCGCGGTGGTCGCGCAGAGAACCCACGAAGAACACGATGCCACCCACGGCAGCCAGCGTCCCACCGACCCCGAGCGTGAAGCCGATCGAGGTGACCTCGCTGAGCAGCCCGAGCAGCGGTGGCGCGGCAAGAAAGCCGAGGTCTCCGGCGGAGCGGTACATCGCGATCGCCATGCCCCGACGCCCAGGAGGTGCGATGTCGGCAACGTAGGCCGCTGGTGCCGGACCGGCCGTACCGGTCCCGAGCGACATGACGATGTTGCCGAGGACGAACCCGACCGGCGTGGCAAGGGAGCCGGCAAGGATGGCACCGAGTCCGGCGAAGACGCCGGAAAAGAGCACCACACTTCGGCGCCCGATGTGGTCGGCGGCCCATGCCGCCGGGAGGAGGGTGGTCAGGGTGAGCAGGCCGGTGAGCGTGAACACCAGGCCGACCTCGGCCGGGCCCCAGCCGAGTACCTCGCTGGCATGGAGTGGCATCAGCGTTCCCCGGGTACCAGCTCGGGTCATGAAAATCGTCATCGTCGAGAGACCCACCAACAGGAAGGGAGTACTGCGCACGAACGCCCAGGTACTGACCGGTGGGGCGGCCTCGGCGGCGGCCTGTTCCTCGAGCGCCCGGTCACGCGTTTCGGGGAGCCGAAACGCGGCATAGATCGACGTGACAACAGCGAGCACCGCAACGACCGTGAACGGCGTGCTGAGGCTGTAGGCATTGGCGATGAGCCCGCCGACCCCTGGTCCGAGCGCAACACCGACGCTGAGTGCCCACTGGTTGGTCGCGACGTACCGCGTTCGCTTCTCCGGCGGTGCGATGTCGATCAGATAGGTCATCGCTCCCGACATGTAGAACGCCGACCCTGCTCCGGCCACGAACCGCCACGCGAGAAGCACCCAGATCCCGTCGGCCTGTCCCGAGCCGAACATGCCGATCGCGGTCAGAAGGGGACCACCGACGAGGAGGACGCGGCGGCCATAGCGGTCCGCGATGAGACCCGCCGGCACGTTGAGAATCAGACGGGCAAAAGCAAATACCGTCAGGGTGAGACCGACCATCGTGGCACTGACCCCGAAATCGCTGGCGTACAGCGGGATGATCGGTGAGACCACACCCTGACCAGCCATCACGAGAAACGTGGCGCCGCACAAGACCACGAGTTCCTGATTGTGGCGGACCCATGTGATCGGTGACGGCATCAGAGACCTTGCTCCACGACGAGGCGCCGCCGACCGAGTCGGACTGTTGGCCGTGTCGGGCTTCGGATGGTGCAGTGCTACTTCTTGCGGTGCACTTGGACCGGCAGGTGGGTGTAGCCGTGCACGAAGGAGGAGAGCGGTCGTTCTTCTTCCCCGACGACCTCCACGTGGTCGAAGCGTCGAAGAATCTCCTCCCACAACACCCGGAGCTGCAACTCGGCCAGGCGGCTCCCCATACAGAAGTGGATGCCGTACCCGAATGCGAGATGACGGTCGGCGTTGTGCCGTTCGATGTCGATGCGCTCGGCGTCCTCGAACACCGCTTCGTCGGCGTTGGCCGACACGTACCACATCAGCACTTGGTCGCCCTCGAGGATCTGCTTCCCGCCGAGTTCGGTGTCACATGTCGCCGTTCGCCGCATGTACGACAGCGGTGTCTGCCACCGGATGATCTCCGGAACCATGTTGGCCACGAGGTTTGGGTTCGCCTTGAGCTTGGCGTACTGATCGGGGAACTGGTTCAGCCCATACACGCTTCCCGACATCGTGTTGCGGGTGGTGTCGTTGCCTCCGACGATCAGCAACAGAAGGTTGCCCAGGTGCTTCAAGGTCGGGATGTCCCTGGTGGACTCACCATTGGCGAGCATGGTCACGAGGTCGAACCCGTTCCCACCTCGCCGCTGAGTCCACAGCCGATCGAAATAGGCGACCATCTCCATGAAATGGTCGCGACGTTCCTCCATCGTCTCGATCAGTCCACCCGGTTGGGGCACGGCGAAGGTGATGTCAGACCAGAAGGTGAGCTTGCGACGATCCTCGAGCGGAAAGTCGAAGAGCGTGGCGAGCAGGAGTGTGGTGAGCTCGATCGACACGGTGTCGACCCAGTCGAACGTTTCACCCTCGGGCAGCGCGTCGAGAACGTTGATCGTGCGCTCTCGGATCGTGGGTTCCAGATTGCGGAGGTTGCTCGGCGCGGACACGCTTCGCACGGTCTTGCGTTGATCGGTATGGGTCGGTGGATCCATCGCAATGAAGGACATGATGCCCGGGCCGTCTTGTTCACGAACTCGGGTGGGATCGAGACCGAGCGTGATGCCTGACGCCGAGGAGTAGGTCTTGTGGTCACCGTCGACAGCTCGAACATCGTCGTAGCTGGTCACCGACCAGTACCGGCCCGACGTCTCGAGTTCGTTGAAGTGGACGGGGTCTTCGCGCCGCAAGCGAGCAAAATGATCCTGAAAACGATTCTCTCGGAAGAGGTGTGCGTTGAGTGGATTGATGTCCTCGAGCGCAAGGCTTGCGGCGCTGCCGACGTTGGCACCCTTTTCGACCATCTCGGTCTCAGGAGTGCGCTGGATCACCGGGAGGACGTCGGACCGATCGGTCGTGATGTCGGACATGGGATCATTCTCCCCCAAAGCGTGCGAGAGGTGTGAATACTCCCGGTGTTGTTCGGCGATCTAGGGTCGCGTCTCGTGAGTGAGCACGTGCACGACGCGATCGTCCTCGGGGCCGGAGTCTCTGGGATCTACGCCATCAAGCGTCTCGTCGACTTGGGGCTGGATGCCCTCGTGCTCGAAGCTGACGACGACCTCGGGGGGACGTGGTTTCGCAATCGCTATCCCGGCTGTCGTTTCGACTCAGAGAGCTACACCTACGGCTACTCGTGGTCGTCCGAGATCCTCGAGACGTGGCACTGGAAGGAATTGTTCTCCAGTCAGCCAGAAAATCTCCGGTACCTGAACTTCGTCGCAGAACGATTCGACCTGCGACGACACATGCGGTTCGGCTCCCGAGTCGAAGCCATGATGTGGGACGAGGAAGCTCGGGCCTGGCGGGTCCAACTCAGTGACGGTTCTTCCTTCGTCAGCCGCTTCGTGGTCCCGAGCATCGGACCACTCTCGATCCCGACGCTTCCCGATTTCGCTGGACGCAACGACTTCGCCGGCGACTGGTGGCATACCCACGCCTGGCCCAAAGAACCGGTCGACCTGTCCGGCCGACGGGTGGGCATCGTGGGCACGGGTGCCACCGCCATCCAGATCATTGCGGCGATTTGCGACGAGGTCGGTGAGCTCACCGTCTTTCAGCGTCGTCCGAACTGGAGCTCGCCGCTCAACAATCGTCCTATCAGCGAGCAGGAGATGGCAGACATCCGCTTGCGTTACGACGAGATCTTCGCCGCCTGCGCAACAACCCCGGGCGGCTTCGAACACACACCGAAGTGGGGCTTCTGGGACGCCACACCGCAGGAGCGTCGCCAGCTGTGGGATGAGCTCTACGAGCAGCCGGGCTTTGCCATCACCGGTGCGAATTACGCCGAGATCTACTTCGACGAGCAGGCCAACCGGGAACTGTCGGACTACATCGCCGATCGGATCCGTGACCGAGTGGACGACCCCGTCACGGCCGAGAAGCTCATACCCCACGACCATGGCTTTGCGCTCCAGCGACTCCCGCTCGAAAGCGGTTATTTCGAGGCGTACAACCGGCCGCATGTCCATCTGGTCGACGTCTCGGAACACCCCATCGAGCGGGTGACACCGAGCGGCATCCAGACGACCGCAGGTCATCACGAACTCGACCTGATCGTGTACGCAACCGGCTTCGACGCGATCACCGGAGCGTACGACCGCATACGTATCGAGGGGGTGGGTGGTCAGCGACTCGATGAGCGGTGGCGCAACAGTCCCAGCACCCTCGCCGGTGTCCTGAGCCATGGCTTTCCCAACATGGTCATGGTTGCCGGGCCGCAGAGCGTCTCCGGCTCCACCAACTTCCCGCGCGCCATCGAGGGCAGTGTCGACTTCATGGCCCAACTGCTCGGGGAAGCCTTCGAGAAGGGCCACACCCGCATCGAGGCTGAGGCTGGGGCGGAAGCCGACTGGGTCGAAGAGGTGAAGAAGTACCAAGAGCGGCTGCTCATACGAGACAGCAAGGGCTGGTTCACGGGCTACAACTCCAACGTCGCTGGCCACCAGGAGGGAACCATCCGCTATCAGGCGTACTTCGGCGGCGCTCCGCGCTACAACCGATTCGTCGCCATGCTCATCGACGAAGGCTTCCCAGGCGTGGCGTTCGCGTGACATGGCCGAGTTCGAGACAATCATCCGCGGTGGGACCGTCCTCGACGGGACCGGGACGCCAGGTCGGTTGCTCGACGTGGGGATCGACAGCGGCCGGATCACCGCTCTCGAGGACCTCGGAGCGGCAACTGCGGCTGAAACTGTCGACGCCACTGGCAAGTTCGTCGCTCCAGGATTCATCGATATCCATACCCACAGCGATCTGTCGCACTTCATCGACCCGCGCGCCGAGAGCCAGATCCGGCAGGGCGTCACCACCGAGGCGATCGGGCAGTGCGGAACCAGTCTTGCGCCCTGTACCGCCGAGAGCCGTCCGGCCGTGTTCGCAGCGATGGGCTCAAAGGAGCGGGGGCACTGGCACAGCTACGCCGAGTTGCTGGCCGAGATGGACGCAGCACACATTGCGACCAACGTCGTCGGGTTCGTCGGCCACGGCGCACTTCGCACTGCGGTCATGGGCGTGGACCAGCCTCGGCCCGCCGATGATGCCGAGGTGGTCGAGATGGTGCGACTCCTCGAGGAGTCGCTGGAGGCGGGCGCTTTCGGTTTCAGCACCGGTCTGGAGTATCACCCTGGCAAGTTGGCCACGTATGACGAGCTACGCGCGCTCTGCGGGGTGACCGCCGACGCAGACGCGCTGTATGCCACACATTCCCGCAATCGCGACAGGCGCTATTTCGTCGGGTTCGGGGAGGCACTCGATGTCGCCCGCGACACGGGAGTGCGCTTGCAGATCAGCCACATCAACCCCAAACACGGGCGACCTGACGATGCACTGCGCAACACGCTGCAGATGATCGAGTGGACACGGGCCGAGGGCGTGGACGTGGCGATGGACATGATGCCGACGAATTGGAACCACGCGCCTGCGACGGCACTCCTCCCGAGCTGGTCGTTCGGGCTGTCGATCGACGACCTTCTCGACACCTTGAAGACGAAGGATGGCAGGCGGCGACTTCGCCACAACCCGCTACCGATGTGGCAGCTTGCCGTGGAGGAGCGGTGGGATCGAATCCGGCTCCTCGCCTGCTCGGCGAACCAACACCTCGTGGGAAAAACGGTCGAGGAGATCGCAACACAACGAAACGTTGCCGACGGGTGGGATGCGGTGTTCGATCTCCTCGTCGAAGAGGGTCTTCGACTGAAGGGTGTCGTGCTCACCAGCGAGGCATTTGCCGAATCGGACAACCGACTTGCGCTCGAACATCCACTGTGTGCGGTGGAGTCCGACACCATGGCAATGGCCAACGATGGTCCGTTGGCAGGGCGACTGTTCAGCGTCCTCGGGTACAACTGGGTCGCGCGGTTTCTTGGTCACTATGTCCGTGACGAGGCGATCCTTTCCCTCGAGGAAGGGGTCCGTCGCCTGTCCGGGCTTCCCGCCGACCGGCTCGGATTGCGCGACCGCGGCTACCTGCGCCCAGGGGCAGCGGCCGACGTTGTCGTCTTCGACCTGGCGGGTGTTCGAGACAACTCGTCGTTCGAGAATGCCACGGTCTACGCCGACGGGATCGAGCATGTGTGGGTCAACGGCGTCACCGCCTTCGCCGATGGCGCCCGCAATCCCGATCATGCCGGCGAGGTTCTCCGTCGGCGGTGACGGTGTCGTCAGTGCCGCAGTTGGACGAGCGAAGTCACACGTGTGACATTTGGTGAGAGGGAGGCGATCACACTGACGGCAACGACACCGCACGACACATCGAGAGGACGCGATCGATTGCGGTCGTCGGCTGACGGTGTGGAGGGTTCGAGTCGTGCCGGTTGGGCCCTGATTGCCTCGACGGCACGAGATCAGTGGCCCGGGCTCGTGTTCGGCATGGTTGCCGGTCTGCTGTACACCGCCGGTCGGGTTGCCATACCGCTGCTGATCCAGCTCGGCCTCGACCGAGGCGTGCGTGACGGCGAACCGTTGTTGCCGTGGAGCCTGGCGATCGTCGGCGCTGGCCTGTTCTCCGCCTGTTTCCTCGGTCTTCGGCGCTATCTGGCGTTTCGCAACGCCCGCGTGATCGAGGCGCGGCTGCGCGACCGGATCTTTGCCCACGTCCAGCGCCTGCATTTTGCTTTTCATGACGCAAACGCAACCGGTGAACTGATGAGCCGGGGGAACACCGATCTGCAGCACTTCCAGAACTTCGTGACGTTGGTGCCGTTGACCTTCGGCAACATCCTGATCGTTGTCACGGTGACGATCATCATGGTGGTGCTGCAACCGCTTCTGGCGCTCATGGCCCTGGCGTCACTGCCCTTTGTCAATGTTCTCGGCCGCCGGTTTGCCCAAGAGCTCAACCCCGCCATCATGCGAGTCCAGCAAGAGTCGGCCGAACTTGCGACTGTTGTCGAAGAGTCGGTGTCGGGTGTCCGAGTCGTGAAGGGCTTCGGGTCCGAACCGGTCCAGGCCCGCAAGCTTGCGGCGGAGGCCGACGATGTCCACGACGCCGCGTTGGCGTCGTCGGAGATCCGGGCTCGGTATCTCCCGG
>JBMTIM010000071.1:0-10156 GCA_049437325.1 Acidimicrobiales bacterium
CCTAGTCTCGTCGACGATGGTGCAGCGACCGCCCGCAGGAACGATTCCCGACACTCCGGGTTCGTACCAGTTCAAAGACGCCGATGGTCGGGTGATCTATGTCGGCAAGGCAAAGAGTCTGCGGTCGCGCCTGTCGAACTATTTCCAGAACCCGCGCAACCTGCACAGCCGCACTCGTCAGATGGTGGACGTGGCCGAAACGGTCGAGTGGATGCAGGTCGGCAACGAAGTCGAGGCGCTGATGCTCGAGTACACGTTGATCCAGCGGCACAAGCCGCGTTTCAACGTGCGCTACATGGACGACAAGTCGTACCCGTTCCTGTGCGTGACAACGATCGACGACTGGCCACGGGCGATGGTCATGCGCGGCAAACGCAAGAAGGGCAACCGGTATTTCGGACCCTACGGCCAGGCCTACGCAATCCGCGACACGCTCGACCTGTTGCTGCGGACCTTCCCGATTCGGACCTGTACCGACAACAAGTTCCGGCATCACGAAAGGCTCGGCAAACCGTGCCTGTTGTTCCACATCGAAAAGTGTGCGGGGCCATGTGTCGGCGAAATCGAACGGGACGCCTACGCCCAGTTGGTTGCCGAGCTGGTGCGGTTTCTCGAGGGTGACACCGACGAGGTCGTCGCAGCGCTCGAGCTGCAGATGGCCCGTGCGGCGGAGGATCTCGAGTTCGAACTGGCCGCCCACCTTCGGGATCGTCTGTCGGCGGTGCAGAAGGCCATCGAGAAACAGCAGATGGTCTTTCCCAAGAACGAGGACGCCGACGTGATCGGGATCCACGACGACGAACTCGAGGCCGCAGTGCAGGTCTTTTTCGTACGAAAGGGCCGGGTGATGGGCCGGCGAGGCTTCGTTGTCGACAAGGCCGAGGAGCTCGATCGCCCCGAACTTGTCAGTCGGGTACTCGAACGCCTCTACTTCGATGACAACCCGATCGGCTGGCCCAAGGAAGTACTCGTCCCAGACCTTCCATCGGATCCCGAACTGTACGAGGCATGGCTGTCGGAACTCCGGGAGAGCAAGGTCACCATCCGGATCCCGCAACGTGGCGACAAGCGGACGTTGCACGAGACGGTCACCCACAACGCCGAGGAGACCTTCACCCGCCATCGACTCAAGCGAAGTGCTGACCACAACAGTCGTGCCCGTGCCCTCAACGAACTGCAGGAGTACCTGGGTCTTCCCATCGCCCCGTTGCGCATCGAGTGCTACGACATGAGCCACATCCAGGGCACCGACTATGTCGGCTCGATGGTGGTCGTGGAGGACGGTCTGCCGAAGAAGTCGGAGTACCGGCGATTCAAGATCAAGACGGTCGCCGGCAACGACGATTTTGCAGCCATGGAAGAGGTGCTCGAACGCCGATTCTCGGCCTACCTGACTGATCGGGAGCGCCCGGTCGAGGAACGCGATGGCAAGTTCGCCTATCCGCCGCAGCTGTTGGTGGTCGACGGTGGCAAAGGGCAACTCAGCTCCGCGGTTCGGGTCCTCGACGAGCTTGGACTACGCGACGAAATTCCGGTCGTGTCGCTGGCGAAACAGTTCGAGGAGGTGTTCGTCCCCGGCAGGAGCGAGTCGATCAGGCTGCCTCGCCAGTCCGAGGCGCTCTTCATGCTGCAGCGGATCCGTGATGAGAGCCATCGGTTCGCCATCACCTACCACCGGCAGCTGCGGGACAAACGCATGACGAAATCGGCGCTCGATGGGATTGCGGGCCTCGGACCGACCCGAAAGAAACGGCTGACGAAAGAGCTCGGTGGGGTGAATGCGGTGAAGCGAGCCGATCTGGAGACGCTCAAGGCCCTGTCGTGGCTCCCCGATCAGGTGGCCGAGAATGTGTACCGGGCGCTGCATCGCGCTGGTGGATCGACGTAACGTCCTCGGTGAGTGTCTCGGAGGGTTCTACGCTCGCGGGGTCGTTCGGGGGAGCGAGGAGGTGTGGTGACCGGCATGCCGCCAGAACAACAAGGCGCACACGACGCAGCGTCAGACGAGTCGTTGGCCACTGTTGCCGACGGTTTTCGGTCAGCTGGGGTCGCGGATACCAGACGATCTGAGGGTGGGGAGCCAGGCGGCGAGTGGCGCGCCGACGGGTCGTGGGCGACCGATGCAGAGGTTGGCCAATTGGTGTTCGACGACGATGAACCACAGGCCATCGGGTCGACGGTGCCGGTGCCGAAAAACGTCAGGATCGGCGTTGCCGGCGTGGTGATCGTTGCGTTGTTCTTTCTCTGGCGTTCTGCTGGTAGCGGTGACGCAACGTCAGATCTCCCCAGTGACGGCGGGCCCGCAGCAGCTGAGCCCGACTCGACGGCTGCTGGGACCGACTCCGGTGCGACCGACGACGAGCTTGGTGCGCTCGAGCGGCGGATCGGTGAACTCGAGGCCGAACTTGCCAGTGCGAAACCGCCTGCAATCGCAGGTACTGCGATTCGGCGCATCATTGTCCCCGCCGACGCTCATCTCGTCAGTCTGGGAAACCAGGGACTGGCGGTGATCGGACCGTTCGGCGGGTATGCCGCCATCGACCCTGCCACCAACGCAGTCGTTGCAGCGACTCAGGCGGCGAACGGGGCAACACGAGTCATGCGCACGCCGTCGGCGGTCTGGATCACCAATCGCAACGACGATCAAATCGTGCGTGTGGACGCCGTGGCCAATGCGGTGGTCAGCCTTTTCGAGTTTCCGGGGCCTGACGGTGTCGCCAAGCTCGGCGACACCTTGGTGGTCGCCTCGTCCGACGAACGGTTCGTTGCTCAAGTCGATCCAGCGAGTGGTCAGATTCTCGACAGGGTGGAGGTGCCCGGGACTCCGGGTGATGTGTGGATCTCTGGCGACGAACGGTGGATCTGGATCGGGCTGCTCGACACCGGCGAGGTCGTGAAGGTCGACGCCGAAACGTTCGTCGTCGTCGAGCGGGTGACGGTCGGCGCTGGTCCGGTCGATCTCGAGGGCGATGGTGGCACCCTGTGGGTCACGAACAAGATTGAACAGACCGTCGTCGGTGTCGACATGGAGACGGGGGTTCTCGGTTCGTCGTTCCTCGTCGGTGGCGAGCCGACCGCGAGCGCGGTGTACCGAAACGATCTGTGGGTGTCGCTCACCGCCGCTGGCGAACTTGTCCAGCTCGATCTCGTGAGCGGAGCGGTCCTCAGCCGGACACCACTCGGCAGCAGCAGTCGGGGCGGTCCGACAGGGATGGCTGTCGGCGCTGGCTCGCTCTGGATCGCGATGCAGGGCGAGCGGTCCGTCGTACGTGTCACGATCGACGACTGATCTCGGTGGTTTCATCGCAACCCAGCGTTCACCCGGCATTGTTGCACCATGAGTGAACCACACTGGGACGACCACGCCGACTGGTGGCAGCGGGAGTTCACCGACGGTGTCGACCCGGAATACGTCGAGCAGATCATCCCGCTTGCGCTCGAGTACCTCGGAGGTCGCCAAGATGTGCTCGACATCGGTACCGGTGAAGGACAGGTGGCTCGCGCCGCTGCCGCCCGCGGGTCGATCGTCGTTGGTCTCGATCCGACGGCAGCGCAGATCGAAGTCGCAGCACGGCGTGGAGGGGGGCCGTCGTATGTGCAGGCGACGTGTGATCGGCTCCCGATTCTCGATCGATCGTTCGATGCGGTGATCGTGTGCCTCGTCTTCGAACATGTCGATGCCTTCGAGGCCTCGCTCGCCGAGGTTGCTCGCGTCCTGCGACCCGGGGGGCGGCTGCTCTTCTTCCTGAATCACCCTCTGCTGCAGACCCCGGACAGTGGCATGATCATCGATCACATGATCGATCCACCCGAGACCTACTGGCGGATCGGCCCGTACCTGCGGGAGGCGGTGACGGTCGAGGAAGTCCAAAAGGATGTCCGCGTCCGGTTCGTGCACCGGCCGCTCGGTCGATACGTCAACGGGTTGGTCGACGCAGGTTTGCAGTTGGTTCGCATGGAGGAGCCAGCTCCTCCCCCTGGCTTCGTTGCGAAAGCGGAGGAGTACGAGCACGATGTGGTGCAGACCACGCCCCGTTTGCTGCTTCTGGTGGCAGAGAAACCGGCACTACGATCAGGCCCGACGTGAGTGAAGTTGTGGTGATCGCGGGGATGTCGGGGGCAGGTCGAAGTGTGGCGGCCGACAATCTCGAGGACCTCGGCTGGTTCGTGATGGACAATCTTCCACCACAACTGATCCCGAAGGTGGCAGAGCTGGCCGACGGCTCGGGCAGTGGTGGTGACCGACTGGCCCTGGTGGTCGGTTCGGGGCGCTACCACGACGAAGTCGTACCTCTCATCGGTGGGCTTCGCCATCAGGTCGACCGGCTCCAGCTGGTGTTCCTCGATGCGTCGACCGAGGTTTTGGTCCGCCGCTACGAGTCGACCCGTCGACGACACCCGTTCGATGTTGATGCACGGTCCGGTGACACCCTCACCGATGTCATCGAGGCCGAACGGTTGGCGCTCGAGCCCCTGCGGGCAGAAGCCGATCTGTTGATTGATACCACCGAGCTGAACGTCCATCAGTTACGTGGTCGAATGCACGAGGCCTTCGGTTCGATCGGCAGTGAGACTGCCATGCGCACGACGGTGACGTCGTTCGGCTACAAGTACGGACTTCCACTCGACGTCGACCTTGTCTTCGACTGTCGCTTCCTTCCGAACCCGCACTGGGTCGAAGAGCTGCGACCCCAAACCGGCCTCGATGCTGCCGTCGCCGACTATGTGCTCGAGCAGCCGGTCACAGGAGCGTTCCTCGCCCGGCTCGAACGGCTTCTTGCCTTGGTCCTTCCCTTCTACGTGCAGGAGGGAAAGTCGTATCTCACGGTTGCGTTCGGATGCACCGGCGGGCGGCACCGTTCCGTGGCGATCGCCGAGAGGATGGCGCACGCGCTCGACCGACTCGGGCACGCTCCGGCGATCGTGCATCGAGATATCGACAGGTGACCGAACCTTCAGTGGTCGCGATCGGCGGCGGGCATGGCCTGTCGGTGGTGTTGGAGGCGCTGGTTGATCGCTGCGCCGCGCTGACCGCTGTGGTGTCGGTCGCCGACGACGGTGGTTCGAGCGGGAGGCTTCGACGCGATCTCGCAATCGTGGCGCCCGGCGACATGCGACGATGCCTGGCCGCGCTGGCCCCCGCCGGACTGGCCAGGGATGCGCTGGAGCACCGGTTCGACACCGGGGTGCTCGCCGGTCATCCGGCAGGCAACGTGCTGCTCGCAGCGATGCTCGAACTCGAAGCCGATCCGGTCGTCGTGATGGACACGCTTGTGGCGATGGTGGGAGCTCGCGGGCGGGTGTTGCCGGCAACGGCTGAGCCAGTCGACCTGATCGCAGCCACTTCGCGCGGCACGGTGAAGGGGCAGGTGGCCGTGAGCGAAAGCCGGGCCATCGACTCGATCCGGTATCTTCCGGCGAACCCTGTTGTCCCTGCGGCGGTGGTCGAGTCGATCAGTGCCGCCGATGCGGTGATCGTTGGCCCCGGCTCGCTTTACACGAGTGTGTTGGCGCCGGTCGTCCCCGGCGTTGCCGCAGCGATCAAGGCGACGAAGGCCACCGTGATCTACGTTGCCAACCTCGCCGACGAGGCATCGGAGACCGCCGGCTACAGCCTTGGCGACCACATCGACGCGGTCGTGCGCCATGGCGTTGCGCCCGATGTTGTCATCAGCGACCGATCGGCTGTGGTGCCCGACCCGTGGTTGGATAGGGTCCAGGCGTTCGAACTGACGGGTCGAGACCCCGATGTGCACGACCCGCAGAAGCTTGGTGCGGCGCTTGCGTCCGTCCTCACAGCGGGCTGATTTCCCTACACCCCGGAGAGCATCATCGTGGTCTGTGCCACCCACAACGGCTTTGCTCGTTTCGACACAAGACCGTGCCGAGCGGCGATCACCTCGGGCTGGACTGCTACCAAAGAGCCATGAGCAACGTTCCGAGTCTGGAGGACCTCGGCGATGTCGATGGTTTGTCGGTTCTGGTTCGCGCCGATTTCAACGTCCCCATTTCGAACGGCGAGATCACCGACGACCTCCGGATTCGGGCGGCGTTGCCAACGCTGCGCCACCTGCTTGGGGCTGGCGCATCGGTCACGGTGTGCACCCATCTCGGCCGTCCACAGGGCGTGCCCGATGCAGCATTCGATGTCGCCCCGATCCGCGCGTGGCTTGCCGAGGTTGTTCCCGAGGTGGAGCTGCTCGACAATCTGCGCTTCGACCCAGGCGAGACCGCCAATGATCCGGCCTTCGTGCAGCAGCTGATCCAGGGCCACGACGCCTATGTGAACGATGCATTCGGTGCCTCGCATCGGGCTCATGCCTCGATCGTGGGGCCGCCGAAGTTTCTTCCGTCGGCCGCCGGTCGCCTCCTGCACCGAGAGGTGGAGGTCCTCGGCAACTTGAAGACGAGTCCGCGTCGTCCCTTCGTGGCGATCATGGGTGGTTCCAAGGTCAGCGACAAACTCGCCGTGATCGAGTCACTGCTCGACTCGGTTGACTCGCTGATCGTCGGCGGGGGCATGTGTTTCACGTTTTTGAAGGCACAGGGCCACTCGATCGGCTCGAGTCTCTGCGAAGACAACATGCTCGACACCTGCCGAGCGTTGCTCGCAGGGCCGAAGCCGATTCATCTGCCGTACGATCTCACTGCGATGGGGCCAGGGGGCAAGTTGTTCGAACCCGAGGCGGGTGGTGAGATCCGACAAATCGGGGTCGAGGTGCCCGATGGCTGGACTGGTGTCGACATCGGTCCGGGTTCGGCAGCCCAGTTCGGAGACATCATTCACGACGCCGGCACGGTGCTGTGGAATGGACCGATGGGCGTGTTCGAGGATCCCCGGTTTTCCGGGGGCACCGGTGCTGTTGCCGAAGCGCTTGCCCATGCCCGTGCGTTCACCATCGTCGGTGGCGGCGACAGCGCCGCGGCTGCCAAACAGTTCAAGGTCGATCGTGACATGGATCATGTATCCACCGGTGGTGGTGCGTCACTCGAACTGATCGAGAAGGGTGACCTACCCGGACTCGCTGCCTTGAGAGGAGCCCCCAATGTCGGCTGAACGACGGCCGCTGATCAGCGGCAACTGGAAGATGAACCACAACCATCTGGAAGCGATCCAGTTGGTGCAGAAGCTTGCCTATGCCATCGAGCGCGACGACTACGCCGTTGCTGATGTCTCGGTCCATCCACCGTTCACCGACCTGCGATCGGTGCAGACGGTCCTGCAGGCCGATCAGGTTCCGATTGCTCTCGGCGCACAGACGACCCATGAAGCCGAGCGTGGGGCGTTCACCGGGGAAGTGTCGGCCTCGATGCTCGCGAAGTTGGATGTCTCGTATGTGATTGTGGGGCACTCGGAGCGTCGTGCGCTCTTCGGTGAAACCGACGCCGACGTGAACGCCAAGGCTCGGGCGGTCCTGGGGGCTGGGATGACTCCTATCGTGTGCGTGGGGGAGACACTCGACGACCGGGTGAGTGGTCGGGCTGAACTCCGGGTTGCCGAGCAGTTGACGGGTAGCCTCACCGGGCTGGCGACTGATGCCGTCGCCGATCTTGTGATCGCGTACGAGCCGATCTGGGCGATCGGTACCGGCGAGACAGCCACACCGGCGGACGCGCAGCAGATGTGTCGTCATGTCCGTTCCCGCATCGCAGAGGCATTCGGTGACGGCCCGGCCGCCTCTGTTCGGATTCAGTACGGCGGATCTGTCAAGCCCGGAAATACGCCGGAGTTGATGGCGCAGCCCGATATCGATGGAGTGCTTGTCGGGGGCGCCAGTCTCGATGCCGACGATTTCGCCCGCATTGTGAAGTATCGGCTCTATCAGGCGTGACATCGCGTTGCCGGAGCGACCGTCGGCGTTGGTAGCCTTCGGATCGTGATCTGGCTTGTCGCTCCCTTGCACATCCTTTCGGCACTCGCCCTCGTCTTCCTCGTGTTGCTGCACAGTGGAAAGGGCGGAGGCCTCTCCGACATGTTCGGTGGTGGTGCAGGAGCCGCAGCCGCCGGTTCGACCGTGGTCGAGCGAAATCTGGATCGCATCACCGTCATCGCTGCGTTGGTCTTCGGCTTCAGTTCGATCGCCTACGGCCTGATCTTCTGATTGCGTCGCGCATGGTCTGCAAATTGCTACGGATCATCGGCCCTGGGCCGATGATACTGACATGAGCCTGTGGCCGGTGGGTTGGCGCCGTGTTCTCGTGGTCGTTGCGTTGTCGTTGATCGCTGCTGGGTGTTCGACGGACTTGCTGCAGGGTGGAGACGAGCCCGACGAAGCGGCCGATTCCCCCGGTGCAGATGCTGGCGGAGGTGGTGACACCGACGGAGATGACGATTCGGGTGAGGTCGTCGACGACGGTGACTCAGAAAGCGGATCGGAACTCACCACACGGTCGATTCGGCTGGCGATCGGAACGAATTGGTCGGGCGACCCAGCTGATGCCGGACCGGCATCGGTGGGTGCACGACTGGTTGCCGGCCTTCTGCACGAAGGGTTGACAGCGATCTCGGCTGATGGCACGCCGAAGCCCGGATTGGCCGAGCGTTGGTTCGTGTCCGACGACCGGTTGCAGTGGACGTTCGTGCTGCCCGACGGGGCGTCCGACGGTCTCGGTGAGGCGCTGACGGCCGTCGACGTCAAGGAAAGTTTCGAACGGCTCGCTGCCCGGGGACCGTATGACCAGCTCGTTGTTGCGTTGGGGGTGGTGGACGGTTGGAACGACTTCGTTGCTGGTGAAGCGAGCGAGGTTGCCGGCCTCGAGGCAATCGACGACCTGACATTGGTCATCACACTCGAAGCGCCGTACGAGCCGATCTTGGAGCTCCTCGCAGCACCGGGATACGGAGTGACGGGGATGACGGCCGACGGGAGGGTTCGGACCACTGGGGCGTATCGGGCGACTGAGGATCCGAGCTGGCTCGAAGCTGTTGACCCGACGGCGGTGGTCGATCGGATCGAGCTCGTACGCAGCGACGGCAACGGGGGAGCGCTGCTCGCCGCAGGTCGTGTCGATTTCGCTGTGCTCGCCTCCGACGACACTGGTGCTGACCTACCGGGAGACGTGCTTCGACAGCCGCTCGACCTTCGGGTTGGCATCGCAGCGCGCTTCGACGACGTAGCCGCTCGGCTCGCCACGCTTGCAGTGCTCCAGCCATCGTCGCTCGCAAGGACCGTGCCGAATGGCAGTCTCGATGTGAGTGGAACGCTCGAGGCTGCGCCTGGATCGCTGCCTGGAGCTGTCACGGTTCATGTCCCGACTGGGGAGCTGGAACCACTCGGCGTCGAAGTCGCAGCCCAGTTGCGAGCCGCCGGTATCGACGTGTCGCTGGTCGTCCTTGCGCCCCTGGACTTTGCAGGTGCTGTTGCGAGCGGCGAGGCAACCGTGTTCCCGATGGTCTCTGCTGGGGGTGGATGGTCGCAGAGCGCAGGCCTTGCTTTGGCCGACCCGGGCGGTGCCGATGACGTGTTCGGTGTTCAGGCCGAGGCCCGTGCCGAACTCGTCGACGCAATCCTGGCCGAGCCCGACCCGGCCGAGCGGGCGGCGCTGGTGAACGCGCTCGAACGTCTGTTGCTTGAGGAAGGCCTGCTGCTGCCGGTTGCGACCTTCGAGGTTCGGGTCGGCGTTGGTGAGGATATGGATGCGCTGCGCATTCGTGCTGATGGCACACTTGATCTCACGTTGTTCACGGGCTGAGACGCAGGCGACTACAGCATCGGGTGCGGCACCGGCACCGTCGTCGAGCATGATCGGGTAGGGCAGTCGGGGATCTACTGACTCCAAGCCCACGTGGTCAGCTGCTCGGTGTCTGCCGGACAGTCCGGGATCGCAGAATCTACGTGGCGGTTGTGTCCTGAGGCGCTACGATTGCGGTCCGCATCCACCCCAATGGATGGCCACGTCGGAGTGGTGGAATTGGCAGACACGCAGGCTTAAGGTGCCTGTGCCCGCAAGGGCGTGGGGGTTCAAGTCCCCCCTCCGACACGAACAGGTGTTGGATCGAGCGAGCGTCGCACCGGACTACGGCTGTTGTCCGTAGTCCTGCCAGGGCCGGTCGCGGTCGGCGATGACGTCGCGTAGGCCTCGCTGGTTGATGTCTTCGGTCCATTGGAGGGCTTCTTCGGTGTGGCGGGCGATGCCGTCGAAGAAGGTGCCGAGC
>JBMTIM010000072.1:0-9955 GCA_049437325.1 Acidimicrobiales bacterium
TCTGGCTGTTTGATCAGCTCAGCGTGTCGTCGAGCCACACAGGTGCTCGATCGAGAAGGAACTCGGCGACCTGTTGGCAACGGTCGAGTTCTTCGCAGAGCACTTCGCGGCCGAGCAAGATGCGACCCAGGCTTGCGTTGACCCGCGCCACCATGGCGACTGCACGTTCGGGTGCGTCGGTGACGGCAGCGAAGCTGTCGACCGCAGAGACCTCGAGCGGCAGTTCGGTGCTGCCAATGCCGGCCAGTTCGGTTGCCAGGACGAGCAGGTCGGGTCCGGCGGGAAGGGGCGGCAGAGCGAACGAAATCGTGACCGGGATCGCGATCGTCTCGTCCGGTTCGCCGTCTTCGCCGACCCGGATGACTTCGTCTTCGAAGGCGATGAGTGTGCGTGGATCGACCTCGAGCGCCATGTGCATGTCGAGGGGTCCGTCGCAGGCACGGTCCGGGTGGAGGTCGATCTCCCACGTCTGCCGGTTGGTGTAGGTCTCGATGAAATGCCGCTCATCATGGACGTGGAAGCCGTGTTCGGCGACATGGTCCTTGAGGTCGGCGACGAAACCCTGAAGGTCGATCACTGCCATCGCCCTCAGCCTGCCACGATTCTCGCCAGTTGCCTCCCCGCAGCATCGCTGATGTGGTCTACTGCCGCCGTGACCGACGACGACCTCCTCGCCGTGCTCCACGCCGCCGTCGATGCTGTCGTCGACGTGTTCGATGACCATGACGATTGGGGCCTGTCGGGGCAGCGAGACGGCCAGTACGCAAGCGACCTTGCAGCCGATGCAGCAGCGCTGCGGGTTCTTCGTGATGCGGGCATCGACGTGATGAGTGAGGAGTCCGGTGGCGGAGGCGAGGGGCCGGTCGCTGTGCTCGATCCGCTCGACGGCTCGACGAACGCGTCTCGTCCCCTTCCCTGGTTTGCGACGAGTATCTGCGTCATCGACAGCGGGTGCGCTCGTGCCGCTGTCGTTCATGACCACGCGAGTGGGGTGCGGTGGGACGCCTCCGCTGGCGGTGGCGCCCGGATCGACGGCGTGGTGTTGCCGAGGCGAGAGGCGGTTCCGCTCGACCTGTCGGTGGTTGCGATCAACGGGCTTCCGACAGCCAATCCAGGCTGGGCTCAGTTTCGGTGTTTCGGCGCAGCAGCACTCGACCTCTGTGCCGTCGCCGATGGACGTTTCGATGCGTTTGTCGACTTCGACACCGATGCCCTCGGACCGTGGGACTATCTGGGAGGCATGCTGATCTGTCAAGAAGTCGGGGTGCAGGTCGAAGATGCATTCGGCCGGCCCTTGGTGGTGGGCGATCACGCCGCCCGCAGGACACCCGTCGCTGCGGTTGGGGCTGCGTTCGAGGAGCTCGTCGCCTCCCGTCGACAGCAGCCATCCCGGTGATTCGGCGCCGGCTCCTTCAAGCCTTCGGGCACCTTCCGAGATCGGTGCGCCGGTTCGTGATTCGTCGTGCTGCGCCAAGTTGGACTGCAGGTGCCGTTGCGATTCTCGAACGAGACGACGGCCGCTGGCTCATGGTGAGTCCGGTGTACCGCAACGGATGGTCGCTCCCAGGCGGGCTGATCGATCGAGGCGAGGATCCGGCCAGTGCGGTCATTCGCGAGTTCGCTGAAGAGCTCGGCATCACGATCAACGTGATCGGCGATCCGTGGATCGTCTACGACTCCACCATGCGTCGCATCGATGCGATCTTTCGTGCCGAGCTTGTCGACGACGTCGATCCCGATGGCATTCGCGTGCAGAGTCCCGAACTCGACGGCGTCGGCTGGTTCCAGCCCACCGCACCACCTGCCCTCGAGGTCGAGGCCGAAGATGCGCTCACCCTGCACCATGCGGTGATGAGCGGTGGCCCGACCGTTCTGTGGAGGTGAGGCCCGACACGGGTCATATTTCGATGAGCGGTGCGGCGGCTTGCGTTCTGGCAACTGGCATCGTCACCCGGTGTTCGGCAGGCTGGTCGGGTGGCTGTGAGTGATTCTCCCCCTGAACTGATCGCGCCGTGCCTCGATGCCGAGGATGGGCGTGCGCTGGCGGCGTTCTGGCAGCAGTTTCTCGAGCTGCCGTACCGGCCCGGCCAAGGTCCCGACGACGATCCGAACTTCATTGTGATCAACGATCAGGCTGGCACTCCCAAACTCGCAGTCCAACAGGTGGTGTCGTTGCCACAGGCGACCTGGCCGAGCAGCGACGTTCCCCAGCAGATCCATCTCGATCTTCTCGTCCGGACCCCGGAGCAACAGCGGCATCACGTCGAGCGGGCGATTGCCCTCGGTGCATCCGTGCTCGACGATCGCTCCGACGACGTTGCCGATCCATTGGTGGTCATGGCCGACCCCGCCGGTCACCCGTTCTGTCTCATCTGTCCGCCTCGGTCCTAGGAGGAGTCTGATGCGGCGGCTGGCGGTCGAGCTGTTCCGCTTCGGTACCCGTCTGATCGGTGCCCTGCTGGTTGCCAATGCGCTGGTCTTCGCCGCCATCGAGATGTCGATCCCTGGTGGTTTTCGGGCGGTGTTGTTCCCGAGCGGGTTCAACACTGCCGTTCCCTGGCAGCGGGACATTGTGGACGAGTACCACCTCGATCAGCCGGTCGTTGTCCGCTTCTTCCATTGGGTACTCGACGCGCTGCGAGGTGACTTCGGGGTGTCGACCCGAAACGGTGAGCCCGTCTGGGATCTGATCTGGCCGCGGGTGCCGATCTCGCTCGAGCTCATGCTGGTGGGGTTTGGGCTTGCGCTTCTGATCGGCGTGCCGCTCGGAATGGCCTCGGCTCGCTATGACGGTAGGCCCGCCGCCGGCGCGGTGAACGGCGTGTTGGGAGGTTGTCAGTCGGTGCCGGTGTTCATCACGTCGCTCATGATGATCCGAGTGCTCGCCGTCGATCTCGGTTGGTTCCCGGCTGCAACCTGGGTTCGGCTGACCGATGATCTCGGAGCTCATCTTCGGCACCTCGCCATGCCGGCGTTGTCGTTGGCGATGGCTGAACTCGGCACGGTCGGGCGTGTGGTGCGGTCCGATCTGCTCCGAGTGCTCGACGAGGACTACATCGCGGCTGCGAACGCCAAGGGATTGAGTGCTCGCTACGTGCTGTATCGGCACGCCCTTCGTCCGGCTTCGCTCGGCCTGCTCAACGTTGTCGGCCTGTCGGTCGGGGCGTTGCTGTCGGGAACGATCGTGATCGAGATCATCTTCGGCATTGGCGGACTCGGGCAGTTGGTGTTCGAGTCATCGATTCAGCGTGACCTGCCGGTGCTCCTCGCACTCACGTCGTATCTGGTGATCGTCTATGTCAGCATCAACACGGCTGCCGACAGTGCGATGCGGATGCTCGATCCGCGTATCCCGCCTCGAGGGTTGATCAGCGGTGCCACGATCGTGCGCCAGTAGCGTCGTCGACGTGGTGACCTCTCCGTGGCGTGCTCTCATCGGGTTGGTGGTGCCGCATCGGGCTCGGGTCGCAGGCATGGCAGCTGTGTTGGCGATCGCCGGGGCACTGCCGCTCGCCGGCCCGCTCCTCATCGGCCGCTTCATCGACGATGCCGTCAACGGCGCAACGGCGCGCCGACTGCTGCTCGTTGCTGGCCTGTATGTCGCCATCGGTCTCACTCGTCAGCTCATGGCGGTCGTCGTCGCCTGGACTGCAGCTGACCTTGCGTGGATCGTCACCAACGAACTTCGATCCGATCTGACTCGTCATGTGCTCTCGCTGGATCTCGGTTTCCATCGACGGACGAGCCCCGGTGAACTCGTCAGCCGGGTCGACGGTGACGTCACGGCACTGAGCGAGTTCATCGCCCAGTTTGCGGTCAAGGCGATCGCAGCTGCGGTCACCCTGATCGGCATCGTCGCAGTGGTGGCGACCCAGGACTGGCGGATCGGAATCGGACTCGCGGTCTACCTGTGCGTTGCTGTCGGTGTGATGTATTCGTTGCGCAACCAGTCCGTCGACGAGGCCGCAGGCGAACAGGCGGCGATGGGGCGGCTGCTGGGTGAGGTGGAGGAGCGGCTCACCGGTGCCGACGACCTCCGTGGCAACGGCGGAGGATCGCATGCGGTTGCCACGTTCCAAATGGCGAGCAAGCGATTGCTGCGTGCGATGCTCGGTCGAGAGAAACAGGCGGTCATCTTCTGGGTTGCCTCGAACGCGGTCTTTGCCTTTGGCGGAATCGCGATCCTCGCAGTCGATGCTGCGTTGCTGGCTCAGGGCTCGATCACGCTCGGAACCGCATATGTCATCTTCCAGTACACCCAGATCCTTCGTGAGCCGCTGGGGCAACTCGCCGATGAGACCGAGCGCGTTCAACGCGCGGCCGGGGGCATGGCCCGAACGATCGATCTCATGGCCGAGCGATCGGCGATCCACGACAACGGTGTTGGCTCGTTCCCGCCCGGCGCGCTGTCGTTGACGTTCGACGACGTCTCGTTCACCTACGCCGACGAGGAAGACGGCACACCGGTGTTGGAGGGCGTGTCGATCGACCTTGCTCCGGGCAGAACGCTGGGTGTGCTGGGGCGTACCGGTAGCGGCAAGACAACCATGGCGCGCATCCTGCTCCGTCTGGTCGAACCGACGGTGGGTCGGGTGTTGATGGGAGGGGTCGATACGGCGACGGTGCCGCTCTCGCACCTCCGCGCTCGCACCGGTGTGGTGTCCCAGGACGTCCATCTCTTCGCCGCCTCGATTCGAGACAACCTCGTGTTGTTCGACGACACGATCCCCGATACCCGGGTGCGCAACGCCCTCACCGAACTCGGGCTTCTCGACTGGGTCGAGGCGATGCCCGATGGGCTCGACACGGTCCTCGGTCCGGCGGGGAGTGGTCTGTCGGCGGGGGAGGGGCAGCTCATCGCGCTTACCCGTCTCTTCTTGCGAGAACCTGATCTGGTTCTGCTCGACGAGGCGTCTTCCCGCGTCGATCCGGTCACCGAGGAACGGGTCACCCGTGCGATCGATCGGTTGGTGCAGGGACGGACGGCTCTGGTGATCGCCCACCGGCTTTCGACGGTGGAGCGAATGGACGAGATCGTCGTTCTCGATCACGGGCAGGTTGTCGAATACGGCTCACAGCACGAACTGCGTGCGACGCCGCACAGTCGCTACGCCCAACTCCTCGCAACCGGGGCGAACAGTGAGGTCGACGCGGCGCTTCTCGATCCGGGGGCGGGCCAATGAAGCCGGGGATCCGACCCGACTATTTCGCGTGGCGAACCGCAGTGTTCCGGGGCCGGTTATGGGCGAAATGCTGGCTGTTCTGGACGAGCTTCTACCTGAGTCCGCTACTCACCGGCTGGCTTCTGAAACTCGTGTTCGACGAACTCGAGCAGTCAGGTTCTGTCACCCGACTTCTCGTGCTGCTCGGGCTCACCGAGTCGGTGTCGTGGGTCTTGTTTGCCATCTCGGTCTGGTATGTCATCCGGTGGTGGGTGGGCGTCAGCACCTTGGTTCGCACAAACATGCTCGAGGCGCAGACGGCGAGCGGCGGTCCCAAAGCTGCGACGTTGCCGCTGAGCCCGTCCGAAGCCATCACTCGCTTCCATGACGACACGCGAGACACCGTCATCTGGGCGGATTCATGGCTCGATGGTGGCGGCATCATGCTTTACGGCATCGGGGCGCTCGTCATCATGGCCACGATCGATGCCAGTGCTGCACTCATTGCGTTGGTTCCGTTGGTCGCTGTCACCGTCATCACCCGCTACCTCACCCCACGTCTCTACGCCGCTCGAGCGGCCGACCGCCGGGCAGGGGCAACGGTCAACTCGTATCTGGGCGAACTGTTTGCCGGAATGCTCGCGTTCCGCCTCGCGGGCAGAGAGGAAGCCGCAATCCGTCGCCTCGAAGTACACACGACGCAACGCCGTCATACCGCCGTGCGAGACACCGTGTTGCAGCAGGCGATCGACGGGATGGCGTCATCGACTGCCGATGTCACCATCGGGCTCACACTGCTGGTGCTCGTCGCCCCGATGCGCAACGGCACGTTGAGCGTCGGTGACATCGCGCTGTTCGTGGCGTATGCGGTGCAACTTGGCCGGGTGCCCCGGTTCGGATCGCGGCTGATCACAGCTCGGGAGCAGGCCACTGTCGCCTATGAACGGATGAGTGAGATGGTGGCGTCGGGCCGACCGGCCGATCTTGTCGAACCCACCGAGGTCACGATCGAGTCGGGTGAACCGATGCGTCAACGCGCCCCCGACCCTGCGCGGGTCCCGCTTCGGCGCCTCGACCTTCGCGGCGTGACCTCGGTGTTCGCCACGACCGGCGGCGGTGTCCGCGACATCGATCTGTCGGTTGTGAGTGGTGGGTTCATCGTGATCACCGGCGCCGTGGGTTCCGGCAAGTCGACCTTGCTGCGGGTGCTGGCCGGCCTCGAGCCGCTCGATGCCGGCTCGGTGGCGTGGAATGGCGAGGTGGTGAGCGACGTCGCCGCATGGATGGTTCCGCCGCAGGCCGCCTACCTGCCCCAGATTCCGCGGCTCTTCAGCGAGTCGATCGCAGCAAACATCCGTCTCGGGCGCGATGGGCACAACGTCGATGCTGTGTTGCAGATGACCACGCTCGCCGATGATCTCGCCGAGATGCCGGAGCGGATCGATACGCGTGTTGGGGCCCGCGGACTTCGGCTGTCAGGTGGGCAGGCCCAGCGGGTCGCAGCCGCACGAAGTTTGCTCACCCAGCCCGAATTGCTCCTCATCGATGACGTCTCGAGCGCGCTCGACGTTGCGACCGAACTGCAGCTCTGGACGGGCCTTCGAGCCCAAGGGCGAAGCACGGTCATCGCCGTGTCACATCGTCAGCTTGCGTTCGATCTCGCCGACGAGGTGATCACCCTCGAGGGTGGGCGGATCGTCTGAGCGCTTCGCGTCTGGTCAGCTGTTGCAGTGATCGCTCGGGGGAACGTCGAGGGCAGGGTTCTGGTCGAAGAACCCGGACGGCATCATCGTGAACCCGACGTACTCGACCGGCATGACCGGCCAGTCCTCGGGTCGCGGGACATGGGTGACACCGAAGGTGTGCCACACGACGATGTCGGTGTCATCGATCGAGCGGTCGGCCAAGGCATAGCTGGGCAGTCCGACTCCACCACCCGGATGCAGATTCGTGAACGGGCCGGCCCCGGCATAGTGCTGCTGTTCGTCGTACTTCGTGACCCAGAGGTTGTGGCGGGCGAAGCCGCCCCGTTGCCCGGCGGGGGAGTCTTCGGGCGGGAGGAGGGTGGGTGTGGACGGGGGCACGATCTTGTAGCCGACCGGGTGACCCATCGCGTTGTGCGAGTTCTGGTTGACGATCTTCCAGGTTCGACTTGCGGCCGGATCGATGATCCGTCTCGCCTGGAGTTCGGTGGTGAGCGGTGTGGCGACGGCGCGGAAACCGGCGCCATAGGGGTGCGGTCCGTCGGTGTCGACCTCGACGTTTGTTTCGATCACCGTATTGGTGCCGTTGTCGAGGGCCGGATCGAGTCGCACGCAGAACAGGTGCTGGTGGATGGGTGAGGTGACGTTTGGGCCGACCTGGGGAGACGTCTCGAGATCGGTGCCGGCGTGCAGGGCCGAGGCGCCGACGATGCCGGTCAACTTGACCTCGAGTTGGATTGTGCCGTCTTGGTAGAAGTACCAGAAGAAGCCGTACTCGTAGTTGCCGACGGTGTGGACGCAGCTGACCACGAACCGGCGGGAGCGTCGCACCTCGGGCGGGAGTTCGGGTTGGAACACGTTGGTGTGTTTCCAGAGGATCCCGAAGTCTTCTTCGTGGATGCAGATGGCGTTCTCGATGACGCGGGCTTCGCCGTCGTTTTGCAACATCACCGCATCGAGGTAGACGATCTCGCCGAGGCAGTCACATCCGAGCGTGAGCGAGTTCGCCTGATGACCGAGTGACGTTTCGCCTGCGTCGAAGGCGTGTTTCCAGAAGTGAAGCGGTGACGCGTCGCCGTAGGGAACGACCATGTCGGACAGACCCATACGGTGAAAAATCTTGCGCTCACGCTCACCGTCTCGGTAGCGGACGTCATGGATGACGAGGCCTTCGACGGCGTTGACCGAGACCCGCATACTCCATTTCTGCCATCGGATCAGGTGACCGTCGACGTCGAAGCTGGGTCCGTCGGGTTGCACGATGTCGAGTGGCTTGATGTCATCGCGGAACTCGGTTTGGAACTGGGCGGCGTACTCGGCGGCCTCCATCGGGGTCGCAACGATGCCGTGGTCTTCGACGATGATCTCGCCGCTGTCGGCGTCCATGTAGGCCGTGAGACCTTCGATCGGGCGGGCGTAGTAGTTGTCTTCGGGGTGTTCGTGCAGAAAGGCGATCGCCCGAATCACTCGACCGGTCGGCATGTGGGGCGGGTTGATCCCGGCGAGCCACGGCTCGACATGGACCTTGTCGAGGTCGGTGATGCCTCTTGCGGCGAGCGCTTCGAGCCAGTCCGGATGCTCGACGAGGGTGAAGATGACCTGCATCACATCGTCCATCGAGATCGGAGCTTGACCGTCCTCGATCCACCGAAACGCAGTGAGCTCCGCAGCGTTGACCGCCACGTCGGCTTCGAAGCTCTGCCCTTGGTCGCGATCGTGCCCGATCAGCCGAATGATCCGGTCGACCGGTTCTCCTGCGTCGAATCGAGCAACAGCAGACCGGCTCGGCTCGGCGGCCCACCCGGCAGAGAAAAACGCGCGGTCGCCGAGCGTGCCGGACGCTCGCAGTGCAGCGACCGCTGCGGTGAGTTCGTCGGCGGTGCAGGGATCGAGAGGATGGATCACGTCTGCAATCATCGCATCGAACAGCAGGAGTAGGCACACCGGTGCTGTCTGCTTGGCGGTACCCTGCGATGCTTCGGGCGTTTAGCTCAGCTGGCTAGAGCACCTCCCTTACAAGGAGGGGGTCGGGGGTTCGAGTCCCTCAACGCCCACAACAAAAACTCGTGTAATTCCAGCGTTTGGGTGGTCTGCTGGTGTGTTGTGGAGTTCCCCCGCTTCCTGATCCTGCCCCATCCCGAGGTGCTCGAGTACATGCGCCGCAAGACCGCCGACTACGACCGCTGGATCGGCGGAATGAATCGCCTCCACCAACGTCTCACCGGACCTTCCAGCACGTGACTGCAACACTCATGTGCCTCATGTCACCCTCACGACGGTCCGGAACCTAGCGGTGCACCCTCGGGTCGGGTCTCGCTCATCGCTTCGGTGATGCCATGCGAGGCCTGGTGGTTCATGAACTGGTGCAGGTTTCGATACCGGCCCTTCTCGCGCGCTCGATGATGCCAAGCGCCGCGCATGCCGGGACTGAGCATGCGGCGTTCAACCTCGGCTGGCTCGCACGGTGACGCCTGCGCGTCCGAATCGGTTTGCCGACGTCTGTGCCGAACTGCCGAACTGGCGAGACTGCGTTCTCGTACGCCTCCACGAAGAGCAGCAACGTTGTGGCTTCATGCGTACGGTAAGGGCATGTTCACGACGGTTGTCGTTTGGGTTGTTGGTCTCACGGTCGGCTTCGTTGGCCTGCGCGCGATCCTGGAGCGGCGGAACGGCTGAGCAGCTGGGCTCGCATGGGATCAGGCCGGTGTCAGGGCCGAAGATCGCCGGGTGTTCAGGCACAGACAGATGCCGGGAGCGTGTGCTAGACCACCGGTGCGCTATGACCTCAAGTTGGGACGGATCTTCGCCGTCATCGTCGTTGGATTCTGGGCTTTGGGGTGAAGGAAGCCTCGGACCCGATCTCAAATGGATCGTGGTCCTCGGTGTGCTCGGACTCGTCGAGGTGGTTCTGGCCCTGGTTGGTGGAGTTGCGATGAATAGCGCCGCTGCCCTGGCTGGTCTCGTCGGCGCTCCGCTGTTTCTCGGGCTGTTCCGTGCATCGGAAGCAACGCGGCGCTCAGGAGGTCGCTATGTCGACTGGCGCATTCCTGCCAGTCGCCTCGCTGCGTCACTGACCGGCTTCTGCTGGTT
>JBMTIM010000073.1:0-9750 GCA_049437325.1 Acidimicrobiales bacterium
CCCCCCCCGAGACCCGGTGCAGAAGATCCCGGAATCGGGGCCGGTCGGTCGCTGCGTCCCGCATTTCGGTGAGCTGGGCGGCGACCACTGGATGGTCGATGACGTCGACATGCACGGTGGTGAGCATGCCACGTCGATGGCGGGCGTTCTGTTTCGTCGGCCGACACGTCCCCGGTTAGTGTCCCCGCAATGCCGTTCGGGCGCGGGTCGCTCTCCATCGTCTTGGTCACTGCGATGATCGCCTCGACCTTTTCGATCTTTGCGCTCGCCGTACTTGCGTCGGCGATCATCGACGATCTTGGTGTGAGTCGGACCATGGTTGGGGTCATCGGTTCGGTCAACACGGGAGTCGGCGCTCTCAGCGCCCCATATTCGGGAAAGCTCACCGACCGCATCGGGCCGCGAAATGCTGTGCTCACGGTCCTTGTGCTCTCAGCATTCTCGCTGTTGTTGATGGGGATGTCGTCGACTGCCTGGATGTTGATCGCCGCCGGTGTGGTGGGTGGGATTCCCCAGGGTTGGGGCAACCCGGCCACGAACGCACTGATTTCTGCCCTTGTCGAACCCGGTGGTCGTGGCGTCATGACGGGGATCAAGCAGAGCGGGGTGACCTTCGCAGTGTTTCTGGCCGGTGCAACGTTGCCCGGTCTCGAGCAGCTGTGGTCGTGGCAGGCCGCCTGCCTGGTGTTCGCTGCCGCCTTTGCGCTCTTTGCCGTCGGGGCGTACCTCATCCTTCCCGCTGGGGCCGCCGTCGTCGGACCGTCGAACGCATCGATGACGTCCTCGAGTGGCCCGTTGCCGGTATTCATCTGGCGTCTCGGCCTGTACGCACTGCTGATGGGACTGGCATCGGGATCGATCGGCCGGTTCCTGGCCCTGTTCGCCGAAGAGTCACTCGACTACACGTCGACAACCGCAGGCTTCGCCGTCGCGCTGTCGGGGCTGCTCGGTATGGGGTTCAGGATCGCAGCGGCGCGACGCGCCGAGCACCGCGTGCGGCCATCGACGCTTCTGATGCAGCTGTCGTTGATTGCAGCCGTTTCGTCGAGCCTCTTCGCGCTGTCACCGATGGTCGGCCGGTCGCTGCTGTGGCCTGCGGTGGTGCTGTACGCCCTCGGTCACACCGCCTGGAACGCCGTGATCAACCTGGCGGTGATCGTCAACGTGCCCACTGCACAGGCCGGTCGTGCGACAGGGATCATCATCCTCGGGTTCTTGATGGGACTCACGATCGCCGGCCCGGTCGCGGGTTTCATCGTCGACGAGCGGGGCTCGTACGAACTCGTGTGGTGGCTCTCGGTGGTGCTGGCCGGCGTCTCTGCGGTTCTCGTGAAGCGGTCGCCTCGGGTCGGACGTGCCGACGTTGATCGCCCCTAAGGTACGAGAAATCCTTGCAGCGGCATGTCGGGCGACCGCTGCAGCCAGTTGTCGGTCGGGTAGTCCGCCGCTCCGTCGATGACATGCAGCGTGTAGGCGTGACGGCTGAGCGCTGACGTGTTCGGACCGGACCAGTGGGGGAGTGTGCCGTGCAGAACGACCAGGGTTCCGGCTTCTGCTTCGATCGGAACGAGCGAGGACGTGGGATATGGCTCCTCGTCGAACACGTCGTTGGTGGTGCCCCCTGCGCCATCGAGACGGAAGCGACTCTTGACCGGTAGCCGATGACCGCCGGGTATGGCCCAGAGGCAGCCGTTGTCGACGGTGGCATCCTCGATCGCTACCCAGAAGCCGATCACGGATTGCGGCTCGGTCCACAGGAATGTGTGGTCGGTGTGGCAGATCACCTCCCCGCCGATGCCGGGTTGCTTGAAGATGTACATCGACTGCAGCAGCTTCGGGTCGACGAACCCGATGTCAGCCGCAAGCGATGCCATGTCGGGGGTGCGGGAGAAGTCGCTGAACACCGGGTCGAGGTCGTGCATGGCGTGCCCGATCTTGTTGACGGCAAGCGGCAACGGGCGGGTCAGCCGACCGTCGACGATGGCGCCGTCCTCGAAGAACCATCGCACCGTGTCGCCCGATCCAAGGAACCACTCGTCTTGGGCATGGCTCTGCTCGGTCGTGGAGAAGACGCTGATCGCACCCTCGGTGTCGGGGTCGATCGAGGCCAACAGGTCCTCGACGTGGGCCTTGAGTTCGGCGCAACGCTCGTTGCTCACGAAGTGGGGAAGCACGAGGAACCCGTCGCGCTCCCATGCCTCGAACTGCTCGGGAGTGAGCACTACCCCTCGCCCTTCCGGTACGGCTGCCCGATGGCGGCTGGCATGCGCAGACGCTGCGCAAAGAACACGAGCACCAACAGCACGATCACATACGGCAACGTGTTCGACCACCAGCTCGGCACCGTGTCGGCAACGATCCACCAGAACAGTGCGCCGACGCCGAGGACGCTGGCGAGGACCGTGTCGGCGACCCGACGGCGAGAGAACGCCCATGCTGCGACCCCTGTCAACATGATTGCGTTGACGAGCAGCATGGCGTGCGAGGCGGTGCCGTCGAGATCCTTGAGATCGAGCCCGAACACATAGCCGAACAAAAGGGCGCCGAGCAGGACGCCGCCGGGGCGCCAGTTGCCGAAGATGAGCGCAGCCAGCCCGATGAATCCTCGTCCGGCGGAGTTTCCGCCTTGGAACAGTCCGGACAACTCGGTCGAGATGAAGGCACCGCCCAGTCCGGCCAAGCCACCGGAGATGATCACTGCGATGTACTTGTACCGGATGATGTCGATGCCCTGCGATTCGCCGGCTGCGGGTTTCTCGCCGCAGATCCGGAGTCGAAGCCCGAAGCGGGTGCGCCACACCAGCCAGATGGTGAACGGCACCAGCAGGAGGGCGATGATGGAGACCCAACTGGTGCTCCGCAGCAGTCCGCGCACGAGTTGGGCGAGATCGGAGACGTACCAGATCTCCCATTGAGACACCGTCAGCAGCCAATCGGGTGACTCCCAGCCGAAGATCGTTCCGCCGGCGAGGAACGGCACATCCCACTTCCCGACCTCGGCCGTCTGGGGCGACGTGGTGGGTGAGCCCCACACCTCCTCGGACAGATAGCGGGTGATCGCGGGTGCGAGAATGTTGATCGCAACACCCGAGATGATGTGGTCGACTTGGAACGTGACGGTGGCGATGGCGTGGAGGAGGCCACCGATCATGCCGCCGCCGATGCCGATCAGCAGACCCCACCAGGCGCCGTACTCGATCGATCCCCACGCTCCGAACCACATACCGAGGATCAACATGCCCTCGAGGCCGATGTTCACGATCCCGGCTCGTTCCGAGAAGAGACCACCGAGGCCGGCGAGGAAGATCGGCACCGCCCAGCGCAACATCTCGCGTGACGTCGAAACCTGGGTCAGGCGCTCCGTGTCGCTGATGCTCTGCACGATGGTCAACAGCAACACGCCCGCTGCCGCATAGAGCATCCAGCGAGCCCAGGCAGGCATCGTCTCGAGTCGCGACCTCATGCTGGTACCGCCGCTCGCTCGACGAGGAGTGCTTCTGCTGCTTCCCGCGCCTCGTCTCGTTCTCGAAGACGGTTGGCGACGCCATAGGCCACCACGGCGGTGAGGAGGACGACGCCCTGCATGATCACCGCAATCTCACGAGATGCAGCCCCGGTGGAGTCGAGCACGCCCGACGAGACGTCGAGGAACGCGAACAACAGGGCTGCGAAGGCCATGCCCCCGGGGTTGTTGCGGCCGAGCAGGGCGACGGCGATGCCTTGGAAACCCAGCCCTTGGATCGGGTCGGGTGGGAACTTGCCGCGATCGGCAAGTTCGACCATGCCGATCAGCCCGGCGACCGCCCCGGACAGCATCATTGCGGCGAGCACCATTCGTTTGGGTGGAACGCCACCTGCTCGGGCAGCGAACGGGTTGATGCCGCTCGCTCGCAGGTCGAAGCCGAATCGGGTTCGATTCAGCAGCACGTGGTAGAGGATGCCGACGACAATCGCAAGCAGCAGCATGCCGGTCAGCTCCTTTCCCTGTCCGACTTCTCTCGTGACGAGTTCGAGGAGTCCGTTGATCGTGGGAAGCAGGCCCGAGTCGTCGATTGGTTCGGTGCCCAGGGTCGTCGACGTGAATGTCTCACCCTGCTCGGCCTGCCATTCCTGTTGCAGCCAGGCGAGCAGACCGCCGACCGCGATCGAGTTGAGCATGATCGTCGAGATGACCTCGTTCACGCCTCGTGCCGTCTTGAGGATGCCAGCGAGTCCTGCGTAGAGCGAGCCGACCACCATTGCGACCACCATGATCACGAGGATGTGCAGCACCTGCGGCAGGCTGATGAGGCCTCCGATCTGTGCGGCGAACAGGAATGCCACGAGGTACTGCCCTTCGACCCCGATGTTGAACAGGTTCATCCGAAATCCGATCGCAGCGGCGACTGCTGACAGGTAGAACGGGGTCGCCCGGTTCAGGATGTCGACCTGCGTCTCGAGCTTCGAGGCGTGACCGAGCATGTCGCCGTACGCCTCTACCGGGTTCGAGCCGAAGGCGAGCAGGGCCAACGTCGAGACGAGGACGGTCAAGACGAAGGCGCCGACGGGTGCGGCAATGACGAGGGCTGACTTTCGCATCAGGAGGCTTCTTCCTGGAAGGCGACGCCGGTCATGTAGGCACCGAGGTCCCGGGGCGTCACCTCATCGGGTGACAGGGTGGCGACGAACTCTCCCCGCAAGATCACGATGATCGTGTCGGACAGACCGATCAACTCGTCGAGGTCGGCCGAGATCAGCAGGGTCGCCAGGCCCTGGCGACGAGCGCCACGGATGTCGTCCCACACTGCAGCCTGGGCGCCGACATCGATGCCTCGGGTCGGGTGAGCGGCGATCAACACGTCGGGATTCGACGTGAGCTCGCGGCCGATGATCAGCTTCTGCTGGTTGCCCCCTGAAAGCGCATGGGCTGCGACATCGATGTTCGGCGTGCGAACGTCGAATTTCTCTCGGATGGCCTCGGTCTGGCGCCGAGCACCCTCGCGGTTGATCCACCAGCTCGATCCGTATGGCATCTGGGTCTGATGGCCGAGCGCAGCGTTCTCCCAGAGTGGCGACGAGAGCAAGAGCCCCTCGTGGTGGCGGTCCTCGGGCACATAGGCAATGCCCGCCTCCCGACGTTGTCGCACCGAGTCGTGGGTGATGTCCTTGCCGAGCAACTCGATCGTGCCCGACGAGACATGGGCGGTGCCCACGACGGCGTCGACCAGCGCGCCTTGGCCGTTCCCCTCGACGCCTGCGATACCCACGATCTCACCCTTGCGGATCACGAGATCGATGTCGCGGGCAGCAGCTCGTCCGTCTTCGTTGAGCACCGTGACACCACGGAGCTCGAGCGCAACCTCATCGGTCACGGTCGAGACGGTTGTGGTTGGCGTGGGGAGCTCGCTGCCCACCATCAGCTCGGCCAGATCATGCGCAGTGACGCCCGTGTTCTTCATCGTGGCCACGGTCTTGCCGTGGCGGAGCACGGTGATGCTGTCGGCGATCTCGAGGACCTCGTCGAGCTTGTGATCGATGAAGAGGATCGTGGTACCAGCCGCCTTCAGCTCGCGCATGTTCTCGAAGAGCGCTTCGACTTCTTGGGGAACGAGGACCGCTGTCGGCTCGTCGAGGATCAGGATCTCGGCGCCTCGATAGAGCACCTTGATGATCTCGACCCGCTGTCGTTCACCGACCTCGAGTGTCTCGATCATCTGGTGGACGTCGACGGTCAAACCGTACTCTTCGGCCACCTCACGAAGGTGTGCTTCGGCCCCTTGGAAGTCGAGTCGACCGCCGGCGAGGGTGGGCTCAGCGCCGAGGATGACGTTCTCGAGCACGGTCAGATGATCGGCAAGCATGAAGTGCTGATGCACCATGCCGATCCCGCAGTTGATGGCATCGGTCGGTGAATCAAAATCGACGATCGCACCGTTGACCTTCATCGTGCCCTCGTCGGCGGCCTGCATGCCGTAGAGGATCTTCATCAGTGTCGATTTGCCAGCGCCGTTCTCGCCACAGATCGCATGGATTTCACCGCGCTCGACGGTGAGATTGACGTCGTCGTTGGCGACGACCCCAGGGAATCGCTTCGTGATCCCGGTGAGTTCGATCGCAGCAGTCATTCCGTCACTCCTGTTCTCTTCCCCCACGTGTCCTCCCCAGACGCGAAACGAGCGAGACCGGACCCTATCCGAAGCCTTTCGGTCACAACAGACCGTTTGCCTCGGTGGGTCCGCCCTCGCTCGAACGCAGATGAGCAGTTCAGGCGGTGAGGCCGCCCGGGCTGCTATCAGCCGTTGGTGACCTGGGTCGGATCCGTCGGGACCACGACGTCACCGGCGATGATCGCAGCCTTGGCGGCTTCGAGTTCATCGGCGATGTCGTCGACGTAGCCACCGGTGCTCGAGTAGCCGACACCATCGACGGAGAGGTCGTACAGGTTCGGTCCAGCGGCGAAGGTTCCGTCATCCTGCGCCTTGAGGATCTCGTAGACGGCGACGTCCACACGCTTGAGCATCGAGGTGAGGACGTACTCCTGGAGGCTCGCGTCCACCGCACCGATCGTGTTGTACTGATCGGAGTCGACCCCGATACCCCAGACCTTGGAGCCGTTGTCCTCGGAGTATTCCTTGGCTGCCTGGAACATGCCGTTACCGGCACCGCCAGCGGCGTGGTAGATGATGTCGGCACCGTCTTCGTACATCGTGGTGGCGATGACCTGGGCACGGTCGGGCTGGTTGAAGCCGTCGAAGTCCGGCGCATCGGTGATGTACTCGGCGACGACCTCGATCGACGGGTCGACCGACGCAACACCGGCACGGAAGCCGGCCTCGAACTTCTCGATCAGCCCGAAGCAGCAGACGCCACCGATGAAACCGACCTTGCCGGTCTGGGTCTTGAGCGCCGCAGCAACGCCGACGAGGTAGGAACCCTGTTCTTCGGCGAATACGAGGCCGGCAACGTTCGGACCGTACGGGGCGGGCGGATCCTGACTGAAGTCGAGCATTGACGAGTCGATGACTGCGAAGTTGGTGTCGGGGTTCTCCGCAGCAACGGCAGCTGCGTCACCTTCGAAGAGGAAGCCGACACCGATCACGATCGGGTTCGCGTCGGCGGCAAGCTGAAGCAGCTCAGCGCGGTTCGAACCGTCGTCGTTGGGCGAGGCCTCGGCGAAGTTGATACCGAGTTCGCTCTTGGCGCGCTCGAGGCCCTCGGCGGCCGAATCGTTGAACGACAGGTCGCCTCGGCCACCGATGTCGTAGACGAGGCCGACCGTGGTGTCCGACGACACGTCGGCCATGTCATCGCCGTCGTCGGCCATGTCATCGCCGTCGTCGGCCATGTCATCGCCACCGGCGTCGTCGGAGCCGGTGTCTGCGCTGTCGTCGTCACCGCACGCTGCAGCGACCAGTGAGAACGACAGGAGCACAGCCAGCAGAAGCAGCAAACGCTTGCGCATGGTGGATTTCCCTCCAGACCGCCCGTGGGCGGCACTACATAACGATCCGACGCGACAGTCGTGTCGGAGTTCTCGTACGGTACTCGCGGTACAGATCGTTCGCGCAACGGTCTGCCTGGGGAAAACTCGCAGGTCGAACGGGTTGCCGATCAGTAGAAAACACACCGGGATCGGTGTCGGGGAACCGCCTTGTACGCGGGTGCGGATCCGAGGTTCCAGAGCAGATTGTCGAGACTGCCGGTCATCAGATCGGGGCGACGAGTTGCGCGTACCTCGGCGGCGAGCAGCTCCACGGCGTGGACGCCGCAGGCCCGTATCTCGAGCTCCTCGGGAGAACCGATCGCAATGTCCTCGACGGCGTCGACCCGGGCCACGAGTTCGTCGCTGAAGACCAGCACGCCGTTCAGCCGAAGCACGTGAGGTACGAGGTTGTCGGCGAACATGGTGAGCTGATCGAGGTCGGCGAAACGGCCCAGCTCGGAGGCGCCGAAGGTGACCGCAAGATCCTGGACGGTGATCTGGGCACGTTTGTAGAGCGAGACGGGACCGACGATCGGGTGCTCGTGAACGTCGCGATAGAAGGGCATGGCCGTCAGCGATTCGGCCAATGCTGCGGCGGAGCCGTCGGCCTGCTCGACGACACCGACGAAGCTTCCCCCAGCCCGCTGATCGACGAAGTCGGCCAGGTCGATGAGCGCGATGGCGAAGAGTTCCATCAACTCCTGCGCAGGGGACCCGTCGAGGCGCTGGCCGAACACGTCGGCCCACTCGGCGACGGTGGAGGACCGCAAGGTAGCGGTGGTGATCGTCCCGTATTCGTCGACCCACTCCCGAAGCGACGCCGCCACCGTGTGATAGCCGGAATGCCCCGGTCGTTTTCGCAGGTGGGGGAAGTAGCCCGACCCGAAGTTGATGGCGTCGAGCGTCAACACGAACGCGGCGGTCGACTCGGCGTCACCGATCGATTGCTGGCCCGGATCGTTCGGAGGGAGATCGAGGTCGAGTCGGGCGGCGAACGGCGCGATGGCGGATTCGTCGATGCGGACATGGGTTGCCACCTCGGCGGCCGCTTCGCACGATGATCGGACGCGGTCGAAGATCGTGGTGGTCACGCCGGCTGAACGTAGCTGGATGCCCGCTCGACCGTCGCCACCCGCAACTCGTACCAGGCGTACCAGTCGGAACGGCCCTTTGCCTGGGCATCGAGGTGGTCGGGATGGGATCGCCACCGTTCGATGGCCGCGTGGTCGCGCCAGTACGACACCGTGATGCCGGTACCGTCCGCGCTTCGGACGGATTCGATGCCGAGGTAGCCGTCGATCGTTTGGGCCAACTCGACCATACGGCCAGCAGCATCGTCGTACTCGACGCGGTTGCCGGGTGCCTGGCGATTCGTGAAGATCACGGCCAGGTAGGGGGGCTCCGGGGTGGTTGCCATGGCTCAGACCGGGAGTCCGCGGGCGGAACGCCACGCTGCGTAGCCCGCCAGGTGATGCAGCGACCGGATGGCTCGGCCGGCCGACGCATGACACAGCTGGCCAGCCGCTCGTCGGCTCGCAGGCGCCGGATTCGACGGGTCGGTGGTGGCGAGCTCGGTTGCGACCATGATCGGTGTGCCGGTGGACGCACTGATCTCGGTGGCTGCTTCGGCGTAACGGGTGTCTTGGCGTTCGTGGAATCCCACGATGCGCTCGAGGCCGTGCTCGGGAAAGAACGGACCGTGTCGCATCATCGCAGCGGTGTTGGACTGGATCCCGGTACCGAGCAGGACGACACCGTCGACGTCGGGATGCTCGGCGACGAGCTGCAGGATTTCGGGAACCGTGTCACGGGTTTCACCTCCCGCCATGTCGATCGGGTTGTTCTTGCTCCACCGGGGCGGGAGCTTCGCGTCGATCGCCGCCAAGAGATCGACGGGAAGAGGTATGGGGTCGAGTCGGGTGTCGGCCATCGCGTCGACTGCAGCGACGCCCCAGCCACCGACCGTGGTCACGACGACGACCCGATCTCCGCTCGGCAGGGGTTGGGACGCAAATGTGGCGGCTGCTTCGAACGCCTCCTCGACGTCCTTCGCCCGGATCAGGCCGGCCTGACGACACATGCCGTCGAACACGGCGTCGTCGGATGCCAGGGCCCCGGTGTGAGAGGCCGCCGCCCTTGCACCGGCAGCCGATGCTCCGCCTTTCACCACCACGATCGGCTTTCGGCCCGACAGGGGCAGCATGCGGTCGAACATCTCACGCCCGTCCTCGACGGACTCGATGTACACGAGAGACACTGCGGTCTCCGGGTCGTCGGTGAAGTACTCG
>JBMTIM010000074.1:0-9331 GCA_049437325.1 Acidimicrobiales bacterium
CCTTCTCGGCCTCCTCGGCTGCACCGAGGATCGAGTTGCCGGACATGAAGGTGAGCCTGCTCGCCGATGCCGATCCCGGGTCGCCCGAGGTTGCCGTGTCGGAAAAATGGCCGGTGACTGCATCCAGTGGGAGACCGGTGGCATCGGCTGCCATCTGTCGCATGGCGAGGTGGGCACCCTGGCCGACCTCGGCACCCCCGTGGAAAAGGTCGGCGTGTGTCGGCTCGGTGTCGTCGTCGGAACCGTGGAGGTGGATCTCTGCTTCGCATCGTTCGGGAAAGCCGAACGAGAAGCCGACGTTCTTGAATCCAGACGCGAAGCCTCGGCCACGACGCAGCGATGACGATTCCGACGGCAACGAGGCCACTGGCGAAAAGGGAGTTGGGTCGCGCAGCGGCGCACTGTGGCCAGCGCGTTGCGCGCAGGCGGTGATGACCTCGGCAACGGTCACTCCTTCCGGCATCGTGGTCTGGGTGATGCTGTCGTCGCCATCGACCAGTGCATTGCGCAGGCGGAGTTCGACCGGATCGATCTCGAGTTCACACGCCAGCTTGTTCATTGCTGATTCGATGGCAAAGTGACCCTGGGGGCCACCGAACCCCCGGAAGGCGCCACCGGGCACGGTCGTGGTGTAGATCGCTCGACTGTCGATGCGGGCGTTCGGGATCCGGTAGGCCCCTCCGACCGACAGGTGCACGTTCCCGAGGACCTTGTTCGACGTGTAGTTGTAGGCGCCTGCATCGAGATCGACGTCGGCTTCGAGTGCAGTGATGTGACCGGTGGCGGTGGCGCCGAGTCGGAGCCGGATCCGGCCGCGATGTCGTTTGTGGTGGCCGACGATCGACTCTTCGCGTGACCACTGGCAGTGGACCGGCCGTCGTTCGCCGCGTTCGGCCAATCGCATGGCCGCCAACCCGAGCACGATCTGGATCGACATGTCCTCCTTGCCGCCGAACGCTCCGCCGATCGCTCGGTAGATGATCCTGACCTGCTCCCTGTCGAGTCCGAGCGCATGGGCGACCTGCTCCTGATCCTCGGAGGTCCACTGGCCGCCGACCTCGATCGTGATCCGGCCCTGGTCGTCGACGTACGACGTGCCCGCTTCCGGTTGGAGGAACGCATGTTCTTGGTGGGGTACCTCGTAGATGCTGTCGACCACCACGTCCGCCTCGTCCCAGCCTGCATCGAGATCGCCCTTGCGGATCTTGAGGTGGTGATAGGCGTTGGAGTCGAGGCCGTCCTCGGGATGAATGATCGGTGCGCCGGCGGCGAGCGCAGCGTCGATGTCCTCGACGAGGGGCAGGTCCTCCCACTCGATCTCGAGCGCAGCGGCTCCGGCGCTGGCGGCCGCTGCCGTCTCGGCGACGACGACGGCGACGTGGTCTGCTTCCCAGCGCGAGACATCGCTCGGTGTCGCTGCTTCGCCACTGTCCTCCACGCCGATGAGGACCGGTTGGTCGAACTTGGTGAGGCCGTACTCGTTCACCGGCACGTCGGCTGCGGTCAAGACGGCGACGACCCCGTCGGTCGCTTCGGCTGCTGCGGTCGACATCGACACCATACGGGCGTGCGGTTTGCCCGAGAAGACTGCTGTGGCATGGAGCGCACCGGACGGTACGGCATCGCCGGCGTAGCGGGCCGAGCCGTCCACCTTGGCCGCAGCGTCGTCGCGACGTGGGGAGTCACCGACGCTCATCGGTCCTCCGCTGCTGCACTCCGGATGGCTTGCTCGATCGGGTAGTAGCCGGTGCAGCGGCAAAGGTTGCCCGACAGTCCCAGATGGATCTGCTCATCGGTCGGCTCGGGAATCTCGTCGAGCAATGCGGATCCGGCGACGATGAAACCAGGGATACAGAACCCGCATTGGACAGCGAACTCGTCGATGAACGCTTCTTGCAGACGCGTGGGCCCGTCGTTGCCGATCCCCTCGGCGGTAACGATCGTGCCGCCCTCGGCCTGTGCTGCGTTCACAAGGCAGCTCATGACGGCTTGGCCGTCGAGGGTGACGGTGCATGCTCCGCATTCACCTTCACCGCATCCCTCTTTGGCACCGGTCATGCCGGCTTCGTCCCGAAGCCAGGTCAGCAGCGATCGGTTCTGAGCGCGCGTCGATCGGTACGTCTCGCCGTTGACGACGACGGCGATCTCGGTGGGTTCGTCGATTACCGGAACAGTCGGGGTCGTCTGTTGCTTGCGGCCGAGGCAGGGCGGATCACTCGGCCACCGGCTGGCCCCGTTGTCATCTCGCAGCGTGGTGAGCGTCCGACGCACCAGCGTTGGGATCGTCTCGGTGCGGTAGGCACCCGTTGCTCGGACGTCGTCGATCGGTGACACTGCTGCGGTGGCAGCCAACCCGGCGGCAGCGATCGATTGGTCGCTGAGTCGGTCGCCGACGAGTGCAGCTTCGGCTTGGGGGAGGCGGACGACCCGGGCGGCCACGGAACCAATGGCCAACCTGGCGTCGACGACGATGCCCTCGTCGTTGCGGGTGATGCGCGCAGCAAGGTGAACCACCGAGATTGCCTGGGCAGCGCGATTCCCGAGCTTCACCCACATCCCGACGGTTGCGGGTCCCATCGGGGGGAACTCGATCGCCGTGATCAATTCGCCGGGCCGCAGATCGGTCGACCGAAAGCCGGTGAAGAACTCGTCGAGGTCGACCCGACGCGAACCGGTCGCCGAGCGCAGTACCACCGTGGCGTCGAGGGCCAGCAGGGCAGAGATCGTGTCGTTGGCGGGGCTGGCGGTTGCGACATTGCCGGCGACGGTGGCTCGGTTCCGGAGCTGGGGTGAACCGATCTCGAGACATGCCTGTGCCAGCGGAAGCGCCACACGGCGCAGGTCGGGGTGGGCGACGACGTCGTTGTGGGTGGTGAGGGCACCGAGGGTGACACGATCGGCGGAGACCGTGACACGCCGGAGTTCCTCGATCCCATTGAGATCGAGGAGTTCGACGTCGGGTCCGGGGCCACCGCGTTCGAGGTCGAGCAGGAGATCGGTCCCACCGGCAATCGGGTGTACCGACGAATTGCTCAGTTGCGAGAGTGCCTCGTCGAGGGTGTCGGGCCGCAGGACCTGCGACACCGAGCGACCCGGTCGTTGCACCTGGTGGAGGGACCAGGACGCGCTCGGCGTCGACGATGCTGACATTTACAAAGTGTAAAGCAACTGCCGGGCTGGTTGGAAGCGGCACGACTAGGTTCTGAGCATGGTGTTGACCGTAGACCCGGATCCGATTTCGTGCTGGCGGTCCGATGAACTTGGCGGACCGGCTGCAGTGACCGTCGAGATCGACCTTGCCCACCTCGTCGAGGCCGCAGCGGACCTGCTCGCCTCGGGACGTACCTACCTCGACCTTGTCCGAGAAGACCTGCCGCTCGGTCCTGCCGCCGATGCCATCGCCCAGGTGCATCACGACGTCATGTACGGCCAAGGCATCCGCATCGTCCGAGGGTTCCCGGTCGACGACCTTGCCATTGCCGAACTGATCTTCTGGAGAGTTGGACTCGAACTCGGCGAACCGGTGAGCCAGAGTGTGATGGGTGACCGACTCGGCCATGTGATCGACATGACCGACGTCGATCCGAACGCCCGTGCGTATCGGCGCAACGAGGAACTGTCACCTCACACCGACCCTGGCGATGTGTTGTCGTTCCTGTGCATCCGGCCTGCATCACAGGGCGGGGCGAATCACTTCGTCAGCTCGATGACGATCTACGAGACGCTGCGCAGAGAGCACCCTCGCCTGCTCGAACGTCATGTCCGCGGTTGGCGATACCACCGCTTCGGCGAGCAGCCCGACACCCACGAACCCATCACCGAGTATCTCGTGCCGACCTATTCCGAAGTCGATGGGGTGCTGTCGAATCGCTATCTCCGGCAGTACATCGAGATTGCCCATGCCGAAGATCCTGAGCAGTGTCCGCTCGACGACATCGATCGACAGGCGCTCGAGACGATCGACACCCTCGGTCGCGATCCCGCCATGGCCCTCACGTTCACCCTGCAATCGGGTGAAGCCGTCTTCGCCAACAACTACACCGTGATGCACAGTCGCGACGGATTCTCCGATCCTCCGGGCGCCGCCAAGCGACTGTTGCTCCGACTCTGGATCGAGGCCCATCAGCCTCGCCCCGTCCGACCCGAGACGTTCCTGTACCCGGGGGGCGCCGGCATCCAGGCGTTGCCCGGACGGCAGCCGAGCTACGCAACCGACGTCGAGATCATCTGAATGTCCTCGATGCGACGACGTTTCTCTTTGCTGACCGTCCTCGCCCTGGCCGCCGTGTCGTGCGGCGGCAGTGGTGAGCAGACCGCCGTGTCGGTGACGACGACAACCACGATCGCGTCGACCACCTCCACGCTCACCTCGGCGTCGACGACCTCCTCGCCTGCTGCAGAGACGACCACGACGACGACCACCGTCGCACCCCTGGAGCCGGTCGAGTACGTGGGCAACGGTGACTACCGGGTCGGGGTCGCCACGATCACCGTCACCGACGAGACCCGGGCCCGTCCCCTGACCGTCGAGATCTGGTTCCCGGTCGGTCGAGTTGACGACGAGGCCGCCCCCCATCGCTACTCGTTCATCACCGGCGACTACTACGAATCGCCCCGTGCCGTCTCCGCCTCGGCGGCCGATGCAGCACCGGGCCGCTTCCCCCTTGTCGTGTACTCCCACGGCTCTGGGGGACTTCGTTTCAACCATTCCGATTTCACCGAGACGCTGGCTGGTCACGGCTATGTGGTGGTCGCCCCCGACCACACCGGCAATACCGCGGTCGAACAGGTGCTGGGCACCCAGGACGGGCTCGAGACGATCGCTCTCAACCGACCGCTGGACGTGATCGCCGTGATCGACGCGATGACGGCAGCCGATGACCCGGAGACAAAGGGCTGGGTCGACATCGTCGATCCGGAGTCGGTCGCGGTCGCCGGCCACAGCTTCGGCGGCTACACCACCCTTGCGGTCGCAGCAGGGATCGAACTCGAGGGTGGCACCGTGGCGGCCGACGAGCGGGTCGATGCGATCATCCCGCTTGCGCCGGCGTCACGCTTCTTCTCCGACGAGGACTTCGCTCGCATCGACCACCCCATGCTGATCCTGGTCGGCACGGCCGACCAATCGACCCCGATCGACCCGAACGTGACTGCATTGTGGGACGCAAGCGTCTCGACAACGGCTTACCGGGCCGAGTTCGTCGATGCCGCCCATGCGTCGTTCAGTGACGTGTGCGACTACCTCGATGAGGTCGCCGAGCGCCCGGATGCAAACGAACTGGTCGTCGAGTTTTTACGGGCGTGGGCCGACACAACCTGTTCGCCACCGACGATGAGCCCCGAGCGGGTCAAGGAACTGACCAACACGCTCGCAGTGCGGTTCCTCGATTCGGTGTTCGGACGTGACGACATGATCTCGTCGCAGACCCACGCGCTTCCCGGGGATCTGATCTGGTTCGAGCGCTAGGGCAGTGGACTGCGCCGCCGCGCCCGGTCGGCGAACCGACCGTTCGGCTCAGCGGGTCAACAGTTCGGCGATGACACGAAGCCCATCGATGTCGTGGATGTCGTCGGCCAACATGGGCACCGTGGCAAGCACCGCGTTCGGTGCGGCCCTGGCGAGATCAGCGACCCGATCGTCGTCCGCTTCACCTGCAGTGGTGAGGTCGAGCAAGGCCTGCGCGGCACCGCCTCCACCGGAGTCGGCCAACGAGGTGTGAAGGGTCTGCGCCTGCGTCACCGACAGCCCGGTCCTCGGGAGCATCCGGTTGACGATCACGGCGGCCGCATCGAGATCGGCGCGACGGATTCGGTCCAGGAAATAGCGGGCCTCGTCGAGCGTGTCGCGACGCGGTGACGCCACCAGAACGAATGCGGTGCGCTCGTCACCCATGAGGGCGAGGGTTGCCTCGGCTCGTTCCTTGAACCCCCGTTCCATCCCGTCGAACGATTGAAAGAACGCAACTGCCTCGTCGACCACGTGAGCCCCGACGACACGGGCGAGTTGGCGCACAACCGTCTGCGCCGCTCTGTTCGCCACCCCGAGTACACCGCGGTTGCCGGCGGTGATCAGCTTGTAGATCGGATTGTCGAGCAGCCGCGAGAGCATCTGGGGAGCCTCGAGAAATGCAAGGGCATCGCGGGTCGGCGGCGTGTCGACCACCACCAGATCCCAGTCGCCGTCGGCGTGCAGCTCGGCGAGCTTTTCGACCGCCATGTAGTCCTGTGTCCCCGAAAGCGTGCCCGAGACGTTTCGGTAGAAGCGGCTCGACAGGATCCGCTCGGCTTGGTCGTCATCGGTTGCATTTCGCCGAACGACCTCGTCGAACGTCGATTTGGTGTCGAGCATGAGTGCACCGAGCACGCCTGGCCACGGTCCGTCGATCACTGTCGGGGTGTTGTCGAGGTGGCTGATTCCGAGCGCATCGGCCAGGCGCTTCGCCGGGTCGATCGTGACGACCACGGCGCGTCGGCCGGCCTCGGCCGCAGCAAGAGCGATGGCAGCCGAGGTGGTCGTCTTGCCGACGCCACCGGTCCCGCAGACGATGACGACCTGCCGTTGCGCAAGCAGTTCGGCACATGTGGGAGCGTTCACGAGTCGACCTCCGGCAGCGCCTCGATCTCCGCAAGCAACGCATCGGTGAGGACCGCCAGCTCGTCGGGACCGACGGTGGTGCTGAACAACTGCGGCAGTCGGAGCTGGTCGAGGGGAAGTTCGGAGCCGAGCCGAGCGAGTTGTTCGTCTTGCAGCGCGGCCCGCCCAACTCGAAAGGTGACCGCCATCTGTAAGGCATTCCGTTCCGTGTCGGAGACGTCGAGCGATGCAAGATCAACGTCGAGCCCATCGACGGTGGGGAGCACGCTGTTCACCACGACCGGCCCGAGGCGCACGCCCATCTCGTCTTCGATCGCAAAGGACGTCTCGATGAGTTCGTTCACCGGCGTCTCCTCAGGGATCGTGACCAGGACCACCTGGCATCGAGCCGGATCGGAGATCAGTTCGAGCACCTCGACCGCTTGACGATGGATCGTCCCGGTGCGGGCCGCATCCCGCACGCCTGCGGGGGAACGGAGAAAGCCGAGCGCATGACCCGCAGCGGGGGCATCGACGACGATGAGGTCGAACGCTCCCTCGCTCTCGAGTGCCTTGATGCGACCGAGGACGAGCAGATCCTTGATTCCGGGCGTGGCCGTGGCGACCACCTCGAGGATGCCGGATGACGCCATGCGGGTCACAATGCCCTTGAAACCGTGGGTGGTGAGCCACTCCACCAGCGCCTGATCGGGCGTGATCGACCGAAGCATGATCCGGCCGCTCGGCGGATCACCGTGCTCCGCCTCGTCGACTGCGGTGACTTGCTCGTAGCCTTGAGGTTCGACTCCGAAGATCGGAGCCGACGCCGAGCGACCTGCAACCTCCACGAGGAGAACGGAACGCCCGGACCTCGACGCAGCCGAGGCGATTGTCGCCGCGGTCACCGTCTTGCCCACTCCACCTTTCCCCGCCACGATCAGGACTCGCGACGATGCGAAGAAACGACCGGGATCCATCTGCCTCCTCGGGCCCGTCAGTCGGCTCGGGGGCCCGTTCGCCGTTGCGGCGGCGTCGTCTCACCCTATCGGCCGCCTTTGTGGCAATTCTGATCGGGCTGTTGTCGCTGATGAACCCGGCGCGGGCACACTCAGCCCCGATCGGGTTGGCGCAGGACTCCCTCGATCCGAGCGTGTTCGACGTCTTTCAGATGTCGGGTCTGCTCGACGACATCGTCGCCGACTACCTCGAGCGGCTCATCGACGAGACGGAACGGGCCGGCTCCGCCGGCCTCGTCCTTCAGGTCAACAGCACCGACGCCGTGATCAGCGATGAACGCCTCGACGCGCTCGCCCGGCGCATTCACGATGCTGAACTCCCAATCTATGCCTGGGTCGGCCCGTCAGGTGCAGCAGCTCACGGCAAGGTCGCCCAACTGCTGGCAACGACCGATGAGCTCGCCGTGTCGGTCGGCTCGAGTTACGGCAACATCGGCGAACTGGTGATCGACGAGGAACTGCTCTCCGATGAGTTTCTGGCAGTCGCCGAAACGCTTCGTGATCGCACGGTCGACGAGAACTCGGTCCGTGAGTTCGGTCTCGCCGATCGTGACTCGCCGACCATTGCCTTCTTCGTGCTCGATCTGCCTGGTTTCGAGTCGGAGGTCGACAACTCCGGTGACGAAGCGGTTCGAGTGCCTGTCTCCAGCATCCGCTTTTGGAAGCTGCCGCTCTTCGATGGCTGGATGCACACCTTCGCCAGCCCACCCATGGCTTACCTGTTGTTTCTCATCGGGGCCGGTCTGTTGATCTTCGAGCTCTACACGGCAGGCGTCGGTATCGCCGGTGTGCTCGGCGCGGGTTGCTTCATTCTTGGCTGCTACGGCCTCGACGTGCTCCCAACCCGTCCGTGGGCCGTTGCGCTGCTGGTGATCGCGATGCTCGGATATGCGGTCGACGTCCAGACGGGGGTTTCCCAGGCGTGGTCGGTGATCGCCACGATCTGCCTGATCATCGGTTCGCTGTATCTCTTCGATGGCTTGGGGATTTCGATCATCACCCTGCTCGCCGGCATCGTAGGGATGTCGGTGTCGATGATCTCTGGCATGCCAGCCATGATTCGCACCCGATTCGGGACCCCGACCATCGGGCGCGAGTGGATGGTCGGGTCGATGGGTGAAGCGGCCGAGGACATCAAGAAGGAAGGCGTCGTGCTGGTCGACGGCGCTCCGTGGAGAGCCAGGGTCAACCGCACGACCCCCATCGCCGCTGGTGACCCTGTTCGGGTCGTGGCCATCGAGGGGTTGTACCTCGAGATCGAGCCCGAAGAGGGTGGCGCCCGCGACTATCGAGAACACCGCAACCGCAACGACGAGAACGACTCCGCGCCAGAGAGCTGAACAGCGCGCCATCTTCGTGCCGTTCATGCCGGTGCTGCCATCGGGATTGTGACAACCCAACTGCCACCGGATTCGTTTGTGGTCCGAGTACGGCGTCTGCTATCTAGTTGCTCAGTACTCGGGAGTTTCCATGGCGAGCAGCACCAACCAGGTGGAGTGGCAGTTTCGGGCAGCCTGTCGGGGCCCGCAAGCCTCGGTGTTCTTCCCTCCGCCTGCACCCGAACGGCGTGACGAAAAGCGCTTTCGTGAAGCCTCTGCGAAGGCCATCTGCAAAACGTGCCCGGTCCAGTCGGAATGCCTCGAGTACGCCTTGCAGATCCGTGAGCAGCACGGGATCTGGGGTGGGCTCTCCGAAGCCGAGCGCCGCAGCCTCAGCACTGTCTGAACGGTTCTGTCTGAAC
>JBMTIM010000075.1:0-9179 GCA_049437325.1 Acidimicrobiales bacterium
CCCAGCACCACCAGGCGAGTTCGCACTCCCAGCACCACCAGGCGAGTTCGCACTCCCAGCACCACCAGGCGAGTTCGCACTCGCCTTGTCGTAGGCGTCGACGATGTCTTGCACGATCCGGTGACGAACCACGTCACGTCCACTCAGCCGCGCAAACGCAATGCCGTCGATGTGGCCGAGCACCTGCTCGAGTCCGCCGAGACCCGACTTCCCACCCTGCACGTCGACCTGGGTGACGTCGCCGGTGACAACCGCCTTCGACCCGAACCCGATGCGGGTGAGGAACATCTTCATCTGCTCGGGTGAGGTGTTCTGTGCCTCGTCGAGGATGATGAACGCCGAGTTGAGCGTGCGGCCTCGCATGAAGGCAAGCGGAGCAACCTCGACGATCCCTCGGTCGAGCAACCGTTCCATGCCGTCGTTGCCGACCATGTCATGCAACGCGTCGTACAGCGGACGAAGATACGGATCGACTTTCGCCATCAGATCACCGGGCAGGAACCCAAGGCGCTCGCCGGCCTCGACCGCCGGCCGCGTCAAAACGATCCGTTCGACGTCACCGGCTTGCAGTGCCCGAACTGCCATCGCCACGGCCAACCAACTCTTCCCCGTGCCCGCCGGCCCGATCCCAAAGGTGATGACATTGCGCTCGATCGATTCCACGTAGGCCTTCTGGCCCGCTGACTTCGGGCGAATCAGCCGGCCCTTGTCGGCCCGCAAGATGTCGTGGGTGAAGACCTCCGATGGACGCTCATCGGCTCGCACCATGTCGATGGTGCGGTCGAGGGTCCGTTCGTCGACCCGTTGGCCCCGCTCGGCCAACACGACAAGTTCCTCGAACAGTGTCGCCGCCACCGACGCGCCAGGACCGGAAAGCAGCACCTCGTTCCCCCGCACAGTGATGGCTGCGTCGGGCAATGCGTCCTCGATACGCCGAAGGTGACGGTCGTGCTCACCGAGCAGCGCACCCATGAGGTGATTGCCGGGGACCCGGATGGTGATCGAGGGTTCGCTCATTGTCGCCCGGCAGCGTACAGCGCCACTCCCGGCCACCGACAGAGTGATCTCGGTAGGGTCGTGCCGTGAGCGACAAGCCTCGACCGCCCTCCCACCCACGGGACCTGACGGCCACCGAGCCGCTCGCTGCGCTCCACCAGTGGATTTCGGAGAGCCGCACCGACGACGCAGCACGGGCTCGTGCCCGGCGGCACTCGCTCGAACAACAGGCTGCGGCCGACGCCACCTTGCTCGGCACGCTTGTCGGCCTCGCCGAACAAGGACGGCCGATCGCCGCGATCAGCTGCTCGGGCTTCCAGTTGACCGGCCCGGTCGTGGCGGTCGGAGCGGACTTCACGATCGTGCGCGCCGACCGACTCGGCGACGTTTTCGTGCCCATCGAACGGCTCGCCGTCGTGCGGCCATCGTCCGGCGATGCTGCGCCTGCTCACGTCCGGCTGAGCACGCTCTCGGTCACGCTCAAAGCAGCGCTCATGGACCTGGCCACCGAACGACCACAGGTGATGATCTCGACGCCAGGGCACGACGTCCGCGGTGTAATGGTTTCGGTCGGCTCCGACCTCGTCACGGTTGCAACCGACATCGCGCTCCGCGATCGAGTTCACATCCGCTTCGCAACAATCGATCACGTGGCAGTCATCGGCCACTAGCGAACGCACCGTGCGTCAGTTGCGGCGGGAGCGACGCTGCCGCTCGAGAAAGCGGTAGACGTCGATCAGATCGATACCCGGGAACGGAGAGAACTCGCGCTGCGAGGGCAACGCAGTGAGCACGTGGGTTCGCTCGGCGGCCGATGGCCACGCATGCCCCGACCACTGCTCGACCAAAGTCGGATCGGGCTCGAGTTCACGCTGACGGGCGTACTCCCTGCGCAGCGTGTTCGAGCCCCGAAACCGACCCGCATGCTCGGACGCCGTGCCATAGGAGATGGCGTAGGGATGACGGCTGGTCTCGGTCTCGATGTAGGTCGTCTCGAAGAACTCACCCACATCGGTCACCGTGTGTTGGCTGTGAAGCAGAAAGCTTCCGGTTGCGTTCCAAGCAAGGCGAGCACCCCACTGACGAGGAACCCGCTCTCCCTCCAGCCCACCATCGGCGGCCCGAGGGAACGGGAACCCGTCGTTCTCGTACGCCTTGTCGATCACCCCTTCAGAATCGGTGCGCAAGAAGTGGCACGGAATACCGAGGTGCTCGGTCGCCAGATTGGTGAACCGATGCGCTGCCATCTCGTAGGAGATGTAGAAGAGTTCCTTGAGATCTTCGACCGAGATGTCTTGGGCCTCGTCGGCGTCGCGCAGGAAGTCGACGGCTGGTGCTTCGGGTGCAAGCACGGCAGCGGCAAAGTAGTTGCTCTCGATCCGCTGGCGAAGGTAGTCACCGAAGTCGTGTGTTTCGGAGTGGTCGAGCGCAAAATGTCCGAGGGTTTGGAGGACCACACTTCGCGCCTGGCGAACCTTCAGCCCGCCGCGGTCGGGAATGAAGATGATCCTGTCGCGTCGGTCGGTGATGCTGCGGGCCGAGCTCGGAAGATGACTGACTCGCTCGATGCTGAAGCCGACATGAGCGGCGAGGTCGGTGAGTACCCGTTCCGATATCGGGCCGCTTCCTCCATACCCGACCCGGCTCAACATGTCGGTGGCGACGTCCTCGATCTCTCGGTAGTAGTTGTTGCGCAGGCGCATCTCGGACCGCAGGCTGGTGTTGGCCGTGCGGGCGCGAACTGCCGGGTCGTTCGGCGCGCTGACCTCGGTGCCGCCGTCGCGAACCATGTGCCACAGGGCCACGAGGTGCTCGAGGGCCTCGTCGGGAACCCTCGCAGACAGTTTCAACGGGGAGAGGTCGAGTGCTGCGTACCGAGGGTCTTGTTGGGCGCGCTCCAGTTCGATCTCGAGCTCACTGCGACGATCCGGTGCCGTCGACTCGAGGAGGTCGGCAGTCGTGGTGCCGATGACACCAGCAATTTCCCCGATGAGCCCGAGCTTCGGCTCCACTTTCCCATTCTCGAGCTGCGACAGATACGGCACCGGCCGCCCCACCGCCTCGGAGACGTCGGCGAGGGTTCGTCCCGCACTGCGCCGGGCATGGCGAATCCGATGTCCCAGGATCACGAGGTCGAGGTCAGCCATATCAAAATTCTGCCATACTTTTCGTTCGACGCAAGAGGCTCGGTCCGAGTCATCGCCGTTGCCCCGCAAGAACGGCCAGACGGCGCGCAGATCTGGAGGCTTCTGATCCTAAAAACCTCATAGTTTTTGACTTTCGAGAACTTCGCGGCGCGATACCCAGCCTCAGTCATTGTCACCGACAGCGGTCGCCGACACGCTGCCACCATGTCGCACACCGAGACGCTCGCTCGGATCACGGTCGACCCCGACCCGAGGGTCGAGGACGTCCTGACCGGGCCCGTTCAGGCCTTCCTGATCGCCCTCCACGAGCAGTTCGGTTCGGCACGAAACGACCTTCTTGACCGCCACGCAACGCAGCGCACGGGGCCGGACAGTACCGCCGAGTGGGACCCCGAGACTGCCCACATCCGCTCGAACGAATGGCACATTGCGCCCGCTCCCCCGGACCTCATCGATCGTCGCACTGAGCTGACCGGTCCGGTGTCCCGGACCGCCCTCGTCGAAGGGTTGAACAGCGGTGCGCAGGTCTACATGGCGGACTTCGAGGACACGATCACCCCCACGTGGGCGACGTGTCTCGATGGGCAACGAAATCTTCGCGACGCCTACAACGGCACCCTCACCGCAGCATTCGACGGAGAGCTGCGATCCCCCGCCGGCGAAACGGCAACGCTCATGGTCCGGACGCGGGGTTGGCATCTCGACGAGACCCATGTCCACATCGACGGCGCTCCCATGTCGGCCAGCCTCTTCGATTTCGGTGTGTGTGTCTTCAACAACGCCACCGCTGCGATCGAGCACGGCACCGCTCCGTACTTCTACTTGCCGAAGTTTCAAGGTGCGGCTGATGCGTCACTCTGGAACGACGTGATCCGGTGGACCGAGGCAGAGCTCGGGCTGCCGTCGGGAACCATTCGCGTGACCGTGCTGATCGAAACGATCGGTGCCGCCTTCGCAATGGACGAGATCCTCTTCCAGCTCCGCGACCACATCACCGGCCTCCACACCGGGAACTGGGATTATCTCTTCAGTCTGATCAAGACCTTCCCCGACGATCCCGAGTTCATCCTCCCCGATCGCGACGACCTCGCCGCCACCACGCCATTCATTCGGGCGTTCACGGAACTCCTCGTCTCGACGTGCCATCGCCGAGGTGCGCACGCGATCGGCGGAATGTCCGGCGTGATCCCCGATCCGATCAACCCGGCTCGTACTGCGCCGATGGAACGCAAGGTCACCGTCGACAAACGTCGAGAAGCCGGTGACGGGTTCGACGGGACCCGGATCGCGCAACCTGCGCTCGTCGAGATCGCCTCCCGCGAGTTCGACCGCGTGCTCTCGTACCGGGCCAATCAGCTCGAAGTGCAGCGCGACGACGTCTACATCACCAAAAGCGACCTGCTGACGATCCGGACCACCCGCGGCAACCGGACCGAAGCCGGCCTGCGACACGACATTCGAGTCGCCGTTCACTACATCGGTGAATGGTTGAACGGCACGGGCGCCGTAGCCATCGATGACCACCTCGAAGACACCGCCATGGCGGAGATCTGCCGCGCTCAGATCTGGCAATGGCGACATCACGAGGTCGAGCTGACCAACGGCGTGACCGTGGACGACGCCCTCCTCGACCGTCTCTTCGCCGAGGAACGCACCGTGCTTCGCGCCGACCTCGGCGAGGTGGCGTGGGCTGCCGGCCGCTTCGACGAAGCCGCCGACATGCTCCGCGAATGGAGCAGCCGCGACGACCTGATCGGATTCTTCCCGATCGAGGCCTCGCCGGCCATCTGACGAACTTCCCAACTCCCACAGCAAGGAGACACTGACCATGAACCCAAGCTTCGACGAACAAGTTGCGGCGCTGAAAACCGACTGGGCCGAGAACCCGAGGTGGAACGGCGTGACCCGCGACTACACCGCCGAGGACGTCGTGCGTCTCCGCGGAACCGTCACGCCCGAGCACACCCTCGCTCGGCAGGGCGCAGAGAAGCTCTGGCGCAACGTCACCTCCATGGACTACTGCCACGCCTTGGGATCCATGACCGGCGGCCAGGCGATCCAGTACGCCAAGGCTGGCCTCCCGGCCATCTACCTGTCGGGCTGGCAGGTAGCTGGCGACGCAAATCTCGCCGGACAGGTCTACCCCGACCAATCGCTGTACCCCGCAAACTCCGTTCCTTCGGTTGCTGCCCGCATCAACAACGCGCTTCGCCGCGCCGACCAGATCGAATGGAGTGAGACCGACGGCAATCCCGAAGTCGACTACATGTTGCCGATCGTCGCCGATGCCGAGGCCGGCTTTGGTGGCCCGCTCAACGCCTACGAGTTGATGAAAGCCATGATCGAGGCGGGTGCTGCGGGCGTGCACTGGGAAGACCAGCTCAGTTCTGCCAAGAAGTGCGGCCACATGGGCGGCAAAGTGCTCATCCCAACCCAGCAGCACATCACGACGCTCACCGCCGCCCGTCTGGCAGCAGACGTCGCCGGTGTGCCCACGGTTGTGCTCGCTCGAACCGATGCGCTCGCCGCCAATCTCATCACGACCGACGTTGATGAACGTGACCAGGAGTTCCTCACCGGTGAGCGCTCTGCCGAGGGCTTCTACTACACGGAGCCTGGCATGGCGACCCCGATCAAGCGGGCGCTCGCCTACGCCCCGTACTCCGATCTGATCTGGTGCGAGACGGGCACGCCCGACCTCGACGAGGCCCGTCAGTTCGCCGAGGCCGTCAAGGCCGAATTCCCCGACCAGATGCTCGCGTACAACTGCTCGCCATCGTTCAACTGGAAGGCGCACCTCGACGACGGCACGATTGCCAAGTTCCAGAAGGAACTCGGTGCCATGGGCTACGCCTTCCAGTTCATCACCCTGGCCGGCTGGCACGCCCTCAACTACTCGGCGTTCGAGATCGGACGCGGCTACACCGAGTCCGACATGACCGCCTATGTCGACCTCCAAGAGCGGGAGTTCGCCCGCGAGGGTGAGGGCTACACCGCCGTCAAGCACCAGCGAGAGGTCGGCGCTGGCTACTTCGACCAGATCGCCACCATCGTGTCCGGCGGCAACGCGTCGACGCTTGCGCTCGAAGGCTCGACCGAAGCGGAGCAGTTCCACTGAACAGCCGGCGCGTTCGCAGCCTGAACCTCCCCCTCCCCCTCCCCCACTGATCCGGCGGTCACCCGACCCACGATCACGACAGGAAGAGCCCGTCGGCCGGTTGCCGGCGGGCTCTCTGTTCTACGGTTCGGAGTTGGTTCCGCGGTCGCGAAGCAGACCGCCGAAGTCGTAGGAGCCGTCCTCGTTCAGGAAGTGCTTGTTCGCCTCCGCCCGCTCGTTACGATCCCGCTCCAGGTTGAACGCGGTCTTGGCCTGCGCGCGATACGGATGACTGAACGGATTCGGACCCCACTTGTTGCTGCTGGGAAGGCTCGGGGCGAGCAGGAGGTACAGCAGCAACAACACGTTGACTGCCGGCAACAAGAACAGCAGCACGCTGTAACCGTTGAGACCCCGATCGTGCAGACGACGCACCGCGTTCATCGCCTGCAGCCATACAACGGCGACCGCAACGGCATACCCCTCACGCTCGATGATCAACCGATCGGTCACCGGGTGCACAAACGTGGTCCATTGCCATGCAAGAACAAGGATCGCACTCAGCAGGAGCGCAACAAGGAGGAACCGTTGACGGCTGATTCGTCCTCCACCGGTGAGAAAGTCCATGTCTCTCCATCGGAATGTGTTTTCCGTACGCTACCGCGTTTGCTGTGACCACATCGGGACAGGCCAACTGACAGGATGGGCAGGTGGCAACGCCTGGGACGGTTGGGAAACAAAACGCACACCCCATGTCCCTGGCCGTTCAGCGAAGCGAGCGGCGGGTCATCGCGACCACGATCGCCGTCGGGCTGCTCATCATCGCTGCTTCCCTCCTTCGCCACGACGGAGACATTGCCGGTCTCATCAAGTTCGGTGCCGGCGACACCGTTGCGCTTCGAACCGCTCATGTCGAGGACGTTCTCGACCGTGACGTCGCGACCGTCGGGCTCCTTGGCCACGACGGCTCGATGTTCTTTCTTCAGGCACTCGACCCCCTGTACCTCTCACCCGACGAGCACGCCGCGTACCTCGATCGTCCGCGCTATCGGGCGCAACGCATGCTCTTCCCACTCGTGGCCGGCGCGGGTGGTCTCCTTCCGCCAGAAGCAGTGCTGTGGTCGATGGGTGTCATCAACCTCGCCGCCCTCGTGTTCGGAACACTCGGGACCGCACGGGTTGCCCAACGCCTCGGTGGGTCTCCCTGGCTCGGACTCAGCTTTGCGTTGAATCCGGGCATCATCTTCGAGTTCGACATCAGCGGAGCCGGCATTGTTGCGTTTGCGTGTGCCATCTGGGGGACGCTGGCGGTGATGGACGGTCGGACCCGAGCGTCGGTTTGGTGGTTCGTCGCCGCAGTCCTCGCCCGCGAAGTCATGCTCCTGTACCTCGCCGGCGTGTGTTGTCACCGGCTGTTCACGACCCGCCGGCTCCCATTGGCGCTGGGGGGTATTCCCCTCTTGAGCACGCTGGCATGGATGATCTACGTCAGGTTCCGACTCGCTTCGCACGACGGGGTGACCGAGGTCCAAGAGTTCGGCCCTCCGTTTGCGGGGTTGCTCGCCTCGGTCGACCAATGGCTGACCGACCCGGTCGAACTCGCAATCATCCTGTGCCTGATCGGGTTGATGCCGGTTCTGGTCGTCCGAGCCGTGCAACGACCGAACCCGCTCGCGTGGGGTGCACTCGGATTCGTGGTGCTGGCTGTGTTTCTCACCCGTCAGGTCTGGTGGAACTTCTTCGACATCAGCCGAGCGATCACGCCCATCATGACGGCCTCCACCGTCATGGCACTCACCGCACCGCGTCGTAGACCGGATTGCGCTGTTTCGCCTTCGTGAACACGATCTGGAACAACTGCATTGCCCGGACCCGAAAACCGGCAGCCGAACCGAGCAGGTAGTACTCCCACGTCCGTCGGAAGTGCTCGTCGTAGTGCGGAATCTCGTCCCAGCGCTCACCGATACGTCGATGCCATTCCAACAGGGTGCGGTCGTAGTCGGGACCGAAGTTGTGCACGTCCTCGATCGACCACACCTTCTCGGTTGCTCGGGCGATCTGACCGAGCGACGGCAACACGCCGCCGGGGAAGATGTACCTGTCGAACCATGGATCGGTGTGAGTCTTCCACTCGTTCGATCCGATCGTGTGGTGGAGCATCATCCCGTCGGGGGTAAGCAAGTCGTCGCATTTCTCGAAGAACGTGCCGAGGTTCTGCGGTCCCACCGCCTCCATCATCCCGATCGACGTGATGCGGTCGAACTCGCCGGTCATCTCGCGATAGTCGACTTGTTCGATGCGGATCGGCAGCCCTGCCGTCCGTTCACGAGCAACGTTCACCTGTTCGATCGCCGGGCTGATGCCGGTGACGTCGACGTCGTATCGTTCGGCGGCGAACTGGGCAAAGCCACCCCAGCCGCAACCGATGTCGAGGAGCCGCATCCCAGGCTCGAGCTTGAGCTTGCGACAGACGAGATCCAGCTTCGCTTCCTGGGCGGAGTCGAGATCGTGGGCGTCGCGCCAGTACGCACAGGTGTAGATCATGCGCTTGTCGAGCATCCGCTCGAACAGGTCGTTACCGATGTCGTAATGCGCCGAGGCGTTCTTCTTCGCTCTCGCAATGTCTTGGCGGTTGCTGAAGCGACTTGCGAGAGCGAGCTTCACCAGAGCGAACGACGGTTTGACGACGTCTTGGAGATTGGTCTCCTGCGCAACACTCAGGAACTCGTCGAGCTGGTTCGCAGTCCACCAGCCTTCCTGATAGGTCTCACCCAACCCGAGCTCGCGGTCGCGAATGACACGCTTGTAGAGCCGTTCGTCATGAACGTGGATGTCGGCCGGGCCGTCCCCACCGACGGTGACACCAATCTTCTCCAAGGCGTCGTGCACGAACTGCTTGGCGTCCATCTGGCGCTTCCTCCCTCGTCGGCCAACTCATT
>JBMTIM010000076.1:0-8608 GCA_049437325.1 Acidimicrobiales bacterium
GAGCGCTGGCTCGGCGGCATGCTCACCAACTTCCAGACCATCTCCAAGCGTGTCGGGAAGATGCAGGAGTATCGCCGCATGCGTGACTCCGGCGAGTTCGAGGCCATGCCCAAAAAGGAAGCACTCCTCATCGGACGAGAGCTGGCCAAGCTCGAGCGAAACCTCGGTGGGATCCGCGACATGCAAAAGCTTCCCGACGCCGTCTTCGTGCTCGACACCAAAAAGGAGTACATCGCCGTCACCGAGGCTCGCAAGATCGGTATCCCCATCGTTGCGGTCGTCGACACCAACTGTGATCCGGATCTGGTCGACTACGCCATTCCCGGCAACGACGACGCCATTCGTGCCGGCGAGCTCATGAGCCGGGTGATCTCCGACGCCGTGCTCGAGGGCCGTTTCATCCGGTCGAAGAAAGCCGAGGCAACGGGCGATTCTTCCGTCGAGCGGAACGCCCTGCAGGAAGCCGAGATTGCCGAACAGCAAGCCGAGGCGCGGGCTGCGGCCGAAGCAGAGGCGGCTGAGCGTGAGGCCCGCGTGGTCGCCGCCGTTGCTGATCCGACCGATGAGGATGCCGGCGTGACCGATGAAGAGGACGCCAGCGTGACCGATGAAGAAGTCGCCGTCGCCACGATCGACGACGACACTCCTGCGGCCGACGTCGAAGGCACGCCCGAGGCCTGAACGAATCCACCCCCAACTCACTTGCAAGGAAAACCGACATGAGCTTCACCGCCCAGGATGTGAAGGCCCTGCGCGACGCCACTGGCGCCGGAATGATGGACGCCAAGAAGGCGCTCGAGGCTGCCGACGGCGACATGGAGGCCGCAACCCAAGCCCTTCGTGAGAAGGGTCTGGCCAAAGCTGCGGCCCGCTCCGACCGCGACAACGACGAGGGCACCGTGGCCATTGCAGCCAACGGCAACGCGGCTGCGATCGTGCAGATCAAGACTGAAACCGACTTCTCGGCCAAGAACGAGGCTGTCACCTCGCTGGCGCAGACGATTGCCGACGCAGTTCTTGCCGGTGGGGTCGGCGCAGCCGATTCGCACGCCACTGCGATCGACGACCTCAAGGTCACGATCAAGGAAAATATCGAGTTGGGTGCGGTCGAACTCGTGACGGCAGCTGATGGCAACATTCTCGACACCTACCTCCACCGCCAGGACGGCCGCGGCGTCAACGCTGTTGCAGTCGAGGGGAGTGGGGTGAGTCAGGACGATCTCCATCAGGTTGCGTTGCACATTGCGTTCGCCAAGCCCGAGTACCTGTCGGCCGACGAAGTTCCTGCCGATGACATTGCGAAGGAGCGCGCCTCGCTGCTCGAGATCACCAAAGCCGAGGGCAAGCCGGAGCAGGCATGGGAGAAGATCGTCGACGGGCGTATCCGAGGCTGGCTCGGTGAGCGTGTGCTCTTGGAGCAGGGACTGAACGGCGACAAAACTGCCGTGAAGGACAGCTTGGGTGGGGGTTCGATTGCGCGATTCGTTCAGGTTGTGATCGGATCATGACCTGATGAGTGATGGCGAACCCACCCGAGGTACCCAGAGGCCCCGCTGGCGGCGGGTCCTGCTGAAGCTTTCGGGTGAAGCGTTCGCCGGGCCGCTCGAGTTCGGTATCCATGGGCCCACCGTCCGCAAGATTGCGGAGGACGTCGTCTCCGCCTACCGGGCGTTCGACGTCGAGATTGCGGTCGTGGTCGGCGGCGGCAATATCTGGCGTGGCATCGAAGGCGCAGACGAGGGAATGGACCGTGCGCAGGCCGACTACATGGGCATGCTGGCCACGGTGATGAACGCCCTCGCATTGCAGGACACCCTCGAGCAACTCGGCCAGCCCACCAGAGTCCAGTCTGCAATCGAGATGCACCAGGTGGCCGAGCCGTATATCCGAAGGCGGGCAACCCGCCATCTCGAGAAAGGTCGCGTCGTCATCTTCGGTGGCGGTAGCGGCAATCCCTTTTTCACGACCGACACCACCGCAGCGCTTCGGGGTGTCGAGATCGAGGCAGAGGTGGTGCTGAAGGGGACGCACGGTGGCGTCGACGGTATTTACAGCGACGATCCACGCACCAACCCCGAGGCGATCAAGCTGGACCATGTCTCGTACATGCGCGTCCTCAACGAGGGTCTGAAAGTCATGGACAGCACTGCGATCACGCTGTGCATGGACAACGAGCTTCCGATCGTCGTGTTCGACCTGATGGGCAGCGGCAACTTCCAATCCCTGCTCAGTGGCGAACCGGTCGGTACGCTCGTCGACGACGAGGACTGACGTGAGCGACGACGAGATCGAACTGATCCTGCTCGACGCAGGCGAAAAAATGGAGGCGGCGGTCGCGCACGCACGCCGTGAATTTTCCACGGTACGAACTGGGCGGGCGTCGTCGGCACTGTTCGAGCGCCTCACCGTCGAGGCGTACGGTGTCGAGATGAAGCTTCAGGAAGTCGCCAGTTTCTCGGTTCCCGAGGCGCGCCAACTCATTGTCACTCCGCACGACATCGGCAACCTCGATGCGATCGAGAAGGCCATCATCAACTCGAACATGGGCCTGAGCCCGTCCAATGACGGCCGCATCATTCGCTTGAGCTTTCCGATGCTGACCGAGGAACGACGCCGTGACCTGGCCAGGGTTGTGGGCGGGATGGCAGAAGAAGCGAAGCAACGCGTCAATGGGGTGCGAAGACAAGCCCGCAAGGAACTCGAGGACCTCGACAGCGTGTCAGAAGACGATGTTCGCGGGGCCGAGACGGCGCTTGACTCCATGAAGGACGAGTTCATTGGCATGATTGATGCAGCGCAGGCCCAAAAAGAAGAAGAGCTGCTCGAGGTTTGAGCCGACAGCAGGGTTGGAGGGGCGACACCGGTGAGTGATGATTCAAAAGACTTCGAGCGCTGCGGCGTCGTCGACGGCGGCAAGCTCGCCGACGACGACTTCGCAACTCCGGGACGCTCGGTGTTCGATGACGATGTCTCGTTCGAAGGCGACGACGACGTCGTTCCGCACTGGAAGGAGAAGCCCACCGGCACCGTTCCTCAGGTGGGAGGTTCGCCCTCGGGCAGCGTGATCTTCGAGCCTGCCGAGGAGCCCGTCTTGCAAGAAGCCGACCCGAGTGAGTTGGCTGCGTGGGCCGAGGCATCTTCCTCGCCAGGCTGGGCGGACCCGCAATCCGATCACGACCCGGTACAGCCCGCAGCGGTCGGCGACGTGTCGACTCCGACGGCCAATGCCTTCTTCTCGGACAACGATGACAGCGTCGGGGTTGGACAGTTCGGCACCCCGGCGGCCCCTGGTGCGGGAGCAGATGAGCAAACACTCGCCGCTCAACTGGGCGGTATCGCCAGTGTCCCGACCGGTGAGCGAGACATGCCGATGGCAATCGTTGTGGGCTTGGGGCTGGCAGCGACGATCCTCGCCGCAATGTGGGTCGGCCCTGCGGTCGCACTGGTCGTCGTGACAGTTGCGCTCGGGCTCGGTGCGGTCGAGTTCTTCAATGCAGTTCGTGTCGCCGGCTATCAACCAGCCGTGCTGCTCGGTCTCACGGCGATCGTGATGTTGCCCCTGGCGGTCTACTGGCGAGGTGAGGCTGCGATCGCGCTCGTACTCGTCCTGGCGCTCATCTTCGGTTCGCTGTGGTACCTCATGGGCGTGGGCACCGACGGAGCCCTGCGGGGATTGGGCGTCACGATGCTCGGCATCGTGCACCTCGGTGTGCTCGGATCGTTCGCCGCATTGATGTTGGCGATCGACACCTACGGCACCGGGCTGCTCACTGCCGCGATCTTGTTGACCGTTTCCTACGACGTCGGTGGACTCGCCATTGGCAGGGTGATGGGGCGAACTCCGCTTTCGCCTGCGAGCCCCAACAAGACCAGAGAGGGGCTTGTCGGCGGCATGATCGTGACCGTGGTCGCTGCGGTCGTGATGGGTGTGCTCGCCATGCCGGCGCCGATCGCTGGTTCTGCCATCGAGGGAAGCGGACTTGGCACGGCGTTGCTGCTCGGCATCGTGGTTGCGATCGTCGCACCGATAGGGGACCTCGCCGAGTCGCAACTCAAGCGCGACATCGGCATCAAGGACATGGGTTCGATCCTCCCGGGTCACGGTGGCCTCTTCGATCGATTCGACGGATTGCTGTTTGCGTTGCCCACCACCTACTACGTGGCCAACGTGCTGCTCTTCACCTGAGCCCACGATGACCACGCCGGTCGCGGTTCTCGGGTCGTCCGGCTCGATCGGCACCCAAACGCTCGAGATCATCCGCGCCGATCCCGAGCGCTACCGCGTCACGGCGCTTGGCGTTGGCCGCTCCGATCTTGTCGTTGCGCAGGCGGAGGAGTTCCGTCCTGACGTCGTCGCAGTTGCAGACGTCGATGCGGCTGCCGAGATCGGTCCCCGCCTGCCCTCCGGTACCGAACTGCTCGTCGGCGAGCAGTCGATGGCCGATGCAGCTCGAACCGCAGACACGGTGATCAATGGGGTTGTCGGGTTCGCCGGTCTGTCGGTCACACTGGCCACGCTCGAAGCAGGCAAGCGACTCGGCTTGGCGAACAAGGAATCGCTGATCGCAGCGGGCCCCGTGGTGCAACGGGCATGGCAGACACCCGGCGCCGAGATCGTGCCTGTCGACAGTGAACACTGTGCAGTCCATCAGTGCCTTCGGGCGAATGAGATCACGGGAAAGGTGGGAGCCGACGATCGCGTGTCGACGATCGTCCTCACCGCCAGCGGGGGGCCGTTCCGGGGCCGTACACCGAGCGATCTCGCATCGGTGACGATCGATGATGCCTTGGCCCACCCGACATGGTCGATGGGACCGAAGATCACGATCGACTCCTCGACGCTCATGAACAAGGGCCTCGAGGTCATCGAGGCACATGAGCTCTTCGGCGTGTCGTTCGATGACATCGAGGTCGTGGTGCACCCGCAATCGGTGGTTCACTCGATGGTCACCTACACCGACGGCGCCACCATCGCGCAGCTGTCGATGCCCGACATGCGGCTGTGTATCGGCTACGCGTTGGCGTATCCCGATCGGTTGGCTGCTCCGTTTGGCCCGATCGATTGGACTGCGATGGGTCGGCTCGAGTTCCAGCCCCCTGATCTCGACGCATTTCCATGTCTGCGGCTGGCCTATGAGGCGGGTCGGGCTGGTGAGACGGCCCCGGCCTGGCTCAGTGCGGCGAACGAGGTTGCGGTCGAGGCATTCCTCGAGGGGATGATTGCGTGGGTCGACATCGCAGATGTCGTGGATCAATCGCTCCAGAGCTGGCCGGGCACTGCGGCGGAGAGCGTCGATGCAGTGCTGCTGGCCGATCGGCAGGCGCGCGATACCGCAAGCACGCTCATCGCGGAGAGAATGGCGTGATGCAGACCGAGTCCCCAGCTGAGGCGATGCCCGAGCGAACGTCGGAGCCCCGCAACGACTTCACCGGCCTTGTCCTGTTGATCGGAGCGATTCTTGCGCTCGGGTTCCTTGCAGGCTGGGGTTGGGCATTCGTCGTTTCGGCGATCATCTTCATGATTTTCATGCACGAACTGGGCCACTACCTCACGGCTCGCGCCACCGGCATGAAAGTCACGGAGTTCTTCATCGGGTTCGGTCCCCGGCTGTGGTCGATCCGCAAGGGTGAAACCGAGTACGGCGTGAAAGGTATTCCGGCGGGTGCGTACGTTCGCATCATCGGAATGAACAACCTCGATCCGGTCGATCCTGGTGATGAGGACCGCTCATACCGGGTGAAATCGTTTCCCCGGAAGCTCTTGGTCGTGAGCGCCGGATCGATCATGCACTTCCTCATGGCGTTCGTATTGCTGGTTGCGCTTTTGGTGGCGTACGGCGTCAATGCCGATGACGGGAGCTGGGAGGTCGGATCGGTCTCCGATGCCAGCGCCGCATTCGCGCTCGACCTAGACGTTGGCGACCGCATCCTTCGACTCGACGGCGAAGAAGTCACCGATTTCGGTTCGTTCGGCGATGTTGTCGAAGCTCGCGGTGGTCAGCGTGTCGAGGTCGTGTGGGAACGAGACGGCGAGGTCAGAACAGACACGGTGACGCTCGGCGCACGGCTCTCAGAGGTCGGCGCGGCCGGGTTCGGAGGCCTGTTGCCCTTCGACCGAATCCTGAGCATCGATGGAACCGACGTCTTTTCGTGGGAGGACGTCGTGGCGGCGACGGCAGATCGAGAGGGCGATCGGGTCGACATGATCGTCGACCCGGTCGGCGAACGATTCCCTCGGGTCATGTTCGATGTGACGATCGGTGAGGTTCCCACCGATCCCGGTGACGCGACCTTCGGCTTCTTCGGTATCAGCGCAGAACCGATCCGCGAGACCTTGGACCCGATCGCTGCGACCCAGCGAGCCGGGTCCGAGTTCATCGAACTCGTTGGTCTGTCCGTGGAAGGTCTTGCCCGATTTTTCACGCCGGGCACGCTCGGAAGGTTCGTCAGCGACACCTTGGGCGGGGGCGACAACCCCCCAACTATCGAGGTCTCCAGTGCCGAGGAGCGCGAGATCGCAAGTCGCGCCCTCGACACCCGAAACCCCGACGAAGATCGAATCCTCTCCATCTATGGCGCCGCTCGGGTGGGCGCGAACATCGATTTCGAACGTCAACTCGGCCTGCTCGTCATGCTCAACGTTTTCGTCGGGGTCTTCAACATGTTGCCGCTTCCACCGCTCGACGGCGGCCATGTCGTTGTGGCCGCCTACGAACGCCTCCGCTCGATCGGGGGTCGTCGGTACGAAGTCGACTACGCGCGGGTTTTGCCACTCACCTACGCAGTGTTTGGCGTACTCGTCACCATTGGACTCCTCGCGCTCTTCCGCGACATCGTCGACCCGATCGATCTCGGCTGAGGGCCGCACCGGCTCGCCGGCACACCGGTCACTGCACTGCGAGCGGTAGATTCGGGCTGTGGAGTTCACCCAGAGCTTTCCTCGTCGCAAGACTCGCCAGATCATGGTCGGCGACGTAGCGGTCGGTGGAGGAGCTCCCGTCACCGTGCAATCGATGACGATCACCAAGACAGCCGATCACGAGGCGACCCTCCAGCAGATCTACTCGTTGGCAGCCGCCGGTTGCGACATCGTTCGAGCCACCTGCAACGAGCCCGAGGCCGCCGAAGGTCTCGCTCGCATCGTGCCCCGCTCCCCGCTCCCGATCGTCGCCGACATTCATCACCAGTACCGGCGGGCGCTGGAGGCGCTCGAAGCCGGAGTGCACTGCTTGCGACTCAATCCCGGCAACATCCGTAAACCCGAGCACATCAAGGCTGTGGCTGCGGAGGCCAAGGATCGAAATGTGCCGATCCGTATCGGCGTCAACGGCGGGTCGCTCGACCCGAAGTTGTACGACAAGTACGGCGGCAAGGTGACGCCGGAGGCGATGGTCGAATCGGCGCTGCAGGAAATCGCCTACTTCGAGGAGGTCGACTTCGATCTCATCAAGATCTCGGTGAAGGCATCTTCGGTGCCGTTGATGATCGAGGCATATCGCCAACTCAGTGAGGTGACCGACCATCCGTTGCACCTGGGCGTGACCGAGGCGGGGCCCCCGCCGATCGGCACGCTGAAGGCCACGGCCGGCATTGCCACCCTCCTCGCCGAGGGGATTGGTGACACGATTCGCTATTCGCTCACGGCTGATCCTGTCGAGGAGGCGAGAGCCGGCCGCCAACTGCTCGAGGCCATGGGCCTTCGTGAACGCAAGAACGTCGACCTGATCGCCTGTCCGTCGTGTGGACGGGCCGAGGTCGATGTCTTCACCGTTGCCCAAGACGCCATGGCGGCGTTCGGCGAGCGCGAGATACCGCTCCAGGTGGCGGTGATGGGTTGTGTGGTCAACGGGCCGGGTGAAGCTCGCGATGCCGATCTCGGTATCGCCGCCGGCAACAAGCGTGGGCATCTCTTCGTCAAGGGTCAGAATGTCATGGTCGTACCCGAGGACGAGATGGTCGACACCCTCGTCGAATGGGCCGAGTTCATCCATGAGCACGGCGCTGATGCAGCACTCGACAAGGCGAAGGCCACGAGAGATGCAGCGAAGAGAGCGGCGGAGGAGGACCGGAATCGCAACCTCGACGAGCGTGGCGCCGATGCGAACGAGTCCGAGGCTGTCATTGCCGAAATTCGGCGCAGCAAGGGCTGAGCCTTGGCGAAGACGAAGGTCAGTATCGCTGCAGCCGCTGCCCGGTCGTTGCCGGATGTCTCGGTCAGAAGCGGCCGGCCGGCCGACGGCTTTGCGCCGATCACCGTCGCCAACCACAGGATCTTCCTGCCGCTGACCCACGTCGAGTTCGAACGCGTCCACACGCTCCAGCATCGACAACGGTGGTCGCTGTGGGGTGGGCTCGGATGTTTGGTGTTCGGTGCTGCGATGGCCCGGTTTCCGTTGATGCTTCCCCTTGCGATCGGGATCGCCATCCTCTCGGCGCTGTTGTGGGGCCTGATCTGGGTCACCCTCAAGACGTACCTGCCGTCGATGGAGGTGGTCGGCAGCCAGATCCATATGGTCCGCGTGCATGAACGCTTTGCGGCCGCTGTCCGTGACAAATCCTGATATCGTTCGGACAACGTTCTTTACCGGTTGCGGACGAGGGGGGGGGG
>JBMTIM010000077.1:0-8233 GCA_049437325.1 Acidimicrobiales bacterium
GGGGGCCGCGGGGGGGGGGGTGGACCTCGACGTCTTCGCAGCCCGGAGGCACGGCTTGTGAGCGGTGGGGTGCGTCGCCCAGCCGGGATTGTTCGCGCCACATCAGCGCGGTGAGTTCGGCTCGGACCTGCGCATAGGCCGGGTCGCCTGCGACGTTGTGTATCTCGTCGGGATCGGTGTCGAGGTCGTACAGCTCCCACTCGGGCGGATAGCTGAACGGACCGGTGAACGGCAAACCGAAGCTCTCGTTGTAGTAATAGATCAGCTTGTAGCGGGTGGTTCGGAAGCCGTAGTGGGCTGGGGCTCGGTGGATGAAGTCCTCGTTTTCCCAGTACCGGTAGTACAACCCGGCGCTTTCTGGGGCTGCGTCGGGGGTACCCCGTAGGTCGGGCCAGAAGCTGCGACCCTGCATCCGATCGTGATGTTCGACGCCTGCTGCGTCGAGGATCGTCTGTGCCATGTCGACGTTGCTCACGATGCCGTCGTGGACGGCTCCTGCATCGATCGCATTCGGATAACTGACGAGGAAGGGCATGCGGAGCGATTCCTCGAACATCAGTCGTTTGTCGAACCAACCGTGATCACCGAGGAAGAACCCTTGGTCCGACGAGTAGATGAACATCGTGTCGGCGAACTCTCCCCGATCACGGAGCCAGTCGATCAGTCGTCCCACGTTCTCGTCGACGGAGTGCACACATGCCAGGTAGTCGCGCATGTAGCGCTGGTATTTCCAGACGGCCGCTTCCTCGTAGGACAGGCCCTCGGGAGGATCGTCCTTGAGATCTTGACGGTTGAGATGATCGGCAACCCGCATCGTGGTTCGGCGTACCGATGCGGTTCGTGTCTCGTAGTCGTCCCAGAACGTGCGGGGGAGGGGGCGCGGTTGCTCATAGAGCGCTCGGTGCTCGGGCTTGGGTTGCCATGCGCGGTGCGGTGCCTTGTGCCAGACGAGTACACACCATGGACGGTCGTCCTCGCCGTCCTGGCAGGCGCGCTCGACCCACTCGATCGCGAGGTCGGTGATGATGTCGGTGGCATAGCCTTCGATCCGGCGTCGACCCTCGGGGTTGATGAAGAGTGGATCCCAGTAGTCGCCCTGGCCGGGCAGGACCTCCCAGTGATCGACGTTGTCGGGGTCGTGGCCCTCGCCGTGACCCATGTGCCATTTGCCGATCATCGCGGTGCGATAGCCAGCCTCCTTGAGCAGCGACAGAAAGGTCGGCTGACTCGCCTCGAATGGAGTGAACAGCGAGTAGACGCCGTTGACGTGGCTGTAGGTGCCGGTGAGTATTGCCGCTCGAGATGGGGTGCACAGCGAGTTGGTGACGAAACAATTGTCGAACCGCCACCCGTTTGCGGCGATCTCGTCGATACGAGGCGTCTCGTTGACGACAGAGCCGTAGGCGCTGATGGCATGTGCGGCGTGATCGTCGGTCAGGACGAAGACGATGTTGGGGCGGCGTGCCGCCGTCGTCGACCGTGCTAGATCAGCCACTCAGACGAGCGCGTGCTGCGGCGCTCTTGTCGAGCCAACTCTGGGCGATGAACACCCCGTTGACCTCGACCCCGGCGCCAGCGCCGGTGGCTTCGCCGCTTCCACCCGCCTCGGCCGTGGCGGCCGCCGCGGAAGCGGCGAGTTCGGCTGCCCTTTCGGCCTCGATCGCCTCACGGTCACGGGCCACGAGGAAGGTGTCGTATTCTTTGGCCCGGACAAGGATGTCGTGGCCGACGTGCCCCACCGCGTTTCCGTCGGCGAAGCGAACCCAGTAGCGCTTCCACGTTATGCCGTTGGCGACACTGATTTTCCCGGTGGTCCCGGCTGGGTAGCCCGGGATGTCTTCGAGCAGTCGGACTTTCTCGCCGCGTTTGTAGGTGCGGCCCTGGAGTTCAGCAGTCGTCGGCACGGCTACAGAATCTAGCGGCGCGGACGGTGGTTGCGCCGACATGGGGCGGCGCTCCCGCCACAGGGCCTCGATGCTCGAGCGGTCCTGGTGGTTCGCTGACGGCCGACCGGCCTACGGCCACCTGCAGCCGTCGAGCTTCCGGCATCGCAGCGTGGACCGCTACCGTGAGCGTCATGACACCTGATGAGCTCGGGTTCGCACCGTTCGATGCTGACAATCACTACTACGAGGCGCTCGACGCGTTCACCCGTCACGTGCCGGAGCACATGCAGCCTCGCATTGTGCAGTGGGTGGACATGGGGGGCCGCAAGCATCACCTTGTCGGTGGCACGTTGGCCAGGGCCGTTGCCAATCCGACCTGGGATCCGATCGCCAAACCTGGCGCGCTGCGGCCGTACTTCGAGGGCAATCCCGACCGGCTCAATCCGCTCGAGATGCTCAAGGATCGCGAACCGCTCCCAGCCCACTACCTGGATCCTGCCGAGCGGGTGAAGATCATCGAACAGCAGGGACTGCAGGGTGTGTGGCTCTTTCCGACGCTCGGCGTGCTCTACGAGGAGATCATCAAGGAAGATGTCGATGCGACCGTCGTGATGATGCAGGCGTTCAATCAGTGGCTGCACGACGACTGGAAGTACAACTACGACGACACCATCTTCTCGGCGCCCTACATCGCTCTGGGAGATGTCGATGCTGCGGTGGCCGAGATCGACAAGGTGATCGGCAAGGGCGCGCGGGTCCTCGTGATGCGGCCAGCCCCGGTCACGACCCGCCATGGGGTCGTCTCGCCCTTCAATCAGATGTTCGATCCGGTGTGGGCCCGTATCGACGAGGCCGGGGTCACGCTTGTCATCCACGCCTCCGACTCGGGCTACTCCTCGCAGGGGTATGCCGATGACCGGTTCACCTCGCTCGGGATGGGTGGGGGAGGTGGGCCGTCCATCAAGACGTTCGCGATCGAGCGGGCAGCCCAGGATTGGCTGATCCAAGCTGTGTTCGAGAAGCTGTTCGTTCGCTTCCCGAATCTGCGGGTCGGTTCCGTGGAGAACGGTGCCGACTTTCTCGGCCCGATGTTTCGAAAGATGGATCAGGTTGCGAAGAAGAATTACTGGTGGTTCGACGATCACCCGGTCGACACGTTCAAGAACCATGTCTGGATGAATCCCTTTTGGGAGGACGATGTCGACGAGGTCGTCGCGTTGATGGGTGCCGACCGGGTCATTTTCGGCTCGGACTGGCCCCACATCGAGGGGATGCCGCAGCCACTCGACTACCTGGTCGAGTTGAAGAACCTGAGTGCCGCCGAAACCAAGCAGGTGATGCACGACAACGTGCTCGAACTCAACACGCCCCGACCCCGGTGACGGGTGGTCGGCAGGGCTGGCCAGGACGTTCGGCGCGATCGGGGACATGATCACACGCGATGTGAACGCTCACTAACTTCTGTCTAGACTACGAACCATGAGTGAGCAGTCTGTCGAAGAGATCCGCGCCGACATCGAGGCCTGGCTGGACGAGCACTGGGACGAGAGTCTCACGGTCGGTGAATGGTGGGACCGCATCGGCCCCAGCGGCTACGCCCACCCCATGCTCCCACCGAACGCATTCGGCAAGGGGTACAACCAGGCGCAGGCTGCTGCGGTCAACGCGGTCTTGGCCGATCGCGAAGTGATGGGCCCGCCCACCGGTCTCGGAAAGATGCTCGCTGCCCCGACGATCGCAACGCACGGAACCCAGGAGCAGATCGATGAGTTCCTCCCGCCGATCCTCGACGGGTCTGTTGGCTGGTGCCAACTGTTCTCCGAGCCGGGCGCCGGTTCGGATCTCGCCGGTCTCACCACCAAAGCCGAGCGCGACGGTGACGAATGGGTCATCACCGGGCAGAAGGTGTGGACGTCCGGGGGTCAGATTGCCGACATGGGCATGCTGATCGCTCGCACCGACCCGAACGCCCCCAAGCACAAGGGCATCACGTATTTCGCCTTCGACATGCGTCAGCCGGGCGTCACGGTGCGGCCGCTCACCGAGATGACTGGCCGCGCACTGTTCAACGAGGTGTTCATCGACGAGGCTCGGGTGCCCCACGCTCACATCATCGGTGAGGAAAACATGGGGTGGTCCGTGGCCAACACGCCCCTGATGTTCGAGCGTGCATCGCTCGGATCGGCGGGCAAGTCCCCGGCCTCCGCCGCCGGCTCAGGCATTCGGTCGGTCCGTCACGAGCCTGTCACCAAGTTCAACCGCCGCGAGAGTGGCGAAGGCGGTGTCCCCGGTCTCGGCATCGGTTTGTGGCAGCACTATGTGGGATTGGCCGAGAAGAACGGCATCAACACCGATCCGGTGCTTCGCCAGAAGCTCGTCCGGCTGTACTCGCTGATCGAGGTCAACCGGCTGTCGATCCAGCGGGCCAAGGACGCCAAGCAGCGAACCGGCGCCGAGCCCAACATCGGCAAACTCGTCATGTCGGAACTGTTCCGGAGCTTCCGCGAACTCGGCCTCGACATCCTCGGGGCCGACGGCATGCTGACTGGCGCATCCGAGCCGCAGACCTCGGGCGCAATCAGTGAGATCGCGCTGTTCTCTCCCGGCCCATCGATCTACGGCGGCACCGACCAGATCCAGCGCAACATCATCGGCGAGCGCGTCCTCGGACTGCCCCGTGAACCAGGCCCTGGGAAGGACACGCCGTTCTCGGAGCTTCCGAAGAACTGAATCATCGTCATCTCGCCCGGGTGCAGCCGTGCGAGACTCCACTGGTGAACTCGTCATCGACCGGTCGTTCTGACGGCGACTCCTTCGGTCTCGACGACGCGTACGCGGTCGTGACACCCGATGACAGTCGGCGCCTGTACGCGAAATGGGCGGAAACCTACGACTCGGGTTTCGTCACGGCAACGGGCTATGAGTATCACGAGCATGTGGCCGAGGTCTTTGTCGCAGCTGAGCGACCGGAAGGTCCGACGCTCGATGTCGGCTGTGGTACCGGAGCGGTGGGTGAGGCCCTGCGGGTCCGAGGAGTCGACTGGATCGATGGTGTCGATATCTCCGCAGAGATGCTCACCCGGGCAGCATCGAAAGATGTGTACAGGGACCTGATCGAAGCCGATCTCACCATCGGGCTCGACATCGTCGACGACACGTACGCAGGGATCACCTCGGCAGGAACGTTCACCCATGGCCACCTTCCACCCGCCCCGATCGGGGAACTGCTTCGGGTGGCGATGCCGGGTGCACACTGCACCATCGGTGTCAATGCGGCCCACTGGGTCGATCAGGGCTTCGAGGCGTACCTTGACCGACTGGCCGCCGAGCAGCGAATCAGCCAGTACGTCGTAACCGTCGTGAAGGTCTATGCGGGTAGCGATCCCAGCGTGCCCAACGACATGAGCAACCTCGTGTCGTTCACCGTTTCCTGACGGTTCGTGTCAGCTGGGCAGGACGCTGCGGCTGGCATCATGGACAGCCCGTGCCATCGCCATGGGTCCCTCAGCCTTGAGGGAGTCGGACAGCACCTCTGCTGCCACGACCGGGGTAGCACCGATATGGTCGAGTGCGTCCCAGACAGCGTCGAAATCGACGGCCCCGCTTCCGGGGAGCAAGCGGGCGGTCATGGCCTCTGACTCGAGCTCGGCTGTGGTCACCGACGGAGCATCGCTCAACTGCACGCTGGTGATGCGATCACCCGGGAGCGATCGGAGCAACGCAAGGTCTGGGCCTCCGGGCTGACGGAACCAGTGCCAGGTGTCGAGAAGAATGCCGGCCGCAGGACCGCCATGGGCCGCGATCTCGTTGGCGGCGGCGAGGGTCGGGATCCCGGTCCAAGGCAGAAACTCGAGTCCCAACACCTTCCCTGCGGCTTCGGCGTGCGCTGCGATGGTGGCGTATCCGTCCTTCGCAGCGCCGATGTCCGCCACAGCACCAAGCGTCGTTGCGTGGATGACGTGTGCACCGAGCTTTTCGGCCACGGCGATCAGTCCATCGATTTCTTCGAGGGCTGCTGCAGATGGCCCGTCGACCCATGACAATGCTGCGTCGATCGTCGCTACCGGAAGTCCACCTGCCGCCACCGCAGCGAGGGCCTCTTCGCCGCCGAACTGGACGTGAAAACCCCACAAACCCACGGCGTCGAAGCCCGCCTCACCCGTCGCTGCGGTCGCCTCGGCGAGTGCAGAGGCGTCCAAGGCGAAGGGGTTCGCCAACAACGTCGGCACACAGTTGGACAGCATCATCGTGTCAGACCTCGAAGAGCGCAAAGCTTGCTGTTGCGCTGGCGACCAGTCGATCGTCATCGTCGCGGGTTTCGGCTGTGAGGTGAACGATCCGCCGACCGGCCGTGGTGACTCGGGCCGTCGCACGAAGCGTGCCTGCCATGATCGGACGATGGAAGCGGGTCTGCATCTCGATGGTTGCGCAGAGGCGACCGTCGTCGATCGTGCTCATGACTGCGCTCCCCATCGCCGTATCCATCAGTGCGAACGGGACCGCACCATGCACCACGCCATGCGGGTTCAGGTGGACCGTATCGATTGTCAGGGTGGCAACCGATTCACCGTCGATCCGCTCGATGGTGAATCCGAGCACCTCTTGCAGGGCAAAGCTGGGATTTTGACTGCTAGCCATTGTTGACCTCACCGCTCGGGTGCTTTCGCCTCACCATGAACCTCCGCCGCCTCCGCCGCCTCCGCCGCCGACGCTTCCGGAGAAGCCGCCCCCGCCGCTCCAGTCGCTTCCCCCGCTCGACGCCGGCACGGTGGTGGTTTTCGACGTGGCGTGTCCGATGTGGCTGCCGAGCGACACGAAGGCGATGTCGTCGACGGCGCTGCTGCCGAGTTCGGGCGCGTCGGTGGTCGCCGCTTCGACCGCATCGGCCCATGCCTGCGATTCGCCCAGCGCCACGGCCCACGCCGTGTAGTGCCGGAGGACACCTCGCTGGGCTGCCTCGGTCACATGGCGAGCTTCGGAGTGCTGGAGGAAGCGGCGAAACGACTCGATGCGAAGCCAGAGCGCGGTGCCGGCCTCGGTACGAATCATGAGTTCGGATGATGAAGCGACCAAGCCGACGGCCACACCGGCCAGGGCAGCTGCAGCGATGACTGCGAGGGTCAAGAGCCCGCCGCTGCGCGCCGCAAACGCGGCGGCGACGCCGGTGAGTGCCAGTCCGACGGTGCCGGTGAGAACACCGAGGCCAATCGCACGGCGCCGATTCCGGCGTCCGTCGGCGTCCCAATGCGCGGCTCCGTCGAACCACTCGTCGAGTTCGTTGCGCAGCCGTTTCCAGCCGGTGGCAAAGGTCTTGTCGTAGTCATCCAGGGTGATCGTGCTGCGGCTTCCGAACATGGCGTCGAGCACCTGATGGACCTGGGGATGAGCCGGTGAACTGCCCCGGGTGAGTACGGGTCGGGTGTCGCCCGAGATCTCTATCTCGCCACGAATGGCCGCCTCGAGCAGCCAGGCCGACAGGTGTTGGTCCCTGACGCCCTCGGTGAAGATGATGCCGCCCTCGGTGGCGCTGGTGTCTCGGGGCGGTTCGAACTCGATGGTCGCAAGTTCGGCAAGCTCGAGTTCGTCGATGCGAATGCCGACCAGCTCGTCGCGCTCGTCACCGAAGGCAGCATCTGCCGCTCCTCCCGACCAGACGCGCTCTCGACCAGCGCGGCGAGCAATGACTCCACCGCCGAAGCCGCCGACGATTGCCGCCGCAGTTGCGACGACGAAGGGGAGGAGAATGCCGATGCCCGGATCGTCGACCGGAGACGATGGAGATGGAACAAGCTCGGGTGGCGCGCCTGCTGTGACGAGGCTTCCACTGATGGTGACGCCGTCGCCGACCCCGAGTTCATCGATCCTGACTGTGTACCGGCCCGCTGATCCTGTGTTGGCAAGTTCACAGCGACGTTCCTCGAACATTCGTCCCTGGCTGCAGCTCGCATTTTCCAGCTCACCGGCGAGCACAAGTTCGACGCCGACGTTGCGGATCGGGACCGTCCACTGCGTCCCGACCGCGTCCCAGGCGAGAACAGTGCCCTGAACGACGGCGTCGAACGGCAGGAGGTACTCGATCTGGTAGCGGTGTCGGCCGGTGATCGTCACGTAAGGGTCACCGACCCTTACGTGAACGGTCGATCGCCGTTCGGTCACGAGCGTCTGATCCGGCGCGGTCGAGGAGCGCACCGACACGGAGTCGGCAGCGGCATCAGGGATGTCGCGATAGATGCCGCGACGGGGCGATGGACCGAAGTCGTAGTCGATGACCTCGGTCACGAGGAGTCCCTCGTTGCCGAGCACGGCGGCAACCTGGAAGCTCGTGATGCGTTCGGCGTCACCCACGC
>JBMTIM010000078.1:0-7856 GCA_049437325.1 Acidimicrobiales bacterium
TCGAGTTGATCGAGTGCGACGCGGTCCTGCTCCCGTGAATCGCGTTCACGAACGGTCACCGCTCGGTCCTCGAGTGTGTCGAAGTCGACGGTCACGCAATAGGGCGTGCCAACCTCGTCTTGGCGGGCGTAACGCTTGCCGATCGACTGGGTCTCGTCGTAGTCGGTCATCCAGCGACCCTTGATGGCGTCGAAGACCTCCAGCGCCGTGGGTGTGAGCGTGTCCTTCTTCGACAGGGGAAGTACCGCAACCTTGTAGGGCGCGAGTCGGTGGTCGAGACGCAGCACGGTTCGGGTGTCGTCGTTCACGATTTCTTCGTCGTAGGCGTCCATCAGAAACGCCATCGCCGTACGGGTTGCGCCGGCAGCAGGCTCGATCACATGCGGGACGTAGCGCTCGTTGGTCGCCTGATCGAAGAAATCGAGCTTCTCCCCCGACGCATTCGCATGCTGAGTGAGGTCGAAATCACCCCGGTTCGCAATGCCTTCGAGTTCGTCCCAACCCCACGGGAACAGGTACTCGACATCGCTTGTCCCCGAGCTGTAGTGGCTGAGTTCGTCGTCGTCGTGGGCACGAAGCGTGAGCTTGTCGGGGTTCATCCCCAGGTCGAGGTACCAGTCCATCCGGGCCTGACACCAGTACTCGTACCACTGCTGGCTGTCGGCCGGCGGCACGAAGAACTCCATCTCCATCTGCTCGAACTCACGGGTGCGGAACACGAAGTTGCCGGGAGTGATCTCGTTTCGGAACGACTTGCCGATCTGTGCGATGCCGAACGGCGGTTTTTTTCGGCTGGTGTTGAGCACATTTGCGAAGTTGATGAACATGCCCTGCGCTGTCTCGGGCCGAAGGTAGACCTCGGCGGCAGTCTCGGTGACCGGACCGGCATGGGTTTTGAACATCAGGTTGAACTCGCGTGCTTCGGTGAACGAACCCCGGGTGTCACACGACGGACACACATCGGGGTCGTCGAGCTTGTCGAGCCGATGTCGAGCCCGGCAGTTCGTGCAGTCGACGAGTGGATCCGAAAAGTTCGCAAGATGACCGGAGGCCTGCCACACCTGAGGTGGCGACAGGATCGAGGCATCGAGCCCGACCACGTCGTGGCGTTCCTGCACCATCGACCGCCACCACGCATCCTTTACGTTGCGGAGGAGCAACACACCCAACGGTCCGTAGTCGTAGGTGGAGCGAAAGCCTCCGTAGATCTCCGCCGACTGAAACACGAAACCTCGCCGCTTGGAGAGGTTGACGATCTTGTCGAACAGTTCGGGATCAGGAGAGGCGGCGCTCATGGCGATGGAGGCTACCGGCGCGCCTCGTCGCCATGCGCCACTATTGGGTTCGTGACAGCGGCAACTCCACCCCCACCGTCCGGGCCTCCAGCACCCGTCGTCCCGATGCTCGCCGGCACCGACCCGACGAAGGTTGCCGGACGACGTATCGGTGCCTGGTTCATCGACGCAACGATCGGCGGACTGTTTCTCCTCGCCACGATCTTGGCCACCTTCACGACCACCGAGTTCGACAGTCCGCTCACTGCCGAACTGCAGTGCGACGTCATCAACGAGTTCAGCGATGACGTGTGCATCCTGTCGGGATCGACCGTGTACCTCGGGACCGCCGCCGACGTCGGGCTCCTGCTGGTGGTCTGGGTCGGCGCCTCGGTGCTTCTGACGATGGTCATTCCCGCCTTCACCGGGTGGAGCCCAGGCAAACGCCTCCTCGGCCTGCGGGTCGTCGACAACGAAACCTTCGAACTCGCCGGCGCCGGACCAAACCTGATCAGGGGCCTGCTGTGGATCGTCGACGGGTTCGGCTACGTCACCGGCCCACTCGTCGGCACGATCGCAATGCTCTCGAGCGATGGGTCGAGACGCATCGGAGACATGGCAGCCAAAACACTCGTGGTACGAGCCGACCACGTCGGGCGCCCCGTCGGGGTTCGCAACGTCAATACGTTGGGGGGAGCGACCCAGGCCCCAGTGTTCGTCGTGGGCGCTCCGACCAGTACATCGCAGCCACCCCCGCCCAGCGGACCTCCTGTTGGTTCGATGAGTCCACCCCAGTCGACCCCTCCCAACCCCGGTGCACCGCCCGTGTTTCCGCCCCCCAACCCTGGTGCACCACCACCTCCGACCGGGTCGCTGGCGGCCCACCAGCCGCCACCTCCTTCGGACGAATCATCCTTCGATGCCAGTCCTGCGACAACATCCGGCGAAGCGCCGCTCGAAGAGCCCGCTGCCGTGCACGAGGATGCCCACGAGCCCGAACCTCCTGCGCAGCCCGAGGCGCAGGACACCGCACCAACCATGCCGCCTCACCCTCCGGTGCCAGCGCCGAGACCCGGAGTCGACGCCCCGATGTGGGACGACGCCCGTGACACCTACATCCAATGGGACCCTGAACTCGAGGAATGGATGATGTGGTCCGAGACCGACAGTCGCTGGGTGCCGATCAGTCGCTGATGATCGCCGCCTATCGATCAGCGCTGTGTCTGATCGAGGACCGCCACCGAGCGCAATCGACGCTCGAGATGATGTTCCATCAGGGCGGTCGCCAACAGGTCGACCTCGCCGGTAGCGGGACCGACCGGTTCGGCCAGAACACCGCCCAGTCCACCACCGAGAATTCGCCCCATCAGGCCCAGCGCCTCGCCGGAGACCGGCCGGCCCCGTCGGCACGACCGACACAGCACACCGCCATCATCGAAATCGAACGCTTCGAGGTGTTCTTCGGCCCCACACGCTACGCATCCATCGAGCTGGGGCATCAGCCCTTCATGGGCCAGCAGCTTCAGGAAGAACGCTGCAATGACCAACGGAGAGTCGTTCTGATCGAGCGTGCGCAACGCCCGCACGAGCATGACATGCAGTTCGCTGTCGGGCTCGCGGTCCTGAGCCACCTGATCGACGGCCTCGAGCATTGCTTGACCCCGCGCGAAGCGGTCAGGTGAGGTGCGGAGGTTGGCAAACCGATCGACCGTCTCGACCTGCGTGATGGTGTCGAGATCGCCACGACCGCGGTACAGCTGCACTGCGACATGGCTGAGGGGTTCGAGCCGCGCCCCGAACTTCGATTTCGTGCGGCGCACTCCCTTGGCAACCCCGCGCACCTTGCCATGGTCGTGGGTGTGCAGGCTCACGATCCGATCAGCCTCACCGAGCTTCCACGTCCGCAAGACAACTGCGTGGTCTCGGTACAGCGCCATCAGCCCGGAGACGCGACCCCGCCGAACCGCCGGTCGCGCGTCTGAAACTCGTGGATCGCGTCGATGAAGGACTGTCGGCCGAATTCGGGCCATGGGGTGTCGGTGAACAGCAGTTCGCTGTAGGCGAGTTCCCACAGCAGAAAGTTCGAGATGCGATGCTCTCCCGACGTGCGAATGACGAGGTCGGGATCGGGGGTTTCGGGGTCGTACAGCCGGCGAGCAATCGTCTTTTCGGTGATCTTGTCGGCAGGCGTACCGTCAGCCACGATCTGGCGAACCGCATCGACGATCTCGGCCCGCCCGCCGTAGTTGAAGGCGATGGTGAACGTCAGACCGGTGTTGTCCTGCGTCAACTCGAGGGTCTCGTCCATGCGCCGGATCAGCCGTTTCGGCACCCGCCAGTCGCGGCGGCCCACGAAACGGACTCGCACGTTTTTCTCGTGAAGTTCCTCGCGCCGACGGATGAGGATCTCCTCATTGAAATTGATGAGAAACGACACCTCGTCCTGTGGACGCTTCCAGTTCTCGGTGCTGAACGCGAAGACGGTCAACCACTCGATGCCCATGTCGTCGCTTGCCTCGACCACCTCGAAAAGCGAGTGCTCTCCAGCCCGGTGCCCCTCCGTTCGAGGGAGACCTCTCGTCTGGGCCCACCGACCATTGCCGTCCATGACGCACGCAACATGTCTCGGGATCCCTCGTGGGTCGAGGTCGGCGATCTTCACGGGGGCAACCTATCCCGGCTCGGGGAGCGTAGGGTGCCGCGTCGTCGTGTCATTCACCGAGCTCACCACCTCCTCTCTCGAAGCCGTCACCGCCGCCCTGCCAGGGGGCGGTGAGCGCCGCCATGGCCAGACCGACATGGCGCGCTATGTCGCTCAGGCCATCGAGTCCGACGGTCATGCGATCGTGCAGGCCGGTACGGGAACAGGAAAGTCGCTGGCCTACCTCGTGCCGGCTGTTCTCTCGGACCGACCAACGATCATCGCCACTGCGACCAAGGCTCTCCAGGACCAACTCGCCAACAAGGACCTTCCGTTCCTCGCCGAACAACTCGATGCGTCGTTCACCTTCGCAGTCCTCAAGGGACGATCCAACTACCTGTGTCTCCAACGTCTCGACGAGATCGAAGCCGACGATCACCTCGACCTCGATCTCGATGACGACACCGATGACGGGACGTCAGGAACCGTCGACGGCGAGACGCTCGTCAAACTCCGAACCTTCGCTGCCCAGACCGAGGTCGGCGATCGGGCCGAACTCGACTGGATCAGCGACCGCGACTGGCGTCAGGTCTCGGTCGGGCGCGACGAATGTCCCGGCGCAGGTCGGTGTCCGCAGGGCGACGAATGCCTGGCGGAGAAAGCCCGGCACAAGGCCGCCGGTGCCGACGTCTTGGTGGTGAACCTCCACCTGTACGCCTTGGCGATCACGGTCGACACGATCCTGCCCGAGCATGACGTCGTGATCATCGACGAGGCACACCAACTCGAAGACATTGTGGCCGAGGCTGCTGGCCGCCAGATCAGCCCGGCCCGAGTACATGCAGCTGCACGCAATGCCCAGTCTGTTCTGGTCGAACGCGATGCACCCGAGGCGGCCGAAGCTGCCGCTGTGGCACTGCACGTTGCGCTCGAGGGGCGCATCGGCGACCGACTCTCCGACGGACCCGATGATGTACTCGGCCGAGCGCTCGACGACATTCGAGGTGCTACCGAACGACTGCTGCATGCGCTTCGGGCCGTTCCCGACGATGCCCCGGCCGACACCCGCACGAAGGCGATCCGGGCTCGGCAGGTCGCAACCGGCCTCGTGGACGACATCGATGCCGTCCGATGGCCGACCGACACCGAGGTCATGTGGGTGGACGGGCCATCGTCGAATCCGAGTCTGCGTTCGACCCCGATCTCGATCGCCGAGCTGTTGCGCGAGAACCTGTGGGACAAGCGGTCCGGAATCCTCACCTCGGCAACCCTGCCCGCCAACGCAACATCGCAACTCGGCCTGCCCGAGTCAGCCGTGTCCGTGGATGTGGGAAGCCCGTTCGACTATGCAGCCAACGCACTTCTGTACTGCCCCACACATCTGCCCGATCCACGGTCGGGAGAGTTCCGGGGCGCTCAGCACGACGAGATCGAGTTGCTCATGTCTGCAGCGGGCGGAGGCACTTTGGCACTGTTCACGAGCTTTTCGGCCATGCGCGAGGCCGTCGAGCGACTCGAGACCCGCCTGCCGTGGCCCATCCTGATGCAGGGCGAACGGTCGAAGCATGCCCTGCTCCACGAGTTCGTCAGCGATGACGAAACCTCGCTGTTCGCCACGATGTCATTTTGGCAAGGCGTCGATGCCCCGGGCCGTACCTGCCGACTCGTCATCATCGACCGGCTTCCATTCCCACGCCCCAACGATCCGGTACTGCAAGCCCGGCGCGACCGAGTGGGTCCGGCCGCATTTCGGGTGATCGACCTTCCCCGGGCTGCCACCATGCTCGCCCAGGGTGCTGGTCGGCTGATTCGGACCAGCACCGATCGAGGCGTAGTTGCAGTGCTCGATCCGCGACTTGCGACAGCGCGCTCCTACCGCTGGGACCTGATCAACGCCCTCCCACCCATGACCCGAACCAAAGATCGCAACGACGCCACGAGCCTGCTCCAGCACCTCCGCGACGAGCATGGACAAGCGCCGAAGGAGATATGAGGATTTCGTGAGGGTTGTGCAAACCGGGCCATGTGGGTCGGTTGCTGCGAGTAGCGTCCCGCCCGTCGACTACCCCGCTTCGATTGGTCGCCGATGCCTCGCCGTCGCCCTCACCCTGCCCACCGCACCCGCCGCTTGATCGGCGCGTTCTGCGCTGCGTCCTATGTTGCGATCGCCACTGCTGTCGGTCTCCATGAACGCCGAGCAGCAACTGTCGCCGAGACGGCGACGCCCTTCGACACGGCCGACGGCCGGGCCACCACCACCACGACAACACTCGCACTCGACCCCGCCACCTTTGCATTCCCGATCGAGACCACCGCTCCGACGACCATGGTCGTCCCTCGTCCAGCGAGCCCACTCCGTGTCGCCGCGACCACCACCTTGGCGCTGAACCCGACGACGAGCGCAGCGGCCGCGGCCACCAGCACCTCAGCTCCTCCACCAACGACCACCGCCGCGCCATCAACCTCCAGCGCGCCGACAACCACCATCACCCCGACGACCACCAGCGCGCCGACAACCACCATCTACATCCGTGGCAGCTGACTCGGTGGCCGAATGGTGGGGCGACTCGATGGGCACCCGCGCCCACCTCGTCGTCAACGTCGCAGCCCGTCCTCTCTTGGATGACGCGGTCGCGCAACTCCTCGACTGGAACACCCGCTGGACACGATTCGACGACGCTTCGGAACTGGCTGCGATCAACCGCGCCGAAGGCCGGCCGGTGATCGTCTCGACCGACACAGCAACGCTCGTGGCGCTCGGTGTCGATGCCTGGCACCGCACCGAAGGCGCCTTCGATCCGACCGTGCACAACGCACTGGTCAATGCCGGCTACGGCCAGACGTTCAGCGCAGGCCCGACCGCACTCGGACCCGCTGCCGCCGCCCCAGGGGCAGACGCAGTTGATGTCGATACCACAACCGGCCTCGTGCACCTGCCGAAGGGCGTCACGCTTGATTTTGGCGGCATCGCAAAGGGCCATGCCGCCGACCTGCTGGTGCACCGTCTTCTCGAACGTGGAGCCACCGGCGCAGCAGTCACCATCGGCGGGGACACAGCCGTTGGTGGGTACTGCCCGTTTGCCGACGGCTGGCCGATCCTCACCGAGATCGACCCGAGCGAACCGGTGGCGCACCTTCAACAGGGCGGATTCTGCTTCAGCACGACGCTGCGACGACGATGGTCGACCGCTGCCGGGCCCGCCCACCACATCATCGATCCCCGTACCGGCCGATCCGCCGACTCGACGATCACCAGCGTTGCACTCGCATCATCGAGCGCTGCGACCGCAGAGGTGTTCGCCACCGCCTCGATCGTCGTCGGTTGGCCCGCAGCCCGCCGACTGATCGAGACCGCATCGCTCACCGGTTTCGTCGTCACCGAACACGGCGAACGACACACCGTCGGCACCCTGGCCACGACGTGCCACGACGGCAACCCCGACTCTCACGGGCGGCACGGTGAGTGACCAGGTGTGGTGGTATGCCACCCGCGCCGCAGGGCTGATGACCTGGTCGACGGCAGTCGCCGCAGTCATCGTCGGTCTCTTGCTCTCGACGCGCGTCGTCAAGCGTCGTTCGGGTCCGTGGTTGCTCGACCTGCATCGCTTTTTGGGCGGCCTGTCGCTGCTGTTCCTGATCGTGCACATGGCCACGCTCACACTCGACTCCTTCGTCGACTTCGGGCTGCGCGAGCTCTTCATCCCCGGGGCATCCACGTGGAACCCGGAGGCCGCAGCGTGGGGCATCATTGCAGCGATCACGCTCGGCCTGGTCGAGGTGACGTCACTGCTCAGACCATGGATCAACCCGACCATGTGGCGCACGGTGCACATGATGTCGATCGTCACCGTTGCGGCGGGTTCGTATCACGCACTCCTCGGCGGAAGCGATGTCGACAATCCGATCATCTGGGTCGTGGCCGGGAGTGGTGCGGTCGCGAC
>JBMTIM010000079.1:0-7632 GCA_049437325.1 Acidimicrobiales bacterium
TCGGCGGCGCGGCGGCCGGCGGCGCGGCATCGCAGGGCAGCGACAGCGCCGACGAGGAGCGAGCAACCGACGACGACGAACGCAGCGACGTGTCGGCGGCGGCGGGTTCGCATGCGACCACCGTAGATGGGTCGGGCTTCGGCGGGCGCGGATCGTGCCGGCCGGCCGCCATCGAAGCGTCTCACCGTTGTTGGCGACGGTACCCTCCCCGACATGGAGGCGACCGACGTCATACATCCGACCACGGAACAGCTGGAGGCTGCGCTCGAACACATCGCTGCGTCACCGGTCGACGGCGGCACCCTCGAACTCATCGTCCAACGTCCCGCAGAGGACGTGCGAGTCGTGGTGGTGGAGGGTGAGTTGCATCCCGACGAGGGGCTCGTGGGTGACAACTGGAGTGCGCGTTGGTCGTCACGAACCGACCACGGCGGACCACATCCCGACATGCAGCTCAACCTGATGAACAGTCGGGTCTGCGAATTGGTTGCCGGGTCACCTGAACGGATGCCGCTTGCAGGCGATCAGCTGATCGTCGACCTCGACCTGAGTGAGGTCAACATGCCGGCCTGGACCAGGCTCCAGATCGGCTCTGCCGTGATCGAGATCACCGACCAACCCCACAACGGGTGCGCCAAGTTCACCAAACGGTTCGGATTGGATGCCCACCGGTTCGTGAACTCCGAGCTTGGCAAAGAGCTTCACCTGCGGGGTGTCAATGCCCGAGTCGTCACGCCCGGCACGATCCGATCGGGCGACACCATCATGAAGATCGACTGATCGCCTGTGCCGCTCACCCGTCGTTCCGGAGCGCTGGTGGTGCTCGCCGCCGGCACGGTGTTCAGCTTCGGCGCGTTGTTCTTTCGAGCGACCGATGACATCGATGCTTGGCAGTACCTGACATTTCGGGGTCTGGGTGCCGTCCTGATCGTCGGGCCCCTGCTGTGGTGGCAGAACCGGCGAGATCTCGGAGCGATCCGCCGCCGACTGCCGTGGCAACACGGGGTCGCAGGCATGCTCCTCGGCTCGATGATGATCAGCTTCATCATTTCGCTCACGCACACCGATGTTGCGTTCGTGCTGCTTTTCCAGGCTGCCGCACCGATCTCGGCTGCGATCTTCAGTTGGCTGCTGCTGCGGGAGCGTCTCGATCCCAAGGCTGCAATCGCCACAGTGACGACGATCGTCGGCGTCGTCATCATGGTGTCCTCTGGCCTTGATTCGGGTATCGGTTGGGCAATCCTGATCGTGTCGGTGATCCCCGTTGGCCTGGGGGTGTACTCCACACTCATCCGAGCGGGCGCAGACGGTGACCCGTTGGTGCCGGTCGTTATCGCAGGGGGTACCTGTGCGATCGCCGGTTCGGTCGTCTCACTGCTCGGCGAGGGACTCGGTGTGTCGCTGCGTGATCTCGTCATTGGTGTGCTCGCCGGTGCACTGCTCATTGGGGTGCCGTTGCCCTTCTTCAACTGGGCGCAGCGTGCTGTGCCGGCACCGGATGCCACGCTGTTGCTCATGTCGGAGATCGTGCTCGGGCCGATCTGGGTCTGGCTTGCGTTCGACGAGACGCCGGAGACGGCCACACTGATCGGCGGTGTTCTGATTCTTGGGGCAGTGGTGTGGCTCACCGTGCAGGCATCCACCGATCAAGGCGAGGTGAGAACCAGCCGAGGCTAGGAACCGTCGTATGCCTCGGTCAGAAGCGCCTGGAGTGCATCGTCGTAGTCGTCGGGGTGGCGCAGGTTGGCGACGTGCCAGAACCGGGGACCGTTGGCCACGACCTTTCGGGTGATCACCGGGTGAACCGCTCGTCGTCGAAGGTTGAAGCCGAGCGCAACCCATTTGTCCCTGGAACGGAACTCGGCGAACTTCCTGGGGTTTTTCAAGAAGATCCCAACCGATACGACATCGGCATGAACGGGACCCAGGGTCTCGAGATGGGCGATCACGACATCCCAGATCGGCCGCTCATGGTCGGGTCCGGTTGCGAAGTAGCTGTCGAGCGTGAGACCGGGAGCACAGTCATGGCCTTGCTGTTGTCGAGCAAACAATCGGTTGCACTCGGGGCAGGTCCACGCGTCCATGGTGTCATCATGTCCCGCTCGTAGCCTGAGCGCTCATGGCGCCATTGATCGGCATCACCGGAGAACAGAAACCGGCGTCGGCCCTCGTCGACGTCCTCGACGTGCTGCGGACACGCAACATCGATGTCTTTTACGGCGACTATGCCCGGGCGGTGGTAGCTGCCGGAGGGATGCCGGTGTGGGTCCCGATCGATGCGCCTCCTGCGGTGCTCGACCGTATCGACGGGCTGCTCCTGAGCGGGGGCGACGACATCGACCCGGGGGCGTACGGACATGAACCCCATCCGGCGCTCGGGACACCGAGCGTGCTGCGCGACACCCAGGAACGAACGCTCTTGGAAGCCGCGCTTCGTGCTGAACTGCCGACGCTCGGGGTGTGTCGTGGCGTCCAACTGATCAACGTGCATCTGGGTGGCACACTGCATCAGCATGTGCCGGCCCACACCGACACCGGCGTTCCGATCGATCAGGCGTTCCACCGCGTCCGCTTTGTCGATGGCAGTATCGGGCAGCAGGTGTACGGGGTCGAGGTCGATGTCAACTCGCTGCACCATCAGGGAATCGATCGCCTGGCCCCGGGCCTGCTCGCCAGTGGGGTGACGGTCGGTGGCCCCGACGATGGACTGGTCGAAGCGGTCGAAGTGGTCGGGAAGCCGGTCCTTGCTGTCCAATGGCACCCCGAGATGACCGGACGGGTCGACCCGGCACTCCAGTGGCTCGTCGCCGCTGCCGGTGGCTCAGAAGCGGCTGGCGTCAACTCGAGCAGCTGAGCATCGAGCAGCCGGGCCGGATCCGGGCCCAGTCGGGACGTTTCTGCGCGAACCGCTCCTTGCCGGGCTGCTCGTCGTACGGGTGCCGAAGCACCTCGAGGAGATCACCGATGAGCGCAGGGTCTCCGCTGTCGGCGTCGTCGATCGCCAACTGGGCGAGATAGTTCCGCAGCACGAACTTCGGGTTGACCGCATTCATCGCTGCGCCTCGAGCGTCATCGGTCTGGCCCTCCTCGCGAATGCGGGCCGTCCAGTCTCGCAACCATGCGGCGAGGAGGTCACGGGTATCACCGGTGCGTTGCGCCGGGTCGTAGTCGGCGTCTGCGACGGCGGCGAGACGCTCGTCGTCGGTTGCCTCGCTCGATGTCGGAACTCGTGCGAGGCAACGGAAAAAGATCGTCATGTCGGTCTCGATCGTGGGCAGGTGGTCGAGAAGTGCATGGATCAGGCTCGGATCACGCGCTGCATCGAAGCGGGCGATCCCCAACTTCTCGGCCATCATGCGGGGCCAGGCGTGGTTGAAGACATCGACGTAGGCCGTCAACGCCTCCTGCAGCGGTTCGGCATCGCCGACCAACGGGTAGATGGCGTTTGCGAGCTGAGTGACGTTCCACTGCCCGATGTGCGGCTGGGCACCGAAGCGGTACCGCTTGAATTGGCGATCGGTGGTGTTCGGTGTCCAACCGGGGTCGTAATCCTCGAGCCAGCCGTAGGGCCCGTAGTCGATCGTGAGCCCGTGGATCGACATGTTGTCGGTGTTCATCACGCCGTGGACGAAGCCCACCCGCTGCCAGTGGACGATCATGTCGGCGGTACGGCGAGCGACCTCGGCGAACCAGGCCACGTAGTCCTCGGCCGTGAACCCCGAGGTTCGGCCGTCGGCGATATCGGGAAAGTGCAGCCCGATCGTGTGGTCGGCCAGTGCGCGCAGCAGATCGGTGTCGTCGCGCGACATCGGCAGTTCGAAGTTCCCGAAGCGAATGAACGACGGTGCCACCCGACACACGACTGCGCCGTGTTCCCACTCGGGGTTGCCGTCGTAGAACATGTCGCGCATCACACGGTCGCCGGTGGTGGCGAGACTGAGGGCTCTCGTGGTCGGGACCCCGAGGTGAAACATCGCTTCGCTGCACAGGAACTCGCGAACCGAGCTTCGCAGCACAGCGAGGCCGTCGGCGGTTCGGCTGTAGGGCGTCGGCCCGGCACCCTTGAGTTGCAGCGTGTGTCGAACGCCGGCCTCGGTGACGATTTCACCGAGCGCGATCGCCCGTCCGTCACCGAGTTGGCCCGCCCAGTTGCCGAACTGATGTCCGCCGTAGCATGCGGCGTAGGGCTCCATGGCGTCGAGGGTGGCGTTTCCGGAAAACACCTGCAGGAACTCGTCGGTGTCGGCGACCTCTGTTGCCAGTCCGAGGTCGGCCAAGACTTCGGCTGAATACGCAAGCAGCTGCGGCGAGGAGGTCGGAGTTGGATCGACACGGCTGAATGCGGCGTGGTGCACCTGGCGGGGTTGGTTCAGGTCCACCGGATCGCCCGGGAGGTCGTCGGTGAAGCGATTGTCGAAGGTGAGGTCTTCGAGGGCGAGCACCACCACCTCAGCCTACGCTCACCACATGCGCAAGCCGTTGACGAGCAGGGCAGCCAGTGCTGTCGGGCCCTACAGCCATGGGATCGTGAGCGACCCGTTCGTTGTGCTGTCGGGGCAGACGCCACTCGATGCATCGACGGGTGAGCTCGTCGGCGGGGGAGTGAGTGCTCAGACCCGGCAGTGCTTCGCGAACCTTTTCGCGGTGCTCGCCGACGCCGGACTCGATGCGTCCGATGTGGTGAAGGTCAACGTCTATCTCACCGACATGCGCGACTTCGACGCCATGAACGACGCCTATGCCGAGCACTTCGACGAGCCGTACCCGGCGCGAACCACGGTTGGCGTTGCCGCCCTTCCGCTCGGTGCTGCGGTCGAGATCGAGTTGATGGCTCGCCGACGCGGGGACTGACGAGGTGAAACGGCTCGAGGCCGGACCTCGGTCCGTGCACCTACCGCAGCGGCGTCGCAGGGCGAGGGACGCCGACGGGGTTCACATCGGCACGAGGTCGACGAAGCGGTGCAGGAATGCCGCCATCTGCCCGCGGGTCGCAGTGGCGTCGGGCGAGAATTCCGTGGCAGTGGTCCCGCTGGTGACGCCGACGAACTTTGCCCATGCAATGGCGTCTGCGGCGTAGCTGCCGGGATCGACGTCGTCGAACTCGAGCGGACTCATGGGATCGGGTCGCCCTGCGGCTCGCCACAGGAACGTGACGAACTGGGCCCGGGTGACCGTCTCGAACGGTGCGAACGTGGTCGACGTGGTTCCGGTGGTGATCCCGTTCTCGACCATCCACGCAACCGGAACCGTGAAGAACTGACCGGAGGGGACATCGTCGAAGGTGGTTCCGGAACCGGGGCTGGGCTCCACGCGGCCGAAGAGTCGCCACAGGAAGGTTGCCACCTCGGCTCGGGTGACGATGCCGTCGGTGCAGTAGCGCTGCGCGTCACAGCCTGTGGTCAGACCAGTGTCGTGGAGCCAGACGATGTCGTCGGCGAACGGACTTCCAATCGTGTCGCAGAACGGTCGGCCGGGATCGGCGTCGGGGTCGAAGCCGGCGCACAAGATGTTGTCGATGCCGACGTAGACGAACTCCCATGGCTCGGGTTCAGGACCGAGATCGTCGACCCCGTCCGGATAGCTGGGGAGCCATCCGTGCGCCATGGCATTGGCGAAGTTGTTCTCGCTCAGCCACGCATACGCCGCCGAGTCTCGGAAGGCGAAGAGTGAGGCCGGCCCGCTGCGCAGATCGACGGCGTACCCGGTGTGGTGCTTCGAATACCCAGGCACGGCAACCGTCTGCATCAGGAGGTCGAGCGCCTCGTCGGAGGTGCCACGCATGCGATCCAACCAGATCGAGCGCTGACCGGCGGCACTGCGATAGCCGGAGGTGATCTCGATCGAATGGCCAGCACTGGCTGCAGCCGTGCGGAGCCGCAGCCATGCCGCCGCTGCGGTCGGTTGCAGGAGGTGGCCGTCGGCGTTCGCAAGCGCACCGCTCGGCGACGGTCGGCGCGTGTATCCACGTGCCTCACCGAGGCTTCGGATGCGGGCGTCGAGTTCGGCTTGACCGGTGATGCTCGGCGGTTCGGGATCAGGGCCTCGGAGGTTGGCAAGGAGCGCCTCGTCGAAGGCGGTCACCATCTGTTCGGGTGTGAGCATCGACCCGAGTTGGGCCACTGCGTCGACCTTCGGGTTCGCAGCAGCAGCTGGTGCCACGACACCCAGGGCCAGTGCCGCAGCCAGCGCAATGCGGAGTGTTCGAAAAGCGCGCGTCATCACGGCGGGAGACGCTAGTCGTGCCCGGCTCGGGCACCTTCGATCCTCGCGGTGGTGAGCTTCGGCGCGGCATAGACGAACAGGGCGACGTGCAATGCCGCCGCTGCGATCCATGGCGACCGAAGTGCTGCTTCGCGCGATGCGACCGCATCGACGGCGATGATCATGACCCCACCGAGCAGCGAGCCGATCGGGATCATCCCCCAGGCGAAGAAGCGGTAGACACTGTTGACTCGACCCAGGATGTCGTCGGGAATGATCGTCTGCCGCAGGCTGACGGTGATCACGTTCCACACGGTGCCGAGACCGGTCGAGACGGCAAACATCAGCCACACGATCGGCCACCAGCCGGCCACGCCGATCACGAGCGAGGTGAGGCCGCTGCCGATCAGCGTGAGGTACAGCGATGGGCCGGTACCGATCCGCTTCGAGATCGACGACGCAGTCCAACCACCGATGATCCCGCCCACTGCACCACCCGTGTTGAGGAGGGCGAACTCGGTGGCTGACGTGCCGAGGAGCTCCTGGGCGAAGAGCACCATGGCAGCGATCGTGATCGATCCGAGGGCGTTCAGGAGTCCGAGGATGATCGCCAGGTGGCGAAGAAAATCATGGTTCCACAGCCACTGGACACCTTCGCTCAGTTCCGTCGCCCATGGTTTTCGATGCTCCGCCGCCACGGGGGCTCTTCGGTTCGGGACCGTGATCAACCAGACGAGCAGTGCTGCGACCGCAAACGTCAGTGAGTCGACGAAAAAGGGTAGAGAGAAGGCAAGGGCGATCAGGAACGCGCCGAGAGGTGGTCCGACGAATGTGTTGGCGATCATCTCGGTGCCCCACAGACGCCCGTTTGCCTTTTCGAGTTGGGCCGGCCGAACGACCGCCGGCATGAATGTCTGGGCAGCGTTGTCGTGAATGACTTCGGTGACCCCGAACAGCAAGGTGGCGACCAGCAAGACGATGTAGAGGCCCACATTGGTATCGACGGTGAGGCCGCCGTCAGCGATCTGATCGACGTCGGGCAGCGACCCCTGTGCACCGAGGACAACGCACGCGACGATCAGGGCAAGGATTGACCGAGCGACGTTGGACCACGCCATGAGCGTTCGCCGTTCGTAGCGGTCGGTGATCACGCCCGCCGGAAGACTGAACAGCAGCCACGGCAGTCGCTGCATCACCGCAACGAGTGCAATGAGGAACGGATCGCGGGTGATCGCCGTGGCGAGCCATGGATAGGCGATCAGGCCGATCCCATCACCAAGGTTCGCGATGGTGGAAGCTGCGAAGAGTCGGCGATAGTTCCCACCGAGCGATCCGTTGGCAGAGCCATCGTCGGTGGTCGTCGGTTCGGTCACGGCGCGACGCTAGCGCCCCCGGCTCAGACCTCCGGGCTCGACCTCCGGGCTCGACCTC
>JBMTIM010000080.1:0-7348 GCA_049437325.1 Acidimicrobiales bacterium
CTCAGGGTCAGACTCAGGGTCAGACTCAGGGTCAGACTCAGGGTCAGGCTCAGGACGACGAGTCCGCCGGACCGGTCCCGTCATCGGGTGGACGCTCGGTGTCGACCAGTCGGTAGAACGCGGCTGCGTTGTCGGCGAAGAGCGCTGCTTCCTGTTCCGGTGAAAGCCCAGCGCTCCCTGCGATCTCGAAAAACACGTCGAACAGCTGCTCGTACGAGATCGAGACCTTGTCCATCGGAAAGTTGCTGGCGAACATGCACCGTTCGGGACCGAACGTCGAGATCGCCTGCAAGATGTGCGGTGCCAGCGCGTCGACCACTTCGGCGTGACTTGGCGCGTCACCCCCAGCCCGCCGCTCGTGATAGCCGAAGCCGCAGATCGGCATCAGGAGTCCGCTGAGCTTGCAGTGCACGTTGGGGTTGGCCGCAACCCGTTCCAAGCCGGCGTACCAGGCGTTGCAGATTCGTTCCCGCTCGGCAGCGGTCTCGCCAACCCCTCCATACGGGCCACCGACCCCGACAGGCGTGCCGATGTGATCGAGCATGATCGACGTCATCGGCACGTCGGCGGCGAGATCGGCCAGTTCGTCGAGCTGGTTCGAATAGCACCATGCCTCGAAGGTCAGCTGTCGTTCACCGAGTGCGGCGACGCCGGCGCGAGTCTCGTCGGAGCCGAGTCGTGACGCCTCGGTCCATGAATGCACCCGCTCGTCGGGATGGGCGGCCATCGAGTCGCGGATGCCGCGGAGTCGACCGCTGGCCGCCGAGTGGCCATCGAGCTGGGCCTCGAGCGTTGCGGCATCGTCGATAACGGCGTGGCCGACAATGGCGAGTGGTGGATCGTCGAGCCGGTCGAGCCACCTGGTTTCGCCAACCGGTCCGAGCACCCCGCGCGCCGACCAGTCGGCTTCGACATGGACGATGCCCTGCACGTCATGATGGCCGACATCGGCTCGGAAATCGGCTGGAAGGTGCGCGTCGAGCACGTAGTCGGTGGCCCCGACGAAATCGACCAGCGGCTGGGGGGTGGCCATCCGGGCCAAGCGCTCGACAAGCGACGGCCACCGTCCGAACAACCTGACCAGCGGCGACACCTGCCGTGGTGTGGTCCGCGGGTCCCAAAGGTGGACGTGAGGATCGATGATGCGATGGCGAGACGTGCTGGTCATTCGGAGCTGGTCATTCAGGGTCAGGCTTCTCGGAACAGACGGTAGGTGGTGCGCTCCATGATCGCTAGACGTCATCGATCCCGAGTATCCGGCGGGCATTTCCGCTGAGGAACGGTTCCCAACGATCGGGCCGGATGCGACCGCTCACTGCGAGTCCGTGGAGTTCGGCGAAGATCCGGTCGAGGGTCAGGGCCATCGGGAAGTAGCCGCCATAGACGATCTTCTCGACCCCCCGGCTGTTGAGGTACTCGAGGATTGCGGGCGGATAGTGCTTGGGAGCGAAGGCCGACGTCGAGAAGTGCAGTCCCGGCCATTTCACCATGAGCTTGACGGCCAGGTCGGTCCACGGCTCGGCACCGTGGCGCATGACGATCGTGAGCTCGGGGAAGTCGTAGCAGACCCGGTCGAACCGCTCGACGTGCTGGGCCGCCATCGGCACTCGCGGGCCAGGCACACCGGCGTTGACAAAAAGTGCAAGACCGAGTTCGACGCAGGTTGCGTAGATCGGATACGCAGCCGCCGAGTCGACGAGGACCGGCGGGACCGGACCGACTGGAAAAAGCGACACCGCCCGAGTGCCGAACTCCTCGTGCTCGGTGCGGATTCGTTCGACCGAACCCACGATGTCGAAGGGTGTGCCCAGTTCGCCGACATGCGTCTCGAGCACGAACCGATCCGGGTGCATCGCAGCAGCGTCGAGCGCCACCGACGAGTTCGTGTTGACGAGCCCGATGTCGATGCCGTGCCGGTCCATGGCGTTGATCGTCGCAGCAACCGGCGCATCGGCAGCGGGTGGGATGTCTCGATACAGGTACTCGGCGGTGTGCTCGACACCTCGCATCGTCGCCCGCACCTGCGGAAGCTCCCGATCAACGCCCGCGAGAGGAGCGGCGAAGCCGATCATGGTGTCGACAACGGGGATCGGACCCGGGATCAGACCTGGGATCAGACCTGGGATCGACTCCCGGCTCTGATCCGGAACAGCTCCACGGATGTCACCGCAGCGCGCCATGTCAGCGGGGTCCTTCAGAGCCGGGCCAGGTGCGCTTCGACTGCGGTGCGCCACTGGACCCCATGGGTGAGTTGGGGCGAGTGGTACGCCCCGTCGATGTGGACGAACCGGGCGCCGGGAATGGCTTCGGCGAGCTGCGGACCATGGGAGACATACGGCTCATCGAACTCGCCGGCGATCACCGTGGTCGGGCACGGGATGTCGCCCAGCTGATGGTCGACCCGGTCGAGGCGATTCTCGAACAACTGGATCCCGAGGGCCCGCTGGGCCATCGGATCCATTTGGTCGCGGATCGCCCATTTCTCGTCGATCCACGCCTGCGGGACAGCTGCCTCGATCAGGTCGTCTTCGGCCGAGCGCGGGGTGCGGGGCGGAACCTGACCGGGTTCGATCGAGCGGAGGAAGTCCACGGCGAGGCCACGCCACTCGCCGTGCTCCTCGCCGAATGCCCACGCCGTCGTATCCATCAGGATCAGTGACCGCAGCAGATCGCGGCGGGCCAGCGCAAACCGCATGGCGATTCGGCCACCCATCGAGTGGCCGAGCAGGTCGATCGGCTGACCATCGATGGCCACCACGTCTCGTACCCACGCGACCGTGTCGTCGACGATGTGGTCGACCGTGTACGTGGATGGGTCACCTGAGCCCGAGGAGCGTCCGTGTCCCCGATGCTCGATGGCGAAGACCCGGCGCGTGGCGGCAAGCGCCTCGATGTGCAGCGCGAAGTCGTGGACCGACCCCGTGTAGCCGTGGAGCAGCACCAACGGCGGCCCAGGGCCATCGCCCCACACATCCCACCGAAGCGAAAAGCCCGGCACCTCGTAGCTCTGGGTCAGTTCCGTGGCAGCCGGATCGAAGCCCCTCCAATCGGCACCCCCGTCTGGCGTGGGTGCTGGACTCGGTTGGTCAGCCATCCTGATCAAACATCCTGATCAAACATCCTGGTCAGCCATCGTGGTCAGTACTTCTGTTCACGCTTCGTCCACGAGGGGAACAACCTGTTCGCGAAACGCGAGCAGGCTGTCGGCGTATTCGGCGGCGTCACGGGCACGGAACTTCAGATGCATCACGTTGCAGCCAACGGCCCGGGCTGCACGGATGTCTTCGGCGAGCCCCTCGGCTCCCCCCTGCAACCAGTGCATCCCGATGGAGCCGTCGTCGGGTGGGTCGCCAAGCAGGTATCCCCATGGCGTCATGTAGCCGATGTCGAGTGCCACGTCGGACGGACGACCGGCCCTCACCGCCGCCTCCCGCATGCGCTCGATCGCCTCGGGATACTGCTCCTTGGGCAGGCCCATCGGAATGTAGCCATCGGCCCGTGCCCCCGTGCGGCGCCAGGCGGCGCGCCCGGCACCGCCGACCCAGATCGGCAGCTCGGCCTGCACCGGTCGGGGGGCCACACCCATGTCCGTGTAGGAAAAGAACTCACCGTCATGACTGACGTACGTGTCGGCGAACGCCCCCCGAACGGCGTCGATCGTCTCGTCGAGACGCCTGCCCCGCGTGCTGAAGTCGACCCCGAGCGCGTCGAACTCGGCCTCGACGTGACCAGCACCGACCCCAAGGATCGCTCGGCCGCCCGACAGATGGTCGAGGGTGCCGAAGGCTTTCGCTGTTGCAAGCGGATGCCGATAGGCCGCAACCAGCACGACGGACAGCAGCCGGGTCGTCGCTGTATGGGCGGCGAGATACGCCAGCGTCGCCACCGTGTCGTACCAGGTGGTGGTCATGTTGGCGGCGTAGTCGTTGTCGGGAATGGCGATGTGGTCACACACTCCGATGAAGCCGTAGCCGTTGGTGTCGGCCGTCTCGGCGATCGTGACGAGATCGGCCACGCTCGCTGCGTCTTCCCACGGGTCGACGAGTGTACGCGTGAGGGTTTGGATCGGGAGCTGGATGCCGTAGCTCCACTCCCCCGGTGGTGTCAGGGCGGCCATGGTCAGAAGCTACACAACGGAGCTCAGGCGAAATCGAGCGGCAACGCCGTGGTGCGCTTCATCTCCTCCATGACGAACACGCTGCGAACGTCGTAGAGATCCACTTCGGTGATCAGCCGCTTGTAGAAGCCGTCGAACGCGTCGATCGACGGCACGACGACCTTCAGCGTGTAGTCGATCTCTCCCGAGATCCGATACGCCTCGATGATCTCGGGCAATTCGTCGAGCGCAGCGGTGAAGCGCTCGAGCCACGCTGCACTGTGATCGTTGGTGCGAATGTGCACCATGACGGTGACACCAAGACCGATCGAGCGAGGGTCGACGAGGGCCACCCGGCGAGTGATGACACCTTCGCGTTCGAGAATCTGCACTCGCCGCCAGCACGGCGTCGATGTCAGGCCGACATGCTCGGCCAACTCGCGTGCAGTCAACGAGGCATCGGCTTGGAGCAATCGCACGATTTCCCGATCAATCTCATCAAGTTTCACACTTCTTACTCCAGATCAGCTTGTTTGCAACATAATATGCTACATACAGCGGGCATTTACGCGAAACAAGGCCGGATCTTGCACCCCGATGTTCGTAGGGTGATCCCATGGCTACGAACCCGTTCACCGAACACCCGAACAGTGCAGGCGAGACCTACGGCGAACACATGCGGGTGGCAGCCAGCGTCAGCCGCCAGTTGTTCGGCGCGGCGGTCGCGGCGTTGGTCCATGCGTTCCTGCCGATGTTCCACAAGACCACGGCGAGCGACCGGATCAACTGCCTGCACCAGTGCATCGAGCAGGGTCACCGTGACCGCATCACCCTCGTGAAGGCGGCCACACCGCCACCGGCCGACCCAGCCGTCTTGCACGCGTCCTGACCGAACGGGAACAGTGAGGACGTGAGCCTCACCAATCCGTTCGACCTTCCTGCCACCGATCACCACATCGTCATCTCGGCCGACGCCCACTGCGGGGCCGACGTGCGGAGCTACAAGCAGTACCTCGCATCGGCGTACCACGACGATTTCGACCGCTGGGCTACCAGCATCGAGGAAGGGGTGGCACGCCAGAAGGAACTGTTCAAAGACATGGAACGCTCGCCGCTCGAGGTCGGCGTGGACGGCGACCCCGACGAGCATGGCGACCGCAACTGGTCGAGTGAGCGTCGCCTGCGGGAGCAGGAACAAGACGGCGTCGTGGCGACGGTGCTGTTCCCCAACACTCAGCCACCCTTCGCCCCACCGGCAGCGAGCAGTTTCGAAGCGCCGCCCTATCAGGACAATTTCGAGTACCGATGGGCCGGCCTCCGAGCCCACAATCGATGGCTCGCCGACTTCGTGAGCGAGGCACCACACCGACGAGCCGGCGTCTTTCAGATCTTCCTCGGTGATGTCGAAGGCTCGGTGGCCGAGATCGAGTGGGCGGCCGAGCAAGGGCTCACCGGGGGTGTGCTCGTACCAGGGGCACCGCCCGACTCACCGTTCGAGCCGCTCTACTCGAAGAGCTATGAACCGATCTGGGCCGCCGCCGCAGCCCACGGCATGCCCCTCAATCATCACGCCGGCGGTGCGTCCCCGAACTTTGGCAACCATTTCCCGGCGTCGCTTGCGATGTTCATGCTGGAAGTGCAGTGGTGGACGCAACGCGCCCTGTGGCACCTGATGTTCTCCGGAGTGTTCGAACGTCACCCCGAACTCGACTATGTCATCACCGAGACCGGTACCGCCTGGGTCCCCGACACCCTGGCCAAGCTCGACAGCTTCTACCACCGCATGAAGTACAGCCGGTACGGATCCGAATCGATCTTCGGGGGCCAGGCCGTCGCCCAGATGTCGCTCACCCCGAGCGAGTACTTCGAACGGCAGTGCCACATCGGCGCCTCGTTCCTGCGACCGTCCGAGACCGCAGTCGCACGATCGGTCGGAACCCACAAGGTCATGTGGGGAAGCGACTACCCCCACATCGAGGGAAGCCACCCGCACACCAAGGAGCATCTGCGCCTGACGTTCGCCAACTATTCCGTCGACGAAGCCGTGCAGATGCTCACGACCAACGCAGCGAAGGTCTACAACTTCGACATCGATGCGCTCCTGCCGCTCGCGGAACAGTTCTGCCCGACCAAGGACCAAGTGGCGACACCGATCGACTACGGGGAGATCCCGGAGCGGGCCAAGGGCTGTCCCGGCATGAATCCGCTCAATCAACTCGAAGGAGCCGTCGTATGAGCGAGCAGGGCACGCTCCTCCCGATCGACATCGCCGACTCGGTCGCCGTCGTCACCGGCGGCGCCAGCGGCATCGGCAGGGGCATCGTCGGCGCCCTGTTGCGGGCCGGGGCCACTGCGGTCGTCGCCGACATCGAGCAGGGCGCCATCGACGAAACGATCGCCGAGCTTGCACCCGTCGGGTCGGTCTCGGGATGGCGAACCGACATCACCGACGAGGCCTCGGTGAAGGCGTTGGCCGATCATGTCTATGCCACCCACGGCAAGGTCAACCTGCTGTTCAACAACGCCGGCGTCACCTCCGGTGGTGGTGGAAAGCCCTGGCAGCAGGAGCCGAACGACTGGCGTTGGTGCTTCGGTGTCAACGTGTTCGGCACCGCATTTTGCGTGTCGGAGTTCGTACCCCGCATGATCGAGAGTGGTGTACCCGGTCAGATCGTCAACACGTCGTCGGGCGATGGCGGCTTTGCGCCGGTGCCCACCGCATCGGTCTACGCCTCGTCGAAAGCGGCCGTCTCGTGCTTCACCGAGGCGCTCCATCACAACCTTCGCAGCGAGGGAACCCAGCTTCGAGCCTCGGTCTTCTACCCGGCCGGCGGGTTGCAACGGACCGGGCTTTTCACCGCCCAACGCAACCGTCCCGAGCACCTGCAACGGGTCGGCGAGGCGACCGGGCGCACCAGCATGACCTTCGACGAGATGAAGGCGATGCTCGAGCGCGCCGGCCGGGACGTGAACGAGGCCGACCTCGATGCACAGGGTGATTTCGTGGTCGAGGCAACGATCGAGCGCCGCTACATCATCACCATGGACCTTCGCGAGACGGTCGACCTGCTCCATCGTCGAGCCGATGCGATCGGTGCATTCGAGGTTCCGCCCCATCACGGCTGGCCCGGCTGAGTCGAGCGCACCACTCGGCGGCCACCTCCGGCCGAGGTCGGCAACTTCGCCGCTGGATCAGGCCCCAGAGGGATCAGACCCCGCAGCAGATCAGGCCCTGTGCTGGGTCAGGCCCTG
>JBMTIM010000081.1:0-6643 GCA_049437325.1 Acidimicrobiales bacterium
CGACACGCTTGGAGATGGTCTGGAAGTTGGTGAGCATGCCGCCGAGCCAGCGCTCGTTGATGTACGGCATGTTGCAGCGCTCGGCGTAGGACTGGATCGAGTCCTGGGCCTGCTTCTTGGTGCCGATGAACAACACGGTGCCGCCATTGGCGACGAGATCGCGGACGAAGACGTATGACGCCTCGAGATGGTTCAGCGTCTGATGGAGGTCGACGATGTGGATGCCGGACCGCTCGCCGTGGATGAACCGCTTCATCTTGGGGTTCCAACGGCGGGTCTGGTGACCGAAGTGAACGCCGGCCTCCAGGAGCTGCTTCATGGAGATGACTGCCATGGTGATGTCTTTCCCGGTTGTGAACTCGAGCCGGACGAACGAAACGACCGGGACTGGCACGAGTACCGAATAGTCCACCGGCACCCGTGCGGTGTCGCGTGGGATCTGGCTACAGACCGCTGCGCATCATAGCGGGGCCGAGCAGGATCAGGACGGGAGAACATCACGGACGAGTACACCGGCAGCGAGTGCGGTCTCTGCAAATGCGATGGACTCGGGCACAACCAAGTCGAGAATCGCATCGGCGGCCCCGCTGCATGCCGGGGGGAGACCTGCCAGAGCGAGTCGGACCTCTCGTTCGACTTCGGGCAACCCCACGATGTCGCGGTGCGCTCCGACGGGATCCAGACCACCGACAACGACATGACGCGCACCGGGTGCACCGGCGTGGGTGGCGGGAACGACCACGTCGGCTCGCGATCCGATCGTCACGGCGTGGACCGACTCGGGGAACGCCACGTGCCTGGTGTCTCCGGCAAAGCCCGTTGCCGACAGATCCTCGACCGCCGGGGCGACGAGCGCCATGTCGTGCCAGCCGACGTCTTCGACGACCTCGGCCACATACGAACCGGCCATGGTGACCTCGAGTGCCTCGACAAGGTCGGCAAGCGGTGCGCCGGCGTGCGGCGACGCCAAGGTGATGGCGATCCCGTAGGGAACCTCCTCCGCTGTCGCAGCGATCGCATGTCGAGCGATCAGTCCACCGAGACTGTGGCCGAAGACATCGATCGGTACCCCTGGGTTGGCAGTGGACACTGCTCGCAAGGTTCGTGCGACCTGATCGATCTGCGGCTCGACATCACCCCGAGTGGTCGAGGCGTCGTACTCGGATCGCTCGATCGGCCAGTCACCGCCACTGCCGGGTACCAGCCCACCGGCATAGCTGATGCGCCCAACGTCGCTGCGGTCGTAGCCGAGTTCTGCGAGGTCGAGGGCTGCCATCGCACTCGAGTCCGACGACGAGTCGAGCCCATCGATGACGATCGCGATGCGTCGCCCCGGCGGTCGAGCGGGCATGCCCGCCACCGCGGTGGAGACAACCGTGCACTCGTCGGGGTCGAGAATCGATGCGAGTCCGTTGATCATCCGGGCGGTGATGGTTCCCCTGTCGAGTCCTTCGGAGAGCGTGTCGCCGAGGTCGACGAGGTGGACGACCCCCTCCATGTGCTCGGTGAGGCTGTGCTCGATCCCGAAGAATGGCGAGATCGCTCCAACCGCTCCCCCAAGTGCACGGTCGACAAGGCTCCAGAACCCACTTCCGTCCGATGCAAGCTCGGCCAGGTGACGACGCTCCTGTCGTTCGAGGAGTCTCAGCCACCGCCCATCATCATCGGTTTCGTGGGCCACGAGTCGAACCTCGAGTGTGCGCACTCCAAGCAGGGTGGTGGGGTCGACGTAGTCGCCATCGACACGGGTACTGAAATGGAGTGGACCAGCGGTCGACCCGATCCGATCACCGACCTCCACCGGGTCACCGGCGGTGACGGCAACGAAGGACAACGGGCCATAGGAGGTTCGGAGACCGCCCCGGTGGAGGACCGTTACCCACGAACGACCGGCAACCGGACCTGCAAACACCACGAGGCCCGGGCCAGCGGCGTCGACCCCGACGCCTGCCGTCGTGTCGTACTCGATACCCCGATTCCCCTGGCCGTAGGCGGTCTCGGGCGCTCGGAACGGATCGATGATCGGTGCATCAACCGGGGGACGCAGCACCACTGTCTGCGCTGCAGCGGCAGGTGCGAGCGCCGTTGCGATCGCACCCATGGACACCAACAAGACGACGAACCGGCCCACACACGTTCCCGATCACGAGAGAATCGTGGGGGAAGTGGCGCGCTCTACGGCGACACCTTGATCGTAGCGACCTAGGCGACGTCGCGTTCGGCGGCCTGCATCTTCGACCGAAGGTGCAGGACGGCCTTGGTGTGGATCTGACAGACCCGACTCTCGGTCACGCCGAGAACTCGACCGATCTCAGCGAGGGTCAGACCTTCGTAGTAGTACAGCGTGAGCACGATCTTCTCTCGCTCGGGCATGCGGTTGATCGAGGCTGCGAGGATCTGTCGCATCTCCTCGACCTCGAAGGCGTCGGTTGGGCCAGCCCGTTGATCGGCGACGGTGTCACCAAGGGAGATGCCCTCGCCCTGATCGCCGACCGACAGCATCTCGTCGAGCGCCGCCACGCCGACAAAGCTGATCTGGCTCAGCATGGTTCGGAGTTGCTTCTCGGTGATCCCCATCTCCTCGGCCAACTCGGCGTCGGTTGCGGCACGGGAATGTTCCGCCTCGAGCTTGGCCATCGCCTGCTCGAGCTGGCGCGCCTTGGAACGAACGGAGCGGGGCACCCAGTCGATCGAACGCAGTTCGTCGAGGATTGCGCCTTTGATTCGGGCGATCGCATAGGTCTCGAACTTGAACCCCCGCTCAGGATCGAACTTCTCGATCGCGTCGATCAGGCCGAACACACCGAAGCTGGCCAGGTCTGCTTGTTCAACGTTGCGGGGCAGGCCGATCCCGACTCGCCCGGCCACGTACTTGACGAGTGGTGAATACTGCACGATCAGCCGATCGCGGGCGGTCTGCGAACGCGTTGCCATGAAGTCTGCCCAGAGGCTGTCGATGTCAACGGTTCGCTCGGGCACGGTCGTTCCTAGGCGCGAGGGTGGGTTGATCGATGAACGTCTCGCAGGCGATCTCGGCTCACACGGGTGTAGATCTGCGTCGTGGCGAGGTCGGCATGTCCAAGCATTTCCTGCACAGAGCGCAAATCGGCGCCACCATCCAAAAGATGAGTCGCAAACGTATGTCGCAACGCATGAGGGTGCGTCGGCGCGACCGCCCGGCGATCGATGATTCGCCTCACGTCGCGCGGCGAAAGAGGCCTCCCTGCGCGGTTGACGAACAGCGCATCGCCCACATCTCGATCGATCGCAAGCAGCGGCCGGCCCTCGTTCAGCCAGCGACCAACTGCGAGTCGTGCGGCCTCGGAAACCGGAACGAGCCGCTCCTTGGCACCTTTCCCCCAGACAGAGACCGTGTCGGACGCAGTGGTGAAGCTGGCGGTCGTGAGGCCGCAGAGTTCGGAGACCCGCATCCCGCTGCCGTACAGCAGTTCGACAACAGCTCGGTCACGGAGCTGAATCTCGGTGGGATCGGCCGCAACCTTGGCGTTACCGCTGACGAGCCCGTCGAGTTCGGCGGCGGTGAGCACTCGGGGCAATGTCGACGTGCCACGAGGGGCGCTGAGGGTGGCACTCGGGTCGGTGTCGATGAGGCCAACCCGGCGACACCAGTCGAAATACCGTCGTGTGACCGAGGCCTTTCGAGCGATCGTGCGTTTCGCATAGCCGCGCCGATCGAGTTCGGCGAGATAGCGGCGCAGGGTCCGCCGATCGACTGAACGAGGACAGTCGGAGCCATGCTCGTCGAGCCAGCCGACCAACGCAGCGATGTCTCGGCGGTAGACCTCTCTGGTCGAGCTGGCAACACGAGTGAGCTGTGCAACCCAGTCGTCGACTTGCCACCCGGCACCAGTGGCCGCCACGGGTACTTCGGCCATGACGTCACTCTAGCCCTGGGCGATAGCGACATCAGCAAACCGAATGAGCACCGAACGTGCAGTCATGCCCGCCGAACACGTGCACCGTCGTCGACAACGGCGCCAGCGACCAGAAGTTCACTGACTGCAGCAAGCACCTCGCCGACCGCGAGACCACTGCGAGCGGAGAGTCGATCGATCGACGCCGGGCCGTCGTCACACGCCGACAGGACCCGTGCCGCTGCAGCCGACGGTGCAGGCGGACCCTCGACCCGATCTCGCCGAGTCTCCCGTTCGACCTGACTCAGCCCGAGGGCGGTGAGGACATCGTCGACAGCCAGAACGGGGGCACATCCATCTGCCAGCAAGCTGTTGGTTCCGGCCGCAGCCGGGTTGCGCAACGAGCCTGGCACCGCCATCACCTGCCGGTCGCGCCGGATTGCTTCGTCGACGGTGAGCAACGAACCGCCTGCCGCCCGCGACTCGACGACGACCACGATGTCAGCCGCTGCGGCGATGAGACGATTTCGGGCCGGGAAACGCCATGGCGCCGGGGGCGCAGCCGGCGGTGCTTCTCCGGCAACGGTGCCGGCATCGACCATCCGGCCCCAGAGGCCAAGGTGCCGCTTCGGATACACCACATCGGTCCCTCCTCCGACAAACGCAACCGGCGGCGCAGCATCGGCCAGGAGTGCGCCCTCGTGCGCAGCACCGTCGATGCCGAGTGCAAGGCCCGAGACGACGGTCACTCCCGCCTCGGCGAGTCCGAGTCCGAGTTCGCGGGCGATCTCTCGCCCGGTACCCGATGCCCGCCGAGTGCCGACGATGGCGACGGCGGGAGCCGCTTCGTCGATCGGACGGCCTCGACGAAACAGCACCGGCGCAGGCGCCACATCGTCGGTGAGGAAGGTCGGGTGCGTCGGGAGAGCGCTCCACGTGGCCTCCGTTCCTGACTCGCGCAGCTGCGTGCGGGCAGCGTCCGGGTCGAAGCAGTGCAGACCTGCACGCCATGCAGCCCCGAGCGGCGCCGGAACCCCGTCGGGGAGTCCCCCAGCGCCAACCCACTCGACGGCCTCGATCGGCGTCCGGTCGCTCAGAAGGTTCCGGAGGCGGCGTGGCCCCATCTTTGGCAGACCTGCGAGCGCCACAACGGCGGCGGCGTCGGACCATCGATGCTCACCCATCGGAACCACCGAGCGGAACACGGGCGCGAAGGCCAATGGCGCGCAGCACATCGGCAGGGCGGAGCGAGGGTCCGGCATCGTCGAGATCGCGAATCGTTCGTGCGACGCACAGGGTCCGTCGCAAGCCACGACCACTGAGCTGACCGTTGAGCAGGGCTTGTTCGAGCACATCGCGTGCGTCGGGTTCGAGCGGCGCAGCCCGCTCGAGGCGCTCACCGTGCAGTTCGGCGTTGCAACGCACCCCTCGCTGTCGTGCAAGGCTCCGAACCACTTCGACCCGTTCGGCAACAGCACTGGACGGTTCGGCCGCGCCACCGAGAAGATCACCGGCCTGAGGGCGATCCACGTGGACCATGAGGTCGATGCGGTCGAGCAATGGCCCGGAAATCCGGCGGGCATAACGGGCCCGGGTATGGGGCGGACAGCGGCACCCGATCTCCCCTCCGACACCGCAGGGGCACGGGTTCATGGCGGCGACCAGCAACACTCGGGCGGGTTGCTCGGTGGTTCCACCGGCCCGGGCAACCCGTACGACTCCTTCCTCGAGTGGCTGACGGAGCGCGTCGAGCACCGACGGTGCAAACTCGCCGAGTTCGTCGAGGAAAAGCACGCCGTTCGAAGCGGCGCTGACTTCGCCCGGTCGTGCACTGCCCGAGCCTCCGCCGACGAGGGCGGCCATGGATGCGGAATGATGCGGTGCCCGAAAAGGCGGCTGCCAGACGAGTCCGTGCGGGAGGGACAGGCCCGCCGCACTGTGGACACGCGTGACCTCCATCGCCTGATCGGGATCGAGGACGGGAAGCAGGCCCGGAAGGCGCCTGGCCAACATCGTCTTTCCGGCCCCCGGAGGCCCGACGAGCAACAGATGGTGCCCGCCGGCGGCAGCGTACTCGAGCGCAAGGCGAGCAGCCGGCTGGCCGCGGACGTCGGCCATGTCGGGACCCTCGGGTATCGCAGGTGCAACCGGTGATGGCGGAGGGTCAGGCCATGGACAGTTGTCTGCCAGTGAGGCGACAACGTCGCTCAACGCGTGGACGGGGCAGGCTCGAGGGCCGATCACGAGGCCGACGACGTGCGCATCGATCGCCGGCACGAGAACCCGGTCGGCCGGGATGGCATCGGCGAGCGGCAGCGCTCCGGGCACCGCTCGCACCGAACCGTCGAGACCGAGTTCGCCGAACGCACCGAGATCGGAGGTAGCCGGGATCTGGCCGGATGCCATCAACACGCCGATGGCAATCGGCAGATCGAGACCCGCACCGATCTTGGGCATCGAACCGGGTGCGAGATTCACAGTGATGCGCTTGAGCGGCCATGTGCGACCGGAGGAAACGAGGGCGGCCCGGACGCGGTCGCGCGCTTCGCGGCACGAGGCATCGGGCAGGCCGACGATGGTGAAGCCCGGGAGTCCGTCGGCCACATGGACCTCGACCGAGACGGGACGGCCGTCGACCCCCACGAGGGTCGCCGACGAGATGGTGGCGAGCATGGCGCAACCTCCACACGAGACGGTGAACGGCACCGGTCAGGCCAAGGTGCAAGCCACGATTCGACGCTATCGACCGGGTCTGACAACCCTGATGC
>JBMTIM010000082.1:0-6218 GCA_049437325.1 Acidimicrobiales bacterium
AAACATTCCAGAAAAAACTTGACGCATAGTATTTGCCATAGAATGATGGGTCGCTGCTGTCGTCAAGATCCAGATCCCCGCCGGGCAGGCGTCGCCTGCACCGCCCGTCGGCACAGCACTCGGTCCGCACGGTGTCGCGATCATGGATTTTTGCAAGGATTACAACGCAAAGACCGAGGACAAGCGCGGGCAGATCGTGCCGGTCGAGATCACGATCTATGAGGATCGGTCCTTCTCGTTCGTTCTCAAGACCCCGCCTACCCCGTTCCTGATTCGTCAGGCTGCAGGCCTGGAGAAGGCGGCCAACGACCCCGGACGCGAAGTCGCCGGCTCCATCACCGATGCGCAGGTGACCGAGATCGCAGAACTCAAGATGCCTGATCTGAATGCGATCGACCTCGAGGGAGCCAAACAGCAGGTCGCAGGCACCGCCCGATCGATGGGTATCAAGGTCATCTGAACCACAGATCCGTTCGGGGGGTAGTTCCTCCGGGAGGACAAGAACTTCGGGCCAAGTCGGCCCAGCGCTCGTACCGGACGACCTCGCCGGGCGGCGTGAACACAGAGGGAGCCACTCCATGGCGAAGAGCAAGCAGTACACCGACAACACCCGCACCTACGACCGCGACCGGTTGCACTCCGACAGCGAAGCCATACGCATCGTGAAATCGTTCGGCACGAAGAAGTTCGACGAGACCGTCGACGTCGTGGTGTGCCTTGGCGTCGACCCGCGAAAGGCCGATCAGATGATCCGCGGCACGGTGGCGCTTCCGTCCGGCACCGGCAAAGACGTTCGCGTTGCGGTCTTCGCCCAGGGCGAAGCGGCAACCGCGGCCCGTGAAGCCGGCGCCGAGCACGTCGGCGCCGACGATCTCGCCGCCGAGGTGGAGGGTGGCATGACCGATTTCGACGTCGCGATCGCGACCCCCGACATGATGCCCACGGTCGGCAAGCTCGGCCGGGTCCTCGGCCCGCGCGGGCTCATGCCGAACCCGAAGACCGGCACGGTGACCCCCGACGTGGTGAAGGCCATCAACGAGTTCAAGGGGGGCATGGTCGAGTACCGCACCGATCGGTTCGCCAACGTCCATGTGCCGATCGGCAAGGTCAGCTTCGATGACGCCGCGTTGCTCACGAACCTTCGAGCCCTCGTGGGCGAACTCGAGCGAGTCAAACCAGCCTCGGCCAAAGGCAAGTACGTGAAGAAGGTCGTCGTGTCCTCGACCATGGGCCCCGGTGTTCGCATCGAGCCCGCCGGGATTGCCGGTTCGGACGCCTGACCCGTTTCGATTTCCGGTCGACGGCCCTATCCTTTCGGACACAACTGATCTTTGTTCACCGAAGACCTCCGGTGCTCTGCTTTGCAGAACCAATGAGCCTTGGCTCGCCGGACGAGGAGAGCACCTCTGACCGGCGTCTTCGGGCGGCGGAGCGGGCGCTTGCCGATTCGGTGGGCGCCCACTGTTCTTTTCCGTCGGAGAGGAACCCGACAAAGAAAAAGGAGGTGAGATGGAAGACCCGAGACCAGAAAAGGTCGCCGTCGTCGACGAGGTTCGAACGAAGCTCGACGAAGCAGACGGTGCCCTCCTCACCGAGTACCGCGGGCTGAACGTGCCGCAACTTGCCGAGCTGCGCAAGGCGCTCCGCGATGCCGGTGGCGAATACAAGATTTACAAGAACAACCTCGTTCGGATCGCAGCAGCTGATGCCGGAATCGAGATTGCCGACGAGATGCTGAGCGGCCCGACCGCAATTGCGTTCGTCAATGCCGGTGCCGATGGCGCCCCAGGTGACGCAGCGGCTGTGGCCAAGGCGCTCAAGGAGTTTGCCAAGGGCAACGACAAGCTCGTGCTCAAGGGCGGCGTACTCGACGGCGTGGTGTTGAGTGCTGACGACATCAAGGCGTTGGCCGAGCTTCCGTCCCGCGAGGTCCTGCTCAGCCAGATTGCCGGTCTCTTGCAAGCCCCGCTTGCCGAGTTCGTCAACCTGCTCGACGCCGTGCCCCGAGAGTTCTCGTACGCGCTGCAGGCGCTCATCGAAAAGGGAGGCGCTGGTGAAGCGCCTGCCGCTGATCCATCCGATTTGGCCGACCCGGCCGACGAGACCCCCGCCGAAGCGTCCGCTGAGGCAACTGCCACCGACGAACCCGTCGGTGACGAAGAACCCGCCGACGCCGGCGAAACCGACGGCGACAACACTGAAGAGGAGGAGTAGCCATGGCTACGACTGAAGAGATTCTCGACGCGATCGGTTCGATGACCGTTCTCGAGCTGAGCGAACTGAAGAAGGCATTCGAAGAGCGTTTCGATGTCACTGCCGCCGCACCTGCTGCGGTTATGGCTGCCCCTGCAGCCGGTGGTGGCGACGGTGGTGGCGAGGCCGAGGAGAAGGACTCCTTCGACGTCGTTCTGACCGCTGCCGGCGACAAGAAGATCCAGGTGATCAAGGAAGTCCGTGGTCTCACCAGCCTCGGTCTGAAGGAAGCCAAGGAGCTCGTCGACAACGCACCGAAGCCGATCCTCGAGGGCGCCTCGAAGGACGATGCCGAGAAGGCCAAGGAAGCCATCGAAGCTGCTGGCGGCACCGTCGAACTCCAGTAGTTCTGATTCCACTGCACACGCAGTGGGATGATCAGCACGTGCGAAACCGGCCTCACGGGGCCGGTTTCGTCGCGCCTAGGGTGCGACTGTGACGAACAACGAGTCTGCCCCGATCTCTCATGTGAATGCCTGGCCCGTCGGCGACGAGCTGTTGGTGACCTGGCGCGGGGGCCGGGACGTGTCGGTCTTTGTCTCCGATGACCCGATCGACGCCGGCACCGATGTCCGCAAGCCCGACGGGCCGGGCCAGATCAGCGTTTCGCGGGTCGGGCGGCCATACGTCCACCTGTTCGACCCCGGTCGCGGTTTCACCGTCGCAGCCGAACGGCTCGTGTTCATGGATGGTGTTCGGAACTTCCGTGACCTCGGCGGCTATCCCACCGTCGACGGTGATGCAACCCGGTGGGGTCAGGTGTTTCGCAGCGCCCGCCTCGACGAGACCTCGGGCGCCGACCTCGAGCGGATCCGCATGCTCGGGATCTCGAAGGTCTTCGATCTTCGCACCCACAGCGAGGTCGACAACAACCCGAACCGGCTGCCCGACGAGGTCGACGTCGTCCACCTGCCGATGTCGAGTCAGGTTGCGATGCCGAAAGGGTTGTTCGAACGTATCCTCGACGGCGATATCACGAGCTACACCAGGGCTGACATGGCCGATGGCTACCTTCGAATGCTCGAGTCGTTCACCGGCTATCTGAAGACGATGGTCGAGGCGGTGGCCAACGGTGAGAAGATTCTCTTCCACTGCACCGCAGGGAAAGATCGCACGGGTATCACTGCCATGACGATGCTGGCGATCGCCGGGGTCGCCGACTCGTACGTGCTCGACGACTACGAGATCTCGGCCCAGCATCAGCCTCAGGGGCGGATCGATCATTTCTCGACCGAGTTGCGCAACGCAGGGCACGACCCCGCCATGTTCGATCTCGATGCGATGCTCGGTTCACCCCGTCCGGTGATGCGGATGACGCTCGACGGCATGCGCGATCGGTGGAACGACCACCCTGGCTACTTCGAACACCTCGGGCTCGACGCTGGCATCCAAGCATCGGCACGAGAACATCTCCGCTTCACACAGCCCTGAAAATCAGGCGCGAACGGATGTGACAGTCAGGTTGCTGATTGCGGAACCCCTTGACCGATCCGAGATGGTTTCCTACTGTTCGCGAATGTTGCGGCCCTGAGGGCCCCAATCGAAGCACCGCCGAATCGAAGGGGGTGCTTGCAAGGTTGCCTGTGAGTTGCTAAGAGCCTCGGGGCGCGGCTAGTCTGAGTCGTAACGTGGTCGTCGTCGCGCTTCTCCCCACTCTCTCCTGAGTGGTTCGTCGCGCTTCGGCGGCCGTTTGGCGTCCCTTTCCACGATTCCTCAGGAGTCCTCGTGACCACACGCGCTGCGCAACGCGAACGGTACTCATTCGGCAACTTGGAGGAAGTCCTCGAACTTCCTGACCTCATCGCCATCCAACGGGAGAGCTTTACCTGGCTCCTCGACGAAGGTCTTGCTCAGACCTTCCGGGATATCTCGCCCATCAAAGACTTCACCGAGACACTTCAGCTCGAGCTGGAGTTCGATCCCGATGACGAGGATCTGCGCCCGCCGCCGAAGCACTCGGTCGAAGAGTGCAAGGAAAAGGACATGACCTACAGCGCGCCGATCTTCGTGCGCGCCCGTTTCATGAACGCCAACACCGGCGAGATCAAGGAACAGACGGTCTTCATGGGTGACTTCCCCATGATGACCGACAAGGGGACGTTCATCATCAACGGCACCGAACGAGTCGTCGTGTCGCAGCTCGTGCGCTCCCCCGGTGTCATCTTCCAGCCGGGTGAGCGGTTCCGCCTCCGGAATCTCAGCAAGCATCAGCTCGTCACCGGAACGATCCATCCCTATCGGGGGGAGTGGATCGAAATGGACGTCGAGCAGAAGCCGGGCAAGGACGTCACCGCCGGAGCTCGTGTTGCGCGCAAGCGCCGCATCTCGCTGTTCACCCTCCTGCGCGCCCTCGGGTACGACGAGGAGAACGAGCCAGGGTTCCTCGACCGCTTCGTCCAGCACTTCGACTTCCTCGAAGGGCAGTGGGAGAAGGACCGGGAAATCGCCCCCACCCAGGAAGAGTCCCTGCTCGAGATCTACAAGCGGGCCCGTCCGGGCGAGCCGCCGACCGTGGAGTCGGCCCGGGCCTACTTCCGCAACGCCTTCTTCGAGCCTCGTCGCTATGACCTCAGCAGGGTCGGTCGTTACAAGCTCAACCGCAAGCTCGGGCCTGAGCTCGACTTCCTCCAGCAGCAGTTCGGCCTCGATCTGGAACGCCCGGACCCGAGCCAGTCGGTTCTCGCGCAGGCCGAGATGCTCGCTGCAACCACCTACCTGCTGAACCTCGCCAAGGGCGAGCCGGGATACCGCCTCGACGATCAGGACCATTTCGCCAACCGCCGCATCCGCAGTGTGGGTGAGCTGATCCAGAATCAGGTGCGTATCGGTCTCAGCCGGATGGAGCGCGTCGTGCGTGAGCGCATGACCACGCAGGACGTCGAGGCGATCACGCCGCAGACCCTGATCAACATCCGCCCGGTCGTGGCTGCGATCAAGGAGTTCTTCGGTACGTCCCAGCTCTCACAGTTCATGGACCAGGTCAACCCGCTGTCGGGGCTTACGCACCGTCGCCGGCTCTCGGCACTCGGTCCGGGAGGCCTGTCCCGTGAGCGGGCCGGTTTCGAAGTCCGTGACGTCCACTTCTCTCACTACGGCCGCATGTGCCCGATCGAAACACCGGAAGGACCCAACATCGGCCTGATCGGCGGTTTGGCATCGTTCGCTCGCGTGAACCCGTTCGGCTTCATCGAATCGCCCTACCGAGTGGTGAAGAACGGCAAGGTCACGGACGAGATCGTCTACCTGACAGCCGACGAAGAAGAGGAGTACGTCGTTGCGCAGGCGAATGCCCCGCTCGACAAGAACGGCGCGTTCGTCAACGACCGCGTGCTGGTGCGACGTTCGCCCCAGGCTGCGAGTCTCCAGGATCTTCGGTTGCAGCTGGAACAGGAAGTGTTCTTCGGCGCCACCACCGAGATCTCCTCGGTGCCGCCCGACGAAGTCCAGATGATGGACGTCTCGCCCAAGCAGATCATCTCGGTTGCCACTGCACTGATCCCGTTCCTCGAACACGACGACGCCAACCGGGCCCTCATGGGCGCCAACATGCAGCGCCAGGCTGTCCCGCTGTTGCGGGCGGAAGCGCCGTACATCGGGACCGGCATCGAGGCCCGTTGTGCCTCCGATGCTGCCGACATGGTGTTGGCCGAAGATGACGGCACGATCGTCGAACTCGACGGCGACCACATCATCGTCGACTACAAGAAGCTCGGGCAGCAGACGATTCGACTCAAGAAGTTCGCTCGGTCCAACCAAGACTCCTGCATCAATCAGAAGATCCGTGTGGCCGCCGGCGACAAGGTGAAGAAAGGCCAACTGCTCGCCGACGGACCGTCGACCGACCTGGGTGAACTCGCGCTCGGGAAGAACCTGCTCGTCGCCTTCATGCCGTGGGAGGGCTACAACTTCGAGGACGCCATCATCCTCTCCGAGCGTCTGGTGAAGGACGACGTGCTGACGTCGAT
>JBMTIM010000083.1:0-6163 GCA_049437325.1 Acidimicrobiales bacterium
TGGTCGAGACGAGTACCGACCGGGCCCTTCAAACCCCGGAGTGGGTAGCGGGCAAGGAGCTCCTCGACCCGCTCAATCCCGATCATCGTCTCTTCCGCAACATCGGCAAATCGCTTGCCGAGCGTGGTCGCTTGGGCGGCGACGTTGTGGGTGCGGGCAACCATCACCTCGCCCGCGTGACGCTCGGCGAGCGAAGAGAAACGGGAGAGCAGGGCGACAAGACGATCACGCAAAATCTCGAGTGATCGTCGGACCTGAAGTTGCTCGACGTTCTCGGTGAGATCGCGCGAGGTCATCCCCCGATGGATGTGTTCGTGACCGGCCAACGCGCAGAACTCGTCGATGCGGGCCTTGACGTCGTGGCGGGTGACCGACTCGCGCTCAGCGATCGACGCCAGGTCGACCTGGTCCTTGACCGACTCGTAGGCCTCGATTGCCTCGTCGGGTACGGCGACACCGAGTCGCTGCTGCGACCGCATCACGGCGATCCACAGTTCACGCTCGAGCACGACCTTGCGCTCGGGCGACCAGACCTCGTTCATCGCATCGCTCGCGTACCGAGCCGAGAGCACATTCACCATGGGATCTGTCGTCACGGCCTCACCGTTCCATTCCGTTCAGGAGTCTTCAAGAACCCGGGCTGATCGAGCAGCAAAACACGCTGTTCGACCATCCCCACGGGGTCAGACAGCTCGATCGAGAAACTGTTCGCGACCCGGACCCACGCCGACAAGCCGGATCGGCACACCGATCTGCTCCTCGAGGAAGGCGATGTAGTCGGCTGCCGCCACCGGCAGATCGTCGGGACGGGTGACGTTGCTGATGTCGGTCTTCCAGCCAGGCAGGGTCTCGTAGACCGGAACGGCCTTGTGGAGGTCCGACTGGTGGTACGGCAGATGATCATGCCGGACGCCATCGATCTCGTAGGCGACACAGACCTTGACCTCGTCGAGTTGATCGAGCACGTCGAGTTTCGTAAGCGCGATCTCCGACAGCGAGTTGATGCGGGCGGCATGGCGCATCATCACGGCATCGAACCAGCCGGGGCGACGGCGACGGCCCGTGTTGGTCCCGTACTCGTGTCCGACATCGACAAGGTGGTCGCCGACCTCGTCGAACAACTCGGTCGGGAACGGACCGGAACCGACTCGCGTGACGTACGCCTTCGCGATGCCGATGATGCGTTCGATGTCGCGCGGGCCAACACCGGCACCAGTGCACGCGCCGCCGGACACCGGGTTCGACGAGGTGACGAACGGGTACGTGCCGTGGTCGAGATCGAGGAAGGTCGCCTGCGCCCCCTCGAGCAGGATGTGCTGGCCAGCCTCGAGTGCGTTGTGCACGATCGAAATGGCGTCGCCAATGTGTGGGATGACCCGCGGCGCGCACGTATCGAGGTACTCGGCGGCGATCTCGTCGGGATCGACCGGCTGCTGGTTGAAGACCTTGGTGAGCACCTGGTTGGTGTAGCCGAGGGCAACATCGAGCTTGGCCCGGAAGATCTTGGGATCGGTGAGATCCTGGACCCGCAGACCGACACGCATTGCCTTGTCGGCGTACGCCGGGCCGATGCCCCGCTTGGTCGTGCCGAGCTTGGCATCGCCGAGGTTGCGTTCGTGCAGGGCATCGAGCTCTTGGTGGTACGGCATGATCAGATGGGCGTTGCCGGAAACCTTGAGGGTCGACGTGTCGACGCCCCGGGACTCGAGCATGTCCATCTCGCTGATCAACACTCGGGGATCGACGACCACACCATTGCCGATCACCGGCGTGATGTGGTCGTAGAGCACTCCACTCGGGACGAGCTGGAGGGCGAAACTCTCGCCATCGACCACGAGGGTGTGGCCAGCGTTGTGGCCACCCTGGTAGCGGACGACCAGCTCCATCTCCTTGGCGACGAGGTCGGTGAACTTGCCCTTCCCCTCGTCTCCCCATTGAGTACCGACGACAACGGTCGCGGGCACGGCGCACTCCTCTCGCGGATTTGCGTTACCACGAGAGGCTAACGGAACCGAGGCGGCTTGAGCAGCCCTTTTGTCATCAACGGCGACCCGTCCATTGTCTGCGTTCAGCGCAGAACGAAGGTCCGCGGTGCTGGATCTGGCGTCTCCCCGCCCGGTTCACCCGACCCCGCCGGGTTGTCCACAGCCGTATCCCCAACGGTTTCCCCAGGTGGGGATAGCGATAGATCGGATTCGATATCAACGGTGACCGTGTCGCCTTCGAGATAGCGACCTTCCAATACGGCGAGCGCCAAACGGTCGCCGATCTCACGTTGGATCAACCGCTTCAGCGGGCGAGCACCGAACGCCGGGTCGAAGCCCTTGGCCGCCAGGGCCTCCTTCGCCTCGTCGGTCACCACAAGCGAGAGACGCCGCTCGGCCAGGCGCGTGCCGAGGCCGGCGAGTTGGATGTCGACGATCGACACCAGATCGGCTTCGGTGAGTGGCCGGAACCGCACGATGTCGTCGATGCGGTTCACGAACTCGGGTCGGAAAAAGTCACCGGGCTCGCCGGGGAGGTTCGACGTCATGATCAACACGACATTGCTGAAGTCGACCGTGCGACCCTGGCCATCGGTGAGGCGGCCATCGTCGAGCAGTTGCAGCAGGGTGTTGAACACGTCGGGATGGGCCTTCTCGACCTCGTCGAGCAGCACGACGCTGTATGGCCGCCGCCGGACGGTCTCAGTGAGTTGACCGCCCTCGTCGTAGCCGACATAGCCGGGAGGTGCGCCGATCAGTCGACTGACGCTGATCTTCTCCTGGTACTCCGACATGTCGATGCGGACCATCGAGCGTTCGTCATCGAACAAGAACGCCGCCAGCGACCGCGCCAGCTCGGTCTTGCCGACACCAGTCGGGCCGAGGAAGAGGAAGCTGCCGATCGGTCGGTTGGGATCGGCGAGGCCGGCCCGGCTACGCCGGATCGCGTTGGCGACGACCGACACGGCATCGTCCTGGCCGATCACCCGCTCGTGGAGGTGATCTTCGAGACGGACGAGCTTTTGCACCTCGCCTTCCATCAGCCGGCTGACAGGCACGCCCGTCCAGCGCGACACCACCTCGGCGATGTCCTCCTCGGTGACCTCCTCCTTCAGCATCGAGTCCTGGGCCTGGATCGTGTCGAGCCTCTCACGAGCCTCCTCGAAGGCCCCTTCGAGATCGGGGATGCGGCCGTAGCGGAGCTGAGCGGCCTTCTCGAGATCGGTTTCGCGATCGACCTCGCCCCGGAGTTGGTCGAGCTCTTCGTTGATGGCCTGCAGCGACTCGATGGCGTCCTTCTCCGACTGCCACCGAACAGTGAGACCGGCGAGCTCCTCCTGGAGATCGGCGATCTCGCGATCGAGATCCTGGAGCCGCTCTGCGGAGACTGCGTCGGTCTCCTTGGCGAGGGCGAGCCGCTCGATCTCGATCTGGCGGATGCGCCGCTCCACGACGTCGATCTCGGTCGGCACCGAGTCGATCTCGATCCGAAGCGACGAGCCCGCCTCGTCGATGAGGTCGATCGCCTTGTCGGGAAGGTGACGTCCGGTGAGATAGCGATCGCTGAGAACCGCCGCCGCGACAAGCGCCGCGTCTTGGATGCGGACACCGTGATGAATCTCGTAGCGCTCTTTCAGGCCGCGCAGGATCGCCACCGCAGCCTCGACCGACGGTGGTTCGACCAGCACCTGCTGAAAGCGCCGCTCAAGAGCCGGATCCTTCTCGATGTACTTCCGGTACTCGTCGAGCGTGGTGGCGCCCACCATTCGCAGACGGCCCCGGGCGAGCATCGGCTTCAGCATGTTGCCGGCGTCCATGGCGCCGTCGGCGCCGCCGCCTGCGCCCACGACCGTGTGCATTTCGTCGATGAAGGTGACGATCTCGCCGTCGGCGTCCTCGATCTCCTTGAGTACCGCTTGCAGTCGCTCCTCGAACTCGCCGCGGTACTTCGCGCCAGCGACCATCGAGGTGAGATCGAGGCTGATGAGGCGCTTGTTCTGGAGGCTCGTGGGGACGTCGCCTTCGACGATGCGCTGGGCAAGCCCCTCGACGATGGCGGTCTTTCCGACCCCCGGCTCGCCGATCAACACCGGGTTGTTCTTCGTGCGACGACTCAACACCCGGATCACCCGGCGGATCTCCTCATCGCGGCCGATCACCGGATCGAGTTCGCCCTTGCGGGCCCGATCGGTGAGGTCGAGACCGAACCGCTCGAGCGCCTGGTACTGATTCTCGGGGTTCTGGCTGGTGACGCGATGACTTCCTCGCACCTCGCGAAGCGCGGTGAGCAAGGTCTCGTGGTCGACCCCGCCGAGGCCCTTGCACTGGCCGTGCAACGCGAGCAGGAGATGCTCGGTGGAGAGGTACTCGTCGGTGAGGTCTTCGCGAACCTGGCCGGCTTTGTCGAAGACGTTACGCAGGGCCCGGCTGAGCTGGGGCTCGGAGCCATAGGCGTTGGGCAGTTTGTCGAGGACGAGTTCGGCCTCGTTGCGCGCGGCGACGATGTCGACCCCAACCCGGTGCAGGAGCGGAAGGACAATCCCCTCTTCCTGGCCGAGCAGGGAGAGCAATAGGTGTTCCGGAACGATCTCCGGGTGCGAGGCAGACCGACCGAGTTCGGTGGCCGCCGAGAAGGCTTCGGTCGCTTTGAGCGTCCAACGATTGGGATCGAGCGTCATGGGGGAACCTCCAGGTGCCAGCTCGGTGAGGCCAACAAACTTGAGTGTCTCTGACTCAACTTTGCCCGAGGCCGATGTATTCCAGATCCGGGGGGATTGTTCGCCGGGGCGAACAGCGCCGTGCCGTTCGTGGCCGATCGCGTGCGGTGTCAGGCGCGGACGGCGAGCAGGGCCGACGCAACGTCCTCCCAGCAACTCGACGAGGCCGCAGCCCCCGCAGCGAGTTCATCGAGTCGGTCCGCTGCGGCGAGCACCGCATCGGCCACAGACACCGCATCGACGGCATCGGCGACCACCCCGTTGACACCATGCTCGATGGCCTCCGGGAGGCCGCCGACCGGGGTCACGACCATCGGCCGGCCGGCGGCGAACGCCAACGGGGCGATACCCGACACCGTCGCGCTCCGATACGGGGCAACCACGAGGTGGTGCTCGGCGAGGATGGGGCCGATCTCCTCATCGGGCACATAACCGACTCGCAACTCGACCACGTCGGCGAGCATCCGCGTCGCAAGATCCTCACGCATCGGCGCTGGATCCTCCCAGAAGTCACCTGCGATCGTGAGGCGGACATCGACACCGCGGCGCCGCAATTCTGCAACTGCATCGATCGCCAGATCGGCTCCCTTGTAGGCCCGGACGAAGCCGAGGAAGAGCAAACGCAACGGCGGACGCTCCGGCATCGGCTCAGCGCCGATCGCCAGGTTCGGCGGATGGGGTGTCACCGCAATGCGTTCGAGTCTGGTGCGCTCACGCATCACAACTGCAGCCGTCTCGGCATGGACCACCGATCCCTCACAACGACGCATCACCATTCGCAGCAAGGGCCGCGTGAAGGGCATGCGTTCGTGGGGTTCAGGGTTGTGCACGAACGCGACAGCCGAACGGCCTGCGACCCGCAGCAGCACCCACAAGGCGACGGCATGGAACGGCGTGACCCATGGGAACACGATCAGGTCAGCAGACCGACACCGGCGCCCTGCGAGGACCCAGCCGAGCGGGTTCCACCACCGCAACCGAAATCGCACCCGCCCATCACGCCGTGGCACCGACGGTAGCTCGCCCTTGAACAGCGCCGCCGGGTACAACGACTGCCACGACTCGACCACGACCTCATGCCCGAGACGCTCGAACGCCTCAACCGTGCACGACCCGTGCTGCGCGATGCCGCCGCGATGAGGTGGAACGGGGCCGACATAGGCGATGCGCACGACGGCGAGGCTACTTGCGGTCAGCCACCGCGCTTGTAGATGGTGATGCTCTGCGCTTGATGCAGCGGCACGAGATCACGCCGGTGCTCGCGATGTGCTTCGGCAACGGCGTCGGCGGTCTGCTGCCGTGCGGCGCCGAGTTTCGCTTCGAGCTCGGCGACGCGCGCTTCGAGCTCCAACACCCGCTTCACGCCGGCCAGGTTCATGCCCTCGTTGGTGAGCTCCTGAATTCGGCTGAGCAGGGCGATGTCGGCATCGCTGTACCGACGACTTCCACCACCGGTGCGCG
>JBMTIM010000084.1:0-6157 GCA_049437325.1 Acidimicrobiales bacterium
CCGTTCGTGAACGCGATTCACGGGAGCAGGACCGCGTCGCACTCGATCAACTCGATCGCTACCTCGCCGAGCGCCTCACCTGACAGCAGGGGTTCATCTACTGATGCCTCTCCTGGTAGGGTGCAGAGCCGTTGGCTAAAGGAATTCGCCGTTCGCGCCGATGCGTGGCGGGGTGGGTCTGGTGGCCCGATGGAAGTTCATCAAGGGAGTACAGGGCAAAGATGCGTGCAAGAGGGTTCTTCGTCGTGTTGGCAGTGCTTGCTGCCACGTTCGGAGTCAGCGGGGCAGCGGGAGCCGGTGCCGGAAACGGCGATGCGAGCGACAACCGCAACAACGCCGCCGTATTCGACTACTGGACGGCAGACCGAATCTCATCGGCGATTCCGCGAGACCTCGTGATCGCCGAGAACGGACTCGGGAACCTCAAGGGATCAAACGGCGAACTCACCCCATACGGCCACAACATCAGTGCGCCGTTCACCCGCGTAACGGACACCGCGATCGAAGGGACCCGATACGCACCTCAGGGGAAGGACGCCGGACCGCTGGCGGCGATTTTCACGGATATGTCGCCTGCCGAGGGGACAACGATCGGAGCCAGTTCGTCGTTCACCGTCGACATCACCAATGCGAATGCGCGCGGGGTCAACGTGTTCGTTGGCCGCGTCGGCTCGGCCAAGACGAAGTTCTCCATGACCTTCGTCGGCGGCAATACATGGCAGAGCAATCTGCAAGGCTTCAGCAACGGCGACTGGGAGTGGTACGTCGAAGTCCGTGAACCTCGTGGCGTGCGGACGTACTCCAGTACCGTGGGCTTCGCTGTCGACACCGGTGGCGGTGGTGGTGGCGGCGACTGCAGTGGCACTGAACTGGTCACCAACTCACGGTGGACCTGTGGTGGCGCGGTGCAGACCGCTGCGGGCCGGATCCTGTTCACGATGGGCGGCAGCAACTACGTGTGCTCGGGCACGGTGGCGACAGACGGTACGTCAGGACGATCAATCATCATCACGGCCGCACACTGCATCTACGACGAGGTGGCGGATGCATTCGCCTCGAACGCGATCTTCATTCCGAGTCAGGACGACGGTGGTAGCGACCGCACTGATTCGGATTGCTCGAATGACCCGATCGGGTGTTGGGCAGTCGACCACGGCATCGTCGACAAGGAATGGGCTGATCGGACATGGTCGGACAACATTCCCTGGGACTACGGCTACTACGTGGTGTCGGACACGGGCGCGCACTCGGGAACTGCCTCATCGTCAGCGCTCGACGTTGCCGCAGGATCGTTGCCCGTCGACTTTTCGGCCCCCGCCCTTGGTTCCGACGCAACTGCGCTCGGCTACTCCTACAGCAACGACCCGAACTTCATGTATTGCCAGGAGGGACTCGGAGAGTACGGAGTGAGTCTCTTCCTCGGTTCGTGTGGCCTTTCTGGCGGAGCGTCCGGTGGACCTTGGCTGCAGCCGGTCGATGGTGGGAACGGCGTGATCATCTCGGTCAACAGTTGGGGTTGGGGCAGCCAGCCGGGCATGGGCGCTCCGAGGTTGTACAACAACAGCGCTGCATTGCTGTTCGCTGTGGCGAAGAGTTCTGATCTTGCAACGGCCGACCGCGGGTTTGTGATCGACGCCAACAGTCCTCCATCGACCACGTCGACAACGTCGTCTTCCACGACGTCTTCAACGACGTCCTCGACGTCTTCAACGACGTCCTCGACGTCTTCCACGACGTCCTCGACGACGTCCTCGACGACTTCGACGACCACCACGGTGCCGCCTGCCGACATGACACTGTCGGTCACCGCCTACAAGAGCAAGGGCGTCAAGTTCGGCCAGCTCAGCTGGACCGGTTCGACTACAGCGGTTGATATTTACCGTGACGGTTCCCCGATTGCGCTGGACGAAGCCAACACTGGTTCGTATCTCGACGAGACCGGCCAAAAGGGTGGGGGCGCCACCTCGTGGCAGGTTTGCGAAACCGGCGGCACCAGCACCTGTAGTCCGGTCGTCACGCACACGTGGTGAGACGGTTGCTCGCTGACGGCGCCTGAATCCGCACGAGGGCGGACTGCTAACTTGCCCATCGATGGGCATCCACGACGAGGACATCGCACGGGTTCGTAGCAGCGCCGACCTCGTTGCCATCATCGGTGAACACACCGAGATCAAGCGTTCGGGCCGCAACTTCATGGCCAGGTGTCCGCTCCATGGGGAACGGACACCGTCGCTGTCGGTGAGTCCCGAAAAGGGCGTCTACTACTGCTTCGGCTGCCAGCGCAGCGGTGACGCCATCACCTTCGTGCAAGAGATCGACGGACTCGATTTCGTCGGCGCAGTCGAGTCGCTGGCAAGCCGGTACGGCATCCAGTTGCGGTACACGTCGGCGGGGGAGGGGCAGCGACGGGGACGCAAGAAGTCGCTGCAGGAAGCTGTCGGCAAAGCGGTCGACTTCTACCACGAACGTCTCTTGAGTGGCAGCGAGTCGGCCGAAGCGAGAAGTTACCTCCGTAGTCGAGGCTACGACGGCGACCTCGTTCGGACGTACAAGATCGGTTGGGCCCCCGACGACTGGGATCAACTGGCCCGGCACCTCCGCCTGAGTGCAGAGGACCTACGCGATTCAGGGCTCGGTTTCGTGAACAAGGCGGGTCGCCAGCAGGACGCGTTCCGGGGCCGGGTCATGTTTCCGATCCACGACGAGCGCGGCGATGCCGTCGGGTTCGGTGGCCGCATCCTGCCCGGGCACGAGGGATCCAAGTACAAGAACACCACCACCGAGGCGGAGGTGTACGACAAGAGCAGAGTGCTCTACGGCTTGCACACCCATCGCGATGGCATTGTGAAGGCGGGCGAGGCGATCATCTGCGAGGGCTATACCGACGTCATCGGGTTCGCCACTGCCGGCATCCCTCGTGCCGTGGCCACCTGCGGCACGGCGCTCACCGAAGAGCACGTGAAGCTCCTCAAACGTTTCTCGGCCGACCGGCTGGTGCTGTCGTTCGATGCCGATGCGGCCGGCCTCGCTGCTGCCGAACGTGTCTATGCGTGGGAAAAGGAGTACGAACTCGACATTCGGGTTGCTGCACTTCCACCCGGGGTCGACCCCGACGATCTCGCTCGCAAGGACCCGGGAGGGTTGCAGCGCGCTGTCGACGAAGCGGTGCCGTTTCTCAAGTTCCGTCTCGAGCGAGTGCTCGAGGCAGGCGACATGTCGACCGCGGAGGGAAAGGCGCGGACCGCAGAGCATGGCCTCGATGTGGTGCGTGAACACCCCGACCCGCTGGTTCGTGACCAGTACGTGATCGAGATCGCCGATCGCACCCGGATCGATCTCGCCCGACTTCGCGAGTTGCTGGCCAGCCCTGCACGCCCGCGGCCCGCAACCCCGCAGTACGGGTCGCCGCCGATCGATGCGTACGACGACGTCGAGTCTGAAGATCATCGACCGCCTGAACGGATGCGACTCACCCCTGAAGACGAAGCGATTCGGTTGATGATCCATCGCCCCGACGAGGTCGCCGATCGACTCGCGCCGGTGCTCTTCGGCGATCCGACGCGCCGCGAAGCGTTCGAGGCACTCCAGTTCGACGGTGTGTTGGCGGCCGCTGACCGCGTCGGTGAGCGGGCAGCTTCGCTGCTTCGCCGCTTGGCCGTCGAGTCCTCCGATGCAGAAACTGACGACGTGGTGGCAGGTGTCGTTCGCCTCTCAGCCGATCGGGTTGTGCGCGACCTCCAGCATCGAGCCCGTCGCGCCGAATCCGTCGCAGACCGCCAGGGCTTCGCAACCGCAATCGCATGGGTCAAGACCCAGACCGAAGGACTCGCTGAGCGCAACACGCGAGAAGCGGCGGTCGCTCAGTTGCTACCGTGGCTCATCCAGAACGCCGAAGGGAGGAACGGATGACTGACGTCGCTCCAGCCGTTCCTTTGCCTGCAGAGGCGGCGGTGAAGTTCCAGTCTCTCCTCGACTCGGCTCGCGCGTCGGGACATCTCAGTCTCGATGCCCTCGTCCACGCACTGAACGATGTCGAGTTCGATCCGGAACTCATCGATGGGCTTCGCCAGGCGTGCACCGCGGCAGGAATCGAACTCGACGAGGAACTCGATTCACCGGTGCCGGCCGAGATCACGGTGCCGCTTCGCCCCGACGGCGCTATCACCGACCCGGAGGAAGACCAGACCCCGATCGACACCGAGCGTGTCGCTCGTGCCGCAGCCTTCGCCGCATCGATCGGCGACGATGTCGAAGAACCAGCGCGACGCCGCCAGCGAACACGGCCCCGAGGCGCTGACGGTGGGAGCAGCGACGACCCGGTTCGCATGTACCTCAAAGAGATCGGCCAGGTCCCTCTGCTCGACGCCCGACAGGAAGTCCGCGTTGCGGCACGGATCAAGCGCGGTCTCGAAGCAGCCGAATGCCTCGAGGTGTTCGAACACTCGGGTCAGCTCGACTCGATCGAACCGGGCGATCTCGCCCGCTATCACCGACTGCTGCGCGACGGGGACCGAGCCACCGACGAACTGATCCGTGCCAACCTCCGCTTGGTCGTCTCGATCGCCAAGCGTTACGTCGGGCGCGGCATGGTGCTGCTCGACCTGGTGCAAGAGGGCAACCTGGGTCTGATGCGTGCGGTCGAGAAGTTCGACCACACCAAGGGATTCAAGTTCTCGACCTATGCCACCTGGTGGATCCGCCAGGCGATCACCCGCGCCATCGCCGACCAGTCCCGGACGATTCGCATCCCGGTGCACATGGTCGAAGCGATGAACCGCATCAAACGGGTGCAGCGCCAGATGCATCAGGAACTGAAACGGGAGCCGTCCATCGACGAGTTGGCGGCTGAGGTCGACGAGCCCGTGGAAAAGGTTCGGGAGATTCTTCGTATCGGTCTCGATCCGTTGTCGCTCGACTCGCCGGTTGGCGACGAAGACGACTCGAATCTGGCCGACTTCATCGAGGATCAGAACGCTGCTGCCCCGATCGACGTTGCCGCCCGCCACATGTTGTCGGCTGCACTTGGTGATGTACTCGTCGAGTTGAGTGAACGAGAACAGGAAGTCGTCCGTCTCCGATTCGGGCTCGACGACGGTCGGCCCCGCACGCTCGAAGAGGTCGGGAAACAGTTTGGTGTGACCCGCGAACGCATCCGCCAGATCGAGGCGAAGACGCTCGCCAAGCTCCGTCACCCGCATCGATCCGACCGGCTCCGCGACTATCTCGAAGGCGCCTGACGCTGCCCAGCTACGAAGCGTGTGTGGCCATTGGCAGTGCGTGGGTGGCCCGTCAGGATTCGCCAAATCTTGGGCCGATGGAGGCCCGCATGCTGGTACCCTCCACAACCGACCTTCCGGGGTAGCTCAGCTGGCAGAGCGTCGGACTGTTAATCCGCAGGTCGTGGGTTCGATCCCCACCCCCGGAGCTGAAAAGCGGCCCGCACTCAGGTGCGGGTCGCTGCGCGTATGGGCTTCGGCCCGTGCCCAGTAGGGTCCCGTCGGGCCCGTAGCTCAATGGTCAGAGCAGGCGACTCATAATCGCTCGGTCGTGGGTTCGATTCCCACCGGGCCCACCAGTCATTGCAAACCCTCCTCGCCTTTTGGAGAGGGCCTCGTTAGCGTGAGCGGCCTGTGGGCCGTTTGGCGCCGAGCACGAAGGGACAGGCATGAACACGTTCTGGGGCGTGGTACTCGCCGCCATCGGGCTGCTGTTCATCCGCTGGGGCCGGACGAAGTCGGACTTCGTCGTCTACCGACTGCTGGTGGCGCGGTCGCAGCTGTTGTGGCGCGACCGAGTCCACGAGTTCTACCAGGTCAGTGGTGCGGCCATGATCGTGTTCGGATTGTTCTTTGCCGTGTTCGGCTGACCGCAGTGAATCCGTCAGGCGCAGCGAGACCGTACAGTTGCCGTAGTGCGGGTTGATGGCTGAGCACCGCCGAGGAGGAAACATGAACGAGGGTGACGTGGTCGACGACTTCGAGTTGCTCGACCAGCACGGCGCTTCCGTGCGCCTCAGCGATCTGGTCGCGTCAGGCCCAGTCGTTCTGTTCTTCTATCCGAAGGCTATGACGCCTGGTTGAACGATGGAGAGCTGTCACTTCCGTGACCTTGCATCGGAGTTCGCCGAACTCGATGCGGCACGGGTGGGGATCAGCGC
>JBMTIM010000085.1:0-6033 GCA_049437325.1 Acidimicrobiales bacterium
GGTCCAGCGAGACATCGTTGTGATCCGCACGCCTCACCCATGCGCATCGCCCAGGCAACCGTCTCGCGATGCTCAACCTGGCACCGGGTGACAAGCACCTCACCGAGGTGAAACCGGGTTGCCTCTACCGGCTCCCGCATCGTCAACATGATCGTGCCGACGTCAGGGCCGAAGTGCACCAGGGGGGTCGGCGCTGCAGCCAGACATTCGTCAGCGACCACCGCGAGCGAGGCGGCGTCAGCCTGGGCGAGCATCGACGCCCGAAATGCGGCATCGCTTGTAGCTCTCGGGATTTCTGTCATCGCATCTCCGTTGGTCCGTCGGATGGTCCGAGTTCGAGCAACACGTCGAACACGTCGGCGCGATTCCACGCAATCGCATACTCGACGGGTCGACGGCGACGCTCGCAGTGATTGAGCGACTCAACCCGCCAAATCGGAGGTCGACCGGTCAACTCAAGATCAGCCGCAATCTCCACAGTCGGCACAGCGAGCTTCGCCCGAGACCAGGCCCGGTCAAGTTCGAAGCCAAAATGGCCGGTGAGGGTCAGGGAGAGCGAGCCGGAAGGGTCATGGTGGTCCGAGAAGTTCGGGACCTCGTCGCTCGGAAGCCAGTGGCTTTGGCAGGCCGCAACCTCACCGTCGACGAACATTCGCCGTTGAACCCGGGTGATCATCCGGCCGCGGGGGATCATCAGCGCCCGACCAATCGCGGCGTTGGCGCGCTCAGAGCGGATGCTGTCGACCGCGTAGGTCGGCGTGTGGCCTGCTTCGCGAACAAGCTGCCCCCAACTTGGTGTGGTGCCGGCTCGCAGCGGATACGGGAGCCGAAGGGCAACGCGTGTGCCCGATCCGCGGGTTCGGCGCACCAGCATGCGTCGTTCCAACTCTTGCAGCGCCGCCCGCGCAGAGATTCGGCTCACGCCGTACCGTCGAACGAGTTCGTTCTCCGATGGCAGCCGATCGCCCGGCTCCAGAAACTCGATCTCTTCGGCGAGTTCGTCGGCGACTTCGTGATACGTGATCTCGGGCATGTGACTCACGGTGCATCGGCCGATCGTTTGAGGTAGTCGACGATCCGCTTCCGAATGTCCTGCATGTCAGGGGTCTTCGCTCCCGCCACCTTGGCGGCGTCGTCCCAGCGGCGCACCGCCACGGCCGAGCGATGGTGGCTGCGACCCTCGAAGGCCTTGATCTCGTCGGGACCCATTGCGCCGCCCTGTACCTCAAGGCTCCGCACGGAGGACATTGACAAACGGTCGGCGTAGGCGGGTTCGGTTCCGCAGAGATAGCGCTTGGCAGCGACATGCAATTCGATCGGAACGGTTACGTCCCGGTCGAACCAGTTGGAGAGGAAGCGGGCACCCACGTTCTCGTGATGGAGATCGGTATCGAGGAAGTCGCCGTTCTCATCGTGCTCGTCGAGAAGGAGGTGGCCGATGTCGTGCAGGAAGGCGGCGAGGACGACGGCGTCGTCGGCGTCGGCTTCGATGGCGTGGCCGCCGCACTGCAGGGCGTGCTCAACCTGGGTGACGGATTCGTCGTAGCGGGTCTGCCCCTTGTCGACGATGAGCCCGATGACGGCGTCGGCAATCTCGTTAGGGGTGCAGAGGTGGAGCCACACGGTGGATTCACTCATGTCGGCGCTGCTCCCTGGAAGTGGCCGATCGTCGAGACCCGCTGGATCCCATCGCCTTCGTGCTCGGCGAGGTGTCGGATCTTGTCGGCGTAATAGGCGGCTCGATAGTCGCCAGCGCTCCGGCGGTTGAACGTCAGAAACAGCGCCCTCCGTTGACGCGGACTCGTGTTCGGTGCGCTTCGGTGGGGGGTTCGTGACGAGAAGGCGAGGAGTTCGCCCGATGCAAGTTCGACCGGTTGCCAGGGGAGCGATGCCGCGATCGCAGGCTCGATGCAGCCGTCGCCGTTGGTGGGCAGCAGGTCGTGGTGGTGCCCAGCGGCCATCTCCAGGCAGCCGTTGTCGGTCTTCGCCTCGTCGATTGCAAGCATCACGGTGATGTGGTCGTCGGCGAACTTGTAGGCCGTCGCGTCCTGGTGGGGCGCAAAGCCGGCCCCTCCCGGCTGCTTGAAGTTGATCTTTTCCTTGTAGAGGAGAGCCTGCTCGCCGAACAGTCGGCCGACGGCGTCGACCAACGTCCCCGATGAGGTCAGCGCACGGAAGCCGCTGTGATTGGGGACGAGGTTCTCCGCGCGGGTGATGGCGACGCCGTGCGGCGTTTGCTCGTGATGTACAAGCTCCGGGCTGTTGCCACCATGGCAGTAGTTGCCAGAGGCAATGTCGTCGGCGAACTCGCGAAGGTCGGACAGGGCCGAGGTGTCGACCTTGCCGGTGAGCCTGACAAAGCCATTGTGCTCCCAGTCCTCGAGGGTCCCAGCATCGCAGTGCATGCGGTGATCATGAACCAGTCAAGTTGTCATGACAACTGCTTCTTCGTAGCTTCACCCAAACTTGGGAACGGGTTCACCTCGGCGCCGTACGATCCGCTCCATGCCAGCATTGCGAGGACACCTGTTGATCGACGGAGCGGACGATGTCGTTCGCGGAGTCGTGGAGTGGGACGGGGATGTGATTACGCGCGTGATCACCGACGGCGACATCGAGGCGGTGCCGGCGGAGGATGTGGGGAGCGCACTTGTGCTCCCCGGAATCATTGATATCCACGGCGACGCCTTCGAGCGTGCCCTCATGCCGCGCGACGGCGTTGCGATTGACTACGGCCTTGCGTTGATGGCGAACGACGTGCAGTTGCTCGGGGCAGGCATCACTACGGCCTACCTGTCGGCTACCGACAGTTGGGAGCCAGGTTTACGTAGCCGCGCCAGCCTGACTGCGCTCGTTGACGCATGCGCGCAGCGAGCCACCTCCGCACCACGACTCGAGATTCACGTCCGCCACGAGCGGGCCAATACCGACGATCTTGAGCAGCTCGAGGCGTGGATCGCTGAAGGTGTCGTGACGATGCTGTCCTTCAACGATCACACCGATCATGCGATCTCGGCGACCCAGATCGGCCGGACCGGCGTATCGGCAGAGCGGTTCGAACAACTCCACACCGATGCGCTCAGCCGGCGGGAGCAGGGCGTCGGTCAGGAGCGACGCCTTGCCGAGGTGGCGACCACCGCATCGTGCGTAGCAGCAAGCCACGACGCTGAAACGATCGAAGACCTCCAGCGCGATCTTGACCTTGGCGTGGCGATCGCCGAGTTCCCGACATCCATCGAGCTTGCAAAGCGATATCGAGAGCACGGCATCGCCGTGCTGCTCGGTGCCCCAAACCTCGTTCGCGGAACATCACATCTTGGCAACCTCTCGGTACGTGAAGCCTGGGCATCTGGCGCCGGGGACCTGCTCTGCTCCGACTACCACTATCCGTCGCTGCTGGCTGCTCCGTTCTGCCTCGTCGAGCACGACATCGCATCAATGGGAGCGGCGTGGCGGGCCGTCTCGACCGTCCCCGCGGACGTCGCCGGTCTGACCGATCGCGGCCGTCTGGGCTCCGGGCAGCTTGCCGACATCGTTGTGGTCGAGCCGCCTGCAGACCGGCAACCACCCCGCGTGCGACGTGCTGTCGTCGGCGGCGAGACGGCATTCGTTGGCCCGTGAGCGAACGGGAGCTGATTCTTTACGCTTGGCCGATGGGGCCACTTGCCGACGCAGCCCAGCGCTACTTCGACGAAGCCACCGATCGGCTTGGCCCGACCATCGCCCAGTCCTACCCAGGGCACTGCACCCTCACTGGGTTCTTTCGACGCGCTGACCATCGGGTCGGTGAGGTCTTGGCAGCGCTCGGTTCGGCCGTTGACGCGTTTGGTGAGCCCGACGATGTCGCTGTCGAGCGTTTGGGCGCACGCGATGGCTGGGTTGGCCTCGAACTTCGTTCGAGACAGCTGCTCGAGATCATTGAGACGGTCACGACCACCGATCGACCGGAGCACGGCGAGGACGCGCTCCGCCCAAAGGACTGGCTTCACGTGAGCCTCGCCTACGGCGTTGCTGACCTCCAACCGTATGAGGCCCTTGCGCACGAAATCATCGACCCGTCCCTTCCCGCAACGTGGTGTGTCGGGTTCTGGGAACGGCTCCCTGACGGAAACTGGATCAGGCGGTGATATCGCCTGACGCCGACGCATCGACCGGTTGGCCGAGGAAGTCGTCGTTCACCGAAATGAGCACGTTGCCGCTCTCGCCGACACTCGCCTCGGCAAGCCGGCGTCGTTTGTCCTCGTAGTAGGCGTTCCGAAAGTCGCCGTCGGAACGCAGGTTGTACGTCACGTACATTGCCCTCCGCGATCGCTGACTTCGGTTCGTGTCGCTTCGATGCGGTGCAAGCCCGTCGAAGAAGACGATGTCGCCGGGACCTACCTCGACTGGCACCCATTCCTGTTCGCTGCACCACGACTCAGGGATTGCGCCGCGCACGTTCTCGACCGTCGTCCCTGGGGTCCTCGTGGTGAACCACAAGCAGCCGTTGGTCGTGTCAGCTGGGTCGAGCGGGATCATGACCGAGATGCACGTCGAGATCTGCGGATAGGCCGTCACATCTTGGTGAGGTGCGAATCCTCCACCACCTGCGTGCTTGTAATTGATCTTCTCTTTAAACAGCACACACTGCTCGCCGAAGAGTGCATCGACGGTGTCGGTGATGATGCTCGAGCGCAGAAGCGAGTGCAGGAACCCGTGGTGTGGCTCGAAGTCCTCCGAGCGTGCGATCACCGCGCCGAGGCGAGTTTGTTCGAAATGGGCAAGCCCCCGTTCGTCGCCCCACGACTCCACCTCGCGGGAGGCGACGTCGATTGCGGTGAACTCCGCCTCAGTGAACGCGTCTCTGGCCACGAGCCATCCGGAACGATCCCAGTCCGCTCTCTGCTTCGCTGTGAGCTCCACGCCGCCATTCTGGCCGACTGGATCCGAATGCATGGTTACTTCCAGTTGAACGCCGTTTGACCGTTCCACGGCACGCTGGCGACCGACCCAGCACGCTGCTCCAAGGCGTTCGAATGAGGCCACCGAACATCTCAGCTGCGTTAACCGAAGCGTTGCTCTCGTCCTTTAGGACTACTCGCATTCATCCAACTCTGGGCCGTTCGCCGCGCGCACGGCCCTGAAATTTCCCTTGGAGGGAACCCCAATGAAGAAGCTCCGCTGGCTACTCGCCACGCTGACCGCCCTGACGATGCTCGCTGCTGGGTGTGGCGACGATGACGAAACCGTCACCCTCACCTTCGGCGCTGTCCCTGCCGAGAACGCCCAGTCGATCTCGGACTATGTCACTCCGCAGATCATCGCTGACGAACTCGGTGTTGAGATCGAGTTCATTCAGGCTGCCGACTACGCCGGCGTGATCGAAGGCACCATTGCCGAAGAGGTCGACATCGCCTCGTTCGGCGGCTTCTCCTACGTGATCGCCACCGGCGCCGGTGCCGATCTTGACGTCGCTGGACTCTGGGCCTCCGATACGCCTGACGGTTACGGCGACTACCGCTCCTATCTCATCACCCAGGTGGGGAGCGACATCAACACGGTCGACGACCTCCGCGGGAAGAAGGTCTGCTTCGTAGACCCAGGGTCGACCTCCGGCTTCCTGTTCCCCAGCGCCCTGCTCCTTGCGGCCGGCATCGACCCCTCGGAGACCTCGACCGACATCGAAGCCACCTTCGCTGGCGGTCACGATGCTTCGGCTCTCGCCGTCGCCAACGGTGACTGTGACGCCGGGTTCGCCTACGACACCATGGTCACGGAGCAGCTCATCGAATCCGGTGATCTCGCCGGCGTGATCGACGAGGTGGAGGACGAAACGGTAAATGGCGACGCAGCCACGATCCGCATCATCGACAAGTCGGCTCCGATCGCCGCTCCGCCGCTCGCCGTGGGCAACTGGCTTCCGGAGGACATGAAGGCAGAGATCATCGAGATCGTGACCACCAAGGTAAACGTCGACTGGGCAGTCGAGAACGGCTACTGCGACAGCACCGACGACTGCCCGCTCTCGGACGGCCCGTTCTGGGGCTACCTCGC
>JBMTIM010000086.1:0-5997 GCA_049437325.1 Acidimicrobiales bacterium
AGCGCATCGCCCTGATCGAACGCAACCTGCTTGAGATGATCGAGATGGTGGCCGATCGGGTTGCCCAGGTCACGACAGCGATGCTCGAGGGCGACGTCGCATTCGCTGATCAACTTGTCGCCGGTGACGACGAGATCGATCTGCTCTCGACCCAGGTCGAAGAGGGTTGCATCGACACGCTTGTGCGCGAACAGCCCGTTGTTGCAACAGATCTGCGGTTTATTGTCGGCACGCTTCACGCGAACTCTGATGTCGAGCGCAGCGGTGACCTGCTCGCCAATATCGCGAAGGCTGTCGGTCGGCTCCAGGGTGCGCATCCCGATGACCAGGTGCGCGACCTCGTTGTTCGCATGTCGGCGCAGGCCGCCGAACTCTTCCGTCGGGCCGGCCATGCATTCCGAACTCGAGACGCTGAGCTTGCGGAGTCGATCGACGAACTCGACGATCTTCTCGACGACCTTCACTACCGCTACATCCAGCACGTCATCCAGGACGCCCGTCGTGGAGCACTCGATCCGCAGCAGGCGTTGCAGCTGGCGCTTGTCGGCCGGTTCTACGAGCGCATCGGCGACCACGCCGAGAACATCGGCGAGCGGGTCCGCTACATCGTCGACGGTTGGTCGCCGGAAGCACAAGCGGCGGAGCGGGCCAAGGCTCCACTCGAGGGCCGCGACGAGGCATCGGTGAGCGGCGGACTCGCGGTGATCGACGCCATTGCCGAGGAACGTCGCATCGATGCGATCCGGCGCGACTTCGTCGCAAACGTGTCCCACGAGTTGAAGACACCGGTTGGAGCGATGAGCTTGCTTGCCGACACGATCGCAACTGAGCCCGACGCCGCCGACCGGGCTCGACTCGGTGAGATGTTGATGCGGGAGGCGAGGCGGGTCGAGGACATCATCGACTTCCTCCTGGAGCTCACTCGTCTAGAGGAAGCCGAGCCGGAACGCGCGCTTGTCGCGGTGGACGACATCGTCAATCGCTCGATTGAGAAGGTCAATGTGTTCGCCACGACTCAGCGCGTCGAACTGGCCGCCGTCGGCGTCCCGAGCGGCCTGACGGTAACCGGCGACCGCAGGGCCTTGGTGCGCGCACTGACCAACCTGATCGACAATGCCGTCCGCTACAGCGAACCCGACTCGCAGGTGACCGTGATCGTCGAGGGTCTGACCGACAGTGTTGCGCTCAGCGTTCGAGACGAGGGTGTCGGCATACCTCGCACGGAACTCGAGCGAGTTTTCGAACGCTTCTATCGAGTGGACCGGGCGCGAAGCCGAGAGACCGGCGGTACCGGTCTCGGCCTTGCGATCGTCCGGCACGTCGCCGGGAACCACGGTGGCCGTGTCGCAGTGGAATCCAAGCCCGGGGACGGTTCGACGTTCACCATGACGCTTCCTACGGCAGAGGACGCCCCGGCATGAACGACCTGATCAGCGTCCTCGTTGTCGACGACGAGCCGGCGTTTCGTGAAGGTCTGCGTCAGGCGTTGAAGCAAGAGGGATTCATCGTTCATCTTGCGGCTGACGGGGAAGAGGCACTCGAGGTCTACCAGGCGTACCACCCCGACATCGTGCTGCTCGACGTGATGCTGCCCCGGATGTCGGGGATCGACGTGTGCCGCAAGATCCGGGCCGCTGATGACACGCCGGTGATCATGGTGTCGGCCCGCAATGAAGAGATCGACGCCGTCGTCGCTCTCGAGGTCGGCGCCGACGACTATGTCAGCAAGCCCTATCGGGTCCGGGAACTGATCGCCCGCATGCGCACCGTGCTGCGGCGAGCGGGCGGTGGCGGCACGGCTCGCGACGAGGCCTCGAGCTCGGTCCTCGAGGTCGGCGACATCGTGCTCGACCGTGATCGCCACGAAGTCACGATCGCCGGCGAACTCGTGCAGTTGCCGCTGAAGGAGTTCCAGCTCCTCGCGCTGTTGATGGAGAACGCCGGCATCGTCGTGACCCGGCAGACCCTGATCGACCGCGTGTGGGGCTACGACTATGTCGGCGACACCAAGACGCTCGACGTGCACATCAAGCGGCTCCGGGCGAAGGTCGAGCCCACCCCCGACATGCCGGAGTGCATCGTCACGATCCGGGGTCTGGGCTACAAGCTCAGCACCTGAGCCGGTCGTCGGCCGGTCCCTCGGCTGTCGCAACGCATCGCTAGGGTGGCTCCGATGTCGGAGTCGCCCCTGCTTGCCGGTCTCAACCCGGCCCAATACGACGCCGTCCTGCACGACGGTGGCCCCCTGCTCGTGGTGGCGGGTGCCGGGTCAGGCAAGACGCGTGTGCTCACCCACCGCATCGCCCATCTGATCGAGGGTGGGCTCTCACCGTTCGAGATTTTGGCGATCACGTTCACCAACAAGGCGGCGGGGGAGATGAAGCACCGCGTCGGCGGGCTCGTCGGGCCGGTGGCGGAGAAGATGTGGGTCTCGACCTTCCACTCAGCGTGTGTGCGCATTCTGCGGCGCGATGTCGAGCGTCTCGGCTTCCCGAGCCGTTTTTCGATCTACGACCAAGCCGATGCCGTACGTCTCGTGGGTTACGTCATTCGTGATCTCAACCTCGACCCCAAGCGGTTCCCGCCGCGATCGGTGCACGGCACGATCTCGATGGCCAAGAACGAAAACGTCGGGCCGAGCCAGTTCACCGAGCAAGCCGAACAGATCTTCCAGCGCAAGATCGGCGAGGTCTATGTCGAGTATCAGAAGCGTCTGCTCCAAGCGGGTGCCATGGACTTCGACGACCTCTTGATGCGCACCGCGCAGCTGTTCCGCGAGCATCCCGATGTCCTCGCCTCATGGCGGCACCGCTTCGGTCACGTCCTCGTCGACGAGTATCAGGACACCAACCCTGTCCAGAACGATCTTGTACTCCAGCTCGCCGAAGAGCACCGTCAGGTCACCGTCGTGGGTGATTCCGACCAATGCCTTCCGCCGGGCACCATGATCTCCACACCAGAGGGCGACCGCCCGATCGAGACGCTCACGGTCGGAGATCTCGTCTATGGCACCGGCGGACGCCGTGATCGGGTCGCTCGACCGGTGCGAGAGGTTCGTGAGACCCACCACGAAGGCCGCCGCTATCGCGTGCACGCCGGCGATCGAACGATCGAGGGCACGCCTCATCACATCGTGCCCGCCGACATGCGCCTCGACCCTGACGCGCATGTCGTCTACCTCATGTACCGCCACGACCGCGGCTACCGGATCGGGCAGACGAAGGCGATGCGGGCCAACGGGCGCGGCGGTGTCGATATCGGGTTGCGGGTTCGGTGCAATCAGGAACACGCCGACAAGGCATGGATCCTGCGGGTGGTCGACTCGGCAGCAGCAGCGAGCTGGTGGGAGGCCTTCTACGCCGCTGAGTACGGCCTACCGACTGCGTGCTTTCACGCCCTCGGCCGGAACCTCTCGATGGGAACCGACGAGCTCGCCCGTCTCTACGACGAACTCGACACCACCACCCGAGCCAAGGATCTTTTCGAGGATCTCGACCTCCATCACGAGTTCCCACACCATCGACCCCAAGCCGGGACCAACCGGCAGACCCTCAACCTCACGATGTTCTCCGACCACCGGTCGGGTGAGGTCGGCTATCACCGCATCCAGTGGTCGTCCAACCGACTCGACGTCGCCAGACGGCTCGCCGATGCGGGATGGAACGTTCGTCGATCCAAGCACGCATCGGTTCGGGTCGAGACCTCCCGCAAGAGCTATCGAGAGGCGCTGTCGCAGGCCGTCGGTATGTCCTGGGAAGGGCAACTCGAGATCAATCGCCGCTTAGCGATCGACGGCACCATCTACGGCTATCAACCCTTGAGTCATCTTCGCCCGGGGATGGTCGTCCTCGTCGAGGGCGAGCACGGTTTCGAGGAGGTCACGGTCGATCGGGTCGAAACGTTCGACGATGCCGGCCCGGTCTTCGACCTCGAAGTCGACGACATCCACACCTATGTGGCCGACGGGGTGCTGGTCCACAACTCCGTCTATGCCTTTCGAGGCGCTGACATCCGCAACATCCTCGAGTTCGAGGAGGCGTTCCCCGACGCCACCGTGGTGGTGCTCGAGCAGAACTATCGCTCGACCCAGTCGATCCTCGATGCCGCCAACGCCGTCATCGCCCGCAATGTCGGACGCAAACCCAAGGCGTTGTGGACCGACAAGGGGTCGGGCGACAAGATCGTCCGCTACCACGCCGACGACGAGTCCGATGAGGCCCAGTTCGTCGCCAACGAACTCGCCAAGCTCCACGACCATGACCACATGCGGTGGGGTGACATGGCGGTCTTCTACCGGACCAATTCGATGTCGCGAGTCATCGAGGAGTTCCTCGTCCGCGTCGGTATCCCCTACAAGGTCGTGGGCGGCACCCGCTTCTACGACCGCCGCGAGATCAAGGATGCGCTGGCCTACCTGCGGGCGATCGTGAACCCCACCGACGAGGTGTCGGTCAAGCGCATCATCAATACGCCCAAACGGGGAGTCGGCGATTCGTCGATCGGGAAGCTCGACGCCTGGGCATCGGCCAACGGCGAATCGTTCGACCAAGCCGTGTTGCGGTTCGACGAGGCCGGCGTCGGGGGCCGCGCCGCCACCGGCATCGAAAAGTTCCTCGTGATGACCACGGAGATCCGCAAGCTGCAGGCGGAACCAGCGACGATCATCGAAGAGGCGCTCGAGCGATCGGGCTATCTCGCCGAGTTGCAGAACGAACGCTCGGTCGAGGCCGAGGGGCGTCTCGAGAACCTGTCCGAGCTCGTGGGTATGGCCCGCGAGTACGAGACGGTCGACGACTTCCTCGAGCAGGTGTCACTCGTCAGCGACACCGACGACATCGACGAAGAGGAATCCACGGTCACGTTGATGACCCTTCACGCCGCCAAGGGCCTCGAGTTCCCCGTCGTGTTCCTCGTCGGCATGGAAGACGGCGTGTTCCCCCACGTCCGAGCGCTGGGCGATCCGTCCGAACTCGAAGAGGAACGCCGCCTCGCCTATGTCGGCATCACTCGGGCGATGCAGAAGCTCTATCTCACCAGTGCGTGGAGCCGCATGATGCACGGTCAGACCCAATACAACCCGCCGAGTCGTTTCCTCGACGAGATCCCGTCCGAGTTGATCAACGAGATCGGCGGCACCCGCATGCTGCGCTCGCGACGTGATCGCAGCGGTGGCGGTCGCACCTACGGTGGCGGTGGCGGCAGCGAGATTCCGACGGGCCGCACCTTCGGTGGTGGTGGTCGGGATTCCCACTCCGACGATGTCGTCGAGTCGGCGATCGCTGCCGCCAACACGCCGACCCCCTCCGGAGCCGAATCGATCGGGCTCAAGGTCGGCGACGATGTCCGCCACAGCCAATGGGGCGAAGGCGTCATCGTCGAGATCGACGGTGTGGGCGACAAGGCGGAGGCATCGGTTCATTTCCCGTCGGTCGGACCGAAGCGCCTACTGCTGAGTTGGGCGCCGCTCGAGAAGATCTGAGCGCGTCGAGCGGGGCGCCTACCAGGCGCACTCCAGGTGCTTCACCCCGTTGATGAAGCTTGACCGCAGGCGGTCGGGTTCGCCGACCGCGTGGATGTCGGGCATCTGGGAGAGCAGCTCCTTGTAGAGCACATTGATCTGGCGGCGGGCGAGATGGGCGCCGAGACAGAAGTGCGGGCCAGGGCCGCCGAAGCCGATGTGGTTCGTGTTGTCTCGGGTGATGTCGAATGCGTACGGGTCGTCGAAGACGGCATCATCCCGGTTGCCTGAGCCGTAGAACAGCACCACCTTGTCGCCTTCGTTGAAGACCGTGTCGCCCAGTCGGGCACCGTCCTGGGTGACGGTTCTGCGGAAGTGGATCACCGGACTTGCGTGCCGGACGATTTCCTCCACGGCGCCGGGCATGTGGGTGTCGAGATCGCTCTGGAGCAGCGCCTTCTGCTCAGCGTTGGCGGTGAGGTAGGTGAGGCCCCAGCTGATCGAGTTGCGAGTCGTTTCGTTGCCCGCTGCGCAGAGCA
>JBMTIM010000087.1:0-5980 GCA_049437325.1 Acidimicrobiales bacterium
GATGCGGGAGCGCAGCTTGCCGGGATCCGTGATGGTGTTGTCGTTGAAGGTGGCAAGGTTGCCGGCGAGATACCGATCGATTTCGCAGTCATCCCAGGTGGCCATCACGACAATGCCCGCCGATCCGGCGTGCATCGGGACGCGTGTACCGGTCCAGTTCTCGGCCTGGATCGGTTTCGGGGCGTCGACCTGATCGACCGTGATCGTGTCGTCACCGGAGACGATCGAAAAGCAGGCCGCTTCGTCGAGTTCTTCGCTCAGATCGATGAGGTGGGGGTGGGCGATGGACTCGAGGCTTGCGGTCGAGTCGGTGGTCGACACCATGCCGTGGACGAGTGGGCCAATGTGATAGCTGCCATCGTCGCCCCGAACGACCGCCCCGGCGTGTTCGAGGGTCGCGAGGAGTCGGCCGGCGGTGCTGGTGGCCAGCCGAACGCGCGTCGACAGGTCGACGAGCCCTCCGGGCTCTCGACCGATCTCCGACAGCAACAACAGTGCGCGATCAACGCTCTGCACGGTCCCCATACCGAGGCCGACATTACCGCTGAGCGGGAAGCGGCGCATGTGATTCCCGCAGGGTGGGAATCATCCGTCGTACTGGAGAATCCAGACGGTCAAGCCGATGATGTCGTGCAGTTCGGTCGTGACCCGCCAGCCCGACCGTTCGTACATGGCGACATTGCCGGGGTTGGTCGTTTCGAGCACCGCCAGCACACCGGCCGCAGCCGCTGCGTCGAGCCCGGCCTGGGCAACGCGTCGGGCGAGCCCCTCACCCCGACGCCGAGGGTGCGATGCCAGCACGCCCAGATACCAGTGCGGCTCGGCGGTGATCGCTGCGTGCACCGCAGCGTCGTAGACATCGAGTCGTGCGAGAGCTTCGCTGGGGAGCTCGAGCGCGGGAGCCGGAGTCGGCACCGTGCCGGCGGGCGGATCCCACATGGCGAGGGCGTCGCCGTCGCTGGTCATCCACACCGAGTCGGTGGCAATGCGGCGCTGCAGCAGGTCGGCGGCAAACGCCACGGCGAGCGGGCCGAACTCGGGATCGGCGCCGAAGAACGCTCGGAACGCCGGGTCCTGATCGAACGCCGTCACAACCGTCGCCGCGAGGGTGTCGAGGTCGGCGAGGGTGGCGAGGCGGATGTCGGTCACGGCGGAAGTCTGTCCCGAGACCACCCACCTCGCCAGCACGCCGTCAGGGTCACAAGAACAGGTGCGCTCGGCGGCCCGGACTCCTACTCGTCGCTGAGCCCCAGGGCGTCCAGCGCAGTGCGGGTGGCCCACTTGTAGTCCGACTTCCCGTTCGGGCTCCGGAAGAGCGAGTCGACCCGCACGATGTTCTTCGGGAGCTTGTAGCCCGAGAGCGAACCACGAAGCCCGTCGATCAGGTCAGCGTCGCTGGGGTCGGCACCCTCGGCCAGTTCGACGACGGCGGTGACAGCGGCGCCCCACTGTGGATCGGGCACACCGACGACGTTGCAGTCGACGACCTCGGGCAGCGCCTTCAGCGCCTCCTCGACCTCTTCCGGGTAGACCTTCTCACCGCCGGAATTGATCGACACCGAGCCTCGGCCGAGCAGGGTCACCATGCCGTCGGCACCGATCGTCGCCCAGTCGCCGGGTACCGACCAGCGGATGCCCTCGAACTCACGGAACGTCTCCGCCGTCTTCACCGGATCGCCGTAGTACCCGAGTGGGATCGGCCCGGTGACTGCCAACAGGCCCGTCTCCCCCGACCCTGCTTCGACCCGCCGGCCGTCCTCGGTGAACACCGCTGCATTGGGTCCGAGCGTGAACGTGGCCGTCTCGGTATCGCCGTCACCGGTCGACTCCTTGCCGGCGAAGCCGACACCCTCGCTGGCCCCCAGGCTGTCGTTGGTGACGAGCGGCGACTCCTGCGCTCGGGCGTGGGCAAGGAGCCGGTCCTTGATCGCCTGGCTCCACATCACCCCCGACGACGTGACCGAGCGGACCATGCGGAGGTCATAGGGCGTGCCGGCCTCGACCGCCTCGTCGAGCGCCTCGACCATCGGCCGGCAGAAAACGTCGCCGACGATCGAGATCAACGAACATTCGGTGCGCTGCACCGTCTCCCAGAGCTCATGAGGGTCGAAGGACCGACCGGTAAGGGTGACGGTCGCCCCACCGGTGAACAGGGTGAAGATTGCACCGATGCCGCTCGTGCCGTGCATCAGGGGCGCAGCCGCAAGCTGGCGCGGTGTCGCTCCGAACGAATCGAGGAGCGAGAGAATCGTCGCCACCTCCTGCGCCGTCGACGGAATCTCAACACCGAGCGGCGCAAGGGTTCGGGCGGTGAGCCCGACCAGGCTCGCATGCGGCCACATCACGCCCTTCGGATGGCCGGTCGTGCCGCCGGTGTAAAGGATCCAGAGATCGTCGGCGGAACGGTCGCAGCGTGCCGCCGGCATCGATGCCGCGATGATGTCCTCGTGGCGGTCGGCCCAGTCCGGGCACTCGCCGTCACCGACATGGACCCACCGGCGGACCTTGGTGAGGTGAGGGCGGACGGCGTCGAACCGCTCGGTGAGCGTGTCGTCGAAGAACACCGCCTTCGCGTCGCTGTTGTCGATCAGGTAAGCGAGCTCGTTCTCCACATAGCGGTAGTTCACATTGCACGGCGCGGCTCGGAGCTTGAACGCGGCGAACTCCGCCTCGAGGTACTCGTTGCCGTTGTAGAGCGCACACGCAACGTTGTCGCCTGTGCCGACACCGTCGGCCTCGAGTGCGGCGGCGAGCCGAGCGGCTCGATCGTCGAACTCGGTCCATGTACGTGCGACGTCACCATGCTGGGCCGCGAGCCGATCACCATGGTTGTCGGCGACGACTTCCCAGGCGGTAGCCAGATTGATCCCCATCGGGGGATCTTCGCACAACGGCGCAGCTCATCGGACCTGATCGCCTGGGAGCCGTTTCGGACCCACCGCTAGGGTTCGACGATGACCGACACCGACCGGGCCCCATGGCGCACCGACTCGATCCTCCCGGCGCCTCCCGCCGGCGCCGTCCCCGTGCTGCACGACCGCGAGTACCGGGTCGAGTCGTTCCTTCTCGACAACGGCAATCTCCTGATCCAGGGCGCAGTGCGCGACCAGAAGCCGCCGGGGGTCTACATCCCCGACGACCCTGAACCGCTGACGATGCACCATATGCAGGTCACGCTTGAGGTCGAGTTCCCGAGCCGGATCATCGTGAGCGTCGAGGCCCGCCTCCTCGCCTACCCCCACGGCCTGTGTCCGTCGATCGAGCAGCACTACGACAAGCTCGTCGGACTGTCGATCGCCCGGGGGTTCACCAACACGGTCCGAGAACTCTTCGGTGGACCGCGGGGATGCAGCCATACCACCGCCCTGCTCCAGGCGATGGCACCGATCGCGATGCAGAGCACCAAGAGCATCGAGTGCATCGAAGCCGAACGAGCGGGTGAGCCGAATCCGATCATCGTGCGACCGCCCAGTGAGAGCTGGAAGACCCTCACCAACACCTGTCACGTCTGGGCCGACGACGGACCCCGCAAGGCCGAGGTCGAGCGAGGCGGGGTGCAGACCATCCCTGTCGATGTCCGACTTCAGCAACTCGGGCGCGACCCGCAGACCTGAACCCCACGTCCGCTCCGTGGAGGTTGATCCCCGGAGCTTTCGGCGGGACCCGAGAACGGGCCAAGATGGGGAGATGCAGATCACCCCGGTCTCCAATGCCCTCGGCGCCAACGTGTCCGACGTCGCCCTCGACGAGCTGACCGACGACCAGGCGGCGCAACTCGTCGACGCGTGGTCCGAGTACGGCGTGCTGTTCTTCCGAGATCAGCACCTCACACCCGACCAGCACAAGGCGTTCGCCCGTCGCTTCGGCGACATCGACATCAACCGTTTCTTCAACGCCGTCGACGGACATCCCGAGATCGCCGAAGTGCTCAAAGAAGCCGACCAGACCGCCAACATCGGCGGCGGCTGGCACACCGATCACTCCTATGACCCCGCACCGGCCCGCGGCTCGATCCTGTATGCCCATGAGATCCCGCCGATCGGAGGCGACACCTGCTTCATCGGGATGGGAGCTGCCTACGACGCACTCAGTCCGCCGTTGCAGGACATGTTGGGATCACTGACCGCTACCCATTCCGGAGCGCATGTCTTCGGTCGCCAATCTCCCCACCGAGAACGCACGGCCGACCGCATCGGCAACCCCGATGCCGTTCGTGACGACGTCAGCCACCCCGTCGTCATCGCCCACCCCGACACAGGCCGGCCGATGCTCTACGTGAACCCGGGCTTCACCACGAAGATCGACGGGCTCACGATCCAAGAGTCACGAGCCCTGCTCGGCTTTCTCTTCGAGCACTGCCAGCGCCCCGAGTTCCAGATCCGTTTCGAATGGGCCCCAGGATCACTCGCCATGTGGGACAACCGCTCGACCTGGCATTTCGCCGTGAACGACTACCACGGCCATCGCCGGTATCTCCACCGCATCACGGTGGCCGGGTCGGAGTTGGCTGCGGCCTTCTGATGCTGAAGATCGGCATCGTCACGGGCAATGCCACCGCCGATTCACTGAACCTGGTCACCGACGCCGAACGCCTCGGCGTCGACTCGGCCTGGATTCCCGAGGCCTGGATGTTCGACGGCCTCACCCCAGCCGCCTACCTCGCCGGCCGAACCGAGACGATGCGGCTCGGCACGGCCTGCGTGCAACTCGGCTCGCGTTCCCCTGCGCTGCTCGCCATGTCGGCGCTCTCCTTGCAGGCGATGTCGAACGGTCGATTCATTCTTGGAATGGGCACGAGCGGACCGCAGGTCATGGAGGGCTGGCACGGCGTGCGCTTCGACAAGCCGGTCACCCGCACGCGCGAGACGATCGAGATCATCAACCGGATCGCCTCGGGCGAGCGGGTGTCCTACGAGGGGACGACCTACGAACTGCCGCTGCCCAAAAGCCAGGGGAAATCGATGCGATCCCCCGTCGCCATGTGGCCGATCCCGATGTACGTCGCCTCAATGGGCCCCGCCAACCTGCGCCTCACCGGGGAGATGAGCCAGGGCTGGATCGGCACGGCGTTCCTCGCCGAACACGCCGATGTCTATCTCGACCCGATCCGCGAGGGGGCCAAAACCGCAGGACGGTCGCTCGACGAGATCGAGATCACCGTCGCTGCCGGCCTGGAATTCACCGACGACACCGAGGCCGCCGGTCGCCGCCACGCCGCCGGCTACGCCTTCACCATCGGTGCCATGGGATCGTCGAAGACGAACTTCTACAACCAGGCATACACCCGTATGGGATTCGGGGAGGCGGTCGACGAGGTCCAGCGACTCTGGGCTGCCGGTGATCGCGAGGCAGCCGGCGCCGCCGTCCCAATCGAGATCGGATTACACACCAACCTCGTCGGCGGCGACGACGACATCACCGACCGCTTACGGGCCTACCGCGACGCTGGCGTCGACACGATCCGGGTGGGGGTCGACCTCAACCCGAGGACACTCGATGACCTGGCGCGCCTGATGGACCTCGTCGACGCGGTCAATACCGAATCGCCAGCACCGTCAACCTGACCGAAGGCGGACCGAGCGCCACCACGCGGCAAACAGGCAGCGGACAACCGGTCAGTCGCAGATGAGGAAGCGCGCCATGATCTCAAAGGGCGCTTCGTCGACGCTCTCGAGCGCCAGGTAGGTCCAACCGCCACCCTGCTGCACTGCCGGGTACCCAAAATCGTTCACGACCGCCGGCACCCCGATCTCGGCGCCGATTTGCGCAAGGCTCATGTCGACATCCACACCATCGTGCAGCGTGATGACCCACGAATCGGGCTGAGGATCGACCGGGAGCGAGCCGGTCGGGATCGCGGAACCAGGGCGCCAGCTCCAGTTGACCAGCGTCTCCACGCTGTCCTGGCTGCGGAAGTTCAGAAAAAGCCCACCCCCCCGCATCGTGCGCTCGTTGAGGTCACCCGGCCCGTCGAACGGAC
>JBMTIM010000088.1:0-5821 GCA_049437325.1 Acidimicrobiales bacterium
GTCACGAAGCGGCTTTCCGTCCCCCGACTCGGCCGCACCGCAAACGGCCGACCGACTACCTGTACGTCGCTGCCGGTTGCGCTGCGGCCCTGCTGTTGGTGCTCTGGGTCGTCTTCGGGAGCGTCTGATGCTCGACCCCGAGAAGCTCGGCGAGATCGAGATCCGGTTCCTGCAGCCGTATCAGGCCACAAAGACCTACCTGTGCCCCAACTGCAACCGAGAGATTCCCCCCGGGACCGGCCACTACGCCGTTGTCCCTGTCGAAGCTCCAGACCTGCGTCGGCACTGGCATCGCGGGTGTTGGGACGGCCGCAAGACGCGAAAGGCAACGCGTTGAGTGTCAGCGCAGCCGAACGATCGACGGACGCCAACTGAGCGAGATCGATATCGCAACGGTGCACAACCCGACCACGGTCATCGTTTCGGCTGGATCGAAGGACAACGCCAACACGCTCGAGGCTGCGGCACCGATCGGGAGACCACCCATGAAGCCGGTCATCATCAGCCCCATGACACGGCCCATCATCTCTGGCGCCGTCGCCTTCTGGAGGATCGTGCGGTGGCTGGCCATCGCAAGACCGGCATTGACGCCCCACAGCAGCATCACGATCAGAGCGCTCCGCCAACTCGGTGCCAGACTCAGCGCAAACTGTCCCCCGCCGAGACCGACACCGATGAAGATGGCCACGTTCAGTCCATGGCGACCGACCGGCCGGTTTGCGACATAGAGCGAACTGAGCATCATGCCGATCCCGAACGCCCCCATGACGGCACCTGCGCTTGCAGCGTCTCGACCGAAATCGCTCTCGACGACGCGGGGGACGTTGATCTGAATGACCGAAAACGAACTCCCGAGCACGAGGGAGAGCAGCACCATGGTGCGAACCGGTTCGGTCGACCACGTATAACGAAGTCCTGTTCGGAGCGCGCCCATGAAACTCTCGGTCGGTGCGGTGATCTCCGACACCGGGAGGACAACCGGACGCATGAACACGATCGCCAGGGAGGCGAGCACGGTCAGCAGCGCAAACCCTCCGGCATCGCCGAACAACTCGATGGCAACCCCGGCGAAGATCACGGCACCGACGTTTGCGGCATTCATCGCGCCGTTCTGCAGCGCGATCGCGTTGACCAATCGGCCCGGCGCGACGAGCAGCGGAACCATGGCGTTCACGTTCGGCGGGTTGATCATGACGGCGGTTCCCACCACCAGCGCAGCAACGCCGGTGACAAGGGGCGTCGCCCAGCCAGCAGCGATCACAACGGTGAACACGGCGAGCAGCACGACGGTGACCGTCGTCCAGGTGGTGAACAGCCGCTTGCGGTCGGCCCGGTCGGACCATGTTCCGGCAGCAGCCGAGAACAACATGGCCGGAAGTCCGAGCAGGCCTGCGACGATGCCTTCGGCGGCCGTCCAGTCGGTGAGGGTGACGACCAGCCACACGAAGGTGAATCGCATGGTGCCGCCGATACCGGCCAGACAGGTCTGTGCCAGCCAGAACCCGCGGAAGTGGCGGTCGGCCAACAGGGCTCGGGACGGACTGGACACGCCCCCCGACCTTACGACCTAAAAGGCTGCCTCGATGATCTCGATCGATCCTCCGTGGACGGTCGCCACATCGAAGCGGAGTCGGCCTCGCCGGTCGTGGCAGTCCAGCCACGACATCGCGGTGCGACGCACGAACCGCTGTTTGCGGGCATCGACCGCCTCGAACCCGGAACCGAACCGATCGCTCGAACGAGTCTTGACCTCACAGAACACGATCTGATCGCCCTTCGCAACGACGAGATCGAGTTCGCCTCCGCGTACCCGCCAGTTCTGGTCGAGCACGACATACCCAGCCGCCTCGTACCAGCGCGCCACGCGGCGCTCGCCCCACCGGCCGAGCGCCACCCGGGAGTGCCCGTCATGTCGTCTGGTCATGGGCGCAAACGTAGGGACAGCCTGTGACACGACGTGCTGACCTGTCGTTCGACGGCACGACCGCACGCACCGGTGCACGAACACGCTCTCGGCTCACCCGGTGGTGAGCCGAGCCCTTCGATCAGTTGAAGCGCTTTTCCTTGACCTTCGCAGCCTTGCCGATGCGGTCACGCAGGTAGTAGAGCTTGGCGCGTCGGACATCGCCGCGAGCGCCCACTTCGATCTTCTCGACGATCGGGGTGTGCAACGGGAAGGTACGCTCCACCCCGACACCGAAGCTGAGCTTGCGAACGGTGAACGTTTCGCGAACACCGGCCCCTTGACGGCGGATCACGACGCCTTCGAAGACCTGCGTACGCTGACGGTTCCCCTCGATCACGCGCACATGCACCTTGAGCGTGTCGCCCGGTGCGAAATCAGGGACATCGTCCCGAAGGCTGAGGTTGTCGACGAGATCGGTGGGCTGCATGGCTGCCTCGAAGTGATGGTGCGAAGGTACAAGCCGGGGGTCTGGCCCCGGACCGCACGAGTCTACGGCGACAACACCAGACTCCCACCCACCCGCAGGTTACGGAAGTTCGATGTCGAACTCGGCAAGTGCCGCCTGCTCGTCAGTACTCACACCGCCTCGGGAGGCGAGGAGGTCAGGGCGTTCTCGGGCCGTGCGTTCGATCGCCTTGGCGAGTCGCCACCGATCGACCTTGCCATGATCCCCGGATCGTAAGACGTCGGGAATCTGCCAGCCACGAAAATCGGCGGGGCGGGTGTAGTGCGGATACTCGAGCAAACCGTTCGAGAACGACTCCTCCTCGATGGAGGTCTCGTTGCCGAGCACGCCGGGAACAAGCCGACCAACCGCTTCGATGACGAGGGCTGCCGCCACCTCTCCACCGGCGAGCACCACGTCGCCCACCGAGATCTCGCCGTCGCAGAGATGCTCCCGCACCCGTTCGTCGATGCCCTCGTACCGACCACACAAAAGCGAGAAGCCATCGAGAGCCGCCAACTCGTGCGCCATGCCCTGGTCGAAGCGCCGACCCGCCGGCGAGAGGGAAAAGAGTGGTCGCGGCGGATCGACAGCCTCTACTGCGCCGAACAACGGCTCGGGCTTCATGACCATCCCTGCACCCCCGCCGAACGGAGCATCGTCGACGGTCTGATGGACATCGGTCGTGGCCATACGAAGATCATGGACGCGTATGTCGAGGTGGCCGTCACGTCGACCCCGTCCGATCACCGACTGATCGACGATGTGATCGACCATCTCCGGCAGGATCGAGAACACGTCGATTCGCATCAGGACGACCGTTCGCTGCGCGGTGGGTGACCGGGCATCACTGGCCACCTCCTTCCGGGACATCAGCATCGAGGTCGAAGAGGCCGGCGGGAACGTCGACCCGGATCTCCGTTCCGGCGACATGCGAGACGATGAACCGCGCCGGTACGAGCGACCCCGAGTCGAGTTCGAGCAGGTCGGAGGCAGGGTTGTCGAGGACCTGCACAACCGTGCCTCGGGTGACGCCGTCCTGGTCGACCACGACCGCCCCGATCAGTTCATGGACCCACAATTCATCGGGATCGTCGATCGGCTCGGCTGACAGAACCGTGTTGCGGAGCGCTTCGGCCTGATCGCGGTGATCGACGCCGGCGAAGTGCACGAGCCAGCCGCCCTTGTGCGGACGTGCTGATCGAACCTCGAGTGGTCCACTCGTGGACTCGAGTACCGAGCCCGGCGCAAGGCGCTCGACTCGGTTGGAGATGAGCAGCACGCTCACCTCGCCTCGCACGCCATGCGGACGGGTGATGCGGCCGACCTCGAGCACGTCAGTCGACGAACTCGACCTCGATCGAGGTGACCTCGTCATCGACACCAGCGGCACGCACGACGGTGCGGATCGCACCGGCGACACGGCCACGCTTGCCGATGACGCGACCCATGTCGCCGTCGCCAACCGTGACGTCGAGGCGGAGGCCGCCGTCGGTCTCGGACCGTGCGACGCTCACCGCGTCGGGGTTGTCGACCAGCTGTTTCACGACGTACTCGCAGACCGCAACTGCGGTGTCGGCACTCACTCGTCGCCCTCGCCGACTTCGTCGTCGCTCGCCTCGTCGGCATCGCCATCACTTGCTGCCGAGGCTTCTGCTGCTGCGTCGGCCTCCTTCTCGACCTGCTTCTTGGACTTCCGGGGAGCGCGCTCCGGCACCGACGAGTCGACCGCCTCACCGGTGTGCTCGGTCCAGGCACCGGAAATCTTCAGGAGTTTCTCCACGCGGTCGGTCGGCTGAGCACCGTGGGAGAGCCAATGCACGGCCCGCTCGTTGTCGATGTTGATGACCGACGGATCTTGGCGGGGCTCGTAGGTACCGATGATCTCGATGAATCGGCCGTTGCGCGGGGAGCGCGAATCGGCGGCGACAACACGGTAGGTGGGCTGCTTTTTCTTGCCCATCCGCATGAGGCGGAGCTTGACGGCCATGAGGTGAATCTCTTTTTCTGGGATCGCTGGGTGAAATTTCGTCGCGCCACGGCGGGCCGAGACAACCCGACTATTCAATCCGAAGCAGCGGCCCGAACCAACCTGCTGCGAGGGACGGCTGACCTGGCGGCTGAACGAGTCGACCCGACTGCGCCGGCGAAACGTTCGCCTACCCTCGGCCGAACAGATCGGAGAGGTCCGGGGGTCCATCTCCTTCGAGGCCGGGAAGCGTGAGGGCGTCCTTCGGGATCTTCGCCGGACCAGGTTCGGTCACGCGCCCACCCTGGGCCTTGCGGCGTCCACCCTTTTGCTTGCCCTTCTTGGCCTTGCCCTTCCGGTTCGACGGGTTCTGCTTCTTGCTTCCGAAGCCGGCGAACTGCTTCATCATCTTGCGCATCTGCCCGAACTGATCCAGGAGCTGCTTGACGTCGGTGGGCTGCATGCCCGATCCGGTCGCGATGCGCGTTCGACGGCTTCCGTCGATGATCTCGGGGTTGATCCGTTCCTCGGGGGTCATCGAACGGATGATTCCTTCGAGGCGGGCAATGTGTCGATCGTCGATTTCGACGTCACGGGCTTCCTTCGGCAGACCCGGCATCATTCCCATCAGGTTCCCGATCGGACCCATTTTCTTGATCTGCTGCATCTGTTCGAGAAAGTCCTCGAGCGTGAAGGTGCCGTCCAACAGACGGGCGGCAGCCTCCTCGGCCTCCTCTTTCTCGAACGCTTCCTCCGCCTTCTCGATGAGCGTCTCGACGTCGCCCATGCCGAGAATGCGGCTGGCGAGCCGGTCGGGGTGGAACGTCTCGAACTCGTCGAGTTTCTCACCGGTGGATCCGAAGGCGATCGGCTTCCCGACAACCTCCTTGACGGAGAGCGCAGCACCGCCGCGAGCGTCGCCGTCGAGCTTCGTGATGATGACACCGTCGAGTTCGAGCGTCTCGTTGAAGGCACGGGCTGTGTTGACCGCGTCCTGACCGGTCATGGCGTCGATGACGAGGAAGGTGTAGTCGGGGGTGACCGCATTGCTGATCCGATGGAGCTGATCCATCAGTTCGTCATCGATGGCGAGACGGCCCGCCGTGTCGACGATCACGACATCGCGACCCGTGCGGGTCGCCTCGGTGATGGCCCGGCCCGCAACGTCCACCGGATCGGTCGGCTCGGAAAAGACCGGTACGCCCACCTGCGCGCCGAGGGTTCGCAGCTGTTCGACCGCAGCTGGGCGCTGTAGGTCGGCGCCCACGAGCAGCGGGTTGCGACCCTGCCGCCGGAACCACTGCGCGAGCTTGCCGGTCGTGGTGGTCTTTCCTGCACCCTGCAGGCCGGCCATCAGCACAACTGTCGGAGGCTTCGAGGCATAGGTGATCTTCATCGCCTCGCCGCCGAGGCTTGCGGTCAGCTCTTCGAGAACGATCTT
>JBMTIM010000089.1:0-5461 GCA_049437325.1 Acidimicrobiales bacterium
ACTGGCGCATTCCTGCCAGTCGCCTCGCTGCGTCACTGACCGGCTTCTGCTGGTTCTTTGCCCTTTGGAACGTGTTCTTCGTGGCGAAGGAGTGGTCACGTTGAGGCACGTCAATGCGCGACGCAGCTCGCTCTTCATGGTGGTGATGTTGCTGGTGCCGCTGTGTGCAGTGAGTGGCTCCTCTGCACAGGAGTCGCTTTCAGGTGACGGCTGTGAGGGCCTTCGAGCCGGGGACCGGGTCGATGCGGTAATGCTGATCGATCAGTCGAGTTCGATGGGCGACGCAGCTACGACCGAAGTGAGCAACGGACTCGACATCGTGGGTGATCGTCTCCGAGCTCTGGCCGACCAAGAGGTGGAAGCTCAACTGGCCGTCGTCGGCTTCGGCGTGCAAGGGATTCACCGAGTCTTGTTGCCGCTGTCTCCGATTGCGATTGCGCAAGAGAGAATCGTCGACGCGCAAAGTAGCTACATCACCAGCGATCCGAACACCGACTACCTCGCGGGTCTGTCAGGTGCGAGAAAACAACTCGAAGAGAGCACCGCCGAATGCCGGCTGATGCTCTGGTTCACGGATGGTCAGTTCGATGTGGGCCCGGACGGCGAGGATTCCGAAGAAGCGCCTGCTCTCCTCGAGGCGGTGTGTGGCGCCGAGGAGGGACTCGCGCAGTGGTTCCAGGACAGCAATGTCCGTAGCTACGTGATTCTCAGCAACGACTGGAACATCACTACGTGGGAGCAGAAGTTCAACTCCTTCGGCGTGCTCGAGGCGTCGCTCTCGGTGATGCAGGCTGTCACTGGCAGTAGTGAGATCCTCGACGAGCGAACAACGGGTGACAGGGAAGCAGCGATTGCTGCGCTGCTGGAGGAGCGGGGATACGAAGTGGACGCCGCATGCCGCCCGTTCACACAAAACCGTTCTGAGGTTGGGGGTATTCGGCTCAATGCCGGCGAGCTGAACGACATCTTCGATGTCTTGTTGTCCGAACTCCTCGGCGACACCTTCGTCGGCGACTGTCCGGCTGTTGCGCTTCCTGGCAGTGAAGAAGGTGTCTTTGTCGTCGAGTCTCCTCCGTTGCCCGATGGCCTGGTTCTCGACCGAGTGCAGATTTACGATCTGAACGGTCCGGAGTCGGCGCTTTCGTTCTACGGGCAACCTGCCGATGGCTCGGCGCGGCGCGCGCTGACGCTGTTCGACAAGGCCATCGACGCACCTCAGCTCCAGCAGTTCTCAGCCGGTTGGCAGATCGAGGTTGAGGGTCCCGAGACCATGGAGATCTGCATCGCTCATCCACCGCCGAGTGAACTCACCAGCACGACCGTGCCAGTACGGCTGGTGGATGGGCCCGAGCGCCCAGAAGTCGGTCAGGACAGCGTGCAATACGAAGTCGACCTGTCAGGGCTGCCACTCGTTGCAAAGGCGAAAGCCGCCGGTCGCGGCACCGATGGGCTGATCACCGGGTTCGGTGTCGACCCTGCGGAAACAGCATGGGCCGCCTCCTGGTCGGGAGGAACGACGGCGACGCTGACGTTCAGCCCAACATCTGAGGGAAGTGTCGACTCCGTTGGGCTGTATGTCGACATCGTCACGGGCGGTGATGCCGCACCTGTCAGCGTGCCGTTGGAAGGCGTGCTCGGTTCGGTCGTGACGGTGACCGGGGAGGCAGACGGTCCGTCGTTCGATTGTGGCGATCAACAGTCCGACGATGGGAGCGGAGAGTTCCAGGAACTCGGGCTTCGTGGCGGTGAGGTACCGACCGAGGCCTTCGTGGGGGTGCTCAGTTGCACGGTGTATCCCGCCGAGGCCGATGTCACCAAGGTGACGTTCACCATTGCTGACAGCGAAAACAGCGCCTTTGACGATCTCGGGTTCGTCCTCGCCACGAGTGGCGGGAGCTTCGAGGTCGGTGAATCGTTCACCTTGGAACCTGGTGATGAACCGGTGGCGTTCCAGTTCGAGTTGCGCAAGCCACTTGCGAACGAGACGTTGCAAACCGGTGGCACGCTGCTTGTGACATTGACCTGGGTTCGCCCGGGGACAGACGTGGCATACGAGTCGAGCGTGGCATTGACGGTTCCGGTCGACCTCGTGCCCCGAGCAACCCTGCAGACCGCTCTGTTGATCACGCTCGTCGGTGCGTTGATTGCGATCATGTTGGCTCTCGGGGTGTTCCGCTTCACGAACTCGCTGATCAAGATTCCTGGACCCGATGGGTTGCGGTCCCGCCGGGCCGACATCACGATCCTGAACGCCGATTCCGCGTCACCACAGATCGTCTGGGCGAATGCGACGCAGTTGGCGCAAGCCAGACTGGCCGGGGATCGGCGACGACCGAGCCGAGTCTTGGGAGGTGCGACCCAGTTGGCGGAAGCCAGACCGTTGCGGTCACAGCGAGTCGGTATCGATTTGACGGCCGACGGGTTTACGTTGACTCGCCGTCTGCCGCCCTTGCTGGCACCCTTCAGAAGGATCACGGCGCAAGTGACAGGAATGCATGCGATTCAGAGCTCGCCTTCGGCGACGAACGGGGATGCTGCCGGTTCGTTCTCACAGTTGATCCTTCTCGGAACCGATGGGATGCCCGATGGTGACGGCTCGCTCGAGGCTCGAGTCGTGGTAGTTCACCCCGCAGATCGCGAGCCAACGCTGGAGGAGCTCGAGGCCGAGCTCGCGCGCATGATTCCTCCGTTTGCCGAGCGGGCTACGCAGGATCTTCAACCCACGTTGGAGCAACGGCTCGCACCATTCACGAGTGGTGTGGTTGCTGTTCCGGGCGCTGGTTCACCCAGTAGTCCGTCGGTGGATCCCAGCCCGAAAACATCCACTGGAACGCAACCGCCGTCTTCACCGGAGCGACCTGCAGGCACCGGTGAAGATCCGCCACCGTGGTTCGACGGCGACCGCCGGTAACGCCCTCGACGATCTGTACGCCGGGGGAGCCGACCTACCCCTGGAGAACCAGACGGTGCATCCAGCGCCGAACGAGTGCTGCACATCGGCGTCCATTCTTCGGGTACGGTTGGTCGATGATCTTTCATATTCAACACTCACATGACGAGACGACGTGTCCGTTCGACACTCCCGAGGCTGTTGGATCGACGTTTGGCGCGGTGCTGCCGAGTCTCGAAGCACAGGGTGTCGACGTTCTCGGGGCGTGGGTTGATCCGCCTGGTCACCAGTTCTTTTTCGTCGTGGAAACCGACGATTACGACGCACTCGTCGACGGGTTGGCTCCGATTGTTTCCTCCGGGACCGCAACGATTCAGCCGGTGAACGACATGAAAGCAGCCGTCGCAAAGCGGATGGCTGAAGGCGGCTGATCGGCCCATCACTCTCGGGGGAGTGAGCGGGCGCTGCTGCACCCTGAGGCGAGGTGGACCACCGCTTCGTGTGAGAGGATCTGCGAGTGTGACATCGCGGGAAGCAGCGCCGCCGACGAGCAAGGGAAGCCACGTTGGCGTCTGGATGTCGCTCGGTGGTCGTGGTCCACGGTGCTGCTGGTTGCGCTCTTCGCAGGCTTGTCGTGGGGGGTGTTTGCCCGCGTCTGGATGCGGTTCATCTCTACGGATAGCGAGTTCAGCTGGGCTGGTTCGCTCATCGTGGTCGGGGCATTTGCGTGTGCTGTCGTCGGGCAGGCCGGCGTGTACCTCGCACGCCGAAGCGAACGACAGGCGATCTGGTTCGTCGGGCTGCGAGTGGTTGCGCTGATCACGCTGCTGCCGCTGGGCGGCGCTGCTGGTGCGTTTGCGTTCCCGCTGCTGCTGCTCGTCCCGCTCGCTGCGGTGCGCACTGGCTGGCCGTGGTGGATCCGCGGCGTGCTTGGTGCGCTTGCACTCGTCGTTGCCGGTTTCATTGCGGCACTCTTTTTCGGTGACCTTGGACTCCTTCGCGGGTTCATCGGAACCCTGTGGTTTCTCGTGATCTATGCGGGTCTCGCGTTTGCGGTCTGCTTCTCGCTTGCGAGTCGTCACGACCGCCGCTTCGGGTAAATCGACAGGCTGGCCGGCCGGTGTACGGCACGCCGGCCCGCCCCGGATCGTCGGTTGTCATCGTCTGGCGAAGGCGTCCATCGACGACGTGTCGCCGATGGGTGTCCGTTCCGCCTGGCCCGGCGACGCGGTGCACGAGCATGTCCTGCTGGACAGCGGCGGTGGCGCTGACCGACCCGAGCGGTGTGTCCGTCGTCGACCGCGATCGTCAGCGTGGTGTGACGTCGGAGGATGTCACGCTCTGCGGTTGCCTCGGCTGTCGTCACGCCCTGAGCGATCAGCCAGGCGACGACCCCGTTTCAGACTCGAGTTTCCAATTCCCAACCGAGGGAGAGCACTTCGGTGAGTCCATAGACCTAGCGAAATGAACGGAGAGACGGCACTTGGTGTCGATGAAGACGTCGTCGAGTGTCTCTGTTCTCAGGCACAGAAAAGGCCCAAATCACGGGGTTTTGACCACCTAGAGTAGTCCCGCAAACGCTGTACGCGATATCTGCCGAGAGTGCTTGCTTGGCTCACGCACAGTGACATACGGTCCCTGCCACCGGAGCCAAACGACCCATCACGGGAACCTCTCGGTTCCCATCGGGTCTCGGTCCCGGGGTAAGAGATCACCCACCAAAGAATTGAGGACCACACGCCATGAAGCGTTCGCTACTCGCCATTGTTCTCGCAATGGCCACATTGATTGCAGGCAGTGCAATTGCCTCGGCCGGGAACGGCGCACCCCAGGGTCCGCACGACTACCAGCTCAACATCATCGGCACCTCTGAGAAGAATGCTGATATGGATGGCAACAACGGTCATCGCATTTTCGTAAACCTTTCCGGTAAGACGGCGATCCACCTTGAGGAAGGCCCATACGCCGTGTTGGATGCCAACGGTACCGACAGGGACGGGGCAACCTTCCAGCTTCCGGCTCCCGGCTACGACGCCCACATCGTTGGCGATCCCGGTGATGCTGACGTCGAGTCGAGCTACTCGGTGTTCATCCGTCCCCTTGGCAAGCCCGGAGGCTGGGCCACAATCACCACCTGCGCCGAGCTCGTTGACAGCACGTTCGCGGGACTCCTTCCTGGTAGCTTCCTTCGCACCCTCAACCGTGAGGGAATGATTGACGGAACTGAGTGCTCGATTGAGCAGGTCGATGAAGACATCCTGTACCGAGATAAGGGGAAGTCGTCGTTCACCAACGTGACGGCTGCACTTACCTCAGTGGTGTTCGACGTGGAGTACGAGGACGTCGAGGGCAATGTCACGACAGTGCAGATTCGTGTGCCGCTCTTCGATGACATCATGGACGGCGAGTACTGGGAGTACGACAACAACGGCCTGCGCTTGGCACAGGTCCGGTTCTACGATTGTTCGACCAACGTGGAAACAGGCGCAAGCACCTGCTGACGCCCGATCCCCAGTTACCGGCGCTTGCCGGTGACCTGAGTGTGTGAGGGGGTGCTGGCTCTTTGGAGCC
>JBMTIM010000090.1:0-5279 GCA_049437325.1 Acidimicrobiales bacterium
CCAGCGATGCGAAGGTCGTCGCGACGGCGGGTCACCCCTGTCTCGTCGAGTCGGGTGATCAGGGGAATGGCGAACTTGCGGGTCGTGCCCCACGCATCTCGAGCCTCGGCCACCGTGATGCCATCGGGCTGATCGGCAAGCAGTCGAGCAACGACCCGTGCGGCCTCATCGACGGCGGACGCTGCGAAGACGACGCCGGACTGCGAAATCAAGTCGCCGCGTCGGACGAGTTCGCGGATCTCTGCCGCCTCACGGGGTGCAGGGTCGGGTGGATTGAAGGGATCGGCTGCGAAGCGGGCGACGAGATCGCTTTCGGCAAGCGCATCACCCGTGGCTGCTGAACGAACATGGCCCCCGTCGATCACCAGATCGGCGAGCGTTTCCAAGACCGCTCGTCCGAAGTTGTCGACCCGAGCGAGGTCGAGTCCGAGTGGGCCTGCGTCGGCGACCTCGGTTCGGAGCCGATCCGTTTCGACCGCAAGGAGGTCAGGGTCCACCACCCACTTCCCGACCGTCGGCTCGCGGTGCTCGCCAGTGAGGCGGTGGAGATGCTCGACGTCCACTTTGCCGCGCTCTCGGACCACGCGGTCGACATCTCGGTCGGGTGTGGCTCTCGCCGCCGCCACCAAGGGATCAACGTCGAGGATCTCGCCACCACCCAGGGTCACACCCTGCCCGGACTCGCGGAGGATGAAGCGGTCGCCGGGTACGAGCGGCAGGTCGATCGGGAGATGGAGGCGAATTGCGCCCGTGGCTCCCGGGTCGATCGCATCAGGACCGAGCACACGGACCCGAACAGGATGTTCCCCCGATCCGATGTAGGCGAGGTGGGCTCCTCGTCTGGTGACCGGCCGGTCGAGCGAGTCGAGCACGTGGAGTGAGGCATCGACCCGTCGAGTCACGTGCCAGTCGCCGCGCCGCACGAGCACGTCACCCCTCGAGAGGAGATCGTACGAGACCCCTGACAGGTTCGCGGCAACACGATTTCCAGGACCAACCTTGGTGCGATCGGCGTAGTGGCTCTGCAGCGCACGAATTCGGACCGCATGGCCGTGAGGGAGCACGATCAGTTCGTCGTCGACCCGGAGCATGCCGCCGGCGAGTGTCCCGGTCACCACGGTCCCCGCCCCTTTGGCGGCGAACACCCGGTCGACCCAGAGTCGAGGTTGTTTGCGGTCGGCTGCGGTCGGCGTGACGTCGAGCAACCGGTCGATCGCCTCCGTCAGGTCGCGCAGACCCATGCCATCGACCGCGTCGACTGGCACGACTTCGGCATCGGCCAGAAAGGTGCCCTCGGTCCGCTCTGCGATCTCCATCTCGGCCAGTTCGACGAGATCATCGTCGGCCTGACCGATTTTGGTGAGTGCGATCACGCCGCGCTGGATCCCGAGCAGACTCAGGATCCGGAGGTGCTCCTCGGACTGCGGTTTCCAACCCTCGGTGGCGGCAACGACGAACAGGCACGCATCGACTCCGCCGACACCTGCGAGCATGTTCTTGAGGAAGCGAACGTGGCCCGGTACGTCGATGAACGAGATGCCACGACCCGACGGCAGCGTTGCACCGGCGAACCCGAGATCGATCGTGAGGCCTCGGACCTTCTCCTCCTCGAGTCGGTCGGGGTCTGTCCCGGTGAGGGCGGTGACGAGGGTTGACTTGCCGTGGTCGACATGTCCGGCGGTGGCGACGACATGCATCAGTCGAGCGAACGCAACGCCTCGATGACGTTGCTGTCATCGTCGGGGTGCACGGTGCGCAGGTCGATGTACGTCGTGTCGTCGTCGACTCGGGCGATCACCGGCCGGGAACGATTGCGCAGCGCGTCGCGATGGTCGCCGACCCGAGCGATGCCGATCGAGTCGATCTCCACGCCGGGAAGGGTGCCACCACCCGGAGTCGACGTGACGTCGACGATGTCACCGACACCTGCGGCCTCGAAGGCGTTCGCACGAACGCGCAGTTCGGCGACAGTGAGTGTGGCCATTCGCCAGAACGGGATGGCATCACCGTCTTCGCGCAGGTAGGCGAGGGCGGTGTCCTGGAGTGCACCAAGGACGAGATCTCCGGGTCGGAGGGCTCGCGCCAGGGGATGCTTGGCGCAGCGGTCGACCAGTTCGGCATCGCCGGCGATGATGCCGGCCTGCGGTCCGCCGAAGAGTTTGTCACCGGAAAAGACAACGAGGCCGGCCCCGGCGGCGAGTGTCTGGCGGGCGGCGGGTTCCTCGGCGAGCCAACCCGGTGGTCCGCCCTTCAGCCAGGGGCAACGGCTGTCGAGAAGTCCGGAACCGATATCGGCCACGAGCGGCGTATCGAGCCCGGCGAGTTCGGCGATGGTCGGGGCCTCGGTGAAACCGACGATCTTGTAGTTCGACTGGTGGACGTGCAACACCACGCCGACATCGGTTGCGGGGTCATCCACGGCCGCGGCGAAGTCGGCCACTCGGGTCCGGTTGGTCGTGCCGACCTCGATCAGGTTCGCTCCACTGCGGGCCATGACATCGGGGATCCGAAAGCCACCTCCGATCTCGACCAGTTCACTGCGGCTGACGACGACGTCGCGTCCGTCGGCCAGGCCGCTGAGCACGAGAAGAACGGCAGCTGCGCAGTTGTTCACGATGATCGCCTTCTCGGCGCCACACGCCTTGGCGATGAGGTCACCTGCCGTAGCCATTCGGCTCCCGCGCTCACCGTTGGTCAGGTCGAGCTCGAGGTTGGTGTAGCGCTCGTCCTGGTGGACGGCCAGCGGCGCCCGGCCAAGGTTGGTGTGCAGGATCGTGCCGGTTGCGTTGATCACGGGTCGCAACATCCGACGACGTGCAGCGATTGCGAGGGCACGGGCCGACTCGGGGTCCCCGTTCGCGATGGCAGTCCGGGCCGCATCGACCAGCATTGGGTGCGGCAGGCCGACGTCGGCGATCGAGCGGGCAAGCGTGTCGACAGAGGGTGGACGGTCGGCTGGACCGGGGGTAGGCACGTCGGCAGCTTAGAAGTCGCGTCGCCCATCTCGCCGTTCGCGATGCGCCCTACGCTGATGGGCGCATGTTTCGCATCTTGGCGGTTTCGTTCATCGTTGTCCCGATCCTCGAGATCTGGGTGCTGACCGAGGTCGCAGGCGGAATCGGGTGGCTGAACGCCATCTCTCTCGTCATCGTCGTTTCCGTCGTCGGTGCATGGATGGTGAAGCAGCAGGGCCTCGGAACCATTCGTCGTGTCGAACAGCGCCTGGCTGAGGGGTCGCTTCCCAGCAAGGAACTCGTCGACGGTGTTCTCATCGCCGTCGGGGGTGCCCTGATGCTCACACCCGGCTTCATCACCGACGCCGTGAGTCTGCTCCTGCTGTTTCCACCGACTCGTGTTATTGCGCGTTCCTGGTTGATGGCGCGCTACGGCAATCGGATTCGGACGACAACGACGGGGGGAACTGCAACGGGATCGTTCGGCTTCGGCCCCGGTTTCAACCCCGGTGGTGGGTTCCGCAGCGGCGAGGTGATCGACATCGGTGAGGCGACCTATGACGCCCGAGACGACGAACAGCCGGGATCCAGCGCCGCCGCCGACTGACGGGCTCTCGCTGCGCAGTGCTGCCGGCGGTGCAGGCCGATGCAGCGATCAGGAGGCGGCTGTATCGACGTCGCGTTCGTCGAGCGCGTCGAGGGCTGCCATTGCTGCGTCGAGCATGCGGGCGCTACAACCCGCCATCTCGACAGGCGGCACGTATTCCTCGGCGATGAGGGTTGCGATCGCGCGGAGGGACTCGGCAGCCGGACCGTCACCGAGTGCAGCGGGTTCGCCCCTGTCACCGCCCTCACTCACCGCCGACTCGATCGGCACGCTGCCGAGCATTGGCGCACCGACATCGGCGGCGAGTTGTGCACCACCACCGGCGCCGAAGATCGGATGGCGGCTGCCGTCGGGAGCGACGAACTCCGACATGTTCTCGATCACTCCGACGATACGGAGATAGTTCTTGCGTCCCATGTCGGCCACGCGGGCGGCGACCTTCTGGGCGTTGAGCGCAGGCGTGGTGACGATGATCATCTCGGCTCTCGGCAACATCTTGGCCAGCCCCATCTGGACATCGCCGGTCCCGGGTGGCATGTCGATCAGGAGATAGTCGAGGTCAGCGGGCCAGTCGACGTCCTGACAGAAGTGCTGCACAGCGCGGTTGAGCATCAAGCCCCGCCACATCAGTGCGGTGTCTTCCTGGGCGACCAAGAAGCCCATCGAGACGACCTCGAGGCGGCCCGTACCGATCGTGCGCACCAGGGGCTGGATCTTGCCGCCCTTGCTGAGCAGTTCACCGTCGACTCCCAGCATGCGGGGCACGGAGAAGCCCCAGATGTCGGCGTCCATGACGCCGACCGCATGACCGTTCTCGGCGAGTGCGGCTGCGAGGTTGGTGGTGATCGACGACTTGCCGACCCCACCCTTGCCCGAGGCGACCATGATGACCTTGGTGGTCGACGGAATCGAGGTGTCGGGGGCGTTCTGGCTGACGTTGAAACGAGCTTTTGCCATCGCTTCGGCGCGCTCGTCCTGGGAGAGTTCCCCCCAATTGATCTTCACTCGGGTGACGCCGGGCAGGTTGGTGAGTCGACTTCGGATGTCTTTTTGGATCTGGGCCCGAAGAGGACACCCCGACGTCGTCAGTGCGATCTCGAGGGTGATGACGCCGTCGTCGGAGACGTCTGCGCTCTTGGCCATCCCGAGTTCGACGATGTCGGAGCCGAGCTCGGGATCGATCACGCCGCTCATCAGACCCATGACATGATCTGCGGTGGGGGGCGCGGTGGTCACGCTCTCAGGATAGGTCTCACCGTGGCCAAAGAACTGGCTGGCTACCGCCGAAGGAATATCGACCGGTACACTCGGGTTCGTTCCGGTTGACGCCCATCTCTGGAGGCCCCGACATGATCACGCTCACCGACAACGCAGCGTCGAAGGTCAGTGAACTCATCACTGCCGAAGGTGAGGAAGGCCTGGCCTTGCGCGTTGCAGTTCGCCCCGGTGGATGCTCGGGCTTCTCGTACGAGATGTACTTCGACACCGACAGGGCCGCCGACGACATCACCAAAGATTTCTCGGGAGTCGACGTGGTCGTCGACCCGCAGTCGGCCCAACTCCTCGAGGGCGCCACGCTCGACTACAAGGACGGTCTGCAAGACGCCGGGTTCTCGATCGACAACCCGAATGCGCAGCGCACCTGCGGTTGCGGCCAGTCCTTCAGCTGACGGGTACCCGCTCCGACCAACTCGACGACGCCGGCCTCCGGTCGGCGG
>JBMTIM010000091.1:0-4307 GCA_049437325.1 Acidimicrobiales bacterium
CTCGCCCCCGAGAGCATCGATTTCGAGATCCTCGGTCCCCTCTGGCTTGCAGTCGGTTTCGCGGTGGGCCTGATCATGCTGCTGGGAACGGCCACGTGTGTTTTGGCCGATCGGTGGGTGCAGCAGTGGCCAAAGCCAACATGCTCGGTTCGTGGAATCTGCGGCCTCCTCCCGTTCCTCCCGCTGATCCTGTCTGGTTTCGGAGCTGTGATCGTCCCGGTCCTGATCGCCGGTCGAACGGCGCGGCCTGAGCGCCAGCGGATTGATGCCACGCGCAAGGATCAGGTCTTCGCTGCGGTGCTCGTCGTGGCTGCAGTAGCCGGTTGGGCGTGGACGCTCGCTGCCGCCGTGGAGATCATCATCTGAGCACGGATCTACCCCGGGTTCAGGTGCAGTCGGCGTAGTGACGTCGTGCTACGTCTGGGTGGCTTCGGAGCCGGATCCTGAGGTTGTTCTCGCCATACGCCGACAGGCCGACGCCACCATGGTCGGCGCCGGGCGCCGCTGCGGCGAGTGCAGGGGGAAGGTCGATTGCCTCGAAGGGTGCGTCGAATCGTGGGTTGAAGAAGTAGGCGATCGAGACCCGGTCCTGATCGGTCGGTGGGCTCACGACTCGATGCGGGGTTGCTCTCAAGTACCCGTCGGTGGCGGTCTCGAGGGTCTCACCGAGATTCATCAGGTAGGCCCCCGCGACGTGAGGCGCATCGACCAAACGGTCGCCGAGTTGCACCTGCAGGCCTCCGACCTGGTCTTGGAGGATGAACGTGAGCAGCCCGCTGTCGGTGTGCAGACCAACGCCTTGATCTGTCGTGCCGGGTGCGGGTGCCGGGTAGCGGATGATCTTGAGGTGCACATCGGCGTCGGGGACGAAGTCGATGTCCCAATGGTGAGGGTCGAGCCCGAGCCCGACAGCGAGTGCCCGTAGCGCAGTCAGACCGACGCCGGTCAGCGCCTCCATCCAGTCGAGCACAGCCGGGCGCATCGACGGCAGCGAGGCAGGCCACTGGTTCGGTCCGCGGAGGCGGCGCCACGCAGGCAACGCATCGGCGGGTGGCGCGTCCTGCTCTGGGCCAAAGTCGATCTGCTCACGCCAGTCGGCTCGCCCGTTGGTGATCTCGGCGCCGAGCATGGTGTAGCCGCGAAAGGCGGCAGATCGGTCGATCGCAATCGCCTCTCGGTCGTTGGCCGGTAGTGCAAAGAAGGCACGTGCTGAGGCAAAGATTCCGTCGTCGAGGGCGGGGTCGACACCATGCCCGGACAGGTAGGCGAACCCTGGTCCGTGTGCAGCAGCGAGGATGTCGGAGACGAACCGAGCAGCCGCCGGGCCGTCCGGATCGTGCCGGAAGGAAGTCATATCGAGAATCGGAAGCTCGCCCACGTGACCAGTGTGGCGGGTGATTTCCACTACTGCGAAAGGCCATGGGCGAATCGCCGGCTCTCGTTCAGTCGGCGTGCACACCGGCAGTAGTGTCGGAACCAAGGCTCCTGCCGTCGACGAACGTCGTCGGCCCTCAGCACGAAGGAGGCCCTGATGGCCGAGAACCTGCGAGCGCTCGATGCGGCTGAAATCAGCTCACTCCTCCAGCACCTCGACGGGTGGGAGTACCGGGACGGAATGTTGCGCCGCGAGTTCGCCTTTCCGAATTTTGTCGAGGCGATCGGGTTCATGATCCGTTCGGCGATCCACGTCGAACGGATCAACCACCATCCCGAGTGGTCGAACCTCTACAACACGGTGGCGGTGGCGTTGGAGACGCACGACGTCGGGGGCATCAGCCAACTCGACTTCGACTTGGCAACAACGATGAACGAGCTTGCATCGACCTGACCTCGAGCATCGAGGCTCGGAACGATCGATCAAACTCGACAAGCAACCGTCGATCCCGATCGCAGACTTACTGCGGTGGACCGGCAGTTGCGAGTTCTCGGAAGCGGGCCGCGACCGGTCGTGCATGCCGGTCCGTGTCGAACAGTCCAACTTCGGTGACTGCCCCGACTGGCTCGATCAACGCGGTCTGCCAGTCGAACTGGTCACCTCGGCTGTACCAGCACAACCCGCGAGCGGGCCGCCCTTCCGCTCGGAGTCGCCCGAGCGCCTGTGCGAACTCGTCGAGCCACGAAATCTGCTCATCGACGGGAAGGGTCAGGTTGGAGGTCTCTGCGATCCAGAAGGGGTGGGCGTAGCGGTCGTGCCACCGTTCGATCTCGTCGGCGGCGAGCCGGACCAGATCGGCTGGTGTCCAGTCGGGACGTTCACCCCCGATCGCCGTGATCGAGATCGGGTAGATGTCGAGGCCTGCGACCAGTCGATCGGTGGGGGTGAGTGCCCGGATGCGGTCGAGCTGGCCGGGTTCGACATGATCGAAGTAGCCGGGAATCCCCGGCTCGATCCCGAAGTGGAGATCCCACACAAGCCACCCGAGCGCTCGCTGGCGTTGAGCTTCTGCTTCGCTTCCCGGTGAGGTCGCCACGTCGACAGGTACGTCGAACCCTTCGGATCCGATCCACCATCCTTCCCGGTCGGATCGGATCAGTTCGACGGCTTCGAGATTGGCCTGCACGACGTTGGCCAGCGCCTGCGCATGATCCTCGACCGTGGCGACCATGTCGTTCCAGACACCGAACCGGGCCGACAACCGGGCCGTGATACCGGGCTCGTTGACCGGCGTGAACCACCGGGGTGAGTCGTACCGCTCGAGAAAGGCACCGACGTAGTCGACGAAACGATCGACCCACGCCCGTTCGACAAAGCCGTTGCAGTGGTCGGGCAGCCCGAAGTGAAGAAATTCGACGATCGGCTCGAGCCCGGCGTCCTGACAGGCGGCGAACGCCTGATCCCACCGAGACCAGTCGTAGATGCCAGGGTGCGGTTCAGCGACTCGCCATGGCGTGCCGTATCGGACGATCTGAACACCGAGGTCGGCGATTGCGGCAAGATCATCGGCCATGTGGCGGTCGTGCCCGGACGCTGCGAACTGATCCTGGCGGTACCGCTCGCCTTGGCGCATGACGATCGGGTCGGACCCCTCTTCACCGATCGACCACACGAAGTCGGGAAACGATGCGTCGTTGCTCACGGCCCAAGACTAGGTCGCCACGCAACCCACCCTGGCCGCTGGAGTGGCTGTTGTGGTGGCGTCCTCACGAGCGACACGAATGTGCCTGGACTGGCAATCCTGCCGATGACGGCCCCTGGCGCTGAACCAGAAAACGTGGTTTGGTTCAAGCAGGCATCAATGCCGACAAAGCACGTACAACCGGGGGACAACATGTCATTCATCTATTCAGTCGCCACCACGATGGCGAATCCGGATCACTTTGCCGAGGCCGGCGCAGGATGGGCCGGTGAACGCCTCCGGTCGCTCGGTGCCATGTCTGTGATGGCGAATCAGGTCGTGATGGGTGGCGAAATGGCCGGTCAGGTCTTGGTTGCGTTCGAGACTGATTCCGCCGACGCAGCAATGGCACTGAATGCAGCCATCTACGCCGACGGCGATCTCTTGAAGCTGCTGGCGGACACCGGGACGCAGGTCGAGCGCCGGACTTTGATGCGCCGGCAGGCAGAGTTCGGGTCTCGTGACGCGAGCCATGGCACGATCCTGTACCTGGCCGGGCCACCCCAAAGCGACGAGAACACCGAGTCGAACATGGCCCTCAGTTGGGGTCACCTCCAAGCGGGGGCAGCCGGCATGGCGGCGATGCAGGTGATTGCCGGAGGGCCGTCACCGTTCAGCGGTGTCGTTGTCACCTGGGCAGACTCGATGGATGCGCTGCTCGCCGCCTCTGCAGCGAACTTCGCAGACCCTGCGGTTCAGGAACGGATGGCAGCCACGAACACCACGGTTCTTGGCCGAATGATGACTCGGCGTCTGTTCTGAGCCCCCGTCGCCGAGTGGCGACGCCATAAACGCAAACGAACTGGGATGTCCGGTCGGTGGTGATCGACCGGTTCTTGCGGCGCGCGATCGCCAATCCGGTGTCGGAACACCCGTAACGACTTCTTCATGGTCTCCTCACATCACGTGGCAAGACTGCGTAGCAGGGCGCCAGGGCCAAGACCGGCCACGAACGAAGGGTCACCGGAGCAGATGACACCCAGAACCGTGCTAGCCGTTGTGACCGCAGCCGTGGTGCTGACGTCGTGCGCTCGGACGACAACGTCGACGGAAGCACTGGCAACGACCACCGTCCCAGCGCCGACCACCACCGCAACGGACGTGTCGACCACCACGATCCCGGTGTCGACGACCAGCACGATCCCGGTGTCGACGACCAGCACGATCCCGGTGTCGACGACCAGCACGATC
>JBMTIM010000092.1:0-4209 GCA_049437325.1 Acidimicrobiales bacterium
GGCGGCTGACCCTCCCCGCCCGAACTCTGATTGCTCTGGTTGCGGCCGCTACTGGGAGCGGGCCGACTGTCACCAACCTGTGGCGCTGGTCGACTGTCGCCGATCTTGGGTTTGTCGCTCGGGCTCTTGGCCTCGGGCGCGGGCTTCGGGGTCTGGGCCTGTTCGTCGGCCATAGTTCATATCTTTCGTTCGGGGCACGGCATGAGGGGTCATACAGACACCCCCAGCGGCGCGGACGAGGCTGTGCTGACCGCCATCGGGTCGGCACGTCGGCCATCGTCGGTTTGAATCCATTGGTGAAGTCGGAGGACCCTGTGCTCGACGAGCGGCGGATCGAGGGCTGACAGAACCTCGGAGACCCGAGCCGAGCGGGGCTGCGTTCCAAGTTCGGCGATCAGCCGCACTCCATCTTCGAGAGGCGAGACAACGGCCAGGCTCAGCACTGCGGGTCGAAGGTCATCGGTGACCTCCTTGCCTTTGCGCTCGCGTGTGACGGTGACCTCGTCACAGCCGAGGAGCCGATCGATCGACGCCTCGACGATGAGAGGGTCGACGTCACGGACGTCGATCTGCCAGGTACAACTGGTGACTGCTTGCTGCAGTGACGGCATCCGGCGGTCGACAACGACCACTCCGGTTGCGGTCAACCCCACTGGGAGATGCGTGGTGAGCAGACCGGCAAGGCTGTCGATGTCGAGATCAGCGACTCGTGAAGGGTCGAGATCGACATCGATGTACTCGCCGTTCGACTCGTGGCCGGTGGAGAGTGCGAGACCGAAGGAGAGCTTCGGTCGAGGGTTGAAGCCCTCGCTGTAGGCCACCGGCAGTTCGGAGCGACGGAGGGCACGTTCCCAGATCCGAGCGACGTCGCGATGCGACGTGAAGCGGACCTTTCCGTGTTTGCTGAACGCAATCCGCAGCCTCATGAACGCGCTCCGGGAGACGCTGTCGCCAGCGTCCCTTCCCGCAGGGTTTGCTTCGCCTGCAACATGACCGGAACCGCGCCGCCAGTCGACAGGTCGACACCCGTCCCCTGACTTCCGCCTGCTGGCGGTGTGGCCGATGCCACCACATGCTCGATTCCGTAGCCGGTGCACGCGCCGCAGTCGTAGCACGGTGTCCACCGGCAGTCCTCGAGGCCGAGTTCCTCGAGCGCATCACGCCAGTCCTGCCACAGGAAGTCCTTGTGAAGACCGGCTGAGAGGTGATCCCACGGGAGCACCTCGTCTTCGGTGCGATGCCGATACACGTACCACTCGACATCCAAACCACAGGCGGCAAGCGCCTCCAGCCAGAGATCGATCGAGAAGTGTTCGGACCACTCCTGAAATGTGCCGCCATGGCGCCACACGTACTCGATGGCGGCGGAGAGCCGCCGATCGCCGCGGCTGGTGATTCCCTCCGCAAGCGAAGCTCGGGTGTCGTGCCACTTGAGTTGCACGCCCTTTGCCCCACGCAGATCGTCCTTGAGGAGCTCGATCTTGCGCTTGAGTTCCGGCTCGGTGTTTTGCCCGAACCACTGGAACGGCGTCTGCGGCTTCGGCACGAAGCCACCCACCGACACCGTCACCGACGGCGACTTGTGGTGGTTCCGGCCGAGTTCGACGCAGTTGCGGCCAAGCTCGGCAATCCCAAGCGTGTCCTCGTCGGTCTCGGTGGGGAGGCCAGTGAGGAAGTACAGCTTCATCCGCCGCCAGCCCTGGCTGTACGCAGACTCGACTGCGCCGTACAGATCTTCCTCTCGAATGAGTTTGTTGATGACCTGGCGCATGCGCCACGTCCCGGCTTCGGGAGCAAAGGTGAGGCCGGTTCGACGGGCTCGCTGCAACTCGGCAGCAATACCGACGGTGAAGGCATCGACCCGCAGAGAGGGAAGTGCAACCGACACCTGACCGACACCAGCGTCACTGACCGTGTCACCGACGACTTTTTCGATACCCGAGAAATCGGCGGTCGACAACGACGTGAGGCTGACCTCGTCGTAGCCAGTGCGCTTCAGCCCCTCCGAGATCATGCGACTGACCTGCTCGGCCGGACGTTCTCGAACCGGTCGGGTGATCATGCCTGCCTGACAGAACCGGCAACCACGGGTGCAGCCGCGAAACACCTCCACGGCGAGCCGGTCGTGGACGACCTCGGTCAGCGGTACGAGTTGTTGTTTGGGGTACGGCCAATCCGCAAGATCGGCAACCGTCCGTTTCTCGACCTTTTCGGGGATGTCGGGATACCGGGGCGTCACCGCAGCGATGAACGCACCGTCGTAGTCCACCTCGTACATCGAGGGAACGTACACACCGGGGATCTTGGAGAGCTCGCGCAGAACCCCTTCGCGTGTACCGGCATTCTTGCCCGACCGCTTCCATTCACGCAGCAGTTCGGTGATCTCCCCAACCACCTCTTCACCGTCACCGAGCACCACAAAATCCACGAACTCGGCGATGGGCTCGGGGTTGTAGGTGCAGTGGCCCCCCACGGCGATCAATGGGTCGTCATCACGCCGGCGCGCCGCGTGGATCGGCACCCCGGCCAGGTCGATGCAGTTCACGAGGTTCGTATACGTGAGCTCAGCGCTCAAGTTGAAGGCGATGACGTCAAAGTCGCCGGCCGGTTTGTGGGTGTCGACCGAAAACAACGGGATGCCGTCTCGACGCATGAGGGCCTCGAGGTCGACCCACGGGGCGTACGACCGTTCGGCGGCTCCGTCCGGCCGTTCGTTGATGATCTCGTAGAGAATCTGCAACCCGGCGTTCGGTAAGCCAATCTCGTACGTATCGGGATAGGTCATCAGCCACGACACGATGCCGGGTCCGTGCTCCGGCGTTTGCATGCCGTCCTCACACCCGATGTATCGGGCGGGTTTCTGCACCTGCGGGAGCAGTGACTCGAGCCGGGTCCACAGTGGCCCGTCGAACGAAGCACGCGCCATCGACATGGTGGTCTCAGGCTATCGGCGCGTCCGAGCGGATGGGTGATGCTCGCTCAGGTGCGAGTGAAGTCGAACCGGCGCTTGTGAACTCCGAGAACGAGGCCAAGCGCAATCATCGAGGTCAACATCGACGACCCACCGTAGGAAACCAGCGGCATCGGGATGCCGGTGACCGGCATGATCCCCATCGTCATCCCCGCTGATTGGAACACCTGAAACACGAACATCGCCATCACTCCGACTGCCAGCAATCGATCGAACTCGTCCGTGGCTCGGGCCGACGCTCGCCAGATCCGGAAGACGACGACCCCGAACAGCGCCAAAAGCGATGCTGCCCCGACAAAACCGAGCTCCTCCCCCGCCACCGAGAAGATGAAGTCGGTCTGCTGCTCAGGCACGAGGTTCGACGTCGTCTGGGAGCCGTTGAACAAGCCCTGCCCGGTGAGACCGCCGTTCCCGATGGCGATCTGGGACTGTTCAGCGTTGTAGGCGACCCGAATCGCATCCTCACCCAGCTCCTCGACCGCCTCGTCGTCGAGCACGAAGACCGTCAGCCGACTTTTCTGGTAGTCGGCCAGGACATCAGACGTGAAGATCAGTGTGATCACACCGACCGCAATCAGGAACAGCGACATGATCAACCGCGTCGAGATGTTGCTCATCAGGACAATCACCGCAGTGATCACCACGTAGACGAGGATGGTCCCAAGATCGGGTTGCAGCCAGATCGGCACGATCAGCGGCAACGTCAGTCCCAGCCCTGCCGCCAACCGGCCAACGCCCACCCGCTCGGTGCTGAACAACGAAGCCAGGGTGAAGATCAACACGACCTTTGCCGGTTCGGACGGCTGAAACGAGAACCCACCGAAGCGGAACCAGGCCTGCGAGCCGTTCACGGTCACCCCGAACTGCAGGACGCCGAAAAGCAGTGCTACCGCGCCGACATATCCCACGCTCGCAAGGCTTCGGAGCCGATCGATGGGAACCATCGAGACACCGACCGCCAATCCCACCCCAGCCACAGCAAAAAACGCCTGCCGCTCGAGGAACGACGAATCAGCCGGCGTCAGGTCGGTCGCCGGACCACGGGTCGCCGAGTAGACGAGCAGCACTCCGATGACCGTGATGGCAATGGTGGAGAGGATCAGCAGCGGGTCGATGACGAACCACCACGGGTCGTCCGGATCCTCTCGAAAGCGACTCGGAGCGAAGTTGGTGGTCATGGGCTCGCCACCTCGCCGGGGTTGTCGACGAGACCGAGCGCATATCGCGCCGTCTCGTCG
>JBMTIM010000093.1:0-3978 GCA_049437325.1 Acidimicrobiales bacterium
CGGCGCCCGTGTCGGCGATCTCACCGGCCTCACGGGCGCGATCGACGGCGTCCGGTCATCCGCTCGTCCCCTCGTCACCTGAGTGGATGAGGCGTTTGGACGCGAACGGATCGGCGACGACCGGAGCTGCCAGCGCCCCTTCTCCCACCGGCGAGAGGATGATGTAACCCGGAGCGCGCACGAGGCCTGTTTCCTTTGCCCACGCCTCGATGCCGGCAGGTGACTCGATCCATGCGAGTTGGGCATCGAGCGCATCGATCTGCTCGACGATCGCAAGGTTCGCGGCCGTCTGGGCATCGATCCGGGCCTGCGTCTGAACGAGAACCGCCTGCACCGCTGCGATTGCGAAGAGCACAGTGAAGACTCCACCCATCACCACGCTCATCGGGACGAGTGCCCCAGACCGAGCGGGTGGGGAAACGACCCGCAGCGAGGCGCGGCGCGCCTTGGGTTGGGCTACGGGTCGGGACCGGGCAGCAGCTGCCCCCGAGCGACGTGCGGTCGCAGGTGTCGCAGCCATCAGGCAGCCAGCCCCAGTTTCTGAACCGCACGGAACCGCGCTGCCTGCGCACGCGGATTGCGCTCGATCTCGCCGCTCGACGGCTTCTTTGCGCCGCGCCACAGCAGTGAGACGGAGGCTTCGCTGCCGGGAGGAGCGGGAAGATCGTGGCGCGGTCTCGGACCTTCGCCGGCCGCATCACGGAACACTCGTTTGACGATGCGATCTTCGCCCGAGTGGTAGGCGAGAACGGCGCAGCGTCCGTCGGGAGCAAGGAGCGCAAGCGTTTGCCGCAGGGCGTCCTCGAGGATCTCGAGCTCGCCGTTGACCTCGATACGAATCGCCTGAAACGTCTTGCGAGCCGGATGGCCACCGGTACGACGGGCCGCCGCAGGAATGGCGTCGCGAACGATCTCCGCCAGTTGCGCAGTGGTGGTGATCGGACGAGCCGCGACGAGTGCGCGGGCGATGCGAGGTGCATGACGCTCATCACCGTTTCGGCGAAGGATCGCGGTCAGGTGGCGCTCGTCCGCTCCGTTGACAAGATCCGCTGCGGTAGCACCACCGCTGCGGTCCATTCGCATGTCGAGGGGCCCATCGTTGCGGAAGCTGAACCCACGGTCGGCGTGGTCGAGTTGTGGAGAGCTGACCCCAAGATCGAACAAGCAGCCCGAGATCTGATCGACACCGATGCTCCGCACGGCGTCGGTGATCCCGTCGAAACGGGTGTGGCACAGCCGCACCCGTTCACCGTGGGGCGCGAGGCGAGCGCCTGCGGCTGCGATGGCTGCCTCGTCGCGGTCGAGCCCGAGGATCGACACCTCGGCACTGGCCGCAAGGAGCGCCTCGGTGTGACCGCCGCCGCCGAGGGTGGCGTCGACGATCACACCGGGGGGGATTTCGGAGAGTACCGAGACGACCTCATCGACCATGACGGAGACATGCTCGAATTCGTGGTTCGATGCCGGCACATTGGCCTGAGAGTTGTCGCCTGCTGCGGTCATGATGGACCAGCCGGGCTCGAGCGAACGGCTCGCTCATCTACAGTCTCCCGATCGGCGGCGCTCGCCGGGATGTCTCCCCGGTCGAACTAATGGCAAGCGGGCGGAGTACGGGTCTTCCATTTGCTGATCGGAAGACTGCAGATGATCGAGGTGTTCGTGTCGGGTGGCTGAGGTGGTCCTTTCTGTCTCGTGGTCTGTCTCGTGGTCTGTCTTGTGGGTGAGAGCTGGATGGCGGGCGTGCTGGCCTCAGGGGCCGAAGCCGTGCCCTTTCTCGATGGCGTTCGCGAGTTGTTCGGCGCCGGCAGTGCCTAGGTCGTTCCACCGTCCGATGTCCCAGATCTCGATCCGACGAAGGGCGCCTGTGACGATGACTGTGCGGTCGAGACCGCCGAGTTCTCGCAGATGCGGGAGCAGCCGAACCCGACCCTGCGAGTCAGGAGTCACCTCGTCGGCTTGGCTTGCAAAGTGTCGGAGGGCATTCACCTCGACCTCGCCAGCGGAAACCTGCGCCTCGAGTCGTTCGGCCATCCGGTCGAACTCTTCGGTCGGGAGGATGGCCAAGCAGTGATCGAGAGGAGTGATGTAGGCCCCATCGGCGAGCTTGGGTCGAAATGACGAGGGCAGGATGAGGCGGCCCTTGTCGTCGATCGTGTGCTCGAAATTGCCCACGAAGCGTGCCATGTCATCCCCCCTCTCACGTTCTCGTTGTTCACCGTTGTCGGAGCGGCAGTCGGCGCTGAGCGCCTGGAGGTCCTCACAGAACCTCCCTTCCCCTCCATTTCGCTCCACATTACTCCTCTAGTCCCCATTTGACAAGTAATTCCCCCACGTTCCGCGCGAACGAACGCGCGTTCGGTAGCAACGCGATGCAACAAGCCCACGTCGCTCCTCGATCGCGTTGCCCAACCAGGGCCGTCGCCGGCTAGCGCAGTGCTGCGAGCAGACCGTCGAGCACGGCCGCCTCATCGACCGAGCCGACAACGGCAACTGCATCCCTCAGCGCCATCTCGGCGACACACCGCTGCTCTTCGCTGAGGGACAGTCCGGCAAGGGCATCTGCCGCGCTCCAGCGACGATGCACCAGGCACTGCAGACGAATCCAGTTTCGGGTCCGGCGTTGGCTCAGGCCGAGAAGCTTGCGGCCGTCAGCGGTGATGACCTCCCCCGGACCCCGTCCGGCGAAACACACCAGGTCTGACCAAGGCGCAGCCTCTGCTCCACCGGTATGGACCCGCAGACCGGTCCAGCCCAGATTCGTCATGGTCGACAGCCACGCCTCTCCGAGAGGAACGGCCGCCGCAGCAACATCGTCGGTCCAAAGCGGGTCGCCGAAAGGAATCCAGGCATCGAGCCAAATGTGTCCACCCGGCACCAACACGACAGAACTCCCACCACTGCGTCGGCGAACGATGTCGAGTGCATGCTCGTGGGCGCGAACTCGGTCGGCCATCTCGATCTTCTGCGTGCTTCCGAGCACCAGGGCCGGGCGTTGGAGTTCAGCGACGACCAGGCAGGGTTTCTCCACCGGTGGCGGCTCGAATGCATGGAGCGTGGCTGCATCACCGCCCCGGCGGAGGACGGACCAGCGAGACACGTCAGCGCCGGGCCTCGGCTCGACACCACTCCAACCACGCCACCAGGTCCTCAGCCGATGCCGGGTGCTGCGGATCGCCGTACTGCGTCGAAGCCCGGAACGCGAGGAGCTCAGCGTCGGGAACTGGCAAGAACGGGGGTCGTCGCCACCATCCGTCGGGGACGAAACGGCGAGCCTGCACGATCGCTGTCGCCCACAGCGATGGTCGGGAGATCAGGACGCGAAGCGCGCCGAACACGGTGCGAATGGGTGTCATAGGCCACCCACATCCTGCCCGATGCCACGCAGGCCCACAGCTGCTGCGCCCACCAACGGCCCGTCCGCTCCGAGCGCAGCAGCGACGATCCGAGTCCCGCTCGAGTGTTGGAGCGTCGCAACACGGTCGACCTCGGCCTGGGCAGCCCGCAAGAACACGTCACCGAAGCCGAGGGCAACCGACCCGGCAACGACCGCCAGCTTCAGATCGAGCAGGTTCGCAACGGATCCGACAGCCCGTCCAACCACCGTGCCCACTCGGCGCCGTTCGGCTTCCGGCGCCTCGGCCGCAGGAACGCCCAGACGCGCCGCGATCGCGGTACCGCTCGCCTCTGCCTCGAGCACGCCGCGGGTGTGCCCGGGCAGCTCGAAACCGTCGGGTTCGACGACGACATGACCGATATGGCCGGCGTTGCCATCGGCCCCGTCGAGCAGGCGACCTCCCAAGACGATGCCCCCGCCCACACCGGTGGACACCACCATCGCGAGATAGTCGCTCACCCCAACGGCTGCGCCAAGCCACCCTTCGGCGAGCGCAAGTGCCTTTGCATCGTTGTCGATGTGGGTGACGAGCCCTGTCTCCTCGCGGAGACGCTCCTGCAGCGGGAAGTCGCGCCACACGGCGA
>JBMTIM010000094.1:0-3500 GCA_049437325.1 Acidimicrobiales bacterium
GCGACAGCACCGACGACTGCCCGCTCTCGGACGGCCCGTTCTGGGGCTACCTCGCTGGGGACGACGCCTACTACGACCCGATCCGTGAGCTCTGCGAGCTCACCGGCTCTGCGAAGTGCCAGGCGAGCTGAGGAGCTGAGGAACCATGACTGACGTCGAGGGCGCAATCCGCCCCACTCCGAACCATGCAAATCTCCCCCCGGTGGTGGAAGTCGAGGGCCTCGTCAAGACCTTCGACAACGGGCGGGTTCGCGCCCTCGCCGGCGTCTCGTTCTCGGTGCCCGAGGGCCAACTCTGCGTCATTATTGGCCTGTCGGGATCTGGCAAGTCGACCCTGCTCAGACACCTGAACGGGCTTCACGAGCCGACAGCGGGGTCGGTCACCGTGCTCGGCGAACGCGTCGATCAACTCAAGAGCGCAGAGCTTCGGGCACTGCGCACCAAGGTCGGTTTCGTCTTTCAGCAGTTCAATATCGTCGGTCGTTTGTCGTGCTTGGAGAACGTGCTCTCCGGCGCACTTGGTCGGCTACGAGGACCTCGCTTCGGCGTCCTCTCATACCCGAAACGCCTCCGCGAGGAGGCCCTCACCCAGCTGGAACGGGTGGGGCTTGGCGATCGCGCCTTTCAGCGCACCGACACGCTGTCGGGCGGCCAGCAACAGCGCGTTGCGATCGCCCGCATGTTGATGCAGAAGCCCAAGATCGTCCTCGCCGACGAGCCGGTTGCCTCGCTTGATCCCGAGATCTCAGGCCAGGTCATGGACGTGTTGTTCCGAGCCTGCGTCGAAGACCAGATCACCGTTCTCTGCAGCCTGCATCAGGTCGACCTCGCCATGGGGTGGGCAAGCCGGCTCATCGGTCTCCAAGACGGCAAGATCGTGCTTGACAGCCCGGTCGATGATGACCTCACGCAAGAGCGAGTGATGGATGTCTACCGACGGCTTGACCCCGAGGGCCGCAAAATCTCGGAATACGTCACGTCGGTGACGGACCTCTCATGACGCTCCTCGAATCCGATTCCACCACCGAGCCCAAGGGCGTCTCCGAGATGGTCACTTCCGGCTTCGAACAACAACTCAGGCCGCCTGTCTCGCGGCGTCGCAGTCTCCTCGCTGCGACCTTTGTCGTCTTCATCGTCGGGTGTCTCTACAGCATGTGGGACATCGGGGTGAACCCGCTGACCTTCTGGACCGAGCGGCAGGACATCATCAACCTGCTCAACCGGATGTGGACACCGCGCATCGACGAGCCGCGGCTCGTGTGGGAGGCGGCGCTCGACACCTTTCTGATGGCGTTCGCCGGCACCGCACTCGGTGTCTTCCTTGCGATTCCGATCGCGTTTCTCTCGGCGAACAACATCGTCAAGAACCGCTTCGTCCGTGGCGCGGCCCGTGCATTCATCGTGGTAACCCGTGCCCTGCCGGAGCTGATCCTTGCCCTGATCTTCGTTCGGGTGTACTCGATCGGTGTGCTCCCGGGCGTGCTTGCTCTCGGGCTCCACTCGATCGGCATGCTCGGCAAGCTGTTCTCCGACTCGATCGAGCAGATTGATACCGGGCCGCGCGAAGGCGTCGTCGCCAGCGGTGCCGGTCGACTCCAGGAGATCACCACGGGCATCCTCCCGCAGGTCATCCCTTCGTTCATCGCCATCTCGCTCTACCGACTCGATATCAACTTCCGTGCTTCAACGCTGCTGGGCCTCGTGGGGGCTGGCGGGATCGGCCTGCAGATTCGAGCCCACCAGGGCAGCCTCGACTATCAGCAATTGCTCGGTGTCACCCTTGTGATCATCGTCTTGATCGCCATCGTCGAGATCATCTCGAGCAGGGTCCGGGCGGTCATCCTCGGCCACGACGATGGACCCAAGAAGAAAGGCGTACTCGCCACCCTCGGTCTCGGCCACACGGTCGAGGCAGAGGACTTCCGCCCCGCTGACGGGGCGAATGCTGAGCTCCCGTTCGACCGAGAGGCGCTCCGCCCACCCTGGAACCGGGACCGCATCGTCACCTGGGTCTTCGGGAGTTCCTGCCTGGCCATGCTGATCCTGGCCTTCACTGTCCCCGATCTGTCATTCATCGAGATGGTCCAGGGGTTTCCGCAGATTCCCGAGACCTTCAACAACCTGATCCCGAGGAACATGGATTGGTGGGAGGACCGCTGGGGCGAGCTTCTCGTTGAAACCGTCCAGATGGGTTTTGCGGCGACTGGTCTCTCGCTGATCTTCGCCATCCCAACGGCAATGCTGGCGGCTCGCAATGTCGCACCGGCCCGCTGGATCTACAACGCAGCCCGCTCGTTCATCCTTGGCGTCCGTGCGCTACCTGACCTGATTGTTGCGGTGATCTTCGTCGCTGCCTTGGGCCTCGGTCCGCAGCCGGGCGTTTTGGCTCTGGCCATCGGGCTCTACGGCTTCTCCACAAAGTTGTTCGCCGACTCGATTGAGGAAATCAAAGAGGGGCCTCGCGATGGCGTCCGCGCAACCGGTGCCTCGGGTCTGCAGGAAACCTTCACATCGGTACTTCCCCAGGCGATGCCGGCGATCATTGGCCATTCGTTGTACGTCCTTGATGTGTCACTTCGAGCGTCGACGGTTCTCGGGATCGTCGGAGCAGGTGGCATTGGCTTCCCGCTCGTGCAGGGAACCCGTCTCTTCCAATTCGAACTCGTTGGTGGCCTGCTGATTTGTATCTTCGCGTTGGTTTACGCAATTGAGATCCTTGCGGCTTGGGTCCGAAAGCAGGTGATCTGATGGCCACGATGCCGGTATGGCGAGAACTTGCGCAGCCCGCAGAGATTGCCGATGCATTGGTCGGGCTGTTCGAAGAGCGTGGCGACGAGAAGTACAGCGAGGCCGTGACGCAGATTGAGCACGCAACACAATGCGCTGGATGCGCGATTGAGGAAGGTGCCGGGGACGCCACCGTGCTCGCTGCCTTCCTTCACGACATCGGCCATCTCTTGGTAAACGAACGAGACGACGACGGGGAAGTTCGTGCCGACTTCCATCACGAGAATGTCGGCGCCCGATTCCTCGCAAATTGGTTCGACGACGCCGTCACCATGCCGGTGCAGCTTCACGTGTCCGCAAAGCGCTATCTGTGCGCAGTGGAGCCGTCGTACCACGACGAACTGTCGTCGGCATCAGTCCACTCCCTCACCCTCCAGGGTGGACCGATGTCCGACGACGAGGTCATAGCCTTTGCGGCGTTGCCTCACCTTGACGCCGCTGTTTCGCTGCGTCGGTGGGACGAGCAGGCCAAAGTGGAGGGCGCAGCCGCACCATCGCTCGACGAAATGCGAGCCCGAATTGTTGCGTACCTGACGCTCTGACCCTGCGACAGAGTGGCAACCGTCCAGACCGAGACAGCGTCTCGAAGGTCGACGGTGCCGAAGTTCAGTCCTCGCTCGCAGTTCACCGTGCACGAGTCCAGTTCAGAAGGGCACTGGATTCCGCCCGGTAGCACCGGATCGGCGGCTGAGCCCGACCAAAGCCAGAGGCGC
>JBMTIM010000095.1:0-3449 GCA_049437325.1 Acidimicrobiales bacterium
ACACCGTTGGTGAGCATGCCGTTCATCAGAACCTGCATGCCGTAGATGTGGAAGAACGGCAGCGCCGAGAGGCCGACCTCGTTGTCGGTGTAGACGAGCACGTGCTCCATCTGCGCAATGTTCGCCACCAGGTTGTAGTGGGTGAGCATCACGCCTTTGGGAAGGCCCGTCGTGCCCGACGAATACGGCAACACCATCACGTGATCGCGCACATCGACCTCGACCTGCGGGATCGGGTCGCCCATGAGCGAAGCGAGGGGAAGTGAACCCTCGGCGGCATCGATCGTCACGACCTCGGTGACGTCGGTGCCCTCTACTGCTTCCTGCGCGACCTCAAGGAACATGCCAATGGTGATGAGCATGGTCGCCCCGGCGTCCTGGAGTTGGTGCCGGACCTCGGCGGCACCGTAGGTCGGGTTGATCGTCGTGAGCGTGGCGCCAGCAGTCGCAACCCCGTGGAAGACGACCGGGAACTGGGGCAGGTTCGGCGCCATCAGTGCGATGCAGGTGCCCGGACCCATGCCTCGGGCGGCAAGTCCGCCGGCGAGGCTGCGAGATGCCTGCTCGAGCTCGGCGAACGTGTACTGGTTTCCCGCCCCGTCGGAAACCGCAATGCGATCCGGGTAGGCCGACGCCTTGTGGAAGACGTAGTCGGTGATCGACATCTCGGGGATATCGACGTCGGGCAGGCTGCTGGTGTGGATGAGGCTCACGCTGGTCTCCGGTGGGCGGACAGGCGCTCCGATCGTAGCCTCACTCCCGCGTCCGAGCGACGCCTGTTGGCAGGAGGTACGGGGGTGTGCTCCGCTGATGACGAGCGGTCGAGCGAGGGGTACCGTTTCTTATGGCCGTGGTCACGAAACGTATCCGTCGGTTCTTCCGTGAGATCCGAGCCGAGCTGCGCGGACGCAGGGTCGGCCGTGCTGGCTACGAGGCCCGGTCGAGCCAGCGATCCGTGCGTCATATCGTTGGCCCGACCGGAAACATGTTCTCCAACGGCTGGAAGCGGATGGAGGAAGGGGCCGAGGCGTACCAGCGTTCGCTCGAGCCCCGCATCCCGCCGAGCATTCACATCTCGCATCGCGACGCGACACGACACAACGTCCCGGTGCCGTTGCAGGAGCGCATGATCGAGGACTGGCAGAACCCGGTTCCGTACCCCGACCCCTACGAGGGGCTTGATCTCACGTCAGGTCGACGATCAACGACGCAAGACCGCGAAGGTTGATCCGGCCGTTCCAGACCGGTGCGCCGACGATGTCGACCTGACCGAACCGCTGCACGAACGACCCGATCGCCACCTCGGCTTCGAGCTTCGCGAGCGATGCACCGAGGCAGTAGTGCACGCCAGACCCGAACGAGACGTGCTGCCCGGCGTTCGCCCGGTGAAGATCAAGGGTTTCGGCGGTATCGCCCCAGAACTCCGGGTCGTGATTCGCTGCTGCGAGCGAGGTGAGCACGAATGTGCCCTTCGGAATCTGCTTGCCTCGCACGGCGAGGTCTGCCGTCGCGATACGACGACTGATCTGTACCGGCGACACCCACCGGAGAAGTTCGTCGATGGCAGATGCCGGCATCCCCTCGTCTCGAATGATTGCGAGCTGGTCGGGGTGCTTGAGGAGCTCGTAAAGACCGGTACCGATGAGGTTGACCGTGGTCTCGTGGCCAGCGACGAAGAGGAGCTGGACCTGGTCGCGCAACTCTTTCTTCGACATGCGGTCGCCACCGTCCTCGGCGTCGATCATGGCCGTGAGGAGATCATCGGCGGGGTTCGCCGTCTTCCATTCGATGACCTCGTCAATGAGAGCGTTCATCTTTTCTGCCGAACTCCGGGCGGCGAGGATCTCATCGTCGGTCAGCACCGGGTCGAGGGTCTTGACCAGGTCGCCGGACCAGATCTTGATCGATTCCTTATCGGACTCCGGCATGCCCAGCATCTCGGCGATGACGTCGAAGGGCAGCGGGAACGCAAGCCGATCGACGACGTCGGCGTGACCATCGGCCGCCATCTGGTCAAGCATCGTGTCGACCATCTCCTGGATCCGCGGGCGGAGCGCTTGGATCGTTCGGGGGGTGAACGCCTTGCTGACGAGGCGACGCAACCGGGTGTGGTCGGGCGGGTCGATACCCAGGATCGATCGGCTCGGCTCGAGCTCATCGAGCTCTTCCAGCAACCGACTGCGATCGAGCATGGTGAGGTCGGCGTTGGCGTCGTCGACACTGAGTTCAGGGTCGCGCAGGACCGTGAAGACGTCGTCATAGCGGAAGAGACCCCACTGGCCCGTCAGCAGGTGGTGAACCGGATCCGCAGCGCGCACCTCCGCCAGGTGGGGCCACGGGTTCTCGATGTACCCGGGCTCCAGCGGATTGAAGAAGACCTGGTCGGCGGTGTCCGTCATGTCATCGAGGCTAGGGCGCCGGTCTCGATGGGTCGAACTATCGTGCGGTCATGTCCGCCGACGAGATCGACGAGCTGTTCGACGAGGGCGTCGCGCCGTGGGACGGACGTCGGGTGCCGATGACCCTCCTCGGTGGGTATCTCGGTAGCGGGAAGACGACGTTGCTCAACAATCTGTTGCGTCGCACCGACCGCCCGATCGCCGTGTTGGTCAACGACGTCGGTGAGATCAACATTGATGCTGCGCTTCTCCAGCGGCGTTCCGCCGACACGATTGAGCTCACCGACGGATGTGTGTGCTGCTCCATCTCCGAAAGCCTCGGCACCACGCTTGCCGACATGCGCCGCCGACCCACACCACCGGATCATGTGGTGATTGAGCTCAGCGGCGTCGCTGACCCCACACAGGTCATGCCGTGGGCCGAGAGTGACGGGTTCCGCCTCGATGGTGTGGTCGTTCTGGTCGACGCCACGAACTTCCGCGAGCGACTTGCCGATGAGCGCACCCGGCCGCTTCTGCTGCGGCAGCTTGAGCCGGCGGATCTCGTAATCATCTCCAAGAGCGAGCTCGTCACCGCCGACGAGCGCGACGCCGTGCGAGCCGCCGTGGCAGACCAGGCACCCGACGTGCCCGTCGTCGATGATCTCGACGGATCCCTGGGTTCGACCCTGCTCGATCTCGGCACTCGTCGCGAACGCGATGCCACGGCGACACCACCGCCGTCGCTGCTCGATCCCCACCGCACCGAGATCGTGCCACTCCCCCGCCCGGTCACGAGCACCGCACTGCACGCGCTGCTCGACGGTCTGCCCGACGACACCGTTCGAGCCAAGGGCATCGCCGAAGGGCCGGATGGTTCGCGGTTGTTGATCCAGCAGGTTGGTCGACGACGGCGGATCGGCCCGCTCCCGCAGGCAGAGGATCAGGAGCCGACCGATCTGGTGGTGATTCGAGTTTCTCGCCCCGAGCCGGTGCCGCTCCAGTTGGGCAGCACTCCCCCGTAGGCCTCAGGTGCCGACGAGCGCAGCGATGACCTCACTGAACTGGTCC
>JBMTIM010000096.1:0-3421 GCA_049437325.1 Acidimicrobiales bacterium
GCCTGAACGTCGACCGAAGCGGCCGACCAAATCTCAGCTCGGAATCGGATCTCCGGGACGCTGGTGACCGCTGAAGACGAGGGCGATGCGTTCGCCGGCGAGGTCGGGGGCGACATCACGCTGAAGGGCGAGGAGCCCGCCGAGACCGGCAGCACCCGTCGGGCACACCGGGATGGAGGTGTGGGTGTGGCCGAGTCGATGGGCAGCGCGGAAGTCGTCGTCGGTTGCGACGAGCGGGAAGCCGCCGGTGGCGAGCATGCCATCGACGATCGGCAGCCAGTCGTAGGTGATGTCGTCGAGAATGCCGGTGGCGTACGACGCCGGCTCGGTGGGCCAGGGCGCCATATAGCGATCAGGGTCGGCGGCGAGCCGGGCGAGCATCGCTCGCCGGGGCTCGGCCGGCACCCGACCGAGCGCTTCGGCGGCAGCGGCTCGCTCGGCGTTGGTGGTGGGTTCCCCATCGCCGAGTTCCCCCGCGAGCCGGTTCCAGGCGACGACGAGTGGATGGTTGCCCTCGGGCTGCACGGCGTTGATCACCGGCATAGCTGTGTCGCCGAGTTGACGCTGCAGGCCACTGACGACTGCTGAACCGAGTGCGCCACCGCCGACTTGGATCACCAGACGGTCGAGGCGATTCTCGCCAAGGGTTTCGAGCATCTCGTAGGCGATCGTTCGGCCGCCGTCGACGGTGCCGGGTGTGTCGGTGCCCTGGCATGAGAATGCCGTCGCACCGGCGGCAACGGCGTCGACCATGGCGTGATACGCCGGGTCGCCGAGGCGGTCCGGATTGCGTGCGGTCCGCACAACCGTTGCCCCGTGGGCGGCGATGCGGTCGGTGATCGCCTGATCGGCCCAGTCGGGCACGAAGACCTCGAGCGGCTGGCCGATCGCAGCGGCCACGACCGAGGCGGCAAAGGCGGCGTTGCCGCAGCTGGCGATGGCGAGCCGTTGGGGTTGCGTTTCCGTCAACGCAAAGCCGAGGGCGACGCCGAAGAGATGGCGTCCCTTGTGGGAGCCGCTCACGTTGCCGGTCTCGTCCTTCACCCACAGCTCGGCCCCGTCGAGGCCGATCGCTTCGGCGAGCGCCGACTGGGGCCCGAACGGTGTCGGGGTGAAGCCCTGGCCGTCGATCGCCGCCACGGCGGTGTCGAGTCGCTCGATCTTGTCGAGCACCGTCGAACGGTCAAGCCCTGCCATCTCGGCGGCGACGACGGTGTCGAGTCGGTCGGCGTGGACGGCGAAGGTCGAGGTCACGTCAGTCGTTGTCGCGGGTGCCCGTCCGGGCGTTGAACTCGAGGATCTGCTCGTCCCATTCCCCGATGAAGTGGCGCATGCCGTCCCAGAAGGACTGGTCACTGCGAGCGGTGAAGTCCTCAAAGGACGTGCCTTGCTGCTCGACCCAGGTGAAGTAGCCGAGGTTGAACACTCGGCGGCGCTCCTGTTCGGTGAGTTCGAGGTGCTGGGCAGTGTCGCCCGCTTCGAGTTCACGGGCGAAGTCCGATGCTGCGGCCACGGCGTCGTAGCCGTTGGCGTGGTGGCGAGCGAGGTACTCCTCGCGTTCGCTGTCGTAGAGCTCCGAGCCGTCGGTCGCAACGGTGACGATGACATCGTCACGACCGAGGCCACGGTCCTTGGCGATCGTGATGGCAGCGAGTGCGTTGGCGATCGCCGAGTAGCCCATGTGCACCAACATGTCGACGAGCGCCGGTTCGAGCCCGATCCGATCGACGAGATGGGCCTTGCCCGCATCGGTGTTGAACAGGGCGTCGAGCGCGTCGGTCGAACGGTCGCTCACCGCGACGACGTCGTCGGTGTTCATCACGTTGTGGATCAGCGGGACGTGCTTGTCGCCGATGCCCTGAATGTTGTGGTCGCCGAAGCCGTTCTCCAGCATCGTCGGACACTCGAGCGCTTCGACCGCCACGATCCGGCTGCCGTAGGTGTCCTTGAGATAGTCGCCGGCGCCGAGCGTGCCGGCTGAGCCGGACGCCGAGACGAAGGCGACCAGACGGGCGTCGGACCGGCCGGCGGTGGCGTGTTCGAAGACGCGTCCGAGTGCTGGTCCGGTGACGGCGTAGTGACCGAGATGGTTTGAAAACTCCGAGAACTGGTTGATGATCTCGATCTCGGGATCCTGCTCCAGTTCGTTGCAGGCGTCGTAGATCTCCTTGACGTTCGACTCGGTACCCGGCGTGCGGATGATGTCGTTGGCCGGGTCGAGAGTCCACTGTTCAAGCCAGTCGAACCGGGCCTTGCTCATCCCCTCGGGGAGCACGGCCACGCCGCGACAATCCATGATGCGCGAGATGGCGATGCCCCCTCGGGCGTAGTTGCCCGTGGAGGGCCACACGGCTCGATGGGCCGTCGGGTCGAACCGTCCGGTGACGAGCCGCGGAACGAGGCACGAGTACGCGGCCAGCACCTTGTGGGCCCGGATCATCGGGAATCGGTTGCCGACCGCCAACAGGATGCGGGCCTCGACGCCGGTCATCTCCGACGGGAGTTCGATGTAGTCGGGCACCTCGTGGGGACCGCTGCCATCGAGCCGACCGAACCAGTGCACCCGGAACAGGTTGCGGGAGTCTGGTTCGTTGCGGTCGAGGCCGGCCAGCGGGGCGATGCGGGCCGACGGGATGGTCGAGGGGTCGGCCAACTCGGCAAAGGTCGGGAGCGCGATGTTGCGCTCCTGGAACCGCTGCACGGTGCGTTCGTAGACACCCTGATCTGCGATCTCGGTGGTGAGCCCCAACGACGTATGGGCCCGTGCGACTTCAGCAGCGTCAATCACTCGCTTTGACATTCTGTAAAGCTACCCCGATCGCTGCATCGCGTCTTCTTCGGACCGGTTTCGTCGGGTCACGAACGATGTCGAGCACCGCAAACGAAAACGCGCATCGTCCCCGGGTGGCTCGACGTTCGTCAGATCTCCCCGTCGTGGCCTTCCCAATACGGATCGCGGAGGTGCCGCTTGTAGAGCTTGCCGTTGGGGTCGCGGGGCATCTCAGTCGTGTAGTCGATCGAGCGGGGCAGCTTCTGTCTCGCGATCTGGCCGCGCAGCCAGGTCATGATTGTCTCGGTGGTCTCGTCGGTCGGCTCCCAGCCGTCACGAAGCTCGATGACCGCCTTGATCTCCTCACCGACGTCGGGGTTCGGGATGCCGAACACGGCGACATCACCGACAGCCTCGTGCTGAACGAGCGCGCCTTCGATCTCGGCCGGGTAGATGTTGAGGCCACCCACGATGATCATGTCGTTGGCCCGATCGTTGAGGAACAAGAAGCCGTCGTCGTCGAGGTAACCGACATCGCCGACGGTGAAGAAATCGTCGAGCCTTGCGGCCTGGGTCTTCTCGTCGTCGCCCTTGTACTCGAACTGCTGCCCACCACCCATCTTCATGTACACGGTGCCGGACTCGAACGGC
>JBMTIM010000097.1:0-2978 GCA_049437325.1 Acidimicrobiales bacterium
TGCTGCAGATCGTCGCCGAGCACTGCCCGTTCGGCGATGCCGTGGTCGAGCAGCCGGTGATCTGCGCAGTGGATCGCGGCATCGTCAAGGGCATGCTCAACCAGCTGGTCGGACCGAGTGGTGCCGATACTGCGTCCTCGGTGGCCCAGGGCGACGACATCTGCGTCACCCACGTGACGCTCTAGAGAGGTCGCTCCAGCAGCGTTCGACGCGGCTGCAGCTACGGTCTCGCCGGTGACCATCCATCTTGTGCGCCATGGGAGCGCAGGACGCCGCACTGCCGTGGACGATGGCGACGATCTCGTCCGTCCACTCGACGAGCGAGGGCGTGCACAGGCCGAGGCATTGGTGGGGTTCTTCGCCGAGGTGGACCTCCGAGCGGTCTGGTCGTCGACAGCCACCCGTTGTCTCCAGACCGTCGCTCCGTTGGCCGCAGCACGACATCTGGTCGTCGAGGAACGTGGCGAACTCACCGAGGGTGCCCGCTCGGTGCTGCTCCTCGACATGCTTCGCCAGGAGATCTTGCGCGACGGCGACCTCGTCATGTGCAGCCACGGTGACCTCATCCCCGACGTCGTCAACCGTCTCCTGCGAGAGGGAATGCGGGTCGTCGGCGGTCGTGGCTGCGACAAGGGTTCGGTCTGGAGCCTCGAAGCACGCGGTCGCGACATCGTGAGAGGCATCTACTCGGCAGCCCCGTAGCCGCTGAGTTCGACCACCGAGGCGACGTCGGCCGAGCGCCTCCGGCTACGGATCGGGAATGACCCGGATCGACGAGTAGCACATCTCGTCGACCGTACCCTCGTTCCACGTCACGTATCGGGGCTCGTCCAGATGGACGAGCGAACGGTCCCACCAGCACTCGAATCGCACGATGTCCCCTCGCTCGATCCGAATGTCGTCGACGGGCAGATAGTTGAGCTGCCACTCGAAGCTCCACACGGGAATGTCCAGAAGAACGATCTCCTCGGGTGTGTCGGGATGAAGCGTCATGCGGTACGCCTTGCCGAACTCATGCATGTGACCGAGTACCGAGAAGATCGTTCCCGTGTTGGCGGCCGGCAAGTCGCACGAGCTGTGAGCCACCGTGCCGTCGAGTTGGTCGTAGTCGGAGAGTTCACCACCGCAGAACCGAATCATGATGTCCGGGAGCAATGCGGCGGTCGGCCCGTACAGTTCGGCAAGCTCCAACAGCATCGCACTCCGCTCGCACAGTGGTGCGCCCGTCGCACGCTCCTCGGGCGTGCAGGGCATTTCTGCAGGCGTTGTGTAGGCGCGGCCCTCGATGTGCCGCATCCCGGCCGCAACCTCCTCCGGGCTTGCCGTTTGCAGCACGATCGTCGATCGGTCCGGCGGGGTCTCGTGATCGAAGTGGTAGTGAATCTGGTTGACGATGACGTCGCCCGACTCGAGAAAGATGCCAACACCCTCGGGATAGTGAGCTGGCTGTTGACCTGGGGCCCAACCAGCGATGCTGTAGACACCGTCACTGGTCAACCCTTCCCCGACGAAGCACTCGTAGCCAGGCTGCTCGTCCTCGGCGGAACGGCGCTCGATCTCGGCGAGCGCCGAGGCGGGAACACGACTGATGATGGCGTGATGGACCACACTCTTTTGGTCAGGCTCGAACGAAATGCCGGTGATCCAGGTCCCGTCCCCCTCGGGATCGGGCACCTCGTAGACCTGACAGCGGTAATCGTCCTTCTTGTCGAGCGAGCCGACGTAGGGCTGCGCTGGACTGGTGACGATGTCCCGACGGATCGGATTCAAAAGCTCTGCGGTCGCCGTCAGTGCCGTGTCGGGAGCAACGTCGAGTCCTCCGCCGTTGGCCGCCCACGCCTGCAGCGTCGCGAGTTCCTCATCGGTGAGCGACCAATCGCCATGGAAGTCGACGCTCAGATCCGATGGCAACCAGGGGGGCATGTAGCCTGCGCCGGTGACGAGTGCGATGTCGTCGGCGATCGCTGCGGCATCACCGGCTGTGTCGAATGCGACCGTGCTCCATCCCGGCCCGCCGCTGATGTGACAGCCGACGCAGTTCGCCTCGAGCACGGGTTGCACCTCGGCTGCGAACGCACCACCGGCGAACTCGTCCGGGGGTAGATCGGTGTCCAGTGAACCGGACAGTTCGCTGTCGAGGTCGACCTCGTGAGCCACAAGATCGAACTCGAGCGTGATCTCGTCGTCGGTGTGGGCGAGCCGGGCAATGTTGATGGGGCCGACATCGAACTCGGATCCGCGGATCACTGCCGACATTTCTGCCGTGAGGTGGTTGGCGTGAAGCACGACCGACCCTTCGAACACGACCGATGACGTGGTCTCCTTGACCGTCAGGTCGCCCGTGATCGTGATCGCAACGGGCTCACCCGCCACGATCTCGACGGGGAGACCACTGATCGCTGTCGGCTGGAAGCGAACGAACGGGTAGTGCGTCGACTCCAGAACGTCGTGACGAAGCCGCTTGTCGCGAAGGTCCGAGTCCGACGTGAACATCTCGACGTTCACAACGATCTCACCCACCGACGAACGCGATGCATCGACGGTGTCCACGAGAATGTCGCCACCGACCACCGAGGTGGTGCCGACGGTCGTCTGCTGTGTCCCCACCAGTCGCTCACGCACGACGTAGCGAGCTTCGGAACCGTTCCCCGGGGTGATGCGGAACAGTCGATCCGTGACGACGTCGATCTCGGCGACATCGATTGTCGGTGCGTCGACATCCTGGGTCTGTGCCTCGTCGGCACCGAACACCCATTCCCAGCGGTCCTGCATGACGATCGCAGCCGTACCGACGACGAGAACCATCGCAATGAGGATGCGGCCGAGGTCGAACCGGCGAACGGCGGTTGCCACCTCAGGATCGGTCATTGCGTTCTCCGGTATCGGTCATCGTGGTCATCAGTATCGGTGATCGCAGTGCTCGATGCGACATTACAGCGCTCGCTGCGACAGTTCAGCGCTCGCTGCGACAGTTCAGC
>JBMTIM010000098.1:0-2941 GCA_049437325.1 Acidimicrobiales bacterium
AGCCGCCGCACCTGCGCCGCCGCCATCCGCTCCAGCATCACATCCGTCTCGCGACCCTTGGCGTTCATCTTGCGCAGCTGGAACTCGGCCTCGCGGTTGATCGCGTGCCAGCGTGTATTGGTCTCGCTCAAACTCTTCGCCGACGCGCTCGCGCGCAGGTGCGGGGGGGCGGCCGCGCCCGCGCGCCTCATCGCCACCCGCCTCCTCGGTGCAACCCGCCGCGACCGCAGCCGCGCTGCCGCACCACCGCGTCTCGCCTCGCGTCCCATGGCATCTCAGCGGCGCAAGTAACGCTGAGCCACCCAACCGGTTCAATACCCCAGTTCGTGGACCGAATCGGGTCGACGCTGCCAATTCTTCTCGACCTTGACGAACAACTCGACGAACGCTCCGTCGGGAAGCTGGCGACGGACTGCGGTTCCAGCCTTCTTGAGGTTCTCACCCCGTTTCCCGATCACCATCGCCTTCTGAGATTCGCGTTCGACAAGAATCTCGCAGCGAATACGCGGCCAGTCCCATTCGGTGACCCGGGTTGCGATCGAGTGCGGAAGTTCCTGGCGGGCCACGGCAAGCAGCTGCTCGCGGACGAGTTCGGCGACCCAGAACGGATCGGGAACATCAGCCACCATGTCATCGGGATAGAACTGGGGACCCTCGGGCAACCGGCTCCGCAGGTACTCGACGAGCGCGTCGACGCCGTCACCGGTGCGACCACTGACCGGGAACCAGGCTGCCGCCGACAGCTCTGACGTGGCCCGAAGTTGCTCGAGCACCTGCTCGGGCTTGGCGAGATCCGCTTTGGTGACGATCACGACCGCGTCATCGGGAAGCGTTCGTGCCACATAGGCGTCTCCCCGTCCGTACGGCGCGGTGGCGTCGACGACGAAGCAGACCACGTCCACATCAGAAATGGCATGTGCCGCGGTCGCGTTGAGGCTCGTGCCGAGGGCGCTGCGCGGCTTGTGGATCCCAGGGGTGTCGACGAACACGATCTGGTCGTCCTTCGACGTAAGTACGCCACGAACCTGGGTCCGAGTCGTCTGGGGCTTGTCGGAAACGATCGACACCTTCTGGCCCAGTATCCGGTTGAGCAGTGTCGACTTCCCGGCGTTGGGGCGGCCGACGAACGTCACGAAACCGGAGCGGAACCCGTCAGTCATCGGCCGTGTCCGTGCGATCGACCCGAACGCGGGTGATGCGCCGCCCCTCCATCGCTTCGACATGGAGGCGCACCCCGTTGACCACGACGAACTCGCCAACCCCAGGAACGTGCCCCAGGTCGTGGAAGATCAGACCGCCGACAGTGTCCCAGTCACCGTCGACAAATTCTTTCTCGAGGAGACCCTCGAGTTGATCGATCGGCATCCGACCATGCACCAGAAGATCGCCACCGGCGAGTGATCGGTACAGCGGTTCTTCCCGATCGGTCTCGTCGACGATCTCACCGACCAGTTCCTCGACCAGATCCTCGAGCGTGACCAGCCCGGCGGTGCCGCCATACTCGTCGACGACGATCGACAGATGGTGCAGACCCGCCTGCATCTCGCGAAGCAGATCGTCGGCGTGTTTGGTCTCGGGGACAAAGCGGGGTTTTCGCATCAACGAAACCACCTGTCGGTCACCGCCACCACTTCGCTCGAGCCGGACCAGATCCTTCACGAGGCAGACACCGACGATGTCGTCGACCCCCTGTCCACAGATCGGCACGCGACTGAACCCCTTCGCCTCGGCAAGGTCGATCACCTCGCTCACGGTGTTCTCTGACGTCGCCGTGGTCATGTCGGTGCGCGGCACCATGACTTCGCGCACGATCGTGTCGCCGAGGGCAAACACCGACTCGATGAGATCTCGTTCTTCCACGTCGATGGCATCGCCGGCGGCCGCAGCTTCGGTCATCGCGATCAACTCGTCTTCGGAGATGACCGGGGCACCGGCCGGCCCGGGTAGCAAGACATTGGCAATACCGGTGAAGAAGCGAGTCAACGCCCGCAGGGGTGCAACCTTCAACAGGATCCGGAGCCCACGAGCTGATGCGAGCGCCGCCCGATCCAGGTGTTGGAGCGCCCAGATACGAGGAATGGCCTCGGACAGCACGTAGAGACCCATCACCGTTCCAGCTGCGGCACCGACGAGTGGCAGCCCTCCGGCGGCGCGGTCGGCCACCAGCGAGACAATGATGGCGACGACTGCCACATGAGCAGCGATGCGAAGGAGCAGGAGCGGGGCAAGTGATGTCTCCCGTTCGTCGAGCAAATCGATCAACGCCAGCGTCCCCAGATGCTCTTCACTGTCGAATCCGCCGGCCCGGGCCCGACTGATACGGGTCAGTGCCGTCTCCGCCGCGGCGACGACCGCACCGAGGAAGACAAGCACGGTCACAACGACGACGCCGAGAACCAGGCCGGTGCTCATCGGTGATGCAACGCCAGGATCTCTTGCTCGAGATCCTCCATGGCGGAGGCCTCGGCGTCGTCTTGGTGATCGTGACCGAGCAAATGCAACACACCATGGACGATCAGCAATGCCAATTCGTCGTCGACGGTCCCGTGATGATGGCCCTGGCCCGCATGGTCGGCAGCATTCGCCGCCGCCACAGCCGGGCACACCACGATGTCGCCGATGAGATCATCGGGGTGTGATGCGTCGGCACCGTCCAGAGGGAAGGACAAGACATCGGTCGGTCGCTCCTTGCCCATGTGCTCACGATTGAGGTCGAGGATCGTGTCGTCATCGACGAACAACAAATTGCACTCCCCGGCGACCACGCCCTGCGATCGAAAAGCCCGCTCGGCCAACGTCGACCACCGATCGAGATCGATGGCAACCGCCGACTGTTCATCCACTGCGATCACCACAGGGGAAGGCTCACTCACGGCTGCGAACCCTCAGGCGAGTTCGCACTCCCAGCACCACCAGGCGAGTTCGCACTCCCAGCACCACC
>JBMTIM010000099.1:0-2872 GCA_049437325.1 Acidimicrobiales bacterium
CCCCCTCGGCGTCGAGACCGAACTCGTATTTGGTGTCGACGAGCACCAGACCCGCCTCAGCAGCGATCTGTTGTCCTCGTTCGAAGATCGCAAGCGCAACGGTGCGCGTCTGGTCCCACAACTCGGCGTCGACGACGCCACGTTCAACGATCTCGAGTTCCGTGATCGGTTCGTCGTGGCCGCCCTGTTCGGCTTTGGTCGTGGGGGTGATGATCGCCTCGGGCAGTGGGTCGTTCTTCTGCATCCCGTCGGGAAAGTCGAGCCCGTAGATCGTGCGGGCACCAGCGTCGTACTGCGTCCACAGCGCGGTAGAGGTCGAGCCGGACAGTCGGCCCCGCACGACGACCTCGACCGGCAGCGTGTCGCACTTCTTTCCGATCGTGACGTTGGCGTCCGGAACCGAGACGACGTGCGACGGCACAAGATCGGCGATCTGTTCGAACCACCACGCAGCGAGCTCGTTCAGCACCTGACCCCGATACGGAACGGTGCCCAGGACATAGTCGAATGCCGAGATGCGATCGGTGGCGATCAGGGCAAGGGTGTCGCCGAGATCGACGATGTCGCGCACCTTGCCGACGGTGAGGGGACCGAGACCGGCGACAGCACCGGCCTCGATGCCCGTGAACGGATAAGCGAGGCCGGGACCGAAGTCCGTCGTGCTCGAGCCACCGCTCATCGGGCAGCGGCCACAAAGGCTTCGAACAACGGCAGACCGGAGCCACCCTCGGGGCCCGATGGGCGCTGCCAGTCGAGGACATGATCCTCGGGATGCGGCATCAGCCCGACGATGGTGCCGGTGTCGTCGCAGATGCCGGCGATGTCGTTGACCGAGCCGTTGGGATTGGCCGGGTACGCTCCGCCGGCGGCGACGGGGACATCGCTCGTGGGGCGGGCACCATCGGCCAGATACCGGAAGGCGACGAGGCCATCCTCAAGGCGAGCAGCTGTGGTGTCGTCGCTGACCGCCACCCGACCTTCGCCATGCGCGATCGGACAGCGGATCGTCGTGCCGCCTACCGCCCCGAGCCAGCCCGACCGACACGAGGGTTCGACCTGCAACGTGACCCAGCGACATTCGAAGCGACCCTCGGCGTTTTCCGTGAGCGTCACCGACCGAGGTTCGCCCATGGGGCCCGGCAACAGCCCGGCCTTCACCAGGACCTGGAAGCCGTTGCAGATGCCGAGCATCGGTCGAGATGCCTGGGCAGCGGCTGCGAGCTCGTCGGCGAACCAGGTGCGCAGCTCAAGCGCCAGACGACCGCCAGCGCCGAGTGCGTCGCCGTAGCTGAAACCTCCGGGCAAGAGGATCGCGGCATGGTCAACGATCCGCACCGAACCGCTGCGCAGTTCGTTGACGTGAGCGATCGTGGGGGTTCCGCCTGCGAGTTCGATCGCCTGGGCAGCCTCGAGATCGCGATTGGTGCCGGAGGCGTGCGGGATCAGGATCGGAACGCTCATGCGGTCGCTCCTTTGGTTGGTCCGGACGGGCCGTGCGTCGAAGCCGACACTGCATCAGCGAGTGGGACCCGGATGGGTTCACGATTCGAGTCCTCACCCTGAGCAGGGTCGAACAGATGAAAGACGATGTCGTCGCCGGCGGTGACCTCACCGATGCGGCGACCATGATCGCCGAGGAACGCTCCTACGGCGTCCCGGTGCTCCGGGGCCGCGCTGAGCACGAGGCGACCCGGCGCTTCGTTGACAAGCGCAGTGAACGGGTCGAGTCCGTCGAGCGGCACCTCGACCGACACGCCGAGCCGCGCTGCGATCGCCATCTCGCTGACGGCAACCGCAAGGCCGCCCTCACTGCAATCGTGGGCCGCGGTGACCTTGCCGTCGCAGATCGCCGCGTGGATCGCCCGGTAACGCGGCAGTGGATCATCAAGCGGGGTGGGCACCCGAGTGGCGCCGAGATCGAAAAGATCCGACGCAAGCGAGCCGCCGAGCGCGCCTTCGTTCGCGCCGACCAACCAAAGGTCGTCACCGATCTGCATGCCAGCCGAATCGACCGCTCGGCGCAGGTCGGGCACGAGGCCGAGCGCCGAGATCAGCAAGGTGCCGGGGATTGCTTCACCATCGAACTCGTTGAACAGCGAGTCCTTGCCGGAGATGAACGGCATCCGATAGGTGCGAGCGCCGTCGGTGCAACCCTGCACGGCGCGAACGAGCGAACCGAGCCGGTCGGGCTTGGTCGGGTCGCCCCAACAGAAGTTGTCGAGCACGGCGACCTGATCGGGATCACCGCCGACGGCCACGAGGTTGCGCACCGCTTCGTCCATCGCGAGCAGTGCCATCGCGTGCGGGTCGTGGCGGCCGACGGACGGGCAGATGCCGTTGGAGAGCACGACGGCTTTGTAGCCTTCGGTGCCGAGCGGCTTGAGTACCGCTGCGTCGGCAGGGCCATCGGCCTCGGGGCCGACATAGGGGCGTACTACGGTGCCACCACGGACCTCGTGGTCGTAGCGGCGGATGATGTCCTCCTTGGAGGCGACGTTCGGATGTGCCAGCAGTTGCAGCACCTGGGCGGCGATGGGCACGGGGGTGGTGACCTCGACCGGAGCCGGGTCGGTCCATGCGCCGACGAGCTCCTGACGAGGAATGCCGTCGTGCAGGAACGCCATCGGCATGTCGACCACGCCCGTGTCGCCATGGCGAACCACCAGGCGTTGATCGCCGGTGAAACGACCGAGATCGGTCACCTCGACGTCCCATGCGTCGCAGAGCGCCTGGAGCGCTTCGAGCTTGGCGGGCGGCACCGCGATGACGATGCGCTCCTGGGCCTCGCTGATCCAGATCTCCCACGGCTGCAGACCGGGGTACTTGAGCGGCACCACCGACAGGTCGACCTCGACGCCGAGATCCTCGCCCA
>JBMTIM010000100.1:0-2857 GCA_049437325.1 Acidimicrobiales bacterium
CGGAGATCGATGAACTGGTGGCGGCCTCGGCGCCCTACGCCGACGGCGACGCCGATCTCCCGACCATCGACGTCGACGACTTCCCGCTGCCACGCCTTGGGCCCGAGCTGCTTGCACTTCGTCAACGGTTGCTCGACGGGCTCGGTTTCGAGCTCTGGACCGGTCTTCCCGTTGCCGATATGACCCGTCGTCAGACTGCGGCGGTGTTCCTCGGGGTCGGCGCCCACCTGGGGTCGTTGCGGAGCCAGAACGCAATGGGCCATCTACTCGGGCATGTGATCGATCTCGGCCGTGATCCGTCTGACCCGACGGCTCGCATCTATCAGACCAACGCTCGACAGTCGTTTCATACCGACTCGACGGATGTTGTCGGCCTGCTCTGTCTCACCCCGGCAGCGCAGGGAGGAGCCTCGCTGCTCGCGAGTGTCGAGACGGTGTTCGCCGAGGTCGAGCGGCGGGCTCCGGACCTGGCGGCTCGATTGTTCGACCCGGTCGCCACCGACCGGCGCGGTGAAATACCGCCCCACGCCGACCCGTGGTTCGAGATCCCGGTGCTCAGCCGCCACGACGGTCATCTCACGGTGATCTACCAGCGCCAGTACATCGACTCGGCACAGCGGTTCGCCGCTGCCCCCCGCCTCGATACAGAACTGATTGCCGCGCTCGATCTTTTCGACGAGGTCCTCGACGATCCGGACATCCACCTCGCCATGGAACTCGCACCGGGTGACATGCAGTTCGTCCACAACCACGGGGTGCTGCACGACCGAGAAGGGTTTGTCGACGACCCGTCCCGGCCCCGGCATCTGCTTCGGTTGTGGTTGTCGATCCCCGGCGATCGGGAGCTTCCACCGGTGTTCGCAAGTCGCTACGGCTCGGTCACCATCGGTGATCGAGGTGGCATCATCACCGACGCAACCACTCGCCTCCACGCCCCCCTGACCCCGACCTGATCATCGGTAGGTCGCCTGGGCAGTCATCGCCAGACCTCCTGTGGGGCTGGTCGCCCACAGATCGGCGCCGGTGTCGCTCGCACGGCGGTGGATGGTGAACGGTGCAGTGTCGAGCAGCGGTGACACCCCTCGGAACGAGAATGATGTGAGCGTCTCGCCGTGCTCGGTAGCGAGCTGGGCCAGCAGGGTTGCGGTCAGCGGACCGTGCACCACCAGACCGGCGTAGCCCTCGCTCGAGGATGCGTAGTCACGGTCGTAGTGGATCCGGTGCCCGTTGAAGGTCGCTGCCGAGTAGCGGAAGAGCAGTGTCGGATCAGGAACGATCGTTCGACTGAGTTCGGCATCGGTCGGGGCGGGTGGCGCTGACCGCGGTGGCGTGTCTGGGTCAGGATCGTCTCGGTAGACGATGTCCTGTTCCTCGTCGATGCAGATCTCGCCGTCGACCGACGTGACATGGTGGACGGTGACAAAGCACAGTGGCCCCGACGACCCGTTCTTGAGGACGACGCTCTCGATCGTCGAGTGTTTGGTCGCAGCGACCCCGGCGAGAATCGGTGCACCAAAGGTGATGCGACTACCCGCCCACATGCGGCGGGGGAGTGCAACCGGGGGAAGGAAGCCACCCCGGCGGGGATGGCCGTCGTGGCCCAGTCGGCCCGCCGGTACCGCCTCGATGAAGGTGGCGAAGTGCCACAGGGGAGCGATGGGATCACCGGCGCGCACGGTCGGTTCGAGTCCGAGGGTCATCGCCAGGCGATTCATGGTGGTGACGTCGATCGTCTCGCCAAGCTCCTGGGTGCGACCGATCCAGGTCTCGAGAATGGCCGGGTCATCGGTCGGCGCGGTGTTCATTGCGTCGAACCTGCGCCACGCCATGCGGTCAGCGCAATCTGGACGTCGCTGCGGTAGGCGGCCACGTTGTCGAGCTTCACATGGCCGTAGCCGCGGACACGGTCGGCGAGTTCGGCGATGCGGACGGCCTCGGCCAGCGTGTCGGACGTGAGTCCGGTCAACAGCTCTGCGACCAGTTCCTCGTACTCGGCGATGAGTTCGCGTTCCATTTTGCGCTCAGCGGTCCGGCCGAAGGGATCGAAGACGGTGCCCCGCAGGCCGCGCAGTCGGCGCAGCGCCCCGAAGACGAGCGCGCCGGTGCGTCGCCCGATCGCGATCTTCTTGTCGTACCCGAGTGATGTGAGCGTCGGTGGCTTGAGGCGATAGGTGATCTTGGCATCCGTGCCGAACCGTGCCTCGATGTCGGCGATCACCGATGCGTCGCTGTGAAGCCGGGCGACCTCGTATTCGTCCTTGTACGTCATGAACGAGCAGAGGTGGGTGGCCACCGCAGTGGTGAGGTGTGTCTCATCACTCAGCGTCGTCTCGGCGGCGCGCACCCGTGCGACGGTGTCGGCATAGCGGTTCGCCCATCCGTCTCCCCCGAAGGCGACGAGTTCGGGGAGCCGCCACGCCAGCGTGTCGCGAAGCATGGGGTCGCCGGGGGCGATTCGGTCGATCATCTTCTGGATGCTCGGCGTCGGGGCCGGTGGGGTCGCCACCTCCGCGGCGGGAACGAGGCCGGTGAACGGGGTGGCATCGATGGCCCAGGCGCGACCGGTCTCGAAGGCTCGCCTGTTCACGTCGACGGCAACACCGTTGAGCTCGATCGCTCGCTCGATCGCCGCGGCCGACACCGGAATCAGGCCCCGCTGGTACGCCACACCGAGCAGCAGGAGGTTGGCCGCAGGCTGCGAACGAAAGAGCGCTCGGGCGATGCCCTCGGCGTCGACCCATGCATTGGCATCGGCGCGCGTGGAGGCATCGATGCGTCGGCGGAAGGCATCGATGTCCGGGAAGGCTTCCTGCTCGATGTCGGACTCGACTATCTGACGCTCGCTCGTTCCGCCGGG
>JBMTIM010000101.1:0-2777 GCA_049437325.1 Acidimicrobiales bacterium
CAACGCCACGTTCGTGATCGGCGTGAACGACGATGCATTCGACCCGACGTCTCACCATGTGGTGTCGAACGCATCATGCACCACCAACTGCCTTGCCCCGATGGTGAAGGTCCTCGACGATGCCTTCGGGCTCGAGCAGGGAATGATCACCACGGTCCACGCCTACACCGGCGATCAGGCGCTCGTCGACAGCCCCCACCGGGACCTGCGGCGCGCTCGCGCCGCCGCCGTCAACGTCGTACCGACCACCACCGGAGCCGCTCGCGCCATCGGCCTCGTGCTGCCGCACCTCGCAGGCAAGCTCGACGGCCTCGCGATGCGCGTTCCCGTGCCGAGTGGTTCGGTCACCGATCTCGTGGCCAAGGTGCACGGTGAGATCGATGTTGCGGCCGTCAACGATGCATTCCGGGCCGCAGCAGCATCCGGTCCGCTGGCGTCGGTGCTGGACTACCGAGAGGCACCGATCGTCTCGTCCGACATCGTCGGCTCCCCTGCCTCCTGCATCTTCGACGCGGACCTCACCATGGTGATGGGCGACACCGTCAAGATCGCAGGCTGGTACGACAACGAGTGGGGCTACAGCAACCGGCTCGTCGATCTCGCCGCGCGCATCGCATCCTGAGCGACTGCCCTCTGATCGGACACCTCCCGGCCGGCGCGTAGCAGCCGAGACGGCTCACTGCGGGCCGAAACGAAAAGCCGTCGAAAGGTAGCCGGTCGCCCGACCCCCCAATATCCTCGCGGGAGTTGTCCGAATTGGGGGATTCGGACGACGGCGGTGCTGCCCCACGAGGTGGCGCCGTCGTCGCGTCTCCCGGCAGACTCTCGGATCGTGAGTGACACGCCGAAGGCATACGACGGATTCGGCGGCGACGTCGGTCGGATCTTCTCGACCTCCGAGCCGTCCTGGCCCGCAGTGCCGACCGCACCCGAGGGTGCCCCGAACGTGATCGTGATGCTCGCCGACGATCTCGGCTTTGCCGACCTTGCGTGCTACGGCTCCGAGATCGACACACCCAACCTCGACGCGATCGCAGCCGGTGGAGTCCGGTACACCAACTTCCACGTGAACCCGATGTGCTCACCGACGAGGGCGTCGATGCTGACCGGCCTCAACCATCACATGGCCGGGATGGGGCACGTCGCTCACAGCGATCCTGGGTTCCCGGGGTATGCGCATGAGTTGCGTGACGACGCCATCACGATGGCCGAGGTGTTCCGTGACAACGGGTGGGCGTCGCTCATGGTCGGGAAGTGGCACCTCTGCAAAGACGCCCACCTGTCCGACGCCGGCCCCCGCCACAGTTGGCCGCTGCAAAAAGGCTTCGAACGGTACTACGGGATCCTCGACGGCTTCACCAACTTCCACCAGCCCCATCGGCTCTACGAGGACAACCATCACCTCCCGATCGATCAGTACCCCGACGACTACTACTTCACCGACGATCTCACCGATCAGGCGTTGCACATGATCGACGAGGTTCGAGCGTCGCACCCGACCAAACCGTTCTTTCTCTACTTCTCGCACGGCGCCGTCCATGCACCGCTGCAGGCCAAAGCACACGACATCGAGAAGTACCGCGGCATGTACGACGCCGGGTGGGACGAGATCCGCCGGCGCCGGTTCGAACGCCAGCTCGAACTTGGCGTCGTCGCACCCCACACCCGACTCCCGCCCCGAAACGACGAGGCCGGTCATGCGGTCGGGCCGTGGGACGAGTTGACCGACGACGAAAAGCTCGTGTTCGCCCGCTACATGGAAATCTTTGCAGGGATGGTCGACAACATCGACCAGAACGTCGGTCGCCTGCGGGCTCACCTCGAAGCGTTGGGCGAGTGGGACAACACCATCATCGTCTTCACGTCCGACAACGGCGGTTCCCGCGAGGGACAGGAGCTCGGGACCTCGGCATACTTCCGAACCCTCGTCAGTCAGACCCGTGCGGACAGCCTCGACTCGGTCGACCTCGACCTCCCCAAGCTCGACACCATGGGCGGCCCGACCACGCTGCCCCACTACCCGATGGGATGGGCCATGGTGTCGAGTACCCCGTTCCGGCTCTACAAGATCAACACCCATCAGGGCGGCCACCAAGTGCCGTTGATCGTCCACTGGCCCGACGGGATCACGGCCCCCGGTGAACTACGAAGGCAATACCAGCACGTCACCGACCTGCTGCCGACGCTCGCCGAACTCTGCGGGGTGACCGTGCCGACCATGAAGCGAGGGCAGGCCGTTCCCGCCCCGGCCGGCTCGTCGATGGTGTCGACGCTGCACAAGGCCGATGCCCCCACCACCCATCCGGAGCAGTACTACGAACAGATCGGTCATCGGGGCTTCTATCGCAACGGTTGGTCGGCGGTGACGTGTCGCCAACCCCGGCGTTCGTTCGCCACCGAAACCTGGGAATTGCACAACCTCGACGACGACCCCACCGAGACCGTGGACCTTGCTGCCGAACATCCCGAAAAGCTGGCGGAGTTGCAGGAGGCGTGGGAGCAAGCGGCCTGGGCCAACCAGGTCTTTCCGCTCGACGAAGGCAACTACGTGAAGATGATGCAGCAGCCACCATGGAACGCTGCACTGGCCGAGCCGGCGGTGTTCCGACCGGGGATGCCCACCGTCGAGCGCTGGCGTTCGTTGCAATTGATCTCGAGTCGAAGCTTCCGAGTCGACATCGATGTCGACATCGCCGTCGACGACGACGGCGTCTTGGTCGCCCACGGCGATCAGGGTGGCGGCTACTCGCTGGCCATCGACGACGGTCGTCTCGTTC
>JBMTIM010000102.1:0-2687 GCA_049437325.1 Acidimicrobiales bacterium
GGGAAGTCGAGTCTTGCCTTCGACACCATCTACGCCGAGGGCCAGCGCCGGTATGTGGAGTCGCTGAGCGCCTACGCCCGACAGTTCCTAGGCCAGATGGACAAGCCGGACGTCGATTTCATCGAGGGACTGTCTCCTGCGATCTCGATCGATCAGAAGTCTGCCAGTCGCAATCCGCGCTCCACGGTGGGCACGGTGACCGAGGTCTACGACTACCTTCGGTTGCTGTTCGCGCGCATCGGTATCCCGCACGACCCTGAGACGGGCGAGGAACTGGTACGCCAGACCCCCCAGCAGATCGTCGACAAGATCCTTGGCATGGAGAAAGGTCTCCGTTTCCAGGTGGTGGCGCCGGTCGTGCGGGGTCGCAAGGGCACATACGACACACTTCTTGCCGACTTCGCCGGCCAAGGCTTCGTTCGGGCAATCGTGGATGGCGAGCTGATCGATCTGAACGAGGAGTATGAACTCGACCTCGAGCGTTACGAGACCCACGACATCTCGATCGTCGTCGATCGTCTTGTGCTGCGCGACGGGATCGAGCGGCGACTTACCGATTCGATCGAGACCGCGCTGAATCTCACCGGGGGTATCGCCGAGCTGCAGATCGTTCCCAAAGAAGGCAGCCCGGAGACGGTGGTGTTCAGTCAGCACCTCTCACGTCCGAGCGACGGCAAGTCATTCGACGAGCTCGCGCCGCGAAACTTCTCGTTCAACTCGCCGTACGGTGCCTGCGCTCGCTGTGATGGGCTCGGAACGGTGTTCGAAGTCGATGCTCGTCTCGTCATACCCGACCACGAGCAGACGATCGCACATGGCGCCATTCAGCCGTGGGCGGGCGGTCGTAGCCGCTACTTCTCGCGGCTCGTCGAGTCGATCTGTGAGGACTACGACATCCCGCAGGACGTGGCTTGGGAGGAGCTCACGGAGAGGCATCGCGATCTTCTCCTGCACGGCAAGGGGGTCGAGGGGCGTGTGCAGGTTCGTTACAAGAATCGCTACGGACGCACCCGCACCTACCAGGCTCGATACGAGGGGGTGATCCCATATTTGATGCGCCGGCACGACGAAGCCGAGAGTGATGCGACTCGCGAACAGATCGAGGGCTACATGCGGCAGGTGCCCTGCCAGAAGTGTGATGGTGCCCGCCTCAATGCACTGTCGCTTGCGGTGACCATCGATGGATACAGCATCAGTGATCTCTGTGCGATGTCGATCGCCGATGCGGCGAAGACGCTCGCTGAACTCGAACTCTCCGACCGCGACACGATCATTGCCGAGCAAGTGCTCAAGGAGATCAACGCTCGACTCGGGTTTCTCCTTGACGTTGGGCTCGACTATCTGTCGATGTCACGCAACGCAGCGACGCTGGCTGGTGGTGAGGCGCAGCGGATCCGTCTTGCCTCCCAGGTCGGTTCTGGGCTGGTCGGGGTGCTGTACGTGCTCGACGAGCCGTCGATCGGCTTGCACCAGCGAGACAACCAACGTCTTATCGAAACACTCGTCCGGATGCGGGATCTCGGGAATACGGTGCTCGTGGTCGAGCACGACGAGGACACCATGAAGGTCGCCGACCATATCGTCGACATCGGCCCGGGCGCCGGCGAGCACGGCGGCACGATCGTGCACAGTGGGACGTACAAACAGCTTCTCAAAAACAAAGACTCCCTGACCGGGCAATACCTCTCGGGTAAGCGCTCGATCCCAGTGCCCGGGGCACGCCGAGCCGGCAACGGCAATGCCGTCAGGGTCATCGGCGCCGAAGAGAACAACCTCCAAAACGTCACGGTCGATATTCCGCTCGGCAAATTCGTGTGCGTCACCGGCGTCTCGGGGTCGGGGAAGTCGACCCTCGTGAACGAGATCTTGCTTCGCTCCCTGATGCAGACGATCTACAGCTCGAAAGTGCCACCCGGGTTGCACAAGCGAATCGATGGGATTGAGCACCTCGACAAGGTCATCGCAATCGATCAGTCGCCGATCGGTCGCACGCCCCGTTCGAATCCGGCGACGTACACCGGTGTGTTCGATCACATCCGCAAGCTGTTCGCCCAGACGACCGAGGCCAACATCCGGGGCTATCAGCCCGGCCGGTTCAGCTTCAATGTCAAGGGTGGTCGCTGCGAAGCGTGCCAAGGTGACGGCACCATCAAGATCGAGATGCACTTCCTCCCTGACGTCTACGTCCCGTGCGAGGTCTGCAAGGGCAAGCGGTACAACCGCGACACCCTCGAAATCACGTTCAAAGGCAAGAACATTTCCGAGGTCTTGGAAATGCCGATCGAAGAGGCGTTGGAGTTTTTTGCGAACCAGCCACCGATCGCACGACATATGCAGACGCTGGTCGACGTCGGCCTCGGCTATGTACGACTCGGCCAGCCGGCGCCGACGCTGTCAGGCGGTGAGGCGCAGCGGGTGAAGCTGGCGTCGGAGCTGGCCAAGCGTTCGACCGGCCACACGATCTACATCCTCGATGAGCCCACCACTGGCCTACATTTCGAGGACATTCGCAAGCTGCTGGGAGTGCTGGGGCGGTTGGTCGATCAGGGCAATTCGGTGCTGGTGATCGAACACAACCTCGAGGTCGTCAAGACGGCTGACTGGTTGATCGATCTGGGACCAGAGGGAGGCTCGGGTGGCGGCTCGATCGTGGCCGAGGGCACGCCGGAAGAGGTGGCAGCCGTTCC
>JBMTIM010000103.1:0-2682 GCA_049437325.1 Acidimicrobiales bacterium
TCCGTCAGAACCTGCTCGGAAAGCGGGTCGACTATTCGGGCCGTTCGGTCATCGTCGTCGGCCCGACGCTCAAGTTCCACCAGTGCGGTCTGCCCAAGATCATGGCGCTCGAGCTCTTCAAGCCGTTCGTGATGAAGCGCCTGGTCGATGAAGAACTCGCCCAGAACATCAAGTCGGCCAAGCGGATGGTCGAGCGTCGCCGACCACAGGTGTGGGACGTGCTGGAGGATGTCATCAAGGAGCATCCGGTGCTCCTCAACCGGGCGCCAACGCTGCACCGTCTCGGCATCCAGGCCTTCGAGCCGGTGCTGGTCGAGGGCAAGGCGATCAACCTGCATCCGCTGGTCTGCACGGCGTTCAACGCCGACTTCGACGGCGATCAGATGGCAGTACACCTGCCCCTGTCGGCCGAGGCTCAAGCCGAGGCGCGCGTGCTCATGCTCAGCGCGAACAATGTGCTCAGCCCTGCAAACGGTCGGCCGTTGGTCACGCCGACCCAGGACATGATCATCGGTGCGTACTACCTCACCGATCTGGTCGAGGACGCCACCGGTGCCGGTCGCGTATTCCGTGACGTCGACGAATTGACCGCCGCCTATGAGCGCGGAGACGTTGCGGTTCACGCGCCGATCCAGTTCCGTATTCCCGATCTCATGATCAGTCCCGCCAATGGTGCGGCTGCGCAGTACGAGCAAACCACGGTGGGTCGTGTCTTCTTCAACGAGACCCTTCCGGTCGACTACCCGTACGTCAACGCGAAGATCGGCAAGAAGGAGATGGGCACCATCGTCGACACGCTCGCTCGTAGTTTCGACAAGCAAGCCGTCGCGGTCAGCCTCGATGCGATCAAGGACCTCTGCTTCCATTTCGCAATGAAGTCGGGTCTCACGGTCTCGATCGACGACGTTGCGACTCCGACGGAGAAGGGCGAGATTCTCGACCGTCACGAGAAGCAGGCCGACAAGATCGAGCAGCAGTTCCGTCGCGGCATCATCACCGACGGTGAACGTCGGCAGATGGAGGTCGAGGTCTGGTCCGAGGCGACCGAAGAGGTCACCAACCGGATGAAGGACGGACTCGAGAGCCAGCAGTTCAACCCGGTCAACATGATGGTCGATTCGGGTGCTCGCGGAAACATGATGCAGGTCCGTCAGATCGCCGGTATGCGTGGTCTTGTCGCCAACCCCCGTGGCGACATGATTCCCCGCCCGATCAAGAGCAACTTCCGCGAAGGGCTGAAGATGCTCGAGTATTTCATCGCCACGCCCGGCGCCCGCAAGGGTCTTGTCGACACGGCGCTGCGTACCGCCGACTCCGGCTATCTGACCCGTCGCCTCGTCGACGTGGCCCAGGAACTCATCATCAACGAGGAAGACCCATTCGACCGCACCGGACCCGTTCCGGGCATCTGGATCGAAGACGTCATGCCCGACACCGCCAACAAGCGCACCCACCTCGAGTCGCGCCTCTTCGGTCGGGTCCTGGCCGACGACGTCGAGCTCAGTGATGGTCGCACGATCGAGCGCGGCACCATGGTCGGTGATGATGACCTCGAAGCCCTCCGCGATGACGAAGGCGTCACTCGGGTCCGAGTGCTCTCGCCGCTCACCGACGACTCTGCCTTCGGCATCTCGTCGGCGAGCTACGGCATGTCGTTGGCCACCGGCGGCACGATCGAACTCGGTGAAGCGGTCGGTGTGATCGCCGCACAGTCGATCGGTGAGCCCGGTACCCAGCTGACGATGCGGACCTTCCACACCGGCGGCGTCGCCGGTGCGCAGGACATCGCAGGTGGTCTGCCGCGCGTGGTCGAACTGTTCGAGGCTCGCACTCCGAAGGGCAAGGCCACCCTGGCCCGCACCTCCGGTGTGGTTCGAGTGGGCGAAGACGACGGTCGCGGTCGCGAGATCACGATCGTCGCCGACGACGGCGACGAAGATCAGTACACGATCGCCTCGGGAACCCGCCTCGAGGTCACCGATGGGCAAGAGGTTCGGGCCGGCGATGCAATCGTCGAGGGTGCCCGCGACCCGAAGGAATTGCTCGAGATCAAGGGTGTACGCGCCACGCAGGAGTACCTGGTGAACGAGGTGCAGAAGGTGTACCGCGATCAGGGCGTGTCGATTCACGACAAGCACATCGAGCTGATCGTGCGGCAGATGACCAAGCGCATTCTGATCTCTGAGCCGGGCGACACCGACTTCCTTCCCGGCTATCAGGTCGATCGCAAGCTCTTCACCGACACCAACCGTCAGGTGGTCGAGGAAGGCGGCAAGCCGGCCGAGGGCCGTCCCATGCTGATGGGTATCACCAAGGCGTCACTTGCAACCGACTCGTGGCTGTCAGCCGCGTCGTTCCAAGAGACCACACGGGTGCTCACCGAAGCGGCCATCGAGTCCAAGTCGGATTCGCTGCACGGCCTCAAGGAGAACATCATCATTGGCAAGCTGATCCCGGCCGGTACCGGTATGGCGGAGTACCGCAACATTCGTACCGAAGCGCCGGACTACGAGCCTCCGGCGTACTACTCCTCCGACGAGGAGGAGGACCTGGCCGAGTGGCTTGCGGGCCAAAGCGCAGCCGGCGCCGATGTGATCACGCTCCCCGGGAGCGAGTCCTGACCCGACCGACCTGAACGGTCGAGCGATCTGGTGGAACGGCGGGGCCTGAAGGCCCCGCCGT
>JBMTIM010000104.1:0-2349 GCA_049437325.1 Acidimicrobiales bacterium
ACCGCGGCGACCGTTGTCGAACAGGGCGTCGACCGCCTACTGGAGCATGCGCTTTTCGTTGTTGACGATGATCTCGGGTGCACCAAGGTCGAGGAGACGCTTCAACCGGTTGTTGCGGTTGATGACGCGACGGTACAGATCATTGAGATCAGAAGTGGCAAAGCGACCACCGTCGAGCTGCACCATCGGACGAAGTTCCGGCGGAATCACCGGCACGACATCGAGGATCATCGCTCGTGGATCGTTGATCCGACGCCCATACTCGTCACGGCGGTTGAAGGCGGCGACGATCTTGAGGCGTTTGATGGCCTTCTGCTTGCGCTGCGCGCTGAGACCCTTCTCCCCTTCGGGTGGATCGATCTGGGTGCGGAGCTTCTGCTCTTCGTCGTCGAAATCGAGGTGCTCGACGAGGCGGGCGATGGCATCAGCACCCATGCCACCGTCGAAGTAGTCACCCCATCGGTCCTGGAGCTCGCGCCACAGCATCTCGTCTTCGATGATCTGGCGACCGTGCATGGACTTGAACTCGTCCCAGGCCCGATCGAGGATCTCCTTTTCGAACTCGAACTGTTCGCGGATTTCGGCCAGGTCCTTGTCGGCCTGCCGGCGAGCCGCCTTCAGCTCGGTGTCCTTGGCGCCCTCGCCCTCGAGTTCGGCAAGTTCGGCCTCGAGTTCCTCACTCCGACGGGCCAAGTCGAGCTCCATGTCGCCGTCGATCGCAGCGCGCTCACCGATGACATCGGCCTCGAGCGACGGAAGATCGGCATCTCGACGCTCCTCGTCGACGGAGATCACAAGGTTGGCTGCGAAGTAAATGACCTTCTCGAGCTGCTTGGCCTTGAGTTCTTCCTTGGGCTCGGTGCCCATGAGCAGATATGCGAGCCAGGAGCGGGTCCCACGCAGGTACCAGATGTGCACAGCAGGCGCAGCCAACTCGATGTGGCCCATACGCTCGCGCCGAACTTTCGAGCGGGTGACCTCTACACCGCAGCGCTCACAGATGATGCCCTTGAACCGAACACGCTTGTACTTGCCACAGGTGCACTCCCAGTCCTTCGTCGGACCGAAGATCTTCTCGCAGAAGAGTCCGTCCTTTTCGGGCTTGAGCGTGCGGTAGTTGATGGTCTCGGGCTTCTTCACCTCACCGTTGGACCACATGCGAATCGAATCGGCGGTGGCGAGCCCGATCTTCAGGTTGGAGAAGTCGTTTACGTCGAGCATTGGTTACTCCCTCTTCTTCTCTCTGGCCTCAGCCACGGGCTGCGCGAGCAGCGGCACGGGCAGCGTCTTCCTCGTCGGATCCGCGTTCGGGTCGCTGGAGGTCGATGCCCAGCTCCTCGACCGTTCGGAACGTCTCCTCGTCGAGCTCCCGCATCTCGATCTCTTGGCCGTCTTTCGAGAGCACCTCGACGTTGAGACACAGTGCCTGCATCTCCTTGATGAGCACCTTGAACGACTCGGGAATGCCTGGCTCCGGAATGTTTTCTCCCTTGACGATTGCCTCGTAGACCTTCACACGGCCAAGAACATCGTCGGACTTGATGGTGAGCAACTCCTGCAACAGGTAAGCCGCACCGTAGGCCTCGAGCGCCCACACCTCCATCTCGCCGAACCGCTGACCACCGAACTGCGCCTTCCCGCCGAGCGGCTGCTGCGTGATCATCGAGTACGGGCCGGTCGAGCGGGCGTGGATCTTGTCGTCGACCAGGTGGGCGAGCTTCAAGATGTAGACGTACCCGGTCATGATCGGGTTGTCGAAGGCCTCACCGGTGCGCCCGTTGTAGAGGACCTGTTTGCCATCGTCTTGGATCAAACGGGTCTCGCCATCGGTCGACTCTGGATTGAGGTTCTTCAAGATGTCGACGATCACGGGCTTGTCGCCGGCGAGTTCTTTCTCGTCCCACTTCGCACCGTCGAACACCGGGGTCGCGATGAAGGTCGATGGGGTGGTGGTCGGACGTGTCTTGGACTCGGTTCCGCGAATCGGCACATCGCCGACTGCTTCACCGTCGATGTCCCAGCCCCAACGGGCTGCGTAGCCGAGGTGGGCCTCCAGCACCTGCCCGACATTCATGCGCGAGGGCACACCGAGCGGGTTCAAAATGATGTCCACGGGCTGACCGTCGGCGGTGTAGGGCATGTCCTCGATCGGCAGGATCCGCGAAATGACGCCCTTGTTGCCGTGACGTCCGGCGAGCTTGTCGCCCACGCTGATCTTGCGCTTCTGGGCGACATAGACCCTGACGAGCTGGTTCACGCCGGGATTCAACTCGTGAGAGTCGTCACGATTGAAGACCTTGACGTCGATGACCTTGCCGACCTCGCCGTGCGGAACCTTCATCGAGGTGT
>JBMTIM010000105.1:0-2192 GCA_049437325.1 Acidimicrobiales bacterium
GCGACGTTTCGACGGCCCACCACAACGCCACGCCCCGCCGACGACCGCAAGCAGATACAGACCGGGAACCACGAACGCCAGCGGTGAACCGACAGCTGCCACCGCCAGAGAGGCGACGAGGCCGACGAGCAGCGATGGCGCTGCGAGCTGACGAAGACGCACCGATCTCGGGTTGACCAGGAGCATTCTCCGTTTCCAACGGCCGAACTGCCAGAACTGTGAGGCGAGTGCGCGAAGTGAACCCCGCGGTCGGTACTCGACCGCAATCGCGGGGTCGAACCACACGACATGACCAGCAGTGCGAAGCCGCCAGTTGAGTTCATAATCCTGGTTGCGAACGAACGCTTCGTCGAAGCCGCCAACGGCCTCCAAGACCTCGCGACGGAACGCACCGAGGTACACCGTGTCGGCCGGTCCGGCGGCACGCGCACTGCGAAAGACCGCCGGGCCCACACCGAAACGCGAGGTCATGGCGGTGGCGATCGCACTCGACCATGCGCTGTCACCGACCGAGACTTGCCGTCCTCCCACGTTGGCCGCTCCGGTCACGAACGACACTTCGGCGACGGCGGCGAAATAGCCGGGCGGGATCCGTGCGTGGGCGTCAACCCTCACAACGAGCTCCCCGTCGCTCGCAGCAATGGCGGCGTTGAGCCCGCTGGGTGTCCGACCCGAGGGGTTGTCGACGCGGCGGATGCGGTGGTCGGCTGCTGCTCGGGCATCAACGCGAGCCGCAGTGTCGTCGCTCGACGGCCCGACTGCGACCCACACGTCGAACGGTGGACAGTCGGTCTGAGCCAGTACGGCATCGAGGCACTGATCGATGGCCGCACCTGCGTCGAGCGCCGGGATGACGACCGAGATCGAGCCGATCGGAGCTGCGGTCAACGGGCACTCCGGCGCACCATCACACCGATCGTTTGCACCAGGATCAGCAGGTCGAGAATCGGTGACCAGTTGACCAGATACTGCAGGTCATGACCGAGCTTGAAGCCTGGATCGGTCTGGTAGTGGCCGCGGATCTGAGCAAGCCCGGTGATTCCGGGTGGGATGTCGTGGCGTCGGCCATAGCCGGGCAACCGTCGCTCGAACTCGGCAACGAACTCGGGGCGCTCCGGTCGTGGCCCGACCAGCGACATGTCGCCCTTGGCAACGTTCCAGATCTGTGGCAACTCGTCGAGGCGCGATGCTCGAACCCATCGCATGCCAGGCACCACCCGCTCGTCGTCTTCACGTGCGGTGACGGCTCCTGTCCGGCGTTCGGCGTCGGGAATCATGGAGCGAAACTTGTACAGCGTGAAGGGTCGGCCCCGGCGACCGACTCGCTGCTGGGAATAGATGATTCCCCGCCCGACCGCGACCCTCACGTAGAGCGCCACAATGCCGAACACGAGCAGCGCAACGGGCGCAACGAGCACGAGTACCAGCAGATCGAGCAGTCGCTTGAGGCGGAGTCGGTGGGTCGGCACGGCGTGGGTCCGCAGCGTGACGAACGGCATACCTGCGATCTCACGGCTTCGCTGCAACCCCAACAGGGTGTCGACCGGAAGAACCCGCCGATAGACCCCGATCAGACGTCGCTCGAGCTCGTCGAGAGGGGTTGGGTAGATCTCTTCGAGCGAACCCCCGCTGAGGAGCAACACATCGGTGACGCTCCTGTCGTCGATGACGGCCAGGAGATCCGTCGTGTCCGGAGCGCGGCCGACGACCTGCGCACCCCCGCCGATCTCGTCGATGTGTCTCTCGGCGAGCGAAATCTCGGGCGGCGCACCCACCAGCAGCACGCGTGGAGCCATGAATCGCCGAGAACGCACCCGGCGGGCCAGCCAACGATTGACACTCACGACGACGGTCGCAAGGACGAAGAGGGCGATGAGATTGCCGCGGGGCATCAGGTAGCGGCCGGTGCCGAGCGCCACCCCGGCGCTGACAAGGACGGCAACCGCAGTGAGCACGCTGGCCTTCGGAAGCCACGGCGGGCGACCGAGGCGTTGCTCGTATTCGTAGAGGCCGCCGAAGTAGTAGACGGACAGATGAATGAGCGTCGCCAGCGAGAAGCCTGTCAGGTAGTACGAGTACGAAAACGTCGGCCAGTCGAATCCGAAACGCACCAACGTGATCAGATGCATCGAAGCAACGAGCGTGACCGCATCGATCACGTACAGGAAGCGAAAGCCCCCCGCCTGCAGACG